>NZ_WMJY01000002.1 GCF_009711055.1 Myroides pelagicus
GAGTCCTTTTACCCGCACAAAGCCTCTTCAATCGAAGGGGCTTTTTTATTTTCCTCTCTTTTCTATTCTTTTTTAGAGGATTGCTAATTGTGTATATAATACTGTGATTAGCGTATATCGTGGCTTGTATATTTGCTTTAGTTTATAATAATTCTAAATAATACAAATATATAGATGTTTAAAATTGACAAGAAATACGTACTGAGTTGGTTGTTTTTTCTCTTACTATACGTTACCAATGGAGTAGCACAATCGGGAGGAATAATAAAGGGGGTTGTATTATTAGATAATGGACAAAGCGCTATAGGAGCAACCGTTGAAGTAAAAGGATTGGGCGTTTTGGCAGTTACAGATGAGCAAGGTGCTTTTTCAATTTCTAATTTAACAACAGGTAGTTATGAAGTGTTAGTCACCTACTTCGGAAAAGAACCAGTAAGTAAGTCTGTGAAAGTATCGGATAGTGCGATGTCCTCTTTACACTATGTCTTAGATGTGGATCAAGTACATCACTTATCCGAAGTGGTAATGACTATGAAGTCTGAAAATGAAAAAGCTAAGAGAGCTATAGTTAAAGCCGAGATAGTAGACACAAAAGCAGTACAAGAGCAAGCTGTAACACTAGTGGAGATGATGAATAGATCGGCAGGTATTCGCGTTCGTCAAAGTGGTGGTCTGGGAAGTAATACAAATATTGTGCTTAATGGTTTTCAAGGAAAGTCAATTAAATTATTAAAAGATGGAATTCCTTTAGATTATTTAGGTGCGGGGTATAATATCTCAAGTACACCTGTTAATATGATGGAACGTGTGGAGGTGTACAAAGGTGTTTTGCCCACAACTATTGGGGCAGATGCTCTAGGTGGGGCGATCAATATGGTGTCAAAAAAGGTTAATGATCGATCAGTTGCTGTCTCTTATGAGTTAGGATCATTTAACACGCATAGAGTTTCTTTTAACTTTAACCATACTAGCGATGATAATCGATTTTTTATCGGAACAGATTTATTTTATAATTATTCTGATAATAATTATCGTGTAGATGCACGAGTAGTAAATCCTGAGACTGCTACAGTAGATGTTGAGCGGGTGCGTTTGTTTCACAATCGTTATCGACAGTTTTACAGTGAATTGTATGGGGGAGTTTACAATTTGTCTTGGGCAGATGAATTGCGATTTGGAATAAATAGTTTTCTAGTAAAAAGAGATAATCAGTTTGCTGCATTGATGGAAAGACCATTTGGTGCTTCCTATGCAGAGGAAAAAGCAGTAGCTATTCCTACTTTGCGCTATAAGAAATCGTTTGATGAAGGAAAGGGACAACTAGATCAGTTTTTTGCTTATAGTGAGATAAAGGGGAAGCAGGTAGATACTTTAAGAGGCTCTTATGATTGGCATGGTCAATATCACCCACCTATCAATACAGGAAGTGTAGGTGAATCTGGGAGGCCAACATTGGCAAATCTTACCTTTACAAATTTTACGTCGAGAACAGGTCTAAGTTATCAATTGTCAGATAGACATCGTATAGATATGAATGTTGTGATCAACGATTACCTACGCAAAGGGAGTGATGTGTACGGCCCGACTAGTATAGGAGATCATCCAGTAGATTTATTAAGCTTACCAGCAGAATACACTAAAGTAGTGGGAGCAATTGGTTGGAATGGGGTATTTGTCAATGAATTTATTGAAAGTTTATTACAAGTTAAGTATTATATGACTTCGGCCCGTGGGCAAGAAGTAAATGGAAGGACAGGATATCTCAAAGATCAAACGTCACGTGCTGAATCAAGTAAATTCGGAATAGCACAATCACTAAAACTTAATATCACAGAAGCATCATACTTGCGTTTGTCAGGAGAGTTAGCTACCCGTTTACCAGATCAGACGGAAATTTTGGGTGATGGATCCTATATATTGTCGAACACGAGTATTAAGCCAGAGCAAAGTATCAATTTTAATGTCGGTTTTACCAGTCAATTGGGACAGAAGTGGACAGTTGAAGGAAATGGGTTTTATCGTCTGACTGAAGATATGATTTTGACAGCGCCAATTAATTTGATTTTTGCACAGAGTACAAATGTTGAGTCTGTAAAGGGCATAGGAGTGGAGTTGGATTTGAGTTATGTACCTTGGTCATGGTTAACTTTTCAAGGAAATATCACTTATCAGGATTATCGCTTATTTGATATACAAGAGCCCTTAATGAAATATTTAGAAGGGGCTAGACTTCGTAATACTCCCTATTTATTTTCAAATTTAGGAGCAACTTTTCAATTTTCAAATGTGTTATCTAGACAAGATGCTTTACGAGCATACTATAACTTTAGCTATGTACATGCATATTATTTGAACTATATTCCTAAAGATGCTGAGCCTGGTGGACTACTTGGGTTGTGGGGTAAAGCTAAGGTAGATGCACCTAATATTATTCCTAGCCAAGCAGTACATAACCTAGGTGTTTTGTGGAAGCCAAAGCAATCTCTTCCGTTAACCATTAATGTTGAATGTAAAAATATCTTAGACAGTAATATCTATGACAACTTTAAGATTCAGAATGCTGGAAGGAGTTTTCATGTGAAGTTAAGTTATATGTTGAATTATTAATTATAAAATAGAGTAATGAAAAGACAGAATTTTAAATCAAGTATTATAATAGGAGCCTTAGCATTGTTGCTTAGCTCTTGTAGTTCAAGTGATGATTCGACTGTCGGGAGTCAAAATCCGGTAGAAGATTCGAAAGGAAAGTACGTGGTTTTGACTGCAGAATGGCAAGTAAATGATGGATCAGGGTATTACGCTACCTATGATGAGATGCCAACAGGAGAAGTGGATAATATAGGAGGGTATTCTATACAGGCAAGAAATTATGGTGGTTTTAGACACTATAAAGACTGGGTATTTAGCCGCGCGAATTTAGCAGGGGAGACGGGGATTTTACGTTATAGCATCGGAGCAAATGGGAAACTGAAAGAGAGTGGATTCATTAAATGTGGGACATCTGCTCAGCATGTAATAGTAGATGAAACGACAGGGTTTTACTTCGACGGAGAACGTGGAAATAATAAAGTACAAAAGTTTAACCCTAGTACAATGCAGCGTATAGGAGAGTTAGACTTGACATCAGCAATCGAAAAAGGAGAAGGTATTAGTAAGAATGTTTTTACAGGGATACAAACATTAGCAAGTAAGGAGGGTAAATTATTTGTAAGTATAACTTATTCACCAGAGAAGGGCAATGGAAATATTGATAATACAGGTCAATATACATTGGCAGTAGTTGATATTGCAAGTGGTCAGGTAGAAAAAACAATTACACATCATAAAGCTAGAAATCACGGCTATTCAGTGTCAGAATATCCAGCTTGGACTTTAGGAGACGATGGAGCCTTGTATTTTATGACTTTAGGTTGGGATTTTAATGAGAAAAGAGAGTTAGTGCAACAAAATGCTTTTATATTTAGAATTAAGGCTGGAGAAACGGAATTTGACAAGAAATGGGAGTTAAATACGAGAGATTTAGGGTTGCCAGACGGGGCAAGTTTATGGAGTTTCCGTACGTTGAATGGTAAATTGTATATAGATGCTTCTATTGAGAAAACATCACCGATGTCTACTAATTTCTATAATAATATTTATGCATTTTATGCAGTTGATATTGCCTCAAAACAAGTAGAAAGAATTAAAGGTGTTCCTAATACTGTTTTTGGGTTGTCAACAGGTAATGTTGAAATTGTAGATAATCAAGTATTTTTACGAGTTATAAATAGAGAGGAGGGGTTAAATGCTTATTACAAAGTAGATACAAGTGATTTTTCAGCTATTCCTGCGTTTAATGTTATTCGTGGAGGAGAGGCCAGTGGATTTATTCGATTAAGTGTAAAATAGAGCTAATCAATGCTATATATGAACACATACCTTTAGCCCTAAAGGTATGTGTTTTTTTATGAGCTTTTTTAAATAATAAAAAAACAGTATGTAAAAAGATATACAGCCTAATAAGTTAGATTGTGAATGTGTTTTAGATAACCTCTTATTGTAGCGCAATAATACTAAAATAGCTGTATTTTTGTTTCTATAAGTAAGGAATGAAAGCCCCAATATTGATGCTTAGTAGATGTGACTTTTAGGCAAAAGGGGTGTCTCAAAATATAAGAGAATAAACAGCACAAGTAATTATGTTAGATCTAAAGAATTTTCTTTCCCAGTTGTTAGAATATGAATTATATACGAGTAAGTCAATTTCAATAACGATAGGAACAGTTATATTTATAGCGTTCACATTGACGGTTACCAAATATGGATTGCGCATCCTAAAGAATACATTTATGAAGATGGCGACACCAGATGTAGCTGCGCGATTAGGAAGTGTATTTAATTTTGTTAATTATTTCATCTACTTAATTATCTTCTTGTTTATATTAAATGTTGTAGGGATTAATATCAGTATGTTTTTGACAACCTCTGCCGCTTTATTTGTAGGGCTAGGGTTTGCCTTACAAGATATTTTCAGAGACTTGATAGCAGGTATATATATCTTGATAGATAAAACATTGAATGTAGGCGATGTAATCGAAACACAAGGGCAGGTAGCAAGGGTTAAGACAATAAATTTGCGCTGTACTATTGTAGAGACACGTAATATGAAAGATATTGTTATCCCCAACCGCAAATTGATTGATGACATAGTGTATAATTGGACTCATGAAGACCCAGTTGTGCGTGCACGCATAGACGTCGGAGCATATATAGGTACAGACTGTGAGCTGATCAAGGCAGTGCTATTATCAGCCGTTGAGAATAATAAAGATGTATTAAAAGATCCAAAACCTATTGTTTTTATCGATGCATTTGGAGAGTCATCAATTCGCTTTATCCTTTATTATTTTATTGATAACTCTTTTGATAATGATCGTATCGGAAGTGATATACGGTTTGAGATAGATAAAAAATTTAAGTTGAATGGTATAAAACTACCAGTACCTGTTTTAAAATTAGATCAAGAGAAAGAAGTTTAAAATAAGCTGTGTTTTAAAGTTATTTTTAATAAAGAAAATGAGTGTATCTGGAAATAAGCAAAGCAAGGTAAAAGGAGAAGATGTATTAAAACAATTACCACGTACAACAACTCAACGTACTACTAACACAAGAAAAAGAAAGACTACGTCTAGATCAAAGAAAACAAAGCAAAGAAATAGTAATAGTGCAATCAAGAAATTGACATGGTTGGTCGCTATTTTTGTATTTATTGGTTTAGGTGTTTGGTTTGGTGTAAAATATAAGCATGCATTAGATTATTTTTTTAGTGATTTACGCGCAAAAAAAACGGAGAAGAATATGTTTGACTTTCGAACAGCTGAGGTTGTTGCTCGACATGAAGGCAAATTATTTGGTATCGATGTGTCCCATTATCAGTCAGCTATTTCATGGTCTAAGGTAGATTCAGTCATTGGGAAAGCTCCAGTAGAATTTGCATTTATCCGAGCTACGATGGGCAAAGATAGTCAGGATAAAAGATATGTAGAGAACTGGCGTGGTGCGGGTGCTAATCATATAATTAGAGGAGCATATCATTATTATCGCCCTGATGAAAACTCAACGGAACAAGCAAATAACTTTATTAAGAATGTAACGCTGACAGAAGGAGACTTTCCTCCTATATTAGACATTGAAGATTTACCAAAGAAGCAGTCTATGGAAAACCTTAAAGTTGGGTTGAAAAACTGGATAGCTATTGTAGAGGCACATTACAAGGTAAAACCGGTTTTGTATTCAGGAGAACATTATTACAATAACTATCTACACAGAGAGTTTCCAGATCATATTATTTGGATTGCTAATTATAATTTCTTCGTTGAAGAAATTAAAGATCATTGGCACTTTTGGCAATTTACAGAGAATGGTCGTATAAAAGGTATAAAAGGAAAAGTAGATTTAAATGTGTATAATGGCACAAAAGCAGATATACGTAAATTATTGATTAAATAAACTATTGTTTAACGTCTAGAGCATCTCTTAGTGCATTACCGATTAGCATGAAACTAACTACTAATAAGAACATAGCAAATCCAGGTAAAAGAGCTAAATAAGGTTTTCCTAAGAGAATGTAATTGTAGTTTTCTTTAATCATCGCCCCCCAGCTTGGTGTTGGCACTTGAGTCCCTAAACCTAAGAAGCTAAGACCACTTTCCATCAGAATAGCTGATGCGAAATTAGCTGCTGAGATAACAATGACTGGTGCCATACAGTTTGGCAAAATATGCTTTGTAATAATACGATAATCGTTGTAGCCTAGTGCACGAGCAGCCGTTATGTACTGCTGTTCTTTAGTGCTAATCACTTGGCCTCTAACTACACGGGCCACTTCTACCCACATGGTTAATCCTACAGCGATAAAGACTTGCCAAAAGCCTTTGCCTAAGGCTAATGTAATAGCAATAACAAGTAGTAATGTTGGAATAGACCAGAATACATTGATTAGCCACAAGATACAAGTGTCTATTTTTCCTCCATAATATCCGGCAATTGCCCCTAGGCTAATACCGATAACTAAGGATATAAGCACGGCTACAAATCCGATAGATAGAGAAACACGTGATCCGATGAGTAGTCGACTTAGGTAATCTCTTCCTTGATTATCAGTGCCTAACCAAAAGTTTTTTGTACGAACAATCTCGTTGATATTCTCCGTTTTAAAGGAATGCAAGGATAGTTGCTTGTAATCTTCAAGATCAGGTCTATCACTATAGGTTTTGTAAAAAAGAATGTCATTTTGGACATAATAGGTACTTATAGCAATCTGTTTTAAAGGCTCTTTTCTTCCTGTCCAATATTCGCTAAAACTTCTTTTATAGTCATCGGGAAGTTGTATATAATCAACTGAAAACCCTGGTTGTTTTGAATGTAATGCAAGATCGCCTGTATTAGCATTTGCAGTATAATCTGGAATATAGAAATAAGCCGTCAAGGATACGACGCTAATAAATATGATAAAGTAAAAAGACAAAACGCCCCAAAAATTCTTTTTAAATTTTTGGAGCGCTAATCTTGTATAAGAATAACTTGTTTGTGGCATTTTAATTAGATGCTATACATTGTTATAAGTTATTATTTCGCTTTTTCAGCACTAAAGCTTTTTAAGTCATTTAGGATATTAACTCCTTCTTCGATATATACATCACCTTGTAAGCGCTCATGCCATCTATCTCGTTTATCTTCTAAAATTGTGTCTGTTGCTACTCGTTCAATTTCACTTGGTAAAGAAGAGAATTTCAATGTGTTTTTATACTTTGAAATTGCTTTAAACTTTTTCGCTTTTTCCTCGATTTGTTTTTGACGTTCTTGGTATTTATCAAGGTTAAGAGCAAAAGTCTTTTCGTCTTTACGTTGATTAATCCATTGAGCATTTTCATCAATTAAGTTAAATTGCTCATTCGTTTTTATACGATTTCTACTCAAGTTAACGATAGGTGTAAAGTCATTTTTATAAGCTACATAATCAGCTCTTTCAATTTTATCCCATGGCATAGCATTGTCTAAGTCTCTTTCTCCCATGTCGATGTAGGAGTATCTATCTGGTAATATTATATCACTTAATACACCTTCTCTTTGTGTAGAACCTCCATTAATTCTATAAAACTTTTGTAGAGTAACTTTTAACGCTCCTAGGTCACCGAAAGGTTGTTTGCTTAGTAGTTCGTTTAGATCCACTAAGTTTTGAACAGTTCCTTTACCATAAGTATGTTCGCTTCCGATGATTATACCTCTTTTGTAATCTTGTATCGCAGCAGCAAAAATTTCAGATGCTGAAGCAGAGAAGTTATTTACTAACACAACAAGAGGACCTTCCCATACGATAGGAGTTCCTTTGTCATCTAGTACTTGCTGTTTTCCTTTTGAGGATTTCACTTGAACTACTGGGCCTTCTTTGGCAAATAACCCCATCATGTCAACAACTGTAGAAAGAGATCCTCCTCCGTTGTTACGCAAGTCCATAATGATTCCTTCAATACCTTGCTGTTTTAGCTCTTTAATTTCTTTTTGAACATCAGTAAACGCATTTCTACGGTCTTTGTTCTCGAAGTCAATATAGAATTTAGGTAAGTGAATTAATCCGTATTTTTTGCCATTCAGTTCGATAACAGCTGATTTAGCATATGTTTCTTCTATTTCAATCATTTCACGCATTAAAGAAATTACGCTAATAGTACCATCTATTTTTTTGATTGTTAAGTAAACTTTTGTCTCTTTTTTTCCTTTAATAAGTTTCACAACATTATCAAGGCGCATACCAACAACATCAATTGGCTCTTCATCAGCAGTCTGTGCTACCTTCAGAATGATATCACCAACCTCTATTTTTTTGCTTTTTTCGGCAGGTCCCCCAGGTACTAGTTCGTTGATTTCAACACCTTCAGGTTTCTTTCTTAAAACGGCACCAATTCCCTCGAAACTACCACTCATACTAGCATCGAATTTCTCTTTGTCTTCAGGAGCAAAGTAGAAAGTATGTGGGTCATAACGCTCAACAATTGCATTAAGATAGATTGAGAACCAATCTTTTCTCTCTAAATCATTTAACATGTCGAAGTACTCGTTAAGAGATTTTAAAGTGCTATCTCTTGCTTCTTCTTCTAGTTGTTCAAATGATTTTTTCTCAACTGGTTTAGTGTCTTTTTTAGTATCTTTTTTGATAGTTTCAATACTATCTTCATCTTCTTCAATAACTTCTTTACCTTCTTGTATCTTTAAGTTATCTGTTAATGTAGAAAGTACATTTAGTTTCAATTGTTTTTCCCAACGGGCTTTTAATTCTTCTTGATCCTTAGCATAAGGAAGACTGTCATAATCAGCGTCAAAAGTTTCGTCAATTGTAAAGTCAAATGGTTTTGCTAATACTTCAGCATAAATACTTTTGGCCTCTTGCATGCGTTGTGTGATACGATTGTACGATAAATCGAAGAAAGATAAATCTTTCATTAATATCATATCGTCAATTAGTAGCTCGTATTCAGAGAATTCAGCCATATCCTGTTGAGTGAAATAACGCTTCATAGGGTCTAAAGACTTTAGATATTCTTTATAGACCTTTTGAGAGAATTTATCATCGATTTTGGGAGGATCATAATGTGTACGATCCAATAGATAAGTAACTAACTCTAGTAAGAGTTGGTCTTTTTCTGGACTTTCTTTAGGTTCTTTAGGCATAAAGCTCCATAATAGAGCAGATATACCTAGTAAGATTAAAATAACCTTATAATTTCTTTTCATAAATAACTTAATAGCATTCATTAATAAGTTTTCAACTAAAGTAGTTAAAAAAGTAAAGATACGGACTAGTAACCAAATAATTATTTGTTAAAATGGAAATATAGTATCTAATGACTACTTTTTTATGGTTAGACAAGATTAGTAAAGCTTTAAAATCAGCTAATATTTACTATTTTAGCGAATGTAAATAAAAATAAGAGATGATGCAAAAACCTTTAATATTAGTAACTAATGATGATGGTATAACTGCTCCTGGAATTAGAGCTTTGATTTCGGTGATGAAAGAGATCGGAGATGTAATTGTTGTAGCGCCAGATAGTGCTCAATCTGGAATGGGACACGCTGTGACAATCAATAATACATTGACATTAGAGAAAGTAATGATTGATGAAGGATTAGAAGCAGAATACGCTTGTTCGGGAACGCCAGTTGACTGTGTAAAGATAGCGTTGGGGCAAATATTGGATCGCAAGCCTGATTTATGTGTGTCAGGAGTAAATCACGGTTCTAATTCGTCTATTAACGTAATATATTCAGGGACAATGAGTGCTGCGTTAGAAGCAGGTATGAGTGGTATTCCAGCTATAGGTTTTTCACTACTAGATTTTAGTTGGAACGCAGACTTTGAACATATCAAACCTTTTATTATGAAAATTACACGAGAGGCTTTGAACAAAGGTATTCCGGCTGATGTAGTATTCAATGTTAATTTTCCAAGACTTAGTTCAGATGAGATCAAAGGAGTGAAAGTTTGTCGTCAAGCTAAAGCTACATGGGTAGAAACGTTTGATAAACGTATCAGTCCACATGGGAAAGAATACTATTGGCTTAAGGGAGAATTCATTAATCAAGATAAAGGAGAAGATACGGATGAATGGGCTTTAGATAATGGATATATATCGTTAGTACCTGTTCATTTTGATATGACTTCTCATCATTCAATTAAAAGCATTAATGCATGGGATCTATAATGGATAGTCGTCTAGTAGGTATGTTGGTTGGTTTCTTGTCAGGACTTGTTGTAACGATAATAGGTTCAGAGATTTACTTGCTTTTATTTACTCATTTTGATTTGTTTAGTGACTTTGACTTTATAATAAAAACAGGGTTGTTAGGAAGAATCATGGCGATAGGAAGCCTATTCAATTTAGCTTTGTTTACTTTTTTTATTACAAAACGTTACGACTTTTATGCGAGAGGGTGTATTTTAGCAGTCTTTATCATAACTTTGATTACATTTATTATCTAGATGAAGTATTATATTATAGCAGGAGAAGCATCAGGAGATTTGCATGGTTCTAATTTGATGAAATCTATTTATAAGAAAGACCCTCAAGCAGATATTCGCTTTTGGGGAGGGGAATTGATGGAAGGTGTCGGAGGGAAGCTAATCAAGCATTATAAAGACCTCGCTTTTATGGGGTTTATAGAAGTAGTTCAGAATTTACGTACCATTTTACGCAATATTTCATTGTGCAAAAAAGATATTGAATCATTTAATCCTGATGTTTTAATCTTTATCGATTATCCTGGCTTTAATATGCGTATAGCAAAGTGGGCAAAGAAGATAGGAATACCAACACATTACTATATTTCGCCACAGATATGGGCATGGAAAGAAAATAGAATAAAGGCAATCAAGCGCGACGTCGATTATATGTATGTTATTCTGCCTTTTGAGAAAGACTTTTATGAGCAGAAGCACAATTATCCTGTGACATTTGTTGGACATCCGTTGATAGATGCTATTGCACACTATCGGGAGAAAGAACATGAAGATTTTAGAGTCAAACACAACTTAGATGAGCGGCCAATCATCGCATTGCTACCTGGAAGTAGAAAACAAGAGATAAGTCGTTTGTTGGGAGAAATGCTTTCCGTGATACACAACTATCCACAATATCAATTTGTAATAGCTGGTGCGCCTGGTCAAGAACCTGTATTTTACGAGCAATTTATTCAAGATAAAAACATTTCATTTGTGTTTAATGAGACTTACGCCTTGTTAAATATAGCTCATGCAGCTTTAGTAACATCGGGTACGGCTACTTTGGAGACGGCTTTATTCCGTGTGCCTCAAGTAGTTTTATACAAAGGAAATCAGATATCATATGAAATAGCTAAGCGAATTATTACCTTGCGATATATTTCATTAGTAAATTTGATAATGGATGATGATGTTGTTGTAGAATTAATCCAAGGGGATTGTAATTCTAAGCGTATTGAAGAAGAATTTAAAAAAATAGTAGAAGGTGATGATCGAGAAAAGCTATTGACAAACTACGATAAGTTAATAACAAAACTTGGTGGTGCTGGAGCAAGTGATCATGTGGCGGATGAAATAATAAAAAATAGTAAACACCTACTTAATTAGTAAATAAGAGCACTATGAAAGTACTAAAGAATATAGTTTTACCCCTTTTGTTACTTAGTTCTGTATCAATTAATGCCTCTGTACAAGACAAGTTAGAACTAAATAATAATCCTGTAAAGGCACAGACCATAGTGCTGAAAGAGAGTAAACAAGTTGATGAAGACATTCAAGCACAGCTTGATGTGTTATTAGATGAGTTTATGGAGGAGCTAGATAAGACTGCATATATGATTACAGATGATATATTAAGTACTGCTTTTGACTATGAAGGTGTACGATATCGCTATGGGGGGACTTCATATTCGGGTATTGACTGCTCTGGATTAATTGTTAATGCTTTTGCTAGTACAGATTTGAACTTGCCCCGTACTTCTAGAGATTTAGCAAGAGTGGGTGAGAAAGTGAAGAAGAGCAAAGCTAAGAAGGGGGATCTTATATTTTTTAATACAAGAGGAAACCGCATTAGTCATGTAGGAATAATTACTGAGGTGACGCCAGATGACATTAAATTCATCCACTCCTCAACGAGTAGGGGGGTAATTGTTTCTTCTATCAATGAAAATTATTATAAGAGACGGTTTGTTCAGATAAATCGTGTGTTATCAGATAATTAAGTTTATCTTTTAAAGATATTTTGGAGAGAGTTTTGATGCTTTTTATATATGAAAGTATTGAAATTCTCTTTTTTATTTTATGCTATATTTCTTTGTGTAGGGATTATCTTACAAAGCTATGTGGCTTTTGTTTTTAGTATTGTCGTTCTTGTTATTTCACTTTGTTTTTTGTGGATAACTAGTTGGAAGGCCTATAAGGTAAGAGCGGTTCGATTAAATGCTATCCTCTATGGAGGAAGTATTAGTTTGATCTTTTTTTGTTTGGGTCATCTAAGTATGAGCTTTCAAGTGTTTAAAAAGTCATTAATTGATTTAAGTCATACGAATGAATCCTCACTAGTTTTTGTTATCGAACAGAATTTGCCCTCAAGTACGGTAAATAATAATCGTTATATCGCTAGAATCATTAACGTTGATGATCAGATAATTAATAAACCTTTGCTGGTTAATTATTTCAATAAAAATGGTGAAGAATTAGCAGTTGCCCGTACTTATTATTCTAAATCAACTCCTAGAGTTCTTAATTCATCAAAAATAAAGGAAGTTTTGATTATCAAAGGTATATGTATGTAACTTTTCAGATAACAGAACAGGTTTATATGTCAGACGTTTTGGAATTAGGTGAAAGTAATTTGTGGAGAGATCGATTGCGTAGGTTTAGAGAGTTTCTGATAAACAATGTTAGTCATGAAGAGCAATTGACTACAACAGCTAAATCATTTGTCTTAGCTCTTGTTTTTGGTGATAGAAGTATGCTAGATGCAGATATAAAAAGCAAATTCAGCACACTTGGTATTATGCATATTTTAGCGATTTCGGGTTTACACATTGGCATAATCTACCTGTTGCTTTTAGGGGTAGTAAGTTACTTTAATCGCAAAGTACGCTTTGTTTTAATAACTATTGCCCTATGGTTTTTTGTCTTCCTATCCGGTTTTTCTCCTCCTGTGTATCGAGCTGTTCTGATGTTTAGCTTTATCAGTTTGAGTTTTGTGCTCAATCGAGATACTAATTTAGCGAATAGTGTAGGAATAGCATTGGTCGTTAGCCTTTTACTAGAGCCTTTGTTAATATATAATGTAAGCTTTCAATTATCCTATTTAGCAGTATTAAGTATTGTATTTTTCTATCCTTTAGTAGGTCGAATTAAGGGCAAATATAAATTAGTAAATTACTTTATTGATATACTATTAATCTCTACAGTAGTCCAAGTAGGACTTATTCCCTTACAATTATACTATTTTGAGCAGTTTTCATTTGGGTTTTTAATCGGGAATTTAATTGCTATACCTGCAGTGACTATCTTACTTATTCTCTCCATTTTCAATGTATTTATACTAGTGATTTTTGGACGCATCTCTTTTGTCTTTACAGAAGTTTTGAATATAACAACTGCTGGGTTTACTTGGGTGATCGATCAGTTACAGTGGTTTAGTTTTTTAGTTTTTGAAGGAGTGAAGATTAATCAGTATCAAATTGGTATCTACTTTATGTCAATTATATGTTTGTATTTTATTTATCGTACAAGGAAAAAACTATGGTTAATCCCTTTACTGTGTTCGTTTAATTTGTTTGCAATTCTCTCTAATAGTAAGTTATATGATGATGTTCATAAGGAATACCTAGTGTTTCCTTATGTTTATAAAAAGGATACTGTAAAGTTTTTTTACTATCAGAATGATGCGTTAAAGCACGTTTATTTTTTAGAAGCGGAAAAGGTTGTGCGTATTTTGCCCTTTCAACAATATACCTTTTTGTTTTAACTGAAGATAGTCCATACTATTTATCATCGGTTCATTACGAATATCTAATTGTCAGTGGGAAAGTTCAAATTAACTATGATCGATTGTTTTCTCAGTGTCGGTTTAAAGAAGTCATTATTGGTAATCGTACACCTTTTTGGATTAGGAAATATATAAAAGATAGTTGTACAAAAAACAATATCCCTTTTCACGATGTATATGAAAAGGGATATTGGCAATTATAAAATGGATATATCTATATCTGATTTAATAGTTTTTCTGGAGTTTGGTAACCGACAATAGTTTTATTTACATTTCCTTTGTCGTCAAAGATAACCATTGATGGGTATCCGGGAATTCTTAAAAACTCGGTAAAATCATGTGTTGCATTTTTGTGCTTTCTATCTGAATCAAAACCAGGATTGGTATATTTCACTCCTTTGTAATTGATAGTTTCATTTCCTTCCGCATTAAACTTTACAGCATAATAGTTCTTGTTGATGTATTCAATTACTCCTTGATCTGAAAAAGTATTAGCATCTAGCATTTTACAAGGACCACACCAGCTTGTAAAAGCATCTACAAAGATAGGCTTTGGGTCATTTTTCTGAGCCTCGAGGGCTTCATTAAAAGATATCCAATTGATAGACTGTGCTTGTATAGTTAGAGTCGTTAGTGATAGTGCTAAGAATAAAAATAGTTTTCTCATGAATTCAATCCGTTTGTTTTTAATGTTATTTTACTCCGTGCATTAATTTTTTAAGCACTGGGTTTAATGCAATAACCAAAATACCTGCTATAATTGGTACTACTGTAAAAATTAAGAAAAATACTGAAAGAGAGTATTTCTCAGTAATCACCTCAATTTGCCCTCCTAATTTGGCTGCTAGATTATTTCCTATTGCGATGGCAAGATACCACATTCCAAACATTAAAGCAATCATTCTTGGAGGTACTAATTTCGATACATAGGACAGTCCAACAGGTGAGGAGAATAACTCACCTAAGGTGTGGAAGAAGTAAGCGAATACAAGCCACATCATAGAGACTCTTGTGCCCTCTGTGATACCATGTGATCCATAAGCTAAAATCCCAAAACCAATAGCCATAATAATTAATCCTAATCCATATTTAATAGATGCTGGTGGATTGTACCTTGAATCCCATAGTTTTGATACTAGAGAAGCTAATGCGATAATAAAGAATGAGTTTAGGATAGAAAACCAAGAAGCTGTGATCTCTATCTGATTGTCATTAAGGGCAGTAACTTCTGCTTGGACGATTGTTGCTTGTTTATCTGCTTTTTCAAATTCGCTAATTAAAAGGTCCTTTTGCTTATTAGATAAGATATTGTAATTTCCTAGTTCTTTGTATATTTCAACAGGTTGACCTATTTCATAAGTTTCCAATTGAGAAATACTAGCTGTATGCTTGACTACATTATCTCCTTCTTTTGGTTGATTTGCTGCAGATAAAGCAATGTACTCATAAATTGGTTGGTTGTGTTTATCAACTACAGGCTTTTGATTATCATCTAGTATTTGTTGTTTAATTGCTGAATATGTAACTTCATATGTGGTTGACGACATATCACGTGACAACATCCAAATTGCAGTACCCCAAACACCAATAAAAGTAATTGCCAAAACGATGTTTGAAATAAATGCTTTTTTGATAGTCTGTTTAGCCAATAAAATTAGCACCCACGATATAATAATTAGCGGTACTACAGTCAATAGAATATTGAAAATATTAAATATAGTTGCTGCATTTCCTGACAGTATACGCTGTGTATTATCTCTTGCAAATACAATTAGTGAAGTAGCTCCTTGTTCGAAAGACATCCAAAAGAAAATGGTGAAGAAGGCAAATACAATTACTGCAATCATTCGATCTCTTACGATTCTTGGATAACGAATGATACGAGAGATAATCAAATAGAGAAATATTAATAGTCCAGCTAAGATTACGACTGTTTTTCCATCATACCCTAAGATAGTTTCAGGAAATAAACGTATTTGTCCAACGATAAAGAAAGCATCATCGAAAGCGTATAAAAATCCAATAATTGAAGTAATGATTATAAGTATATAATCTGTGACTGTAAAAGGGTTGCGCTTCTTGCTCTCCTCTGGTTCTTCAACAGCATTAGCAAAAGTCTCTTCATTTACTTCTGCAATCTGAATGTTTTTGTTTGGAACATCTCCAATGTTTCCAAAAATTGGTTTGGCTAACCAAAATTGTAATGTTCCTAAAAGCATGAAGATACCTGCTAGTCCAAAACCATAGTGCCACCCAATGCGTTCACCAATGTATCCACATAACATCATTCCGAAGAAAGCTCCGGCATTCACTCCCATGTAGAAAATGGTATAAGCTCCGTCTTTTTTCTCAGGAAAAGATTTATACATTTCAGATAGGATAGAAGTCATATTTGGCTTAAAGAACCCAGTTCCTATTACTAGTAGTATTAAGCCTAAATACATAAAGAATTCAGTCTCTAGTGTCATGGAAGCATGTCCCAAAGTCATAATTAAAGATCCCAAGACTACAGCCCAACGATAGCCAATATATTTGTCCGCTATGATTCCTCCAAAGATGGGAGTAATGTATAATAGTAAGGCATAGGTAGCAAAGATTGCACTGGCATCTACCATGTTCATTTCCCAACCGGGGTTAAGTCCAATTACAGACATCGTTAAGAATTGAATAAGTAATACGCGCATTCCGTAGAAGGAGAATCGCTCCCACATCTCTGTAAAGAATAGAACGAATAATCCAGAAGGGTGACCAAGGACTTTGCTGTCGAAAAAGTCCGGTTGTGTCTTAGTGTCTACTTTCATTATTTATTTCATGTTTTAAGGTTTGTCTTTTTATTTTGATTGTCAAGGCTCTAAAAATAGTAAATTAAAGTTAATAGTAAAGATTATTTGAAAATTTAAGACATATATTTGTGTGAATGAGACAGGTTTGAATACTATTTAGAGATGAGTCTATGCTAGTCTTATCTCATAAAAAGCAATCGTAAGAGTCATGTGTCAAGTAAAAGCAATAGCTATTTGTATTGTTTAAAATGAGAAAATAGCTCGTTTAGCTCTATTGGATTTGTATTACATAAGGACTAATACAAAATACTTGTAGAGGTATTTTGCAATTCTAGAAATATCCTAATAATTTAGTGTGAAAAGTGAGTCCGAGAACTACCGTACCAATATTAGTTTCTAATAAATAGGGGAGACTAAGGGAAGTGTGCTAGCATTTTTTGATGTACTTTAGGTAGAAGTACCAAAAATAAGGTGAATTGAAGAAGGTTTACAAGGGTAAAGGATAAAGCCTTGCAAATACTGCTGTTAATTGTTGAACTGATGATGAAATAAATAAAGTAGAAGACATACTATCCTTTTTACATTTCGAAAAGCTATTATTTTGTCTATTATGGTATTAGTATGATACTAAATAGGGGATTTTTTCTAATAAAAAGTCATTTGTTTTAGGGTATAGTGATTTTAAAATAAGGACTTTTGTTGCCAAGCTTGTGCAATGCGTGCAGAATACGTGCAGTTTACGAGCCCAGAAGCAGGTTCTTGGCAAGGAAAGTGCAGGAATACTGCACGTATAGGTCAAGAAAGTTTGGGATAAGATTGTCTGTTGGGAAATGATTAGTTACAATAGTCGAACTGTTTTTAAAAAACTAGGCTGACTAAAGTATTCGATAGCGTGATTTATAAGAGGGTATGAATATCTGTTTGACGTGAGAAGGGTAGCAAATTAATATTTTTCTTAGGAAATAAGGTAGAACTACATTTTTAAGATTTGTATGATAGTTAGATATGTTTTGCGATTGACTACTTGTGTTCTTGCTATATCCTTGTTTTAATAGAAAACGGAGATACATAAAGTTTTATGTATAGATAGAACTTTTTGGATATATTTGAAAAAAAGCACGCTAACTATTAGCGTGCTTTTGTATAATTATCGTGTAAATTATTTATTTACTCCTTTTTTCTAATGGTCGAATGATTAATCTATCATAGATCATAAGTGTTACTACTGAGAATATTCCAATACCAAAAATAACGTACCATATTTTATTAGGGTTATAGGTATTCCATAACATATCTACCATTTCCCAATGGGACATACCTAGTTTTTGTTCAGCAAGTGCAAAATATTCATTCTTAGAGAAAGGTAAGTGTACTTGGCTGATGTCTATGCTTTTAGTGGTTGCAAAATCTTTAAAAGATTGGGCGACTATTGACCAATCTACGTTTTCAGCTTTTAAATTGAATTGTTTTTCAAATGCTGAAATAGGCATATTTAATGCTTTAGCTCCTTGTTCTATGAATTGTTCATGGGTAACTACTTCAGGCATTTTAATACCTCTTCCAGTCATCTCTGTTTTTAGTAGAGAAAGTTTATCTGACCATGATTGATATAGGTTTCCAGAAATATATTCTGTGACTTTATAGCTGGCAGCTACAGGTAAAAAGTAAGTGCTTTGATAAAGTCCCTCTTTACCTTTTGGTGTAATTAGGGCGATAAATGAGGATACCGTAGGGCTAGACATCATTTCTCCAATAGAGAAAACCATTGTGCCTATAATTGTAAATATGGGATTGTGGGTATAGAACGTAAGTCCAACTCCAATACTAGCAATAATAGCTCCTCTGATCACGGCATTGATATGACGCATTTTTGTAACGAAGTATGAGATACTCACCTGACAAATGATAATCATAAACGAGTCGATGTTAGTAAACCACTCAGGTTTTACTTGTCCATCTTGTGTCATTAATCGTCCTAAGAAAGGAATATTTTCATTTAACCAGCCACTCAATGCAGCTGAGTTTACCCAATCTTCAATGAAGTTTGGTAAAGTATTGAATAGTTGGTTAAACATTGTCCAAAAACCAACCATTAGGATTAAAAGTACTCCAAGCCTTACATCTCTTAACGCTTCAAAAATCCCCATAATAGAGTCTTTGATTGCTTTACCAATAGAATCTTTTGGTTTCTCTGTTTTAGGTTCTTTGTAAAAGAAAAGCAGTACTAATAAGTTGATACAAATTACGATTGCTGCCTGGATGAAGATTATTTTCCAGCCATAAGTTGTACGTAAACCTGAAGACATCGTTGGTCCAATAAAACCACCAATATTTACCATCATATAGAAAATACCAAAACCTACGGTACCCGTTGATTCGTCAGTATTTCTCGCTATAATAGCTGATGCTACAGGCTTAAAGAATGCGGCTCCAATGGCAACTAATAAAAATGCTAGATAGACATTCGTAAAGGTACTTACTTCTCCTAGTAGGTAATACCCCATAATCATAATGATAAAGGCTATAGTTAGGGATATTTTATAACCTATTCGGTCAGCTATAACACCAAATACTAAAGGTAAAAAATAGAGAGTACTAACAATTCCCCCCATAATACTTCCTTTTTGTATGTGGTCAAACCCAAGGCCTCCTGTGTCTGTTGACCCTACTAAATAAAGACCTAATAAGGTGTAAATTCCGTACCAAGCCCAACGTTCCATCAGCTCCATAAAGCTTCCTATCCAGAAGTTTTTATTGAAAGACGTCAAGGTTTGAAAAAAAGATTTTTTATTCTGTGACATAATCGTATTAGAAGATGTTTGATTAAGGGTGTAAGTTACTTCCTAATTTCTGTTTTTCAATGAGAAAAGTGCATAAAAAAGCACCTAATTATTTAGGTGCTTCTTTAAAATATACTTTTTTATAGAATTAGTTATCTTACTTCTTGCATTAATTTTTTCATCAATGGAGATAAGGCAATTAAAACTACCCCTGCAATAACGGCATATAAACCTAAGTCTTTATACCCATCTGTGTAAGCGATTAAAGCATCATAATTAGGGTGGTTACCAGTTGGTACTTCTGAACGTGTTTTAGACATCGCTGCTCCCAAAAGACCGGCTACATATTGTCCGTATGCACTTGCTAAGAACCACATTCCCATCATCATTCCTTGTAAGTTCGCTGTCGATAATTTTGTCATAATCGATAGACCTATTGGCGACAGACATAACTCCCCTAATGTAATTACTAACAGAGCAAAAGTAAAGAAGTCTAGTGATGTCATACCTACTGTGTCTGCGAAGAAACGTGTTCCAAATAAGGCATAGTATCCTG
Organism: Myroides pelagicus; assembly: GCF_009711055.1. Classification (GTDB taxonomy): domain Bacteria; phylum Bacteroidota; class Bacteroidia; order Flavobacteriales; family Flavobacteriaceae; genus Flavobacterium; species Flavobacterium pelagicum. Next base: position 20,162 of record NZ_WMJY01000002.1, read on the forward strand.
CACCTAAAAGAATAAAACCTAAACCGAATTTCATCACTGTGTTTGGTTCTATTTTCTTTTTAGCCATCCATATCCATAGAAGACCTAATAATGGAGCAATAAATATGATAAAGAAAGCCCCTCCAGAGTTATTTACACCATTTGGATCTAAGTGCATACCCAACAAATCAGAGTTTAGGTTCTTAGCTGCAAAGATACTTAGTGATCCACCTGCTTGTTCATAAATACCAAAGAATAGGATAGAAAAGAAGATAAAGACTAAAGCTGCAATAATCTTTTTACGCTCTGAACTATTTAACTTTGTCATTTCATAGAATAAATAGATAAGAGCTAGTGGACCTACAGTATACATAAAGTAAGCAGTATAGTCTGTATTGTCAATCATAAATACAATAACAGGAACCATAGCGAAAGTCAGAATATAGGTACCTATTTCTTTCCATAGAGGCATTCTGATTTCCTTACCGTCTTTCGTGATTTCTTTTGGTTGTAAACCAATTGGACCTAAGTGTCTTTTTGTAAATACGAAGTTTACTAAACTGATTAGCATTACAAAAGCAGCAAGTCCAAAAGCAACACTCCAACGGTGTGCTTCATCAATTGTATCTTGTAATAAGTGACCTTTACCAATAGCAATACATAAGTATCCTCCAATCAATGCTCCTAGGTTGATACCCGCATAGAATAGCGAGAATCCTGCATCTGTACGCGAGTCTCCTTTTTTGTATAGATATCCTACCATTGTAGAAATATTTGGCTTGAAGAAACCTGTACCGATAACGGTGAATGCAATTCCCAAGAAGAAATATGCGTGTGGATCAACAGCCAGAATAATACTACCTAAGATCATCATTGAGCCTCCCCAGAATAGAGATTTACGGAAACCTAATATTTTGTCTGCAAATAAACCTCCTAAGAATGTAAATGCGTAAACGAATGCCTGCGTAGCTCCATATTGTAAGTTCGCTTGGGCTTCTCCAAAATTTAGTTGGTCAATCATAAAGAAAACCAACATACCTCTCATTCCGTAGAAACTAAAGCGTTCCCACATTTCTGAGAAGAATAGACTCCAAATTTGTTTAGGGTATTTACCCTCAAAATTTTGAATATCTTCTAATGTCTGTGTTTGACTCATTGTTTTTATATTTTATATTGTGCAATGCACGGATGTTCTTAACGAACACCGTGCATTAGTTTTTTCAATAGTGGATTGACTAACATCACTAAAATAGCAGCAGCTGCAGGGATGATAGTAAATAGGAAGAAGAAGTGACTCAATGAATATTCTTCTCTGATGTTTTCAATTTGTCCCCCTAGTATAGCTGCAAATTTTTGTGCAATAGCAAGGGCTAAGTACCACATACCAAACATAAATGCAAGCATTTTTCCTGGTACTAGTTTAGAGACATAAGACAGTCCTACTGGAGAGATAAATAATTCTCCTAAGGTATGGAATAAGTAGGTAAGAACTAAGAACATCATCGACATTTTTACTCCTTCACTTGCTCCCATAGAACCTAAACCTAAGATTAAAAACCCGATTGCAACGAATAATAATCCTATTCCGTATTTGAATGCTGCAGATGGGTTGTATTTAGAATCCCATAGTTTAGACACTGACGACGCTAAGGCGATAATAAAGAATGAGTTAAGAATTGAGAACCAAGAAACAGTGATTTCAGAAGATTCTTTACTAAACTCTTGGTTTAACATATAGATGGCCATTGCCCAGATTGCTGCAAAACAAATGAATAGAATTATATTTGATAATGCGATCTTTTTCCATGTAGCTTTAGCTAATAGTATTAATACCCAAGAAATGATCAGTAAAGGAATAATCGTCAAACAAGTGTTAATAATGTTGAAAATTAATAAGGCGGGACCTTCTAAAGTTCTATCCACATAGTCTCTTGCTACTAATACTAACGATGTAGCTCCTTGTTCGAAACTCATAAAGAAGAACATCAAAAAGAAAGCAAGTAGAATAACAGCAAACATTCTATCTCTGATGATTTTTCCATAACGTAGAATACGTGAAATCACTAAGTATAAGAAAGTTATTAAGGCTAATACAGCCATAATGTTTTGTCCTCTCAATATATCTGTATCTAAGAAAGAGAATAAGTCTAATACACCGTTTTTAGATAGTGGATCGTTAAAGGCATACAATAGACCAATTACAGATACAATTGCTATTAAAACATAGTCGATTGTAGTATATGGATTTTTAGTTTCTTCGTCTTCTTTTATTTGTTCAGGTGTTTTATCAACAGTAGTATTTACTTCTTTCAATTCTCCTAAAGTACCCATCAATGGTTTTGCTAACCAAAACTGTATTGTACCTAATAACATGAAGATACCTGCTAAACCAAATCCATAGTGCCATCCTTCTGTTTCTGCTAAGTATCCACAAAGCATCATACCGAAGAACGCTCCTGAGTTTACTCCCATGTAGAAGATAGTATAAGCACCATCTTTTTTCTCTGGAAGTGATTTGTACATCTCTCCTAAGATAGAAGGCATGTTTGGTTTAAAGAATCCTGTACCAATTACTAAACAGGCTAATCCTAAGAAAAACCATAGTTTTGAAAAACCTTCAGCAGCCATAGATGCGTGACCTAGTGTCATGATAATAGCTCCAATAATAACTGCCCAACGCGAGCCGATATATTTATCAGCGATTACTCCACCTAATATTGGTGTAAGGTATAATAGCATGGCATATGTTCCGTAAAGTGCACCTGCTTGTTCTGCAGACCATCCCCAACCAGAGAAAGGATCATCAAATAGTACCTTTGCTGTTAAGAATTGAATCAATAATACTCTCATCCCATAGAATGAGAAACGTTCCCACATTTCAGTAAAGAACAGAACGAACAGACCTGCTGGGTGTCCTAGTACTTTCGAATCGAAAAGACCTGCTTTAGTAGCTGTTTCTGCTGCCATTTAAATAAAAATTATTAGTTTGTTTAAATTAAGTACGTTATAAAAGATTGTTTTTCGGTGGTATAAATCTGTGTTTTATAAGTTGTTTAAGACAAAATTAGTCATCTTAGTGTATAATTGTAGTCTAGTATTACCTCCGTAAATGCCGTGATTTCTATCAGGGTAGATTAGCCAATCAAAGTCTTTGTTTTTTTGTACTAATGTTTCTACCATTGCCATTGCATTTTGAACGTGAACATTGTCATCTGCTGTTCCGTGGATTAGTAGGTATTTTCCTGTTAATTGATCTGCATGTGTGAAAGGTGAATTGTCATCATAGCCTTTAGGGTTTTCTTGAGGTGTGGTCATGTAGCGCTCTGTGTAGATACTGTCGTAGTATCTCCAGTTGATTACGGGTGCTACAGCGATTGCCATTTTAAATACGTCATTTCCTTGAAGTAAACAGTTTGAAGACATAAAACCTCCGTAACTCCATCCCCAAATACCTATTCTTGTTGCATCTACATAACTTTGTTGCCCTAAATGTTTTGCAACATTTATTTGATCTTCTACTTCATATTTTCCTAGTTGTAGCTGAGTTACTTTTTTGAAATCTGCACCTCTAAAACCTGTACCTCTACCGTCTACTGTTACTACGATATAACCTTGTTGAGTTAGCATAATATGCCAATAGTCGTTTGAGTCAAACCATTTGTCTGCTACTTGTTGTGAACCTGGTCCACTGTACTGATACATGAATACAGGGTATTTTTTAGCAGGGTCAAAGTCTTTAGGTTTCATTACCCATGCATTAAGTTGTAAACCATCAGTAGTTGGCAGTTGTACAAACTCTTTTTCGGGTAAATTGTAAGCTGTAAGTTTGTCTTCTAGCGTTTCATTATTTAAAATCTCTTTGATCTTTCTTCCTGTTTTAGCGTCGTTTAAGGTATAGACAGGAGCGTGCTTACTAGAAGAATAGGTATTGATATATACATCAAGATTAGGGCTAAAAATAGCGCTATTTGTCCCTGTTTGTGTAGAAAGTCTTTTTTTGTTTTTTCCTTTAAGACTGATAGAATAAATATCTCTATAGATAGACCCTTGTTCTACGGATTGGAAATACAAGGTTTTATTTTTGTTGTCAATTCCATAGTAGTCAGTTACTTCCCAATTTCCTTTTGTGATTTGGTTGATTAGTCTACCTTCCTTGTTGTAGTGATATAGGTGGTTGTAGCCATCTCTTTCACTTAACCAAATAAAGTCATTATTATCTTGAAATGTAATACTTTGAATATCAACATAAGCTTTGTCTGTTTCGTTTAGAATCAGTTTTTTATCTAAAGTATTTCCATTGATAAAGAATAGCTTTAAATCATTTTGGTGTCTATTGATGATTTGAGCACTTAAGTATTTGTTGTCATTTGTCCATTTGATTCTAGGAATATAGAAATCATTGAACTCAGACAAGTTGACATCCGCTGTCTTAGCTGTCGCCACGTCATAGATATGTATAGTAACTTCAGAGTTCTTCTCACCTGCTTTGGGATATTTGAATTTATCTTGAGTAGGATATAGACCTGTGCCATAGATATCCATTGAATATTCCGGCACCTCAGTTTCATCGAATTTTACATAAGCTAATTTGTCACCATCTTTACTCCAATCAAACATTTTAACGATGCTGAATTCTTCTTCATACACCCAATCAGCAATACCGTTAATCACGTGATTTTTCTTTCCATCATCTGTTACCTGCTGAGTGCTTCTATTAGCAATATTGTAGATATACAAATTGTTTTGATAGGCATATGCTATTTTAGAACCATCATTTGAAAAAGTTGGTTCCATTACTGGGTGGTCGGCTATCTTAACGAGTGACTTTGTTTCTGTGTTGTACAAGAAATAATCAGCAGTTGCCGATCTTCTATAGATAGCTTTGCTATTTGTTCCAATGAGAATTTGCTTTTCATTGTGATCAAATACATAACTATCTATGTTTTTAATAGCAGAGAAATCTTCTGTACTAAAGATAGTTGTGTTTTTCTCTAAGGTTTGGAAACTATATAGGTTGATTCCTTGATTATCACTTGAAGTATTTTCAATACGTGCATACTGGTTACTGTGCTCCATAGCATTTACGGACTGCATCGCTTTTGTACGGAAAGTACCGTCCCAAATTTCAGTAAGTTCAATCTTTTTTTGAGCGAACCCAATTTGTGATGCTATAACACAAATTAGTAGGGTAAAGTTAAGGTGTTTCATTATGTATTTAATCGAAAAAACTTTCAATTTTAATGAAAAAATATGATTTACACCAATTTATTTTTAGAATTAACCAATAAAAGCTTAATTCTATTGACACACTTTTGGTAATAAAATTCACAATTCACTGAACAAATATTATTAATTCTTCTTTTTTTGGTTTTTTTAACCTTGTATCTGTGTTCTATTATTGTTGCATAAATAAAAAATAGAATGTGTTAGCTATCTATGCATTTTTGTTATTTTTATGCTATTTAAATAATTAATTGTATAAATAGTGGGCTAGATTTTTTAATAGTTTATTTTTTTCTTTTTGTTACTTTTAAATAGGTAAAGGTGTAGTTTGTTTTAGTCCTTCGTATAAAACTTTATCTTTGTTATTTAAAAGAAGATTATAATGACTGCTAATATTAATGGTTTTTCAAAATTAAGTAAACACGATAAAATTAATTGGATCGCTCAGACCTATTTTTCTGATGCGAACGATATTGTTGAGCTGATTGAACAATATTGGAATACAGATGAGGAGCTACAAAAGCTACACGATGAGTTTATTGAAAATACAATTACAAATTTTTACTTGCCGTTTGGTGTAGCACCCAACTTTAAGATTAATGATCGTTGGTATACAATTCCAATGGTTATCGAGGAGAGTTCTGTTGTAGCCGCTGCTTCAAAGGCAGCTAAGTTTTGGTCTGAAAGAGGCGGGTTTAAAGCGACAGTACTTGGAACAGAAAAAATAGGTCAAGTACACTTCATTTATAAGGGAGATAAGGATAAATTACAGAGTTACATTGATAGTCTGCAGCAAACTTTTTTAGACGATACTCTATCAATTACTCAAAATATGCAGAAGAGAGGTGGTGGTATCTCCGCTATTGTTTTAAGAGATAAAACAGAAGATTTGGCAAATTACTATCAACTACACGTTACTTTTGAGACCAAGGATAGTATGGGCGCTAATTTTATCAATTCATGCCTAGAGCAAATTGCTAAGACGTTAAAACATGGTGCTTTGAGTTACAGTGAATTTACAGAAGAGGAAAAGGAAATTGATGTGGTAATGAGTATTTTGTCAAACTATGTTCCTAATTGTGTTGTACGTGCGGAAGTAAGTTGCCCTATTGCTGATCTAAAAGGAAAAGATATAGCTGACCCTCAATTATTTGCTGAAAAGTTTGTTCAAGCAGTTCGTATAGCTGAAATAGAGCCATTTCGGGCAGTTACTCACAACAAAGGAGTGATGAATGGGGTAGATGCTGTTGTAGTGGCTACGGGTAATGATTTTAGAGCAATAGAAGCAGGTGTCCACGCTTATGCTTCTCGCGATGGTCAGTATAGAAGTTTGTCACATGCTAGTATTGAAGATGGTGTATTCCGTTTTTGGATTGATTTACCTTTAGCTTTAGGGACAGTAGGAGGATTGACTTCTTTGCATCCAATGGTGAAAGTTGCATTACAGATGCTACAAAAGCCGTCAGCAGCCGAATTAATGCAAGTTATAGCTGTCGCAGGTTTGGCTCAGAACTTTGCAGCTGTCAAGTCATTGACAACTACTGGAATTCAACAAGGCCATATGAAAATGCACTTGATGAATATTCTGAATCAGTTTAAAGCAACAGATGCAGAGCGTGTAAAAGTTGTTGCTCATTTTGAAAAGCACGTTGTTTCACATAGTGCTGTGGTTGAGTTATTAGAAAGTCTAAGAAAATAATGACAAAAGAGTTTTATAGTAATGGGAAGCTCCTGTTATCAGGTGAATACGTTGTCTTAGAAGGGGCGGTTGCTTTTGCATTGCCTACTAAGTTTGGTCAATCATTAAGTATTGTTGAGACTGAGACTGATTGTATCCACTGGGTAAGTTATGATGTAGATGGTCAGGTTTGGATGGAGGAAGAGGTAGATTTAACTGATATAGCCGGTGATCATACCATAATAAATAAATCAACGTATTATACTACATTAGTGCAAGTGCTACGTGCTGCACATAGACAAAATCCAACTGTACTTATTCGAGGTTTTGAAGTAACTTCTAAGCTTACTTTTCCGCGTTTATGGGGGTTAGGGACTTCTTCTACTTGGATTAATAATATAGCCCAATGGTTAGCTATTAACCCGTATCAATTACTTAATGAGTCATTTGGAGGGAGTGGTTATGATATTGCTTGCGCGCAGTATCCCCAAGGTTTGTTTTATACCTTAACAAAGTCAATAAACCCCTCAATAGAGCTGGTTTCATTTCAGCCGTCATTTATTAGTTCTATTTATTTTGTGTATTTGAATCAAAAGAAAAGTAGTAAAGAAGCAATTGCTAACTTTAAAGCCAATCACAACTTACTCGATGAATCTATAGGACGGATTTCTGAGATCAGTAAGGAACTGGCTGTTAGTAAATCTTTAGCTAAGTTTACTGCATTGGTTGAAGAGCATGAGCAAATTATGAGTAATGTTTTAGGGATACAGCCTATAAAAAAGCTCTTGTTTGAAGATTTTGAAGGAACTATTAAGAGCTTAGGAGGATGGGGTGGTGATTTTGTAATGGTTCTTTGTGAAACTAATCCGAAGGAGTATTTTCAAAGCAAAGGATACGAGACTATATTGTCTTTTGAGGAAATGATTTTATAGTTCAATTTATAAGGGATTGTCTTGGAATGGTGTGTTAACGGTTATTGGGAGTTTTTACGTATACGAAGAGATTTTTTGTGATTTGAATAATGTATTTTTAATGTTATGTATCTGATTAATATTGTAATACATGTAAAAATATACGGAATTTTCAAAGGATAGATCCCCGTTTTTCAATCAGGCACTATCTGAATTTACGTAATGTTTTATCCTTTTAACTAGTTTAATCACTGTACTCAGTTGTGCCAATAGGGTATTAATTAACAAATTAAGGAAGGAAAAATCCTAAAGGTAGAGTTGACCTGTATTCAATTAGTTCAGTTTTATGTATGAACAGAGTCTTTGGGCTAGCCTCGATAAACACAATCTTTAAGATAATCTCCTTTATACAATTGTATTTGGAATAGGTATAAAATGAAAGCATAGCGATGTTCGATCGCTATGCTTTGCTTGAAAAGAAAATTGTTTTGTTGTCCCATCGCCCTATATCGCTAATTCAGATTATCGTGTTGTAGATTTAGAATTATATAGGTCGCTTTATTGTAATGAACTCGTTAAGAGTTATATTATTCTAATTGTCTAAATACAGACTAATAAATTAGTTGCTTGTATTTAATGTGTTAAAATTAAGTGTTTTAATGATTTTAGTATAATGTTTTATAATAAAATATATTATTTTTTTCGGTGTTTTAAGTGATTATTGGTGTTATTTAGTTTTTATTTGTGAAAATATTGTTGGTTTTGTTCATTGTGAGAATTTTTGACAACCATTGTTTTAGAAGTTTTTAGTATATTCGCATTTATTCAAAACAACAATAAACAAAATTCAACGAAACGAGATAGTTTATCAATTGAGCAAATTGGAAGACTGTCAGCTCAGAGGGTGTCTATTTAGGCACCCTTATTTTTTAAATTTACTTTTTTTGGAAAAGTTAGGTGGTATTCTTATTAAGAGTAATAGTCTGTTAGTTAACAATTAGCGCTGAAATGTATTATCTTTAATAAAAATATTGATTATGAGTAAAATATCTGATGTATTGTCAAGTGTAGAACATCGACCTTGGTCTCTTCCTCAAAGAGAGTGGGTGTATTATCAAGAGTGGAATCGCTTATTGTTTTTGCACTTTGAAATTCCATTTGAAGATTTGCGTGCTTTAGTACCAGAAGGGCTGGAATTGGATAGTTTTGAAGGGAAATATTACATATCCATCGTTCCTTTTACGATGGAGAGTATACGTCCTAAGTTTTTACCATCTGTTTCTTACATTTCGGATTTCGATGAATTGAATGTGCGTACATATGTTAAATATGGAAATAGAGGAGGAGTATATTTTTTGAATATTGAAGCAGGTAAGCGGTTGTCAGCATTTGTTTCTCGTCTATTATCTGGTTTACCATATGAGAAAGCTAAGATGAAAAGGAGTAAAGGACAATATCTTTCTTTGAATGAAGAAAAGAAATTTTTCTTCAAAGCGAAGTTTACTGTTGGAAAACCCGTTGTTGAAAAAACTGCACTGCAGTTATGGTTGACAGAACGTTATTGTTTATATGTTTTTGACAATGAAGAATTATTCAGTTATGATATTCATCATAAGGAATGGGATATAAAGGAAATAGCTTTTGAAGATTTAGTGTTTAACTACCGTTTTGGTAATATCCACTTGACAGAGGATAATTACATTTGTCCGAATTACTCAGAAGGAATAATTGTCGTTTCTTGGGGTAGGGAGAAGGTTAGTGTGTAATATTTGCTGACTTACTTGTAAGGTATAAAGAGGGGGTGTTGTAGCGAAGAGCTATTTTGAGATAATAACTTTCGAAAGGTTATTATTTTACGATCTCTTTCTTAGTCATAGTTTTTATTAGTATCAGAGATGTACTTGTATAAAAGTAGGATTTTTCTGATTATAGGGGGTCTTCTGTTATTCAGGTTATCTTACTTTTTAGTGCAAACGATCTTAATATGTCAGCTAATACCTCTAAGTTATCGAGATTCATTTCTTGAATATGTAATAGGTAGAGCAATGCGTCTTTATCTGCTGTATTGATTAATGTGTCTATATCTATGAGAAGTATCTTTAAGAGTTGTGGAGAAATCTTGTATTTCTTGTTCTGTTTTAAAGTCTTCGATAGGTATAGAATTACAAACGACTCTTAATAGTTGAGCCGTTTGTTGTATCATTCTAAGTACTAAATCTCCTTTTTCCTATGTTAACGCACAGGACGTAAAGTATTGCTGAAAGTGACTTTAAAAGGAGTCTCTTTGTCACTATTGTTTTTCATGATATAGATGAATTTAAACATTTTAGCATGATCAGTAGTGATAACTACATCTCCTTTAGTATAGTTGTCATAAACTGTAATATCTGCAGTATTTTCTACTCGAATAGACTTTGCAATTCCAGTAGATAGATTGCTCATGACCATTGATTTAGAAAAGGTCTTAACCTCGTTTTTTATGGTGATATCTTCTCCTTTGTATCCTTGTGTAAGAATGATAACAGAGTACTTATCTTCTGTCGCACGCATTCCTTTTAAGTAGGCTTCTTTTGTTTTTTCTGTAACTGAACGGAAATCATCTCTTACTTGCGCATAGTCTGGTAAGTCAATAACATCAGCCGCTTCTGGCAAACGATCTTCATTTTTAATTTCTTCAATTCGTTCTTCTATAGTAATGTCTTTCTTAGGTGTGCTGATATGCGAAGCGGACTTACACATAGCGAATAAAGCAATTAAAGCTAAATAGGGTAGTTTTTTCATATTCTTAAATTAACGATGATAAGTATGCGATCGTAAGTAAGTATCTTTGTGGCGTAAAGGTAAATTTATTTTAAGCATATTAAAATATTGAAAAGTTAAAAATTGAGAATTGATGAGATACGATGTCATTATTGTAGGCGGAGGGGCTGCGGGTTTTTTTACAGCTATCAACATAGGCGAACAAAATAAAGTACTAAAAATAGCGATTATAGAAAGAGGAAAGGAAGTGCTTTCTAAGGTTAGAATTTCAGGAGGAGGGAGATGTAATGTAACGCATGCTTGTTTTGATCCTAAAGAGTTGACTCAATTCTATCCGAGAGGCGAAAAGGAATTGTTAGGGCCATTTCATCAGTTTTGTTCTGGAGATACGATTGCTTGGTTTGCTGATCGAGGAGTGAATTTAAAAATAGAAGAAGATGGTCGTATGTTTCCTGATACAGACTCTTCACAGACAATAATTGATTGTTTTTTGAAGGAAGCAAAGCGATTGCGTATTGATGTTTTGACAGGAGTCAGTGTACAGCGTTTCTTTGAAAAAGAGAATAGTTGGAAGTTAGATACTTCCAAAGGAGATTTTGAATGCGAGTCACTAGTTGTTACTACAGGGAGTAACCCTAAAATATGGGGGCAGATGGAAAACTTAGGACACACAATTGTAGAGCCAGTACCTTCTTTGTTTACTTTTAATATTAAAGATAAAAGGATAAAAGACTTAATGGGAATTGCTGCTCCTGCTACTGTAAGTGTGAAAGGGACAAAATTAGAAGCTAGCGGTCCATTGTTGATTACGCATTGGGGAATGAGTGGACCTGCTATATTAAGGTTGTCAGCGTGGGGAGCACGTATCCTGGCTGATAAACAATATCAATTCCATATTCAAGTCAATTGGGTACCTCAATATGATGTTAATTCGATATTTGAGCATTTGCAAGAGATTCGTAAAGAGCAATCTAAAAAGACAGTGATTAAAAGAAGTTTGTATGAGTTGTCTAATCGTTTATGGGAACGCATTGTGTCTGCTAGTGATATATCTGCTGATGTTAAATGGGCAGATTTGAACAATAAGCAGTTAAAAGCATTAGCCGGGGAATTGACAGAAGCCTCTTTTCAGGTGAATGGTAAAAGTACATTTAAAGATGAATTCGTAACTGCTGGAGGAATTGATTTGAAAGAAATAAACTTTAAGACGATGCAAAGCAAAATAAAAGAAAACCTTTACTTTGCGGGAGAAGTTATGAATATAGATGCTATTACAGGAGGGTTTAATTTTCAAAATGCATGGACTACTTCCTATATAGCAGCTCGTACAATCGCTAATAAATAATTTATGAAATATAATTATTACAATATCAGTAGTCGAATTATTCTCCTTATTATTAGTATAGGGCCTTTTTTAGGAGCAGGTCTTTATTTCTTAATTCAAGGAGTAGGTATTGCTAAAATAATGTCTGTTTTTTTATTCTTTTTATTTTTAGTGTTCTTCTATAAGTCAATGTGTATGAATGTAACAATTGACGAAGAAGGAATCACTTATAAAAGTTTATTTAAACAACAAACTTTTGGATGGGAACAAGTACACGATGTGTTAATTGTAGTTCGTCAGCGACGTTCAGTTCCTGATTATTACAAATTTTCGGATTGGTTTGGAGCTGGGTATTATGGAAAAAGTTATTTTATTTTGTTTCGAACTACTCCGGCGTTTCCGGAGAATCCAATGTTTATGTTCAGTGCCCCTGTGGGGCCGCATTATATAAGTGTGCAGTACAGGAAAGGTATGGAAGATTTAGTGGATAAATATTTAGATCAATAGTCAAACAGGTGTTCTTCTTTGTTTGTGTACGTTTTTGATTGTTCGACTTTTATGGGGGTATTTTAGGAGATTCGGTGTCTATATGCTTTTTTGTCGAAGGAATGTGCTAATATACTTTGGGCTATCCTCTATAGGAATGTTCGTGAAACCAGAGGCTAGAAGATCAAAAAACAAATAGTGTAATACAAATAATGAAACTTTTTAAATAATAATTCTTCTCTAAAACGTTTTTACTGACATCGTCATAGGTGTAATAAATACACTATCTTACAGATAACAAATAATAGATTTACCTTGCCAATAAAAAATGGCAGAAGCAAAAAAAGGAATTTTAGGTGGTGTCACTGGTAAAGTTGGACCTGTGGTAGGTGTTCAGTGGCGTAATAGTTTTTTTTTGGAGGAGTAAAGCAGAGCGTAGTAATAAGTCTGCTACTGAGAAGCAATTACTTCAACAAGCAAAAATGACATTAGTCTCTTCATTTTTAGCGAAGGCAAGGTCATTTATTAACAGGTATAATCCTAAGGTTATGGGTAAAAAGTCTTTGATAAATGGTGTTGAGCAGCAATCTTCACATTTGTTAAAGCGAGGTGTAGGAATACAAGATAATAAACCTTATTTATTTCTTAATCTAGTGACTATGTCTATAGGTTCACTTCCTGTCGCTTATATCAATAGGATCACTATACTAAGTGATGGGCAAGTAGAGATAGTGTGGGAGGACAATAGTTTTAACGGGATTACAATGGATACGTACCTGTTATCTGTGGTGTTATTTCATCCGGATCTAGAGGAACTTCATATCTGTGAGGATGTCGGACAGCGCGTAGATAAATTAGGGTATATCAGCTTACCAAATCATTGGACGAGTAGTATTATACATGTCTGGACAATGTGGAAGAACAGTGAAGAAACACTTAATAGTACTAGTGTATATTATCAGATTTATAGTGAAATTTAGTATAGGAAGTTGTTGTTTTGTGTGTTGTGTAAAAGGAGAATTTAGTTACTTTTTTATGGAATAGATGAGGTATCAATAAAAGATAGTATTTTTGTCTTTCAAGAAATAAAAAAACAATGAAGATAGAAGATTTTATATATAGTCATGAAATAGATTTGTCAGCTGTACAAACAGGTAGCCTTACGTGGAGCGCTCCTAGTAATATTGCTTTGGTAAAATACTGGGGTAAAGTAGGAGATCAAATACCTGCAAATCCATCGTTGAGTTTTACTTTGTCAAAATGCAAAACAATTACAACTCTTGATTATAGTGTAAAGTCTGAGAAGGGGATAAGTTTTGATTTATTGTTTGAAGGACAACCTAAAGAGGACTTTAAGCCTAAAGTTCAAAAATTCTTTGAACGCATAGTAAAGTATTGTCCTTATATAGAGCAATATCACTTTGTGATTGATACAACAAACACTTTTCCTCATAGTTCAGGAATTGCTTCGTCTGCATCTGGAATGGCGGCTATGGCAGTAAATATAATGTCGCTTGAGAAAGAATTAAATCCAGTGATGAGTGAAGAATATTTTAATCAAAAAGCTTCATTTTTGGCTCGATTGGGGTCTGGTAGTGCTTGTAGGAGTGTGAGTGGCAGTGTAGTTGTTTGGGGAACACAAGAAGACGTATCGGGTAGTTCAGATCTGTATGGAGTAGAATTTCCTTATAGTTTACACGAGAATTTTAAAGGGTACCGCGATGTAATTTTGCTGGTTGATAAAGGAGAGAAACAAGTTTCGAGTACTTTAGGGCATAACTTAATGAATGGTCATCCATATGCGGAGCAACGTTTTGCTCAAGCGCATGAGAACATGACAAAATTAAGAGCAATTCTAGAACAAGGAAATATTCCGGAATTTATTGCGTTAGTAGAAAGTGAAGCTTTGACTCTTCATGCAATGATGATGACTTCAATGCCTTATTTTATTTTAATGAAGCCTAATACCCTTCAAATAATAGAAAAAATATGGGCATTTAGAGAAAAAACGAGTATACCTGTTTGTTTCACCTTAGATGCAGGGGCTAATGTACATGTTTTGTTCCCTAAAGATAATGAGCGTTTTGTCATGGATTTTATCAATGAAGAGTTAGCAGTATTTTGCGAGAATGCACAATATATAGCAGATGAAATGGGAGCGGGAGCTATACGTATTAAATAATTTTTGTACCTTTATATAGTGGTATATTTATTGTCTAATGTTTAATAAACTAAAATATTGGTTATGAAAAATTGGATTAAAATATTTGGAATAGCATTAGGATTGTTGTCTGTAGGACAAACAGTCCATGCACAAGAGTTAGTAGAAGATCAGAATCCAGACTACAGAAATAGTATGTATAAGTATGTGGCAATCTCGGATTCATTGACTACTACATTAAGTACGACTATACAAGATACTTATAAAGCATACGATTGGTATGAAGTGAAGCAAGAGCGAAAAGCACAGCGAAAACTTTGGAGACATGAAGAACGTATGACAAGAGCAAAGTATGGAAGAAGCTATTATAACGATTACTATGGCAATGGATATAATGGCTATTACAATAGTTACTATAATAATGGTTATAACAACAGTTGGAATTGGTTTAGACCAAGTATTGGATTTAAAACAGGTAATTGGTTCTTCTCAATTTAGAATTGAATCTATCAGAAAAATTAAATAAAAAAAACTATGCAAATGAAACGTATTGCGTTAGCAGCAATCTTAGCAGTGTCAGGATTGTTTATATCGTCTTGTGGACGTCAAGTAACTAGAGTAAGCACAGATGAAACAATCGATATCAGTGGTCGTTGGAATAATACAGATTCAAGAGAAGTTGCTCAACAAATGACTAGACAGATTATGGAAGGGCCTTGGATTTACAATTTTCAAGATGAAAATGAAGGAAAACGTCCTGTGGTTATTGTAGGTATGGTATACAACAAAAGTCATGAGCATATTGAAGCAGAAACTTTCGTAAAAGATATCGAACAAGCATTTATTCAAACACAGCGTGTACGTCTTGTACAAGGTGGGAAAAAACGTGAAGAGTTAAGAGGTGAGCGTGCTGACCAACAGACTAATGCATCTGTATCTTCAATGAAAAAATTTGGTTTAGAACAGGGAGCGGATTTTATGCTTCAAGGTTCTATTAATTCAATTGTTGATGCACATAAAAAACAAAAGGTAGTTTATTATCAAGTTAATTTAGAGTTGACTAATATTCAAACAAATGAAGTGGTTTGGGTAGGAGATAAGAAAATTGCTAAATATGTAAAACGTTAATAAATAGACATTCATGGTTTTAGGTAGAACCATTGATATAATGCAAAGAACATCAGTGCTTATTGTGCTGATGTTCTTCCTATTTGGATGTGCATCGTATCACGATAGAATTACGGATTATTATACCAAAGTAGGAGCGGGTGATTATGTGGAGGCAGAAAAGGCTTTGGATAAAAATTCATTGATTCAGAAAGACAGGAATAAACTTCTTTTTTTAATGGAGAAGGGAAGGTTGGCGCATTTGAAAGGAGCTTATGAAGAAAGCAATACCTATTTTAATGAGGCGGATCTTCTAATAGAGGATGCGGTCACGAAAGTAGGAGATGTTGCTGTAGGATTATTCTTGAATTCAATGTCTCAAAGTTATAAAGGAGAAGAGTTTGAGATTTTTATGATTCACTATTATAAATCTTTAAACTATTTATACTTAGGGCTTAGTCAGGAGGCATTAGTAGAAGCTAGACGAATTACATTACAGAATTATTCTCAGGGAGATAAGTATAAGGATAAGTCAACAAGGTATTCAAAAGATGCGTTCTCCTTAATTTTACAAGGTATGATATACGAATCAACGGGTAACTATAATGATGCTTTTATTTCTTATCGAAACGCGGTTGAGGTGTATAAAACGAGTAAAGGTACTTACTACGGTGTTTCTATGCCTGAACAGTTGAAGCACGATGTGATACGCTTAGCAGCCTATAATGGTTTTACAGGAGAACAACGTGCTTATGAAAAAGAGTTCGGGATCAAGGCGAATGCTGATAAGTCAAAAGAAGGTCGTGAGTTAGTTTTGTTTTGGGAAAATGGTATGGCACCCATAAAGGAAGAAGAGAATGTTATTTTTACACTAGTAGAAGGAGAGAAGGGAAGTTTGTTTTTTACCAATGCTCTAGGGATAATGATTCCAATTGACTTAGGTATTAGTGGAAGTACATCATTTAATGGGGTACACAGTTTAAACATAGCATATCCCAAATACATAGTTCAACCAACGCCTTATTTTAGTGCGTTTGTAAAAGACTCTAAGGGCGATACGAAACAATTACAATTAGTAGAAGATATTGATGCTTTGGCTGTTATGACTTTAAAGGAAAGAGCAGGTAAGGAATTAGGAAAGATACTTACTCGTATGGCTGTTAAGAAATCAGCGGAATATGCCTTAAAAGCAGCAGCTAAGTCGAATGGGCAAAACGGCGATGCAAATGCAGTGTTAGAGGGGATCGGTTTTGGAGTGCAATTGTTTAATATGCTTTCAGAGAAAGCGGATACAAGAAACTGGCAATCCATTCCAGCAAAGATTAGTTATGTTCGTTTGCCTTTACAATCTGGTGAGAATACGATTGATGTAGTTATGGAACGTCCTTCAGGACAACGGACTACACATAGTATAACTCTTGACGGAAAAAAGGGAATTCAGTTTTATAATTTTGCTACAATGCGCTAAGAAATGGAAAAGAATAAAGTATGTACCCATTGTAAACAAGAAATAGTGTGTAAGGCTGATGACATTGTCAATTGTGCATGTTCTCAAGTAGAGCTAGCTGAAACAACACGTATTTTCTTAAAACAGAGTTATCACAAATGTCTGTGTAATTCATGTCTAGAGAAGTTTAATGAACTCGTTCTTTCTGCTAAAGGGAAGGAGTTGCCAACGCGCAGGAGTGAGATGGTAGAAGGTTTACATTACTATATTGAAAATGGTTATTTTGTCTTCACAGAATACTATCATTTACTAAAAGGATATTGCTGTCAAAACGGGTGTAGACATTGTGTTTATGGCTTTAAAAACAGATATTTATAAAAAATAATACAAATTAATACTCATGTGTTTTATATTGATTACTTTTGCAAAGTAAAATTTACAAATTAGCTATGAAAGGACCTTTATTTTATTCAAAAATACTTCTATTTGGTGAGTATGGAATTATCAAAGATTCGAAAGGATTGTCTATTCCTTACAACTTCTATAATGGAGCATTGAAGGTAGAAGAAAACTTAGAAGGGTTTGCTTTAAAGTCAAACGAGAGTTTGCGTAATTTTGCATTCTATTTAAAGGATTTACAAGAAGGAGAGCCTAGCTTGGTTCAATTTAATATTGACGAGTTATTGACTGATATTAATAACGGTTTATATTTTGATTCAAGTATCCCACAAGGGTATGGTGTAGGAAGTAGTGGTGCTTTGGTAGCAGCGATTTATGATCAATACGCTAAAGATAAAATCACTGTTTTAGAGAATTTAACGAAGGATAAGCTTTTAGCTCTAAAAGGCATTTTTGGAAAAATGGAGTCTTTTTTTCATGGAACAAGTTCAGGATTAGACCCATTAAATAGTTATCTGAGCTTACCGATCTTAATCAACTCTAAAGATAATATTGAGCCTGCAGGGATTCCTTCACAAATAGTTGATGGTAAAGGAGCTGTATTTTTGATTGATAGTGGTATAGTTGGTGAAACCGCTCCGATGATCACAATCTTTATGGAGAAGTTGAAAGACCATGGGTTTAGAAATGTTTTGAAAGAGGAGTTTATTAAACATACAGATAATTGTGTAGAAAACTTTTTAAAGGGAGACTTCAAAAGTTTGTTCAGCAATACAAAGCAATTGTCTTCCGTAGTGTTTAATCACTTTAAACCAATGATACCAGAGCAATTTCATCAAGTATGGCAAAAAGGTATTGAAACAAACGATTACTATTTGAAGTTGTGTGGGTCAGGAGGTGGAGGATATATTCTTGGATTTACTCCTGATATAGACAAAGCAAAAGAATCACTGAAAGACTATGAGCTAGAGGTAGTCTATCAGTTTTAGAAATATAGTTATAACCTTTCGCAAGAGCGATTAAAACAAGCCTAATTTATGTTATCTAGGAAAAATAAAGTACTGTTAGCTAAAATTTTCAGCTTGTTCTCTGTTGTGAGAGGTTATAATATTTTGATAATTGTCATCGCTCAATATTTGGCGTCAATATTTATATTTGCGCCTGAATTAAGAGCATTAGATGTGCTTTTGGATTGGCGATTATTTCTAATTATATTTTCATCTTCCTTAGCAATCGCAGGAGGGTATATCATTAATAACTTTTACGATGCTGAAAAAGATCTGATTAATAGACCATTTAAGTCTATGGTAGATCGACTAGTTAGTCAAGCAACAAAACTACGTGTATATTTTGCATTAAACTTTGTGTCTGTAGTTTTGCTCTTACCGGTGTCTGTTCATGCATCAGTTTTTTTTGCTCTATATATTTTTCTACTTTGGTTTTATTCACATAAATTGAAAAAGTATCCATTGATAGGGAATATAATGGCTTCATTGTTAGCAATCTTACCGTTCTTCGGTATTTTTATGTATTTCCAATCCTATCATATAGGTGTATTTATACATGCTTTCTTTTTATTCATGATTATTTTTACTCGTGAAATTTTGAAAGATATGGAGAATATTAGAGGGGACTTTGCTAATAATTATCAGACATTGCCCGTTCGTTTTGGTGAATCTTATACAAAAAGAGTTGTCACTGTATTAGTATTTATTTCATTCATTCCTATAATTGTACTAACAACCTATATGGATATTGGCTATATGAATTATTATTTCTATAGTAGTATGGTTGTTTTGGTTTTGTTTTTGATTCTTTTGTGGAAAGTGAATACAATAGAGGAATATCATAAACTTCACATCTGTTTGAAGTTATTAATTCTACTTGGAGTATTTTCTATTGTATTAATAAAACCTGAAGTTATAGCAAGTGGTCAGACCTTGTTAAGAGAAACTTTGTAAGTTTCCTCACTAAATTTCGCAACACATCTAGTTGAAATATTAAGTTTAATTATCTTTGCAAAAATAATTTATATATGAATAACGGTAAGTCAAATTCGAGAAACAGTAATAAACCACGTGGGGGTAAGAGTACCGATAAGAAAAAATCTTTTAAAGGAGGTGCTAGTGAAGGAAAGAAGTTATTTGGTAAATCGAATAAGCCATTTGACAAAAAGCCTAAACCTGTTAAACAAGTAAAAGAATCGGAGGATATTCGATTGAATAAATATATTGGAAATTCAGGCATATGTTCTCGTAGAGAAGCAGACGTATATATTGTGTCTGGTAATGTAAAAGTGAATGGAGAAGTAATCACAGAGTTAGGTTATCGAGTAAAGCCTACAGATGTTGTGAACTTTGATGGAACTGTCATTACTCCAGAAAAACGTGTATATGTGCTATTGAATAAACCTAAAGGTTTTTCGACTATTAATGAAGAGATTATTAGTCCAGAAAACGTATTGTCATTGATAAAGGGTAGTTCAAAATATCCTGTAGCACCAGTAGGAAGAATGGATAAAACAACCTTAGGATTAATGTTGTTTACAAATGATACGAACCTATTGCAGAAGTTGAATTCACCAGAACAAAGAAGTTCTAAAATGTATCAAGTTTCGATTGATAAGAATTTAAAATACGACGATTTAGAAAAAATCCAAAAAGGGGTATATATCGATGAGCGTAGAGTTTTTGTTGAGGAAATAGCTTATGTAGAGGATCAACCGAAAACAGAGATTGGTATCAAGTTAAAAGCCTCGAATGTTAAGTTGGTACGTGCTATTTTTGAAAGCTTAGGGTATAATGTAATCAAAGTAGATCGCGTAATGTATGGACAATTGACTAAATGGAATTTACCAAGAGGTAAATGGAGATTCTTGACAGAAGAGGAAGTTCGTAACTTGAAAAATGGTTAAATAAATAATAATAAGCTCGGCATTTACCGAGCTTATTTATTTTAGGTAATCGGGTAATTCCATAGGAATATCCATTAGCAATATTTTTGCATTTTCTGTAGCTGAAAGTGTGATTTCGTCTTTTTCTATAATACCTATTGCATCTCTTCTCCCTAAAGATGTATTTTCAATAAATATACTTCCTTCTAATACGAAAAGATATAAGCCATTATTTTTCTCTTTTTTAGTATACTCTAATTGTTTGTCTTTATCTAGGTCAGCAAGAGAAAACCAAGCATCTTGATGAATCCAAACACCGTTATCATCAGGATTAGGTGATAATATTTGATCCCATTTGTTAAGTCTGTTTTCTGGATTGAGAGTAATTTGATCATACCGAGGTTTCACATTTAATTTGTTTGGGAATAGCCAGATTTGTAAAAACTGGGAAGGTACGTCGTCATTAGGATTAAATTCACTATGGTTAATACCAGTGCCAGCACTCATTATTTGTATTTCTCCTGTTTTAATAATCGTTCCATTGCCAATACTGTCTTTATGAGAGAGTTCGCCACTTAGTGGGATTGAAATGATTTCCATATTATCATGAGGATGAGTTCCAAACCCCATACCAGGAGCCACCAAGTCATCATTGAGAACTCTTAGTACTCCAAAGTGTACTCTATCTTCATTTTTATAATTAGCAAAGCTAAATGTATGATATGATTTTAGCCAACCATGATCTGCATAACCTCTACTATTGGCTCTGATAATAATATTGTTTTTCATAGTTCTCTCATGTTTTGTTATTCTAGACAAAGATAGCTTAAGCTTTACAGATTATACTTAATGTGGGTTAAGAATGGCAGGCTTATATCTACTTATAATAAGCAAAAAAAACGAGCAACTTATGTTTTAAGTTGCTCGTTATCGTTTATTAGAAATAGAGAGTTTATCTAATAGATTGATAATACTCTTTTACAATGTCTTCTCTAAAGTTAGGATGAGCAATATTTGCTAAGGCTTGTACGCGTTGATCAATAGACTTGCCTCTAAGGTCAGCTACTCCGAATTCAGTAACAACGAATTGAGCATGCGCACGAGAAGTAACTACACCAGCACCCGCTTTTAAAGCAGGTACTATTTTATTTTTTCCTTTTTTAGTAGTTGCAGATAAGGCTATGATGGCTTTACCTCCTTTACTCATCGTAGCTCCTCTCATAAAGTCAACTTGTCCTCCAACTCCAGAGTATAAGCGATGACCAATTGAGTCAGCACAGATTTGTCCTGTCACGTCAATCTCAACAGCAGAGTTAATTGCAACTACGTTAGGGTTTTGTCGAATGATAAAAGGATCATTTGTATGTGAGCATTCTTTGAAAACAAAGAAAGGATTGTCATTGATATAATTATATAGTTTTTCTGTACCAACACAGAAAGTAGACATTGCTTTATTGTTGGTAGTTTTTTGTCTAGAACAGTCTAAAGCACCTGCTTCAATTAAGTCAATAACACCGTCGGCAAACATTTCAGTATGTAAACCTAGGTATTTGTGATTTTTTAATTTTTGTAATACAGCTTCAGGTATTGAACCAATCCCCATTTGTAGAGTACTACCATCTTCAATCATTTCAGCGATGTATGCTCCAATTTTGTCTTCAGCATCACTGATCGTGGCAGAATATTCTGTCAAGATAGGTGTGTCATATTCTACCATTACATCAATGTGAGAAGAGTGAATAGTAGCATCACCGAATGTGCGAGGAAGGTATTTGTTTACTTGTGCAATAACTAATTTTGCGTTAGCAATAGCTGCAGGCTCTGCTACTACTGAAGGACCTAAAGAACAGAAACCATTAGCATCAGGTGTTGAGACTTGTAGAAGTACCACATCTAAAGCAACTAAATTTTCTCTAAATAGCTTAGGTAACTCACTTAGAAAAACAGGTGTATACGTACCGTTACCTGCTTTAATTGTATGTCTAACGTTACCTCCAATAAAGAATGAGTTTACTTTGAAACTATCTTTAAATTTTGGATCAGCATAAGGTGCTTTTCCTAAGGTATGAATATGACAAAATTCAACATTGGATAGCTCATCTGCTCTTTCAACAATAGCATCTATCAAGTGATTAGGTGTAGATGCTACAGAGTGTACATATATTCGGTCGTTAGATTTAATTAATTTGGCTGCTTGTACGGCGGTCAAGTTTTTCATCAGTGTGTATTGTAAAAAAAATTAATACTCTAATTGTTTCCGCTAGGGAATAAAATAAATTGGACTAATTTACGCTTTTGTCGATGATTCCCAAAGTAAAAACTATAGGTATTCATTTTTTTCATTGAATCTAATGATGTAATTTTGTAAGACAAAAAAATACAAGGTATGATTATTCCAAAAACTCAAGAAGAAATAGAGTTAATGAGACAAAGCGCCCTTTTAGTTTCTAAGACATTAGGGATGCTAGCAACCGAACTAAAGCCAGGAGTAACGACTTTAGAATTAGATAGAAAAGCAGAAGAATTCATTAGAGATCATGGAGCTGTTCCTGGTTTCAAAGGTTTGTATGGATGTCCTTCTACTATTTTGACAAGTGTTAATGAGCAGATTGTTCATGGACTACCTACAGATAAGCCGATTGAAGAAGGAGATATTGTATCAATAGATTGTGGTACAGTGATGAATGGATTTTATGGTGATCATGCTTATACTTTTGAAGTAGGAGAGGTAGATGCAGAAGTTAAGCGTTTACTACAAGTAACAAAGGAGTCACTTTATGTAGGTATTCGCGAATTTCGTATAGGAAACCGTGTAGAAGATGTCGGAAGTGCTATTCAAAGATATTGTGAAGCAGAAGGATATACAGTAGTACGTGAATTAGTAGGACACGGATTGGGTCGTAAAATGCATGAGTCTCCTGAAATGCCAAACTATGGTAAACCAGGTAGAGGTAAGAAATTTATCGAAGGACAAGTTGTTGCTATTGAACCAATGATCAACTTAGGAACGCGTAATATTAAACAACTAAATGATGGTTGGACAATTGTTACACGTGACGGTAAGCCATCAGCTCATTTTGAGCACGATGTGGCTATGGTAAACGGTAAACCAGAATTGTTATCTACTTTCCAATACATTTATCAAGCATTGGGTATTACTAGTAATGAAGAAGATGAGTTTAGAGCAAAACCATTAGTTCTTTAGTATACTCTTGTTTGTTTTATGAAAAAAATATTCAAAGCAATACTAAACATAGTACCTCGGCCGATTCTCATTCGGCTGAGTTATATTGTTCGTCCTGTTTTGGCTTTGTACTTAAAAGGCAGTACGTATACTGACCCAATTGACGGTAAGAGTTTTCGTTCATTTTTACCGTATGGATATGCCAAACAACGATCAAATGTACTATCACCTAGTACACTTTCTTTGGAAAGACATCGTTTGTTGTGGCTTTATTTGCAGAATGAAACAGACTTTTTTAAAAAATCAAAATTAGTGTTGCACTTTGCGCCTGAACAAGCATTCTATAAGCGCTTTAGGAAGCAAAAAAACTTAACTTATACTACGACTGATTTAGAGTCTCCTTTAGCAGATGTGAAAGCTGATATCTGTAACTTGCCTTTTAAGGATAATAGTTTTGATGTGATTTTTTGTAATCATGTCTTAGAACATATCCCAAATGACACAAAAGCAATGACTGAATTGTATCGTATATTAAAGCCTGGGGGAATGGGGATTTTTCAAGTGCCCCAAGATTTGAATAGAACTGTTACTTTTCAAGATGATTCTATTACTGATCCCAAAGAACGCACACGTATATTCGGCCAATATGATCATGTTCGTATATATGGGCAGGATTATTTTGATAAATTGAGAAAGGTAGGTTTTCGAGTAGAGGAAGTAGATTATACTACTACATTTTCTAAAGAAGATATAGAACGATATTGTTTAGCTGCAGGTGAGATTATTCCTGTATGTTTTAAAGATATATAGAATTGTTATGCTCCTATAGGAGCATTTTTTATTTTATGTAGAGTTCAAGTTAGGCCTAAATATTTCTGTATCTTCGTATGGTATTCAATGAAATGATTAAAACTATGATAGATACTGTAATATTTGATATGGATGGAACTCTAATTGATTCCGAAAAGTTTTGGCAACAAGCAGAACGAGAGATTTTCACAAGTCTTGGAGCTGTATGGAAAGAGGAAATAGCCAATCAAACTACAGGGAAAACAGTACGAGAGGTATCGGAATTGTGGTATAGCCTTTATCCTTGGGAAGGACGTACTTTTGATCAAGTAGAACAAGATGTCATTGATCGAGTAGGAGTCCTTATGCAACAAGATGGCCGGGCAAAAGAAGGGGTTTTGGAAACGCTTGAATTTCTTTGTGAGAGTGGTATTAAGATTGGTCTAGCTACGAATTCTCCTGTCCAATTAATTCATATCGCCCTAGAGAAGTTAGGTATTTCAAAGTATTTTGAAACATTAGTATCTGCCTTCGATGTCCCTGAAGGGAAGCCTGCTCCAGATGTTTATCTTAAAGCTGCGAAAGACTTAGGGTCATTACCTAAGAATTGCATAGCTGTAGAGGACTCTATTACAGGGTCAAAAGCGGGTAGCAATGCTGGAATGACTGTTGTAGCAATACCTGATAACCTTCCGTTTGATGACATTCGTTTTGACTTTGTTGATTACAAATTGCATAGTATGAAAGAGTTTTCGGATCGCATAAGTGGTGTTTTAAAAAAAGGTATATTAGAGTCTTAAAAAAAATATCATTATGTCATTACGCGTCTTTTTTTCTATTATTGCTTTACTCTTAATGATTGTGACTCGTGGACAAGTGCCTCAAAACAAGACGGCGGACTATATTAAATCAGCTGGTTTTGTAAGAGGAAACCAATCTACTTTTCCTCACTTTAAACTGGGAGAATCATTTACTTTAGAGTTTGATGATCTGTATGCAGATGAAGGTAATTACTATTATCGTGTCATTGCTTATAATTATGATTGGTCACCTTCTGACTTGCGTAAGATTGAATATGTAACAGGAATGGACAATCAACGTATTCGTACGTATGAAAATTCATTCAATACTTTACAGGATTATACACATTACTCTTTAACTCTTCCTAATACACAGTACTCAATAACGAAGAGTGGTAATTATACTTTGGAGATTTACGATGATAATAATGAAGTTGTCATTCGTAGAAAGTTTGTTTTGTATGAAGATGCAATCAATGTACCTATTCAAGTAAAACGTACGAGAAACTTGGAGTTTTATGATACTAAGCAACGACTTGAATTCACGGTGCCATTAGGGGATGTAGAATATCAGAATCCTTTAAAAAATATAAGAGTGGCCATTTTTCAAAATGGTCGTTGGGATACATTCTTGAAAGATATTACTCCTCAATATACAGTTGCTACTGATTTAGTTTATAAGTATGATGCAGAAACACAGTTTTGGGGGGATAATCAATATTTGAATTTTGACAATAGTGATATTCGTCAAGTTAATAATATGATTGGCGCAACTAATGTAACGAATGGAATATACAATACTTATTTACATATTAATGATAGTCGTCGCGATAAGACTTATACTTATTTTCCAGATTTGAATGGACATTTTTATCCGAGAACAATTAATAAGTTTAAAAAAGTAGCAATTGAGGGTGAGTATAGTTGGGTTTATTTTACTTATAGTCCACCTCTTGATATGCCTGTGGGATCAGATTACTATGTTACAGGAATGTTTAATGATTATGAATTGACTGCTACAAATAAGTTGGAGCTTAATGATGAGACTGGATTGTATGAGAAAGCTATTCTAATCAAACAGGGTTTTACCAATTTTAAATATACAGTAACGGTAAATGGAAAAGTAGCTCCAGAATGGAATGCAGATGGAAACTTTGCTTTTACGACTAATACTTACCAAGTTATCGTTTATTACAGAGGAACATTAGATAGGTATGACAGAGCGATAGGATACGGTTTTGTCAATGCACAAGATATTACTTATTAATGCGTCTTTAGTAGGATTAATTCTCTACAAACGACAGTAGTCGCTAAACTGACTGAAGTATTGGATTTTTAGTCTTTTTACTGTAAAAGGTTTTTTTATCATTTACTTTAAAAGCATTTTAACCTTATTCATTGTGGATTCTATAAGTAAATGTTTAGTTTTGAACTGTCATTATAGCAATAATTATGATTACGAAGGTAACCAAAGGGGTGAAGATATCTGTTAAGACGAACTACGAAGGGAGTTTTTACAGAAAAAATAAGCTTAGTTATGCTTTTACATATGAAATAACTATTGAAAATAATTCCGATAGAATGATTCAAATTGATTCCCGATTTTGGAAGATATTTGATGTGTCTAAAGGGTATGAGTACATTGAAGGAGACGGTATAGTTGGTAAGCAACCAATTTTGCTCCCCAATGATGTACACAGCTATCAAAGTGGGTGTGTTTTAAGTTCAGCTATGGGATCTATGGAAGGAAACTATCTTGTGGAAGATTTAATTGATAAGGAGCAGTTTAAAGTGGTTATACCTCGCTTTCAATTGATCGCACCATTTAGTATGAACTAAACATTATATCCTTATTTTTTATATATATTTGTAATAATTCAATTTTTAATAAACTACATAAACTTTAAAAATATGCCAAAAGGAATCTACAATGTTCCCAAAGCTTTTAACGAGCCTGTAAAAACATATGCTCCAGGGACTAAAGAGAGAGAATTAACTTTAAACTCTTTCAAAGAGCAATATAATTCTCAAGTTGATATTCCATTATATATCGGTGGAGAAGAAATTAGAACCGGAAATACAAAAGACTTATTTCCTCCTTTTGATCACAAACATAAATTAGGTGTTTATCATCAAGCGGACAAAGCTTTAGTTGAGAAAGCAGTTTCTACAGCATTGGAGGCTAAAAAGAAATGGGCAGCTATGCCATGGGAGCACAGAGCTTCTATTTTCTTAAAAGCAGCTGAGTTATTAGCAGGACCATACCGTGCAAAAATCAATGCAGCAACAATGATTGCTCAAGCAAAAACGCTTCACCAAGCGGAAATTGATTCAGCATGTGAGTTTATTGACTTCTTAAGATTTAATGTAGAGTATATGACTCAGATTTATTCAGAACAACCAACGTCTACTGATGGTGTTTGGAATAGGTTAGAGCACAGACCATTAGAAGGGTTTGTATACGCTATTACTCCATTTAACTTTACTGCAATTGCTGGTAACTTACCTACTTCTGTAGCTATGATGGGTAACGTAGTTGTATGGAAACCATCTGCAACTCAAATTTACTCTGCTAGAGTAATTGTTGAGGTGCTTAAAGAAGCTGGTCTTCCTGACGGTGTAATTAACGTAGTATATGGTAATTCAGCAATGATTACAGATACTTTATTAGCAAGTCCTGACTTTGCGGGTATTCACTTTACAGGTTCTACAGGAGTATTTAATAGTATGTGGGCTAAAATTGGTCAAAACATTAATAACTATAAGACTTACCCAAGAATTGTTGGTGAGACTGGTGGTAAAGATTTCGTAGTTGCACATCCATCTGCTTGTCCAAAAGAGGTTGCTGTGGCATTGACTAGAGGAGCTTTTGAATATCAAGGACAAAAATGTTCGGCTGCTTCTAGAGCGTATGTTCCTGCTTCTATGTGGAATCAAGTGAAAGATTATATGGCTGCTGATTTAGCTACGATTAAAATGGGAACTCCAGAAGACCCTACAAACTTTGTGTCTTCAGTTATTTCTGAAGGTTCTTTCGATAAATTGGCTAAAGCGATTGATGAAGCAAATGCTGCATCTGATGCTGAAGTTGTATTAGGAGGTAAATATGATAAGTCTGTGGGATATTTTATTGAGCCTACAGTTATTTTAACTTCTAACCCTAAATATGATACAATGCAAACTGAGTTGTTTGGACCTGTATTAACTATCTATGTTTACGAAGATACTAAATGGGAAGAAACTTTAAAATTAGTTGATGAAACTTCAGCTTATGCATTGACAGGGGCTATTTTTGCTAAATGTCGTTATGCAGTAGTTGAAGCTACTAAAGCTTTAGAAAATGCTGCTGGTAATTTCTATATCAATGACAAACCAACAGGTGCTGTTGTAGGACAACAACCTTTCGGTGGTGCTAGAGCATCTGGTACTAACGATAAGGCTGGATCTATCTTGAACTTACTTCGTTGGGTATCTCCTAGAACGATTAAAGAAACTTTCGTTCCTGCAACTGATTATAAATATCCATTCTTAGGATAATCTATATTTAGAATACAAAAAAGACCTCTCAAAAGAGGTCTTTTTTTTGCATATAGTATAAATAAAAAGGCAAGTCTAATATGACTCGCCTTCATTATTTCTAGGTGATTTCTTCTATCCTTTGTATTTTAAAGGTAAATACACTACTTTTTTTGTATCGAAAAATTCATCATCAAAAATATTCTTCAATTCGAATTCGACAGCTTTAGGAAAGTCCTTTAACTCTTCTGTTAGGTCTCCTCCTTTTAGGTAGAGAATACCATTCGTAAATTCGTGATTGTTCTCTTTCTTAGTTTTATGTCTAATCCAGCTTACAAAGTCTGGCATATTGGTCACTGCACGACTTACGATGAAGTCAAACTTCTCATCAACTGTTTCAGCTCTTTTTTGTTCAGCAACAACATTCTTTAATTCTAAAGCATTGATAACTTCGTTAACAACGCGTATTTTTTTTGCGATAATATCTATTAGGTAGAATTTTGTTTCGGGATATAAAATAGCTAAAGGAATCCCTGGGAATCCTCCCCCAGTACCAACATCTAATATTGAGGCACCTGGTAAAAACTCCATCACTTTAGCAATGCCTAAAGAATGCAAAACGTGTTTTGTATATAATTCGTGTATATCTTTTCGCGAGATTACATTAATCTTAGCGTTCCATTCAGTATATACTTCCTCTAGTTTTTCGAACTGTGAAATCTGTTCAGGTGTTAGATTTGGAAAATGTTTTAAAATTTCTTCCATGACTTAAATTTTGGTAAAAGTAGCCTTTTTATGGGGAAAAATTTAATAGAAAAAGAAAATATGAAGTATTATTAATTACCTTTGGTAGGTTAAGAATAAAAAAGTAACTGTATTTGGCATGAATAATAAGTTTTTATCTGATAGAATCCAAAGTCTTACAACTTCTCAGACTTTGGCAATGGCTGCAAAAGCTAGAGAATTAAAATCACAAGGGAAAGACATTATCAGTCTTAGTTTAGGAGAACCAGACTTTAATGCTCCCGAATTTATTAAGGATTCAGCTATACAGGCTATTAAAGAGAACTATAGTAAATATCCTCCAGTAGATGGTTACCCTGAGTTAAAAGAAGCAATTAGCAAAAAGTTTAAAAGAGATAATAATTTGAATTATTCTCCTAGCCAGATTGTTGTTTCTACTGGGGCTAAACAATCATTGTACAATGTAGCTCAAGTAATGATTAACCCTGGTGATGAAGTGGTTATTCCAGCTCCATATTGGGTTAGTTACGCTGAGATTGTAAAGATTGCAGGTGGTATTCCAGTTGAAGTTACGACGTCTATTGATAGTGATTTTAAAATTACTCCAGCACAACTGGATCAAGCGATTACACCAAAGACAAAAATGATCTGGTTCTGCTCTCCTTGTAATCCTAGTGGATCTGTTTACAGTAAAGAAGAGTTTGAAGCTTTAGCAGAGATATTGAATAAGTATCCTGATGTTTTTATTTTATCAGATGAGATTTACGAACATATCAACTTTACAGGTTCGCATTGTAGTATTGGTACAATAGGTAATTTGAACGAACGTACAATTACAGTAAATGGTATTGCTAAGGCATTTGCTATGACAGGATACCGTATTGGTTATATTGGTGCGCCTGAGTTCATTGCTAAAGCATGTACTAAAATTCAGGGACAAGTAACTTCAGGTGCCAATAGTATTGCTCAACGTGCTACTATAACGGCTTTAGAAGCTGATCCTAGTGTATTAAACGAGATGGTACAAGCTTTTAAAAATAGAAGAGACTTAGTTGTAGGCTTATTACGTGACATTCCTGGTGTAAAGATTAACGTTCCAGAGGGAGCTTTCTATGTATTCCCAGATATTTCAGCTTTCTTTGGTAAGACACTAAATGGGGTGCATATAAAAGATGCTAATGACTTTTCAATGTATTTACTTGACAAAGCAAATGTTGCAACAGTAACAGGTGAAGCTTTCGGTAATCCAAACTGTGTACGGATGTCTTATGCGACTAGCGAAGACCAATTGAAAGAAGCATTCAGAAGAATTAGAGAAGTACTTGTTTAATGTTAATTAATTGACTCTTTTTAAAGAGTAATTTATTCATTTAGTGTGGATTTATTATTAAAGAACATAGCAAATCATATACACCTGACTAAGGAAGAAGAAGCAATTGTCTTAGCTTCATTCGAAACAGTTAAGGTACCGGCTAAGTCAATGATATTGAAAGCAGGGGAGGTTTGCGTTTCGTCTTCATTTGTTCTTTCGGGTATTTTACGAAATTATTGTGTCGATGAACAGGCTGTTGAGCACACGATGAGCTTTGCGACGACAAACTGGTGGGTGGCTGATATGTATAGTTTTTTATCTCAGAAAGAGGGAGGGTCTTATATAGAGGCTGTTGAAGATGCAATTATCATGACACTAACGCGAGAAAACCAAATAAAATTATTTGATCACGTACCTAAAATGGAAAGGTATTTTCGTATCTTGATTGAACGATCATTAGTAGCAAATCAACAAAGGCTAATGGATAACCTATCTTTACCTGCAGAGATTAGGTATGAGCACTTCTGTCAGCGATATGCGACTATCAAGTATGCTCTACCTCAAAAACAGATTGCTTCATACTTAGGGATAACTCCTGAGTTTTTCAGTAAAATGAAAAAGCGAATGTTGACAGGTAAATAAAATATATGTCTATTTTTTAATGTGTTTTATAAATAAAAAGACCATGCTCTAATTAGCATGGTCTTTTTTGTTTTATACCAGTGAATATCTTGTCATCTCTTTTGGTTGTTCTACCCCGATTAACTTTAATATGGTAGGAGCTAAATCTCCAAGTACTCCATTTTTAATCTCTTTAATATCCTTATCAACTAAGATAATTGGAACAGGATTGGTGGTATGAGCAGTATTTGGTGTCCCATCAGGATTAATCATTACTTCACAGTTACCGTGATCAGCTAATATGATTACTGTGTATTCATTTTCAATAGCAGTTTCTACTACTTCTTTCACACATTGGTCTACCGCTTCACAAGCTTGAATAGCCGCACTCATTACTCCCGTATGTCCTACCATGTCCCCATTAGCAAAATTAAGACATACAAAGTCAGCTTCTCGCTTACGTAATTCAGGTATAAGTGCATTCTTAAGATCATAAGCACTCATTTCAGGCTTTAAATCATAAGTTGCTACTTTGGGTGAAGGACATAAAATACGTTGCTCTCCGTCGAATGGCAATTCTCTACCTCCAGAGAAGAAGAAAGTTACGTGTGGATATTTTTCAGTTTCAGCAATGCGTATTTGTTTTTTATTGTGTTTTTCTAGTACTTCACCTAGTGTATTTTCTAAGTTTGCCTTGTCATATACAACATGAACATTTTTAAAGGTATCATCATAGTTTGTCAATGTAACAAAATACAACGGTAATTTGTGCATATCTTGTTCTGGGAAATCTTCTTGAGAAAGTACTTGTGTTAATTCACGTCCACGGTCAGTACGGAAGTTGAAAAAGATTACCACATCATCAGCTTCTATATTACCTATTGGTTTGTCATTTGTGTCAACGATTACTACTGGTTTTAAGAATTCATCAGTAATGTCGTTTGCATAACTTTGTTGTACAGCTTCGACTGGATTAGTAGCATGAGTTCCTTGTCCATTGACAAGTAAGTGGTAGGCAAGAGCAACGCGTTCCCATCTTTTATCTCTATCCATCGCGTAGTATCTACCTACGAGAGAAGCTAATTTCGCTGTAGTGCCAACGAGTTTTTCTTCTAACTCTGCTACGTGCTTAACACCTGACTTTGGATCTACATCTCTACCATCAGTAAAAGCATGTATAAATACGTTTTCAACTTGTGCGTCACTAGCAGCTTTTACTAATCCATATAAGTGTTGTTCATGCGAATGGACACCACCATCTGAAAGTAGACCTAAGAAATGAACTTTTTTATTGTTTTTCTTAGCATATTCAAAGGCATTTTGTAATTCAATTTCTTTTGCAATATCATTACTTTCAACAGCCATATTGATTTTTACTAAGTCTTGGTAGACTATTCTACCAGCACCAAGGTTCATGTGACCAACTTCAGAGTTTCCCATCTGCCCTTCAGGAAGACCTACATTTAAACCATCTGTTAGAACATAAGTATTTGGATATTTTTGATATAGAGAATCAATATAAGGAGTATTTGCGTGTTCGATAGCTGATACTTTTGGATCTTGTGTTTGTCCCCAACCATCTAAAATCATTAAGATTACCTTTTTATTCATAGCTATATAATATTTAATCGTGTATGTAGTACAAAGTTACGTATTCCTTAGCCGAAGTGCATAATGAATGAGCTAAATACTTTATTTAAATGTTAGTTTTATTTTGAAGTTAGCCTTGTACTGATTAGTTTGTTTTTATACTATGTATTGGACAAATAGTCGAAGTAATTGATATTTAAATGATCGTATTTGTATTAGAGCGTGAAACCTAGTTAGGTAGCAAAGTCTAGGTAGCAAAGTCTAGGTGTAAAGTCTAGGTGTAAAGTCACCAGTAAATCTATTACTGTAATTTTTGATTGGGATAGGTTTGCTAGTGTCTATATAGTCTTCATTTTTAGAGCGCCATACAGAAGTAATCATCATTAATATGACTAGTTTTTCAAGGTTGATAATTTTTTGTAAGAGTTTATCTACTTTGATCAATCTACTTGTTTTGAGAGTCTTAAATATTGTTTCAACCTGCCATTTTATATTATAAGTATCTATAATAACTTCCGCTAATGTAAATTGTAAATTAGCATAAAGTCAAATCTAAAAAGGAAAAATTCTTGCAATTTTAGTTTGTTCCTGAAAGGGAAGTGTAGGGAATATGATAAGGAGGTGGTCGGGAGATTTTGACTAAAAATATCCCGACCACCTCCTTATCATATCCCGATCATAAAAAAAACGTGCAAGAATCAAAAAAAAAATTCTCAATTTATACAGAAAGGTAAGAGGGGGCTTCATGCAAAAATTTCTTCATAGTTTAGAAAAATTATCTATGAACTTATAAGATAATTTCTAACTTTACGTTTATTAGGTAAGTAGATGTGTTAAACAATTTAATCAAGTGAAATGAAACTAAAGTATGTCGGGCTAATTGCAGCTGTTTTTTCTTCTATATGGACTGTAAATGCAAATTATCATAGTGACACGTATATTACAAATGAAGAGCGTTGGAAAAATGTGATGGAAATTAATAGAGAAACAAAGAGTGATGACAGTTTTGAAGAAGTTGTAACTTCTACTTATAACTCACTTGAATTAAATTCGTATGAGGCTCCTTCTTTAAAAGTTTTTACATCTGCGTTAAGAGGATATTACAAAATGGTTGAAGAGGGTAATATTCAGAATGCAAAGCTTACAATTGTTGACTTTAGTTTGTCTTCGTCTAAGCAACGTTTATGGGTTATAGACATGAACAACAATGAAGTAGTGCTTCAATCTTATGTAGCACACGGAAGGAAGACAGGTGACGAGTTTGCTACAACATTTTCAAACAGAGTTAATTCTCATATGAGTAGTCTTGGATTTTATATTACAGGTGAAACATATATGGGACGTAATGGTTTTTCGATGCGTTTAGATGGTGTAGAAAAAGGAATAAATGATAATGCTAGACGTAGAGCGATTGTAGTTCATGGAGCGGATTATGCTTCAGAAGAATTAGTAGAAAGACAAGGGAAGTTAGGACGCAGCTATGGCTGTCC
The DNA here is from genome assembly GCF_009711055.1 of Myroides pelagicus. Lineage (GTDB taxonomy): Bacteria > Bacteroidota > Bacteroidia > Flavobacteriales > Flavobacteriaceae > Flavobacterium > Flavobacterium pelagicum. The sequence continues at coordinate 54,576 of NZ_WMJY01000002.1, forward strand.
AGCTGTACCAATGGAAGTAAACAGAACATTGATTGAGTTGATTAAGGATCATTCATGTTTGTTTATCTACTTCCCTAGTAATGATTATATATCGAGATCGTCAATTGTATAGTCAAATTATATTTCAAAGATTTACTTGACATAAGTTATATTTGCCAACAATGACAAAGCCAGAATTAATCAATTCTGGCTTTGTCATTGTTGGAGTAGTTTTAAACTCTTATTTTAATCGTTTATACAGATCGTTATCAAAGTTGTAAACGTCTTTAAATTCAGTTATTTTTCCGTGTTTATCGACTTGTATTGTCCAATATAGTTGGTGAATATAGATTGGTGTTTTTGAAACACCGTAGTTAGTCGTTTCATGAGAATCAAGTACCTCTTTTATTTTTTCTTCTGAGATATCTTTATTTTGTACTTGGAAGATGTATTCAGCTAGTGAAAAAGGATCTTGGACACGTACACATCCTGAACTCATATTTCTATTGGTTCTATTAAAATAACCACGGTTTGGGGTGTCGTGTAAATAAACTGAGTGATTGTTGTTAAACATAAACTTTATTCGGCCTAATGTATTTCCTGGCCCTCCTTTTTGTACATAGCGATAAGATCCATATTTTTCAGCGTTCCAGTTTTCTGGAGAAATCTCTTTTCCTGTTGCTCTTTCATAAATAGTAAAATTACGCTTATTAAAGTAAGTGGAATCTTTAATAGCCTTTGGAGTAACATCATTCTTAAGAATAGTAGGTGGTACAGTCCATGTTGGATTAATAGAAATGACCGTTAGCTTAGAGGTTAATATTGGAGTCATTCTTTTCGTTGTACCTACAATTACTTTATGCGAACGAATAGTATCCTGCTTAGCTACTGTAACTAAAGAAAAATCAGGTATATTAATCAGTATATAGTTCTCACCTAAATCGTGTGGAAACCATCTCCATCTTTCTAAGTTGAGAATTAGTTTTTCTTTAATTCTAGATTCTTCATTTACAACAGCTTTGACTAGATCAGCAGAAGGCAATCCTGTTACAGTTAGTTTCTTATCTGATTGGAATTTCTCAATAGATGACTTTAAAGGTTCGTTGTATATATCATCTATTGCAATAGAATCACTTAATCTTGAAATAAAATTCAAGTGTTTTTTTAGGGTTTTAATTCCTTCAATAGTATCGTTGAGTACAAGGTCTTGAGTAATGGCTTGTAGAGTATCTTCTTGTATTTTATATAGATCTTCCAGCTTATGCTTTAGAGATCCATATACTTGATGAGTTGGTCTTAGACTATCAAAGGCTTGTGTAATTGTTTTGTTTTTTAGCGCACTTAATAAATATGCACTTGCATCTATTTCTTTAGGCTTTAGGTCCCATTCTTTTGAAATCTTTCTTGGGTTAACGACTCCATTGTAGTAGTTGTTTACGTTTTTCAAAAAGCTTGTATTAAATAGTATATCGGCTTGTGCTTTCTGCAATGGGTTTAGTTCCTCATACATTTTGTGATAGTAAGTCAAACTGTCTATGTGTAGACCTTTTTTTTGCAGAATACCCTCTTTGTAGTTGTTTTCAATTACATTAATGTATTGTTGTCTATTGGTATTGTCATACCACAGTGTTTCAGGTTTATCTGCACTGTATAAGGCGATGATTTCTTTTTTTTGTTTAACCAATAAAAGGCTATCAACTTTGACAGGTACTTGTTTGATAACGATATCTTTGACATCATTTAAAAGCTGTTCGTCTAAGCCTTGCTTTTGTCCTTGGTCTTTACAAGAAAATAAAATTGAGCTTAAGAAAAGGATATAGTATAATTTTTTCATTTTAAGAAAATAAGGGCGAAATTAAGAATATTTTTTGTTTTTCTTATACCCCTAGTATCTTTAATATCACAATATGTGCATCTTTATTGTTTGTACAAGCATTACAATTCATGGATAGCTATGAGAGTTTTAGCACAAATACTGGACTAGTATAAATTAGTAAACCGGACTACCTGAAGCGTTTTTAAGAGCATTACATTTGCCATGAATAACTATTTGAATTAATTGTACAATGAGAACACTTTTTTTGACGAGCATGTTATCTCTAACTTCTTTGGCGGTATTTGCACAAGAAAATGGAGAGAAAACAAAAGGGATAAAGGAAACTGAGACAACGAATATAGAAGAGATTGTAATCTATAATCAGCGTTTACAATTGCCGAGCACTTTAAAAAATAGAAATATTACCATCATTGACCAACAAGTAATAAAGCAATTGCCAGTGTCCTCTGTAAATGAGCTACTGAGTTATAGTGCAGGGGTAGATATTCGCCAACGTGGACCATTTGGTACTCAAGCGGATTTGAGTATTGATGGAGGAAGTTTCGAACAGAATATACTATTGTTGAATGGACAGAAGATCTCTGATCCTCAGACAGGACATAATAGTTTAAATATTCCTATTCCACTTGAGGCAATAGAACGCATTGAGATTGTTCGCGGACCTTCAGCTCGTTTATATGGAGTGAATAGCTTGACAGGGGTTGTAAATATAGTTACGAAGAATCCTAAAAAAGATGGAGTATTTGCTCATTTGTACGGAGGTACTAACTTCAAAAAAGATAAAGAAAATGACCATGGAGAAGTTTATAACGGTCGAGGTATTCAAGTAGGAGGTACTTTAGTTGGCAAAAAGAGTAATCACATGTTGTTTGGTAGTCACGACTCTAGTAACGGATATCGATACAATACAGCATTTCACAATAATAAAGCCTTTTATCAGGGTAATTTTATTCCAAATGAGAATAACAGTATAATGGTTTTAGGAGGATATGCTAGGAGTTCGTTTGGAGCAAATGGTTTTTATGCAGCTCCAGGGGATAAGGAGTCTAAAGAAGTTGTATCGACAACGATGTTTAATATTAGTTCCAGACATTATTTAAATGATCGTTTTACACTATTGCCTAGTGTTGCTTATCGCTATAATTTCGACGATTACCGTTATTTTAGGCATAACCTTGACAGAGCGAGAAGTAGACACTATTCGCATGCGATAACTTCAAATCTAAGAGGAGAGTATTTGACAGACTTTGCTAAATTATCATTTGGAGGAGAAATGCGCTATGAAGAGATTAACTCTACCAATATTGGAGATCACAGTAAAGTTAACTATGGTTTGTATGCAGAGATGCAAAAAGAGTTTTTTAATCGGTTAAATGTTAATGTAGGAGCATACATCAATTACAATACACAATATGGATGGGAATTCTTTCCTGGTATTGATGCAAGCTATATTGTTAACGATCATTGGAAAGTATTGTTTAACGCAGGTACAGCGAGTAGATTACCAAGCTTTACCGATTTGTATTTAGATCAAAGACCTGGAAATATTGGTAATCCTGCCTTAGAACCAGAACGCGCCTATCAAATAGAGATAGGAGGTAAATATCAAAAGAATCGCTTCACAGCAGAAGCATTTGCTTTTTATAGAGATATAGATGATTTTATTGATTGGATTCGCGTTGATACTTCTAATCCTTATCAACCGTATAATGCGATGAAAAATAAGACAAAGGGGGTAAATACTAAAGTAAACTATCAACTGGGTAGTAATGCTTCTTTATGGAACTTGGGACTTTCTTATACATACTTGGATCCAAAAATTGAAAATAGTGACCCTACGAAATTGTCAAAATATGCAATTGAAAGTCTTAGAAACCAGTTAGTAGCTACGGTAAACTACTCGCATAAGAATTTTAATGCAACGTTAGCAAATCGCTATAGCGAGCGTATAAGCTATAAGAGTTATTGGGTAACAGATGTACGTTTGAATTATACATTAGACAAATATAATATGTATATCGATGCTCAAAACATATTTGATACCACGTTTATTGAGGCAGGAGCTGTTCCAATGCCTGGTAGATGGTTTTCAGTTGGTGTTCGTTATAACGGACTATAATAAATTGTAATGAAAAAGAAGATTATCCTTCGAGTTGTTGATGTATTTTCTTTTCAACGAGAAATGAACAGTTAGTAAATAAAGCGAGAAGTGAAGAATAAGGGAGCCTATAGAGCTCCCTTATTGTTTTTTATAAATCGGCAATTTTAATACCTTTTTTGTTAATGATGAAAGATTGTAATTTAACTTCTACTTGGGCTTGGCCGTCTTCAAAGTTACTAGCATATTCATATTGAAACGGGATAACTACATTCCCTTTTTTGTCAAGGTAACCAAAAAGATTGTCTTTTGATGCTAATACTAATCCATCAGAGAAACTACCTACATATTCTAGGGTTGGCTCAATAGCTATTACTCCAGTGGTATCAAAGAAGCCCCATAATCCGTTTTCGTAAAAAGCGATTAACCCTTCACTACTTGTATGTAATTCTTCGTACTGGAAGGGAATAATAATCGTCCCTTTATTATTAATAGCTCCTTGTAAGTCATCAAAAGTGACTATTGAGATATTGTCAACAAAAGACTCTATCTCCGTAAACAAGGGCTCAATAAATAAATCACCTGTTTTCTTTTTAATACCAAACAAAGCTAAATCCATGTCCTGGAACCAGTAAAGGCCATTAGTGAATTTGAAGTCAGGGTCGTTTTTGATATCTATGACTATAGTATCACTATCAGCTCTTTTATCCATCAGCAAGCGATGATGATTAGTAAGGGGAGCTCCCCAGCTAGTGACAAAAAATGAGCTGAAAAGAAAAATAAAGTTTCCTATTTTTTTCATATTTGACTGAAATACAAAATTGTAAGTGCCTGCTTAGTTTTTGTTGATTACTGTTGAGCTTGCCTGTGCTTTAGGAAAGATAGTAATATCTGCTAACTGAACATAGTCAGGAGCATTTACTACATAAGCAATGGTATTAGCAATGTCAGAGGCTTGTAATGGAGTGTATCCTCTGTAAACATTATCTGCCTTACTTTTATCCCCTTTAAAACGGACAATAGAGAATTCTGTCTCTACTGCACCTGGAGCAATATTCGTTACTTTAATTCCTGTATTTACTAGATCTAAACGCAAACCTTTTGAAATAGTTTCAACTGCTGATTTAGAAGCACAATAGACAGTACCATTCTGGTAAGTTTCTTTTCCAGCAATCGAAGATAGGTTTACAATATGTCCACTGTGTTGTGGTAACATCATAGGTAAAACGGCTTTAGTTACATAAATTAGCCCTTTAACATTGATGTCTATCATCGCTTCTAGATCCGTTAGATTAGCTTCTTGAAAAGGAGCTAGTCCATGGGCATTACCTGCATTATTAATCAACACATCAACTTGTTTCCAAGTGGATGGTAATGACTCAATTGCATCAAATGTCTGTTGTTTGTCGCTTACGTCAAAAGTTAGGATATGTACTTCTGTTTTAGCTTGTAATTCTTTTTTAAGCTCTTCGAGTTTGTCTAATCTTCTTCCACATAGAATAAGACGATAGTTGTTTGCTAGGGCGATAGCTGTAGCTCTTCCGATGCCTGATGAAGCACCTGTTATTAAGGCAGTTTTCATTTGATAGTTATGTTGCTTTTATTATAGTTACAAAATTGTTTGGCGTAGTCCTTGCAGAATGCACAACCAAAGGTAATTAAAGAATGACTTTTCTTCAACTTTTTGGACTTCTTTAATTGCTACATTCTTCACCTCTCCTTTTGAATTATTATGAATAATGAGGTTACCTATAGCAGAGAGGGTTCGACGTTTTACTTTTCCGTTTTTTCGATAGAGTGAGACTCTCAAGTCATGGTATTTTATCCCAAAATTACCCGTTGCACTTTGTGCATTTCCTTTAAAGTCAAAAGTAACGACATCAATGCTACCTTCTGTAGAGGCTTTGATATACGGTTGTAGAAATGGTTGCATTGCACCAGCAGGGAAGTCTTTAATATTTCCTTTGATTCGAAAATTATCCGCTTTATTCATTACGTTGAATGACCAATCTACGTGAAGTGGGGCAGCATTCATAAATTGAGCATCTACAGCGATTGTTGTACTAGGTACTTGTTTTTTATTGTATCCGCTGACTAAGTGATTTATAGTAGCATTAAATTGCCCAAAGGTTAGTTTTCCTGGGGCAATAGCTTTTGGACTAGTTTCCTCATAGGTCAGTAGAGAGTTTTTAATAAGTGTTTGATCAATGGAGATCCCTAACTTTAAGTCTCTTAATTTTTTACTGAACAGAGGCTTGTTACTCATATTGTGTGGAGGAGTTTTATCTCTAAGGATATTAGCATTTACTTGATTAGCTATTAACTTTTTGGCGTAGAAAAGCGGTTTACCTCTGTCCCAGTTTAGTTCATAGTCTGTTATTTTTACACTTTTGGCCTTTATCCAAAAGATATCATCTGCATACTTAAATGTTTTGACCATGCCTTGTCTAGATAAGGTCGGCAGGTAAGAAAATTCTGTAAGACTTAGTTGTTGATTATCCTTTATAAGACTTTCAATCTTCAATTCATAGTGCTTATTTGTTCGATAGGTTATTCTATTTGCTTTTAAATAGGTAGAAGTAAATGTAAAAGGAATTTGTTTGCGTACACTTAGTCCATTGATGGTGAGATTACGAAACGTTGTGTTGATATCTTCTACTTCTAGTATCTCTTTTTTGTTATTGCGTAGAGATAGACGAGTATTTGTAGTATTGATTGAGTCAATTGTTATATCTGGTAAGTCTAGCGTTTGTTTGTTACTAATTACTGCATTGGTCGTTTTCTTTTTGTTATTAGCCTGCAATTGTATCCATCCACCTTGTGTTTTCAGGGATTGGATGTGAATAGTATCTGTGGATGTCTTTCTAAATTCTTTTAGAGATACGTTTAGGTTATTTAATGCCCAAATGTTATCTTTCTTAGCTTCAATACTATCAATAGCAACGTGATGAATTGCTATTTCTATAGGATTGTTTTTTGGCTTCGTGTTCTTTTTAATTATACTATTTGTCTTTGGCTGTTCCTTTGTTGATGAAGGTATCGTAAGCTTTACAGTAGTAGCTTTGACTTCATCGATTGCAAGTTTAATTTGGTCTTCGAGTGCCAACTGTATTCCAGTAAGGTGTAAATCGGGAATCCATAGCATTGGTTCGCGGCCATTTATTGTTATGCTGTCATTTGCATAAACCTTGAAGTGCTGAATGTCTAACTGATGTTTAGTTAGCTTTGTTTCTTGTGTTGTCAGGTATCGCTTTTCATCGATGAGATGATACATTGTATCCCATTGTATATTTAATTTTTCATAAGTAAAGGGGAGACCTTGATGATCATCAGTCGTGTCAAATTTTACTTCTTGAATTGCAATATTTACATTGTCTAATGAGGTGTTTGTCTGTTGAGTTTTGCGATCGATGAATTGCAATTTACCTTGTATTATGTTTATCTGAGTTAGGTCAATTTCACTTGTTTTTTGTACAGACTTCTTACTTTGTAAACTATCCCTTTTTGCTTTCCATAGGGTAAGTGTAGGCTTATTAAGCGTGATATAATTAGCCTTTAGTCTGTGTTCCTTAAGGAGTGTCCATATTTCAACTCCTTGTATCTCAATTGAAGAGACTGTTCCGTCAAGTTTTGTTTCATTTATGATTAGGCTATCTTTCTTAGGTTTTATTGATAGTCCTTCAAGTGTTAGCTTCCTTAACGCTAGAGAATAGTTGATTCCTGTATAAGTAAATTCGTATGGTGTATGATTTTTTTCTGCAATTATTTTTGGAAGTTCACGTCGTATAAAGCGGTCAAAAGCATATTGCCCCAATGTGTATAGCACAAGGAGGAAAAGGAATAGACCACTTATTTTGAGGAAGTTCTTTTTAAATGCCATTTCTTAATTTCTGTTGAATTCGATTCTAATTTACGGAAATTAATATTGAATTTTACTATTTTAGGACTAATTGATGTTTGGATAATAAACCAGCTAAGCCATCTTTTGAAAAGATTGCTTTTTTAAGTTTAGTAGATTGAGGATCAATATCGTAATTGTAACTGGTGTAGAAGTCTGCTCTTTCGGCAATAGCCTTAGTAAATACAGCTCGGTACAAGTTGCAATTGTCAAACATAGCCATTGTTAGGTCTGTTTCCATGAAGTCTGCACTAATCAGACTACAATTAGTGAAGAGTTGTTTTTTTAGTTTAAGCCCATAGAATTGAGCAAACTCTAAATTACAATCTGTGAAGGTAAACTCATAGATAGTTTGGTCGATCTGAGCAAAATTAACATTGGTGAAATTACACTGATTAAAGTGACAAGATCGCAAACCAACATAATTAATAGCCGCTTCTTTAAAGTTGCAGTTAATGAAATCACTATCTATAAATAACGTTGCTAGAAATGAGCATTGTGTAAAATCACAGTTGATAAATTTACAATTTTCAAATTCTTTAAAAGAGATTGCATTTAGATCAAAGGTAGTATCTGAGTAAGTTTTATCATAGATAAATTCAGGAGTCATAGGCTGTGATAAATATAGGGTGTATTAGTAATATGTTATTTGATGAGGTGGTGGTCAAAAAAAGCTGATAGCTCAAGACTATCAGCTTATGAATTGTTTATTCTATTATATGAGGTATAAATCTACTTTTGTCCGTGGTGATCAGTTGATTGCTTTCTCGGAAAGTGATCCCACAAGGTTGTTGTCCAATTAACCAGCTACCTATTATTGAATAGCCTGTTGTTTCTTGATGTAAATTAGCCAAAGCTTGGCAAATATATCCTTCATCACCATACTCTCCAGGTGTTGCTTCAACGATTTGCCCATTTTTGTACAAGGTTACATTTGCACCTTCTCTGGATAAGAAAGGTTTTTTTACATAATCTTTCATTCTATGTGGCTCATCAAAGTAGGCTTCTAATAATAATGGGTGGTTTGGGTATAGTTTCCATAAAATTGGCAATATTGCTTTGTTTGAAAGCAATAGTTTCCAAGATGGTTCAATCCAATTGGCCTGTGCTATATCATTCGGAATATGGAGTGAGAACCGCTCGTATATCAGCCATTCCCATGGGTATAACTTAAATATATCTGTGATTACTTCATCTTCTAGATCAGTAAATGTCTCTCCGTCCCAACCAATATCTTCGACAAAGACTAGTTTGGTTTGTATTCCTGCTTGTATCGCACAATCTCTTAGGTACTCTACGTTTGTTAAGTCTTCTAAATGATCTTTTATACAGCTAAAATGTAGTATATGACCTTTTAAATAGGGCTTGATTTCTTTCCAGGTATGTATTAGCTGATCGTGAACAGAGTTGAATTGATCTACTCTAGAGCCAAAGTAGTGCTGCATCCACTGCCATTGTATGACTCCTGTCTCGAAGAGTGAAGTAGGTGTATCTGCATTAAATTCTAGTACTTTGAGTTGTTTTAACTTGTGATCATACGCAAAGTCAAAGCGACCATAGATACTTGGAGAGTCATTCTCCCAGCTGTTCTCAATGTGCTCTTGAATGTATAAGGGGATGTGAAACTGATCATATAGTTTGTTGCTGATCACGTGTTCCACTGCTTCTAGACACATTGTCCACAATTCAGCAGTTGCCTCAAAAACTTCATCAGCAAAGTCTTCAGAAATACTATAGTAATATTCTTCGATCCAATAAGGAATATTGTTTTCGTCTGTATGGAAGCCAAAACCATTATCTTCTAATCGTTTTTTCCATTCTCTATCAACCGTTAGGTATTTAATCTTCATTGGTGTTGCTTAAGAAGTTGCGCCACTTGACTTTGCTTTAGAAGTACTTCCAAAGCCTCCTCGTGTCGTTGTTTTTACAGCATTTGCTTTAGCTGTGTTAGTTCCTACATTAGACTGAGGGTGTAAACCATTACTCGTATATCCCATACCAGCGCCCATCATTGGACGGAATGCCATATACCATAATAAGGCGCTTCCCATTCCTCCACCATGTGAACGTTGGTTTTGATACTGATCGGTTACTTCGGTGTATTGTGCAGTACTATCTGCTCGCATATATACGCGTTGTGCCTCTTCTTTTGGTTCATTCACTCTTGAACATGAAGCTAAGGCTGCTGTGATTAAAACTAGACTTACCGCTTTACTACTCTTTCTATTCATAATTACTCAACAGTTACATAAATTGGTGCCTTCACTAATGTCGTGATTTGTTCATTATTCCAGCCTTTTACTTCTTTGACTGTTTTTATTGTATCTCTTTTTTCGATGATTAACTGACCATTTGCCCATACTTTTTGATCAGTGATGTGGAAGATACTATCACCTACTGCTACTGACTTTAAAGAGACTTCTCTTGCTGATTTCTTGTCTAGTGTTGCTAAGTTATTCTGAGAACGAGAAGAACCTGTACATGAGGTTATCGTTAGGAATAGTCCTAACAGTACAACTAAAGTATATATCTTTTTCATTCGATTGTTTGATTTAGGGTTAAAGATAAGAAAGTTTACTAAAAATGGAAGTATATGACTTATAGGTTTATCTCAATAGGATCTTTTTTATTTTGTGAAGTAAATTCGTCTTTATCTTCTATTTTTGTATTTACTTCTAAGACTACTTCAATATTTGTCTAGTCTAGATGGAAGATGAAAGAGTAGTATATTCTAATTTTATTGTCTATGAGTGACATTACTGTATTGCAAATGGGAGATCTTACGCATGATCAAAATAGAAGTGTTTTTTATGCGAATACGATTCCAAAACATTTAATGACAAACCACGAACACATTGCTAAGCCACATAAGCACAATTTTTATGTTTGTATGTTGTTTACTAAGGGTAGTGGTAAGCACGAAATAGACTTTAATACTTATGATGTGATTCCAGGGAGTGTTTTTATGATGGCACCTGGGCAAACACATAGCTGGGTATTGTCAGAGGATATAGATGGCTATATTTTCTTCCATACGCAAGAGTTTTTTGATTTATATTACGTTCGTGAGACCATAAGAGAATACCCTGTTTTTCGTTCTGTTTTTGCGCCTAATGGGTTCTATGTCTCAGGGAAGGAATTAATGAGTATATCGACATGGTTTCAGCTGATGGTTGAAGAGTTTTTACAGCAGCAATGGAAAAAGAATCAGCTGCTGTTAAATCTAGTTTCGTTATTTTATATTGAGGCCAATCGAAAATTGCTGACAGATGAAACGTTGAGTATGCAGTACAATTCAGCTTATTACAACCATTTTCAAGCCTTTGAAGATCTGTTGGAGAAATTCTTTATTTTTGAAAAGTCGGCTGCGGTGTATGCAAATAAATTAAATATGACGCAAAAGCATCTTAATCGCATATGCCGTACACTGGTGAATCAAACGACAACGGATATAATCTTAGATCGCGTAGTGCTGGAAGGAAAGCGTATGTTGATGTACACAGGTAAAAGTTTTTCTGAAATTGCCCTAGATTTAGGATATGAAGATTATTCTTATTTTTCTAAAGTGTTTAAAAAAAGGGCTGGTTGTACACCTAAAGAGTTTCAAAAACGTTATGAATAAAAAAAGCTCCTTTACAATTGTAAAGGAGCTTTTTCGTTGTGCACGGGTGGAGGGATTCGAACCCCCATCAACGGTTTTGGAGACCGCTATTCTACCCTTGAACTACACCCGTTTCTGCGTTTCGTGGGGCAAATATAATAACTTTTATTTTAATAATCCTAGCCTATTCGTCATCTTTTTTATAAAAGATATTTAACCACATGATTCTTGATACTCGGTAGTTGAACGTCCATAAAACAAATACTAAAACGACAATCGCTATAAATGCCTGAAGCATAGTTATGTTAAGTCCAAATGCACTGTTTAGAATTAAACGGATCACCATAACTGCTACCATTTCTGCTACTGTTAAAGCATAACTTACATACATTGCTCCAAAGTAAAATCCTGTCTCTCGGTGAAAGTTATATCCACAAGAACTACATTCTTTTGTCATTTTAGGCATGCGGAAAGTGATTGGGTTTCCTTTATCGTGAAATATTTTCTCTTTATTACAGTTAGGACATTTTCCTCCTATTACTTTACTTAAATATGACATAATCTTCTTTTTGTGCAAATTTCGCTAAAAAAATGAAACATAACTTGGTTAATATACTTGAATTATTGTCTAATTCGGACATTTTTACCTCAAAAGTGATACTCGCTACTAGTAGTGCATAAAAAAAGGAGATTGTACAATCTCCTTTTTTGCTTGACCTTAAGTCGGTTATTTTTTCTTTAAGTTACCATACTCGTCATATAGTTCCTCATTGATTGGCTCTGGGTTGATTAGATTACCATACTCATCGTATAGCTCTTCATTAATCGGTTCTTTGTTAATTAAGTTGCCGTATTCGTCGTATAATTCCTCATTGATTGGTTGAGTATTAATTAAATTACCATATTCATCATATTGTTCTTCTTTGATGTCTAAATAATCTAGTGCATTTGTATTGTTCTGTTTGTCATAGTACTCATCGTAATCTTTGTAAAGATTAGCAATTTCCTCTAGTGTCAATACTCTGTTTTCTTCATCTACGATACCATTTTCTTTATTTCGGTATTCTTCTATAAGATCACGTTTTTGCGTTTCATAAGCTTTTTTAGCAATATTTCGCTGTGCGTAGTAGATTTTGCGATCGTATTTGTATTGTTTGTATATCCTCTTTGTTTCTATTTTATATTCGTGATTTAAATCTCTTAGAACAGTTTTTAAGTCTTTTTCCTCTTCTTTAACGGTATTGTTTTTCTTGATAATAGCCCATTGATCGATTTGTTCTTTGTTTAATGTTCTACTAATAAAGTTCTCATACGATACAAATAATTTTCGTACACGAGCTTCTTTTTCAATAGGGTGCATTATCTTATTACTGTTTATGGTAAAAAGATCTCTTTTGATGTATTCATTTTTGATATTGAAAGCTATAGCTTGTTCGTTTGTCAGTTTTAATTCTTGTTGGTTGTCTAAAATTAATTTGACATCTGTATATTCTACGATTACATTTTCTTCTTTTTTCTGATCTCTTTCTTTTTCAGCTTTTTTCTGTGCCTTTAAAAGTTCTTTCTCAGCCTTTCGAATCTCTTTTTCGGCTTCTTTTTCAGCTTTTAAGGTCTCCTTATCTTCTCCATTTTGAGCAAATGAGGTAGAGGTAATAGCAATGGTTGCTAGAAGTATGGTAAATATTCTTTTCATTCCAATTTTTTTTATATTTTCTTTTCCCTAATTAAAATCAATATTACAAATTTATAATAAATAATGGTATGTTAATTTGCTTTTGCTTCCTTTTTATCTACTCGAATTTAAAAAGAAAGTTTTTCGTTCAAACACAATTCCTTTGATTTCTTATAACGTTTGATATAGGTGTTTATTGTATGGGGTTTAATTCTTTTGTATTGTTAATTAAATGAGTTTTATTTATTTATAATCATATTATATTTGTATTTTAATGGTTTGAAATGTAGTAGGAATTATATAAGATGACAAAAGGATATAGTGTTTTTTATCGATTGATGCATTGGTCAATAGCGATAGTTATGTTATTATTACTATTGACGATTATACTTCGTATGACTTGGCTTAATAAATCGGCGATGAGTGAACTGATACTGTCTTATGCTAGTCAGCACGATATTAGTATCTCTAAAGGTGATGCTATTAATATGGCTAAGACTATTCGCTATCCGATGTGGCGTTGGCATATTTACCTAGGTTATGTATTATTAGGGTTGTTTGCTATTCGTATCTTTGCAGGTATATTTAATATTATTCACTTTCAAAATCCTTTCAAACAGAATATTACTTTTAAAGTTCGTTTTCAACGCTTGGTGTATATTGTTTTTTATTTGAGTGTGATTGTTTCGTTAATCACTGGTTTGATGTTGGAATTCGGTATTACGAAGTATGTAAACTTGGTAAAAGATATTCATAAAGCATCGATTTATTATTTTGCCATCTTTCTTGGTTTACACTTTATAGGAATCCTCATTGCTGAGTTTACTTATGAGCGCGGTATAGTTTCTAGGATGGTTAATGGAAGAGATAAATTCGAATGATTTTTTTGCTAGATTAGATTGTGTATAGTATTTTAGTTTGTAATTAACTAAAAATACGGCTTAAATGAAATCATTCTTCTTATTGATTGTAATATTTTTTATAGGTGGTACTTTTAAGGGAAGTGCTCAGCAATTAATGACTTCTCAATTCTTTGAATACATAGATACACAGGATATGGGTAATATCAAGGAAGAATTGGAACTTTTTCGATTTGCCGTACTTGGTAGCAGAGAAAAAGAAGGGAAGCACTCAACCGCTTTTCAGAAGAAAAGTTCCTTAGGAGAGGAGTATATTACAATAGTTGTAGACTCTGTGTATTTTAAAATTTTTTACAAAACAACTTTTTCACCTACTTATGATCATTACAAACAGCAATTGTTAATAGGGAGTAAGAATTATCTTAAAACGTTGAATAACACAAAATACTATGGGCTTTATGATATAATTGTAGGTTTTAACGATGAAACAAAGGTGATTTCATTTATTAAAGAAGTCAAGTAAACCTATTGTTTCTTTGGTTGAATTACATCTCGTCACGTCTTTTTTTTAAATCATAAAAGTTTACAATTAGTATAGCAGTGGTTATTCACGTAAAGTTATAATGATATTATGTGTTAGGTCAAATATGTAATAAGTGAGTCACTGAACAGTCGTTTTATTTCCTCTTAATCATGAATAGGCTAAAGGGTAGTGACTATCATATTGTACCGATAGAATTGATAGCAAATTATTGTTTCAGTCAATCGTTTTTTTTATTTTCAAACATTTTTCTTCTTATCTATTCTATTACTAAAAGGAAGGAGTAGATCGATATTTGCCTATATAGGCATACATACTTTAGTCTTTTAAAACACCTGAAACTTAGGTAGAAAATAGGGCTTTTGTTGCCAAGCTTGTGCTATGCCTGCAGTATACGTGCAGTATAGTAGCCCAGAAACATGTTCTTGGCAAGGAAAGTGCACGCATACTGCACGTATAGGTCAAGAATGTGTGGTTAAGATATAGTGCTATGGGGATTATAGTCTATAAGTCGCTCAACTTGTGTTGACGAATTAGAATAAATTGATCTGTTAATAATAAATAGAGTTTCAGTTACTCAATTGTTTAAGTGAAGTTCAGTTTTGAACTATGTATTTAAAGTACGCAAAATCGTTTTTTAGAGTCTGGTATATTGTATTGTAAGTTGATCAAAATTTTAAGGAATGAACTAAAGTTTTTTCCTGAATGAACTCCCCTAAAAAAATAAACCCCTCATACACAAATTGTTGAAGGGTTCTTTTGTGGTCCCACCTGGGCTCGAACCAGGGACATGCTGATTATGAGTCAGCTACTCTAACCAACTGAGTTATAGGACCGGTCTCTTGACCGTAAAATTTCGTGGTGGTCCCACCTGGGCTCGAACCAGGGACTTGCTGATTATGAGTCAGCTACTCTAACCAACTGAGTTATAGGACCAGTTAAAGCTGCGTTTAACGGGTGCAATATTACTGCGTTTTATTGGTTTTTGCAAGAGAAAAAACAAAATTATCTAATTTCTTGACATAATTCTATTAGGACTCCGTTGGTCGTTTTTGGGTGAAGAAAGGCAACTAGCTTATTGTCAGCACCTTTTTTGGGTGTTTCGTTTATTACTGAGAATCCTTCTGCTTTCAGACGTAGAATTTCTTCTTTTATATTATCTACTTCAAAAGCGATATGGTGAATACCTTCACCTTTTTTTTCGATGAATTTAGCGATAGGACTATCTGGATTTGTTGCTTCTAGAAGTTCTATTTTGTTCGGTCCTGTTTGAAAAAAAGAGGTGGTTACTCCTTCGCTTTCGACTGTTTCTTGTTTGTATGCGGGTGTATTGAATAGTTTTTCAAATAATAAGTTAGAGGCTTTTATGTCTTTGACAGCAATGCCTATATGTTCAATCTTTTTCATATCTTTATTTTTGGGTGATATACAAATATAACAAAGTTTGCAATTTAAAAAATTGTATTTTTGCAGCATGGAAACGAATAGACAGAAAAAAATGGGGGCATTATTGCAAAATGATATCGTTGATATTTTGCAAGGAGAAGTGCGTAAAAACGGGATATCAAATTTGATTATCTCTGTTTCTAAAGTTAATATATCATCAGATTTATCTATAGCTAAAGTATATTTGAGTATTTTCCCTGTGGATAAAGGGGGGGAGTTGTTGAAAGCTATTCAATCTAATTCGCCTTTAATTAAACATGAATTAGCAAAACGCGTTAGACATCAATTGCGAAAAGTACCAGATTTAAACTTCTATATAGATGATAGCTTAGAGTATATTGACCAAATCGATAAGGCATTAAAAGGGGATGAAAACCCAATTGAAAACCGTGATTTATTGGAAAAAAGAAAAAAGAAATAATTGAACTTCTCGTACTACATCGCTAAGCGATACGCTTTTAGTAAAAGTAAGAATAAAGCGATTAATATTATAACAGCAATTGCTTCTGCTGGTATAATTGTGAGTGCTATTGCGATGTTTGTAGTATTATCTGTATTTAGTGGGTTGCGTACCTATTCTTTATCATTTGTCAATGATTTAGATCCTGATTTAAAGGTTTATCCTGAGGAAGGAAAGAGCTTCTTCGTAGGAGATAATCAAGTGCAGCAGTTGTGGGAGTCAGGACTTTTTGAAGGTGTTAGTCGTGTCATAGAGGATAGGGTGCTTATCAATTATAAAGAAAAGCAAACGGTAGTCTATATCAAAGGGGTAGATTCTGATTTTACCTATGTGAGTGATTATGATGAAAAAGTTGAGTACGGCAATTGGCTTGAATATGATACCAAAGAGTGTGTAGTTGGGCTAGGTGTAGCTAGACTACTTTCTTTGGGGTTATATGATAATGAAAACTCTTTTGAAGCAATAGCTATTAAGCCTGGAAAAGGGGTTATTGATAACCCTGAGTCTGGATTTCTACGCAAGAATTTCTTTCCTGTGGGAGTCTATTATGTATCTAATGATGAGCTTGATGACAAGTATATTTTTGCTGAGATAGATGAGGTTCGCCAATTATTAAGTCTTTCTGATAGACATATTAGCAGTTTGGAGCTGAAGTTGACTCAAGGAGTATCTGAGCGAGAAGCAAAGAAATTGTTGGGACAAGTCTTTGGGACAAGTGTTCTGGTTAAGAATAAAATTCAGTTAAACGATGCTTTGTATCGCATGTTGAATACGGAGAATTTTGTAGTTTATTTAATTTTTGTCTTGGTCGTTATCATGGCTCTATTTACGTTAGTGGGTGCATTGATTATGATAATTTTAGAGAAACAAGCAAATATTCGTACGCTGTTTAACTTAGGGGTTGAGCAGAAAAGCTTGAAGCGTGTGTTTCTATATCAAGGACTGATTATCACTATTGTTGGTAGTGTGATGGGTATATTTTTAGGTGTGCTATTGGTTCTTTTACAAGAAAAATTTAGTTTATTGATGATTCGAGAAGGGTTAGCCTATCCTGTTGAATTTGACTTTTACAATGTTGTCATTGTGTTTTTATCGATTACTGTGTTAGGGTATGTGGCATCTTATATAGCCTCAACTCGTGTAAATAGAAATTACTTAGATCTGCCAAAAGAGTAATAATCGATTAAATCTATCTTATATTTTTAATTTTTATGTTTGACACTTGATTTTTTTAAGTGTTCATATTCCTGTGTTTGAAGTTATAGCTTACTAGGAAAACGCTCCAATGTAAAATACCTTGGTTTTAGTGTATTTAGGTACATATTATTTTGTATTTTTAGTTCTGAATATCGGTTTTAGAATGTTACTATAAAATAGTGTCTTATTTGTAATAAGAGGCTTAATTATATTTGGTTGTTTTTTTAAAATCGGTTTAATACAATAAAATAAATACACTTGATTAGATTAAAGTTATGGGAACATTTAATACAGAATACTTGAATTATGTAAGTCAGGTAGCAAACGATTCAAAATCTTTGGTTGATCACGCGCGTGAGCTACTTCAGTTAAACAATTATGAAGATCCGCATATGTGGTTTAAAGCACATGCAGTATGTATGTTTGCTACTCAAATTGGAGAAGAAAGTGAGGAGATTATCAAGTTATACAATCAGTTGTTTGAAGAATCAAATTGTATTCATAGTGGGATGAGATTAAATGAAGCAGATTACCGTTTGTGGTTTGCAGATGTTCAGGAGTTAAATAGAGTATATATCGAAAAAGGGTACGCACGTGCGTATGCCTATCAATATGAGTTATACGAAAGAGGGCGTTATGGCTTTAAAAATAAAGAAATTTGCAAAGAACTATTAGATAAAGGTTGTTTAAGTGGTGATGATTATTGTCAAATATACAAAGGGAACTGTATATACTACGGTATCTTTGGCTATGAAGAGAATAGAGAAGAAGGGTTGCGATTAGTTACTGAAATAGCAGATCGCACAGGAGGAGATTTAGCTGAGTTGTTCTTATTAAATATGAAGACTCGTTCATGTGAAACGAGTGAAGAGTTATGGGCAATTATTGAACAATATGATAAACTGCTTAACATAGATAAGAAAGGGAAGTATATACTCGCTGATTACTATCTACGTGTAGAAAATGATGCGAAAGCTGTCGAGTCTTTATTAGAAGGAATTGATAACGGTAGTCCATTTTGCAATTACCTTATGGGGTTATTAATTGTCAATGGTCGTTTTGCTTCGTTTGGTTATACAGAAGAACAAGGAAGGGCTTATTTAGATGTAGCTTTTGATTATGGTGTTATTCACGCAGGATTTATACAAGGCTATTTTTATTTGTATCCAGTAGATGGAGGAGCAAATGATTTTGAGCATGCACTTCCTTATTTAAAAGCTGCTGCACTGTATAATTCTCCAGAGGCATTACTTGAATTGGCAATGTTATCAATGTATCATAACGATTATAAAGATATTGCGCAAGGGAGGGTATATTTGGATAGAGCAGTAGAAGAAGAATTTGTTAAAGCGTATACAGAAAAAGCTTATATGCTGTTAGATTTCCCTGAAGTAGAACGCAATGTTCCTGAAGCAAAACGATTGTTGGAACTAGCGATGGATAAAGGAAATGATTATGCACCTTACCGTTTGGGATTAGGATATCAAAATGCTGAGTTTGAGGAAGAGTCAGATTATGAAAAAGCTTTGTATCTATATGAATTAGCTGCAGAGCGCAATAATTTGTCAGGATTGGAAATGGCAGGAAGATATAATCGATATGGTTATGTAAATGAGCCTAATCTAGCAAAAGCTATAGCGCATTATGAGCGTGGAATTGCCGATTTTGGGTCAGATTATTGTCGCGTAGAATTAGCTATGATGTTAGTGAATGGAGAAGGACAAGAGCCAGATGCAGTTCGTGCAGAGCAATTGTTTCATGAGGCATTGGAAAACGGGTATATATACGCATCGTTACGACTTGGATTTTTATATGAAGATGGTTATTTAGGAGAATCAGATCCAGTTAAAGCGAGAGAATATTTTGAAAAAGGTGCTTTAGGCGAGCAGCCATTGGCAGAGTCAGTGTACCATTTGGGACGTTGTTATCGCTATGGAATTGGAGGAGAAGAAGATCACGTGAAAGCAATGGAGTTATTCGAGCAAGCATTAGAATTAGGTTTTGTAGATGCGAATGTAGATATTGCTTTAGCTTATGAAGAAGGAACTTGTGGAAAGGAGAGTAATCCTCAAGAAGCGATTAAATACATGAGTATAGCTGCTGAGGCAGGTATTAATTATGCGCAGTATAAGTTAGGATCTTATTATCTTTTTGGTTATGACATGGACGTTAATTTAGAAGAAGGTAAAAAGTGGTTGATGTCTGCTGTAGATAATGGTTCTCCATTAGCTATGCTAACGATGGGGGATTATTACTTATATGGATATGAACCAGAAACTGTCTATGATCCTGCTTTTGAGTTTTACAAAGGAGCCGAAGAAAGAGGCTATATATCGGAAGGATTAGGTATCTGTTATCAATATGGTGTAGGAGTAGAAAAAGATGAGACACTAGCTTATAGTTGTTATACACGTGCAGCAGAACGTGGATACGATTCGGCTACTTACCGTTTAGCACAATGTTATTATTTTGGAATTGGTACAGATAAAGACAGAGTAGAGGCGTTTCATTATTTTAAAGAAGTTGCGGATAGAGGTAATATAGATGCAGCTGGTTATGTAGGGATAATGTTAGTAAGTGGAGATGGTGTAGAGCAAGATGCAGAATATGGGGTAAGTTATCTAATACAAGCGGCAGATGCGGATAATGATTTAGCTCAATATGAATTGGCAAATTGTTATTTGAAGGGTGAAGGAGTAGAACAAAGTGATGATCTGGCAATGGAATGGTATAGTAAAGCTGCAGAGAACGGAAATGAGGACGCTCAAAAAATAATAGGAGGGCCACGTAAACGAAGAAGATAATGGAGGATAATCAGAAACAATATCAATTTCAAGTAAATATGAAAGGAATGATAGAGTTGTTGTCAGAGCATATTTATAGCTCTCCGACAGTCTTTATCAGAGAATTACTACAAAATGGGATGGATGCCGTTACTATGCGTAAAGGTATTGATCCAACATTTATAGGACAGATAACAGTAACATTTAATGGAGATCAGTTAATCTTTCAAGACAACGGTATTGGTTTAACACAAGATGATGTTCATCAATTTTTATCAGTAATAGGACAGAGTTCAAAACGTGGAGAGTTAGCCGACAAGGATTTGATTGGAAAATTTGGGATTGGTTTGTTGTCTTGTTTGGTTGTTAGCGAAACGATTGTGGTAGAGACTCGATCTCTTTATAAAGAAGAGTCTGTTCGCTGGATAGGACATGCAGATGGTACTTATGATGTAGAACAAATTGACTTATTACCTGAAATAGGGACAAAAGTTATTTTGAATGCAAAGAGAGCTTGGCGTACACTATTTAAGAAATCAGAGGTAAAAGAAAATATCTTGTTTTATGGTAGTGCTCTACCAATAGCAGTGAGCTTAGTAGAGGAAGATACGACAGAGTTAATATTAGATGGTAATCCAGTATGGTTAGATCCAGAAAGTTCTAAGGAGGACTTGTTGCATTATGGAAAAGAGGTATTTAAGACTAAATTTTTAGATGTATTTAGACTTGAATCAACTACAGGGGAACTTCAAGGTGTAGCTTATATTATCCCTAATAAAGTAAATTCAAGCTCAACCAAAGAGCACAAGATCTTCCTAAAGCGCATGTATTTGTGTGATCAGGCTACAAATTTATTGCCTGAATGGACTTCTTTTGTTCGCTGTATTATTAATTCAAATGCATTGCAGCCTACAGCTTCAAGAGAATCATTGATGAATAATACGGTTCTACAAGAGACTAAAAAAGAGTTGAGTGAGTGTTTTAAAGACTATCTAAAGACTCTATCCCTGACCAATATCGATGTACTAGAAAAGATTATTTCGATACATCATATATACATTAAATCTCTAGCAGCAATAGATACAGAGATAATGAAAATGTTTGAAGATTATCTACCTTTTGAAACAAATCAAGGGTTGATGTCATTTGGAATGATTAAGGAGTCTTACCGAGAGATTTATTATACCCCTTCGTTAGACGACTATAGACAGATTCGTCGAATAGCAGGTTCTCAAAAGAAATTAGTTATAAATGCGGCCTATAGTTATGAGACTGATTTAATAGATAAAATTAAGCGATTGAATTCGGATTTAATAATTGAAAAGATTGCTCCGAATGATATTTTACAAGAGTTTGAAGCTGCTATTGTAAAAGATGATACTATTCATGAGTTTGTCAATAAGGCAAATGCAGTATTGAAAAAACATTATTGTAAGGCAGAAGTCAAACGATTTGAGCCTAAAGATACAACTGCTATATACATAGCAAATGAAGATGCGCTGTCTAGTAAGAATATACAGAGTTTGTCAGAATCTGCTAATCCATTTGCTTCCACATTAAAGCATTTCAAAAAACAAGAAGAGGTAATGCCGACGCTTTGCTTTAATCAACAAAATGAGTTGGTTGAAAAAATTATGGTGATCGATGATCAGGAGTTGTTTGAAGCTTTGATTAATGTATTGTATGTACAATCATTGATGTTAGGAGGGTACACGATTAATAAGCGAGAAATGGATACTTTTAATGATGCATTATATCAGTTTATGATTCTGGGAATGTCTAGTTTTTTACCTAAAATATAAGTGTAGTGTATAGACTAGAAATACAGAAAATACTATTAGCTATAGAAGAGAATTTTTCTGATCCAGAGTATTGTATGAATTTGTTGAAGCAAGGTATACAAATAGCAGATAAACACAATGATTTGGCTTGGGGTATAGACCTGCGCTATGATTTAATTCACGAAGAGCGAGCAACGTCTTCTTGTAGTGAGAGTATAGCAGCATTTGCTTGGATATTAAATATATGTGATCTGTATCCTGAGGAATTTGACGAGTCAGAGTTTATGTTAGAGTATCAATGGATGTTGTGCTCTGCTTATAGCAATTCACTTTTAACACTCGATCAGATAAATGAAGTTGCCAAAGACCTATATATTCGACTGGATAGAAATAATTTATCTAAGCGAGGATATTATTTTACAATGGCCGAGTTTGCACATAATTTGGGAGATTATGTGACGAGTGAAGAATATATAGCAAAAGGAGTTCTAGAAGCTTATGACGACGAGAATACTGAAGCCAGTGAATATGACTATCGCATAGAGCATTTGTGTTTGATTAAGGATTTTGATCAAGCTATTCGGTTGATGGATCAGATGGAGGTCAAAAAGTTAGCTGCTTTTGCACTGCCTTTTGAAACTTATTGTGCAATGGCATATACGATGGCACGTGCAAATGATAAACGAGCAATAATATATCTCAATAGAGCTAAAGAGGCTTTCGATCATTTGAAAGAGGTTAATAGTTCAATGCTGTATAGCGTTGTTCGTTTAACCTATGCCATGTACCAATTGGGTGATGAAATGTATTTGCAATTATATGAACGTATAGCGGAATGGGAAATTGATGCAGAAGATGACTTACTATATATGTTAAGTAGACACATGACTGTGATCTTTCGCAAAGGCGGAACCTTAACTTTAAACCTTTCTTCTCGATTGATTTTCTATGAAGAAACAGGGATCTACGATTTAGGTCAGTTAGCTGTTTATTATGAAGGTGTTGCTAAGCAATTAGCGACTCAATTTGATCATCGCAATGGGAGTTTGTTTGCGTCAAGTGAATATTCAGAATTGCTATTAGAAAACACAAAAAAAGACTAGTCATGAATTATAACTTGGAAATACAAAAAATTCTGCTGAAAGTAGAGCAGATGGAAAAATTTAGTGATAAAGTTGTTGCTTTGAAAGAGGCAATTCAAATAGCAGATCAACATAATGATATTGATTGGGGATTTGATTTGCGTTTAGATTTGATAAGAAATGAACGGAATACTTCGCGCTGTGAAGAGAGTTTCCCTGCTTTTGCTTGGATATTAGCTACAAGTGATAAAAATGAAGGATATTTTGAAGAGTCAGATTTTTTGTGGGAATATAAATGGATGTTCTGTTCGGCTTATCGCAATGTTTCTATTCCTTTAGAACAAGTATTGGAGATTGGAGAAGATTTAAAAGCACGCTTAACTAAAAATGGATATAGTCTAAGAGCGTATTACAATGTAATGACAGGCTTACATCTACACTTAAGAGATTATGCGAAGGCTCAAGAATATGTAGCTTTAGCAGATAATGAGGTGATTGATGATATGACGAATTGCCCAGCTTGTGAATTGGATACTAAAGTGGAGATATTAGTTGATTTAGGAAAAATGGAAGAAGCTTTGGCAAAAGCACAAGATCTTATTAATAAGAAACTAACATGTTATTCAATGCCTTTTCAAACGTTTTGTTGTTTTGCTTATAATTTATATCTTTTAGAAGATGATCGTGCAACTACGTATTTTGATAAGGCACTAGAAGAGTATTATGCTCATGATAAATACGATAGTTCAGTGGGGTATTCAATGGCTCAATTGATTTGTTATATGCACGCAACTAATCATCCAGATACTTGGACGTTCTTTAGTCGTGTAGCTGAATGGCAGTTGGGAGCAGAAGATGTTCATATTTATAATTTTGCAAGATATATGAGCGTAATAACGAAAGGTAAAGGAGAAGTAAACTTGGCATTATCCCCTCAGTTACCTTACTATAGAGCAGACGGTGTATATGATATTTCAGTTTTGCACGCTTACTTTAAGCAATTAGCTTTTGAATATGCAGATGCTTTTGATCGACGAAATAAACAGGACGGTGTGTACCGTCAAGAAGTAGAGAGTTTACTTCGATAGATAATAAAAGCGGAAAGAATATATTCTCTTTTCGCTTTTTTATTGTGTGTTATGCTACACGTACTAGGAAATGAATAACTAAGTAATAGAAAATGATTAGACTAATAGATGGATAACTATATATTAGAAATACACAAAACATTATTAAAGAGTCAAGGTTTATCTAATCCACAAGATCGGATAAAACTAATTAATAGTGCAGTTGCATTAGCAGATAAACACAATGATGTTCTTTGGGGATTTGAGACGCGAATGTTTTTGATTAATGCAGAAAATTATACACCTAGCTCTCGTTATAGTTTTCCAGCATTTGCTTGGATTCTAGACCAACATGAGCGAAATATAGGGTTATTTGAGGAGAAGGAGTTTTTACTAGAGTATAAGTGGCTTTTAGGAACTGCTTATGGGTTGACAAGTATTTCGCTGGATCAAATTCATCGAATAGCTAATGATTTTAAGGAAAAGCTGCTGGCAAATGGATATAGTTTACGGGGATTGTATCACCTTGAGGCTTTAGGGTTACAGCAATTTAGAGATTTCGAAAAGGCAAAAGAAGTGATAGCATTAATTAAAGCATCGCCTTTAGATGAGTTATCTGACAATCCACCTTTTGAACAAACGTTAGAGGTGTTTAATTATTTAGGTACTGGAGATATTGATGCAGCATTAATTGCAGCCCAAGAGTTATTTTTGGATCGATATGAAGGACTGAATACTGCTTTTGAGACCTATACTATTTTTGCAATGGAGTTTTATCGAATAAAAGATTCTCGTCAATTTGAATACTTTGAGTTAGCCCAAAGAAAACTTCCTGTTTTTGATTCAAATGACTGTATAACAAATATTCGTTCTCGAGTTTTGTATATGTACTTATTACATCAATACGAAGATGAGGTTTGTTGGGATTATTTTGAAAAAATATGTATATGGGCACATGAGAGTGATGATTATTATTCTTTCTTTTTTCTAAAGTACGCTTCTTGTATGTTGAAAAATGGAGGAAAACGCAAGTTTAGTTTCCCTGTTTATTTGCCATATTATAGAGAAGGGATGTATGATTTAGGAGAGTTATTTGTCTATTTTAAGGCTAGAGCATTGGAATATGCGCTAGCTTTTGATAAGCGAAATAACAATGGAAATTTTGTAAGAGAATTAGATAATTTGTTAGCTTTAAGTAAATAGGTTTTAAGATAATCAGAAAAGAATACAAATCATGGCAACTAATTACGGTTTAGAAATACAGAAATTGTTACTACAAGTAGGAAGTAGTAAAGATGCTCGTAAAAATATAAAACTGCTAAAGCAAGGAGTCAATTTGGCTGATGCCAGTCAGGATTTAGATTGGGGGATTGACTTGCGAATGCGGTTGATTAATATGGAGTCTGAAATATTTGAGTGTAAGGAGAGTTTTCCTGCTTTTTCATGGATGTTAGAAAAGTATAATAGTAATCCAGATTATTTTGATGATGAAGATTTCTTATGGTTTTATAATGCCATGTTTTCTTCATGTACTACCAGTGTTTCTATATCAAAAGAAAAGATGATTGAAATCGTGGAAGATTACAAGGTAAAATTAGTAGTAGCGGGGTATAGTTTACGTTCTTATTATCATTTATTAGCGTTATTTTATATTCGTACCAAAAACTTTGAAAAGTCTTTAGAAGTAATTGATTTAGCTGAAGCAACAATTATTGATGCTCTGAGTGGAGGAAGTAATCAGACATGGGAAAAGGAGATGAGGGTAGGAAACTTATTAGCCTTAGATAGCTTAGAGGAAGCACTCGTAGTTATACAGCCACTGTTTTTAGTTCGTGATGAGTATAATCTTACGGCATCTTGTGCTTATATTGAAATAGCCTTTCACTATGCTAAATTAAGAGAAGACGAGATTGCTAAAGAGTATTTATCAACTGGGTTGAGTTTGTTTGATTTAGGAGCTCTATATAATACGAATTACGTTGTGACTACAAAAGCGATGCTGATGTATTTACTCAATCGATATGATATGGAAGGAACTTATTCTCTTTTTGAAGAACTAAGTCGATGGGGAGAAGAAATTGAAGATTTCTTGTTTTTCTTTTTTGCGAAGTTTGCGGCTGTTATATTTAAAGGAGGTGGGAAAGCTAGATTAGATTTACAATCTCATTTATCCATATATCAAGATACTGGAGAGTATGATTTGCATGTATTGCATGAGTTTTATAAAACGAAGGCTTTCGAATTAGCAGATCAATTTGACTTGAGGAATGGTAATACTTGGCAACGTGATGAATTAGAACGTTTGTTAATGAACTAAACAAAGAAAGGAGACTACAATAGCTCCTTTTTATATTAAAATAAACTTATTTGTCCTTCTGAAGTAGAGGTGTTGTTTTTCTTTTCCTTCTTTTTACTGTCTGATTTACTGTTTTTGGGCTCAACGAAATCTTTTGTTGTAGATGCTGTATTTGCCTCAAATATATCTCCTTGTATAGTTAACTTTTCTTCATCTAAGTTGTTTATACTAGGCATATTAATTGTTGCTGATACGTCGTTATTTAAACCTCTTTTAGGGAAGTCAAAGTATGCTGCAAAAGTACCTGTTTCTTTTTGAAGCTTATCGTTTTTAGAGTTTTCTTTTGATGTGTCATCTAGTTCTAGAATAAGATGGTTGTTTTCATCAAGTGTCTCACTAAATAATAGAGAAGAATTCTCTAAAGGAATGTCTTTTGTTTGTCTTGATTGAGTATTAATTTCTTGTTTTTCAAGAGTATCTAGTTGGCTAGTTACATTTAATTCACTTTGTTCGTTAGAAATCAAGTCATTACAATTTGGAATTATCTTGATTTCATCAAATGATCCATCTAGTCTAAATTGAATAGTAGTCTTGTTTGTATTATCTATTTCCTCGTTTTCTAAGTTTTTTTCAACTAACGGTTGTTGTGCGTTGGTTGTTGTATCGATTACCTTGGCACAAGGAGTTTTGCCAGTGTTTTCTTGTTGGTCAAGTGTTTCTTGTACCGGAAAAAGCAAAGGATTGATGTTAGTTTGAACCTCACGATTCATATGTAAGTCAATGGTCTCCTCTTCAAGATCTCTAAAATCATCTTCTTTTGCAAAGATGTCCACCTTGTCTTTTAATTCTAAGATCAGTTTCTTTATCTTCTTTATGTATATATGATCATTGAATATGCCTTTTTCTTCTACAGACTGTATTAACTTGAATAAAGAGTATGCTTCGTGATATTTAAGTATAATCGAATGCTTTTTGTTGTGATCAAGAATTGATGTTTGTTTTTGTATGTTTTTCGCTTTGTCTTCCAACTTAGTTATAAGATCTTCTTTTACACTAATTAAAAGTGCATCTGTAACATTTTCAATGATATAGTCATTGGTTTGTTTGACCATTTGTATAACTGTGAGTAAGATATCATTATTAAGTTTAAGTTGAATTTTTGCAATCATTGTGAGGTATTGAAAAAGCTTGTTTTGTATAGTAAATGAGAAGGCACAAAATAATGAAAAATTCTCGTAATTTCTACTTATATAATGAAATTAATTAGCCGTTTAAATTGTCGTGTAGTTATGCCTGTTTTTATTTATTCTAGTGAAAGAAATGCTGTGAGTAAACGTTTAGATTTCTAAGTAATTTTGAAATAAATAATATCTTACGCAGACTTGATTTACTTGTTATTTTTACATAAAAACAAGTGCTTTTACGTATTTATAAGTTGATTTATAAGTGGGATATATGGGGAATAATGAGTAAATTTATTAGTTCGAAAATCAATGTATATTTTCACTTACCACAAATAAAATATAATATTAAAACACACATTTATGAAAATAGCTTTTTTCTCATCACAACCTTACGATATTACTTTTTTTAATAAGTGTAATAAAGACTTCGGTTTTGATTTAGATTACTTTGACATGGCTTTAGACGAACAGTCAGTTAACTTGGTGACAAGTGAGTTTGATGTAATCTGTGTTTTTGTCAATGATAAAGTTGATGCAGGAGTTATAGAAGTTCTTAGTGAACGAGGTGTTAAATACATTGCTTTGCGTTGTGCGGGGTTTAACAATGTAGATTTAGAAGTAGCACATAAAAAGGGAATACGCGTATGTAGAGTACCAGCTTATTCGCCAGAAGCAGTTGCTGAACATACTTTAGCTATGCTATTTACATTAAACCGAAAAATACATAAGGCGTATAACCGTGTGCGCGAGCAGAATTATTCTCTTAATGGACTATTAGGAACAAATATTTATAAGAAAACAGTAGGGGTTATCGGCACAGGGAATATAGGAGCTGTTTTTTGTCGTATGATGAAAGCCTTAGGGACAGAAGTGCTAGCGTACGATTTGTATCCTAATGAACAATTGAAGGCGGAAGGAATTAGATATGTCGATTTGGATACTATTTTCAGTCAATCGGATATTATTTCTTTACATTGTCCATTGACACCAGAGACCCTGCATTTGATTAATGATGATTCTATTGTAAAGATGAAATCAGGTGTAATGCTGATCAATACTAGTAGAGGTAAATTGATAGATACTAATGCTGTGATCCAAGGTTTACGTGAAAAGAAAATAGGAGCGCTAGGTATTGACGTTTATGAGCAAGAAGAGAAGGTGTTTTTTAGAGATTTATCAGAGACTATATTGGAGGACGAAAGGTTACAGTTGTTAACGTCTTTTCCTAATGTTTTAGTGACCGCACATCAAGCTTTCTTTACTGATGAAGCATTAACTCAGATAGCCTTTGTTACTTTAGATAATTTAAAGCAATTAGATGCTACTAATGAGATAATAGGTAGAAATGCTGAGTTATAAATGTATGTCATCAAGCGCAAAACTTTTATAGCACTTAAAGGGAATGTGATTGATTATCACACTGTGTCAGATTGTTTAGGAAGTAATCGTCGAATGGTTGATTATTTTGCAAAAGAGTGGACAACTCTGGTGGGTAAGAATGAAATAATTTATACCCGAAATCCTGAAGGTAGAACACGGTTACTATCTTCGCGTATCAATAGTTTATCTAATATATTAAGCAATAATCCAATTGAGGAAGGTACAATATGGACATAATGTATTTGAATATGCATGTCGATGTGATTATAATTAGTAGATAAGCTTACTGTGAGTAAGCTATTATGTGGCGATGATAAAAAAGAACACCTGCTAAGGTGTTCTTTTACTAACTAAGTCAATCATATCTATTTATATGTTACTACGGTTTTTATCTTCGAAGTTTACTTCTTTAATTGCTTTTTTGTTTTTACTATTACCAAATTGATAGGTAGCGCCAATTATAATTTTTCGTGAGCTCCAATCGTTACTGTAGGTTTGTGTATTGTCTGTGAAATACATTGTCCCAGAACTTTTACCCGTATTGAATATATCATATAGGGTTAGGTTTACGCTAAGTTTATCTTCTAGTAACTTTAATTTTAAACCAGTGGATAAAGTCATGTATTCGTTGTATTTAGTATTGTCTTCTTTGTTGGGTAACATGTGATACCAATTTAAGAAGGCATTAATCGTTTTCTCTTGATTAAGGTTAATTGTATTCTGAGAATAGTAGCTAAAGGTCGAGCCAGGCATTCTTTTTTGTTTCGCTTCAGCTGAATAAAAAGGTGATGAAAAATAATAGTTTGCACCTGTACTAGTTTCCCACCAAGAGATAACTTTATTATTGTATGATACGTCAATACCATAGTTGTCGCTATTGAGCATGTTGTACCAAGATTCCTTAAAATAGCCATTCTCAAGTACGCTCAATTGATCAAATGAATCAACTATATGATAGTAATTTAATGAAAAGGATAAGGTACTCTTGAATACATAGTTTAATTCATAATTATCGGTAAAAGATGGATTTAAATTCGGGTTACCAGAAGTATAAGAATAGGTGTTACCATAATATTTGAATGGGTTTAAAATATAAGAATTAGGTCTATTGATACGTTTGGAATAACTAAAACTAAAAGCGTGGTCATCGTGAGGGTTATATGCTATATAAGCTGTGGGAAACCATTTGTGATATGATTTTGAGAATTTCTCGTTACTGTCAATTAAAGTGCCTTTAACTTCAGTTTGTTCAAATCTAAGGCCTCCTTTTATTTCCCATTTATCACTTAACTTTTTGCCTAGGCTTATGTAAGCGGCATAGTTGTCCTCTTTATAATTAAACTTGTTGCTCTTAGTGGGATCATAGAGTGGTGTGCCATCTTCAATCGTATAGAAATACACTTTAGATTTGTTATCAAAGTTTGTGAACTTAGCTCCAGTTTCTATATTAATCCATTTTAGATCATAGTTCAAGTCGATATTAGCACTCCATACATTGTAGTTTAATAAACTTTGATTGAGTATTTGATTTTTTAATGTATTCGCGCTGTTGAAATCATTTATCTGGGCTTTTGTCTCAGGGCTATTGTTAAAATAGTTTATTCCAAAAGATAATTTATTGCCCAAGGTATCTAGTTTTTGATCATAAAAAACATTGAACGTATGATAAGAAGTTTTATCATCATTATAAATTGTAGATTTTAATATTGAGTCATTTACTACTCTTGGCACTGAAAAATATTCCATAACTCCATTCTTAGTGTTATTACTATTTGAGTTTGTATAGTTATAGGTCAATCCCACTAGTGCTAAGTCAGTAACCTGATAGTTAGTAGTAAAATCAATACTTTGGCTTTTATACTCACCTGTTTGATTACTAGTGTTTTCTAATCCATTTTTTGTGCCAGTATAGGAATAATTGTTTTTGATTTCGTTGCGTCCATCATTTGCATTAGCTTTTAAGGAAAAGTTCCATTTGTCTTTCTGATAGTTGATGTTGCTATTGATACCCATAGTACGTTTATTATTGTAACTAAAGCTGCCTCCAACTGAGCCATAGAGTCCTTGGCGCTTGTTTTTTTTAAGGATAATATTGATTAATCCACTATTTCCTGCCGCTTCGTATTTAGCGGGAGGACTAGTGATAACTTCTATTTTTTCTATATCGTCAGAGCGAAGTGTTTTTAAGTAGTTTGCTAATGCATCACCATCTAAGTGTATGATTCGATCATCTATCATCACTGTGACACTACTTTTTCCTATAATAGATATTTTATCATTTTGTACTTTAACCATTGGTGTATTCGACAGGGACTCCATTGCATCCATTCCTTGAGCCGTAATGCTATTTGACGTATTAAACACTAATCGGTCTGCTTTTCGTTCGATTAGTTTCTTTTCAGCCTTTATGACAATTTCTTCTAATTGATTATTTCCCTCCACTAGTATATCTTCTAATACAATGTCTTGCGCAAGATGTATATTTAGTTCCTTTAAGATACTTCCTAGATATAGGGCTTTTAGTTTGTATTGACCAGTAGCTAGATTATCAATGTTGAAAATCCCCAATTCATTAGAGAATGCTTGTTTGATAAGAACTTCATCTTTTTGCAGTTGTATTTCAGCATATTCGATTGGTACCTTTTCTTTGGTTAATACTTTTCCTTTGATACTGAATTGTGCTTGTGAGATTAGGCTACAAAGTAGTAAAATCAATGTTATTGTAAGTCTATTCATAGCTTTGATTGTTTTTCTTTATATGTTAAAACGTATATTGTTGTTTTATGTTTTACTTAATTTTTTAAATATTTGATTTGTTATTGTTTTTTTTAAAATCAATATAGGTAAAATTATAGCTCTTCAAAATAGCATTTTAACGTTATTGTCTTACAAAAATATTAACTTACCTATTTCTTACATTAGTCATATATTCATAAACGCCTTTTAAATCCTACTAACTAATTCTTTAATAAGTATTGTATTATAAAATGGATGTGGTTACTGCAATTGATAATCTAGTTACAGACCTTTTTTTCCCAGCTTTCTTGACCTATACTTGCAGAATGCGTGCACTTTGCTTGCCAAGGATCTAATCCTGGGGTAGTATACTGCACGAATACTGCATTTATAGCTATAACTTGGCAACAAATGTTTGTATTCTAACTTCTTTAAGAGTTAAAAACAAGTTACCTAGTTAAAAAAAAATTAGCACTTTCGTTTAGTAGCAGACTAATAATTTAGTAGAGAAAACCAATATCTTATCGAAAAAAACAATATGTAGTCTTTTTATGTAGTAATCTTAGGTTATTTTGTTTGATAATTATCAAGGCCTTCTCTTGATTACGTCAAGCACTATATATTTTTATTTTCTACTTTTTTCGTCAGTATTTCCTCCTTGGTGTTCTTTTACTTTGATTTTAGCGTTACCAAAAGAATAACTAATTCCTACATTGATATAACGCTGGTCATAATCTGTCTTATATTTTTGTCTAATATCATTAGTTGTAGTATATACCGTTTTTGCATAAGAGCGGAAGATGTCATCCGCGTAGATAGACATATTTAGCTTGTTATCTAGCATGCTATACTTTACACCAACCCCCAATTTGAAGGAAGGATCTAACTCCCATAAATTAGCTTTTACTTTTGATTCATAAGTAAAGTCAACTTGTGCACTAAGTGATTTTTCAGTGTTGAAGTAAATCGTGTTATTCGTTGAAAAGAATACTGCGCCTCCATCTTTAAAATTTATACTTACATCTTTGATTAGTTTATTTTCTAAATAAAATGCGTTTACATTCAACTGTGATTGTAGCCAAGGAAGTCTATTGTACATATAGTTTACACTTAGTGAGTAATAGGTAGAATTCATAATGTTGTCTCTTAAGTAGATTTGTCTGTTTAGCTCTTTGTCAATTGTAGGGTATTGAGAAAACATATTGTCCGCTTTGGAGTAAGTTAGGGTTGTAGTCAATTTGTTTTTATAGGTGTGACTTAATTCTACCTTATTGGTATAAGAGGGTTCTAATTTAGGGTTTCCACTAGCTATAGCGTAAGCTGATACATACCATTGAAAAGGATTTAATTCCCAAAAAGCAGGCCTTCTAATTCGTCTATTATAGTTTAAAATGAATGTATTGTCATCGTTTAATGTATGGGATATATATAAAGTTGGAAATAGTTTAGTGTAGTTTTTTTTGCTTTCAGTTTCGTATGTAACTGAATAACCTTTTGTTTGAGTGTTTTCTAAACGCAAGCCAGCTTGTACTGTCCATTTGTCATTTATTTTTTTGTTTGCACTAGCATAGATAGCTTGGGTATTTTCGTTGTATTGGAAGTTATCTTTCTGTTTTATATCTTCTACTGCATGACCATTAGTTAGATCATAAAAGTTATTCTTGTTTTTTGTTGTCACAAAACTTGTTTTTATTCCATAAGATAAATTCATCCAATTCAATGGTTGTTCAATATCAACTTTCGCACTGATATTTTCGATGTTTTGGTTTCCAGTGGTTGAAGCTATTAACAACTTATCACCAATGTTATTAACACCTTCTGTTTTTGTGTTGAAAAGTCTTGTTTGATCATTAGTATAATTGAAGTAATCTAGGTCTGAATTTAA
Organism: Myroides pelagicus; assembly: GCF_009711055.1. GTDB lineage: Bacteria > Bacteroidota > Bacteroidia > Flavobacteriales > Flavobacteriaceae > Flavobacterium > Flavobacterium pelagicum. The sequence goes on from NZ_WMJY01000002.1 coordinate 88,359, forward strand.
TTTAGTTCCTAGAGTATCAATATTATGTGTTAGGTGTAGGTTTACAGCATGGCTATTGTTTACCCCTGTATTTTTAGCGTTAGTATAGATGTTTTGAACAGAGTTATCAACATAGTTATTCACAGTTATGTGATCGGTATCATCTGACTTTGGATCATATACATTACCCATGTATTGTATTCCTATTGAAGTTTTGTTGTTGAGCTGATAATCTAGTTGAAAGTTTCCAGCGATGTTATTGTTGTTGTCAAAACGAATGGATTGACCATCCCATAGTTTTTCAGGATAGTATATAGTAGCATTTTCGTTGATTTGGCTTTTTCCTAACGCTGTGCTGAAACTACTTTTGATAGAGACTTTACCTTTATTATAGCTGAATACATTGCTTAATCGGTATGTTCCTTTGCGACCTTGTTTATAGCCTGTACTGATGCTATTGTTCCATGCATTAGCTCGGTTTTCTTTCAGTACAATATTAATCAATCCGCTATCTCCTTCTGCTTCGTATTTTGCTGGTGGAGTTGTGATTACTTCTATTTTTTTAATGGAATTAGAAGGTAGGCTTTTTAAGTATTGTATAAGTTCTTCTCCATTCAGTTGAACAAATTTGTCGTTTATCATTACGCGTAATTCATTTTTACCAATAAGTTTGATTGATTGATTGTCAACTTGTAGTCCTGGAGTTAGTTTTAATAACTCTACAGCGTCATTGTTGATGGCATGAACAGAGTTTTCAATATTAAATACAGTGCGATCAGCTTTACGTTCAAATACTTTTTTATTTGTTTTAACGACAATTTCCTCTAATTGGGTATCTTGTTCTATGATGACTGTTCCTAGATCTATAGGTTTATTTATGAAAATTTCTTTATCGAAGTGCTTTTTACCTAAACTATATATTTGTACTAGATAAGTTGCTTCCTTTATACTATCTATAGTAAATGAACCATCTGTTGAGGTGTAAGATTGCTTAGCTATAGCCCCATTACTCTTTAATAGGTAAATTTCCGCGAAATCAACTGGAGATTGATTAGATGTTTGGATATTACCTGTCAGAGAGTTTTGCGCATAATTATTTGTAATTGATAGTAGAATAATGCTAATTAAGGATGCTAGTGTTTTCATGTTGATTTGTTTTACACTATAGGTTTCACCAATTTTGTTCCAATTAGTTTTTATTTTGTAATCATTTGTAAATCAGTGTTTTTTATTGCTGATAATTTTATGAGTTGTTCATTTTCGTACAATTTTTTTGCGGTAATGAACAATAAGTGCTACTTAGTGAGTGTTCAGTGAGATATTATTTTTTCTCTAAGTTAGAGATTCTATGGTCTTTTAAAAAGTATATTATAGGTTATTTTACTTACTTATTCTTAAATCATTGTGTTAAGTGTCTTAAAATTATTAGTTAATTGTGTAATTTGTTAAGATATTAATGTTACTTTTGTAGTAGAAAAGTAAAGTTAATCGTGTGAATATGGATACAGATAAAATAAAAGAGAGAAGAAAGGCCCTAGGTTTTTCTCAGGAGTATGTAGCTATGAAGCTAGGTATATCGCAAAAAGCGTATTCTGATATAGAAAGTGGTAAAACTAAGTTGAAAACAGAAGTGCTTAATGAAATAGCCGAAATTTTAGAAATTTCTCCATTTTCAGTATGTCCAATTGCATGTGACTGTACCAAAACGTTAGAAAAAAAGCATGAACGCTTGCTTAATTATCTTTCAGATAAAGGTATTGCAGTTCCCAAAGAATATTTATAAAAAAAGAGGCAATTAATTGCCTCTTTTTTTATATTGTCCATTTAAGTATACTAGCTCCCCAAGAGAAGCCTGCTCCGAAGGCTGTTAGTAATAAACGATCTCCTTTTTTGAATTTTTCTTTATGCTCCCATATACACAATGGAATAGTCGCTGCTATAGTATTTCCATAATAGGTAATATTATTTAAGGCTTTATCTGATTCGATACCTATTTCTTTTCCAACAGCATCTATAATGCGTTTGTTTGCTTGATGAGGTACTAACCAATCAATATCATTTATTGTGAAATTATTGCGATTTAGCAAATCTTTACATGCTTCAGACATACCGATAACTGCATTTTTGAAGACTACTTTGCCATCTTGTTTGATGTAGGCTTTTTCTTTGTCTTCGTTGCTGCTGTTCAAAGGATATAGTGAGCCTCCTCCTTCTATATTTAGGTATTCTTTTCCAAGGCCGTTACTTAATAGTAGGGCATCTGTGATTCCTTCCTCATCGGTTGGCTCTAGCCATACCACACCAGCGCCATCTCCAAATAAGATATTCGTTGATCGGTCATTAATATCTACGAAAGTACTGATCTTATCAGCTCCTATTACTAATATATTTGAGTACCTCCCTGTTTCTACTAATGAAGCCCCCATATCTAAGGCATATAAAAAACCAGAGCATGCAGCATTTATGTCAAAAGCCCATACATTTTTTAAGTTTAGTTTACCACAGATGATATTTGCGGTGGAAGGCATCGGCATATCAGGTGTCGAGGTGGCAACAATAATTGCATCAATTGAGGAAAGTTCTTTGTTATGATTTACTAAAAGGTTCTCTATTGCGCGAATAGCCATATCTGAAGTAGCTAAATCTTTATCTAATATGCGACGTTCTTTAATTCCTGTTCGCTTGGTAATCCATTCGTCGTTTGTGTTTGATATTTTCTCTAAGTCTTCATTTGTTCGTTTATTCTCAGGAACATATCCACCGATAGCTGTAATGCTAGGGTAGGTTGTTTTTTTTTGTGGTTTATTTGTCATGTAGCAACTTTTTTATACTAGTTTTTTGCTTCAAACAATGTGATATACGTTGTGTTTATTGCGAATTCAAATGTCTCTTATTTTTCTATGAGGTAAGTAGAGATTTAAACGTTTTAATTTGTTATAAAGACGTATTTATACTAAAACCTTCTGAATTAATATTGCTTGTTTTTGAAGTCTGTAGGTGTTGTATTGGTATGCGTTTTAAAGAATTTACTGAACATTGATAGATCGGTGAAGTTCAATTCTGATACAACTTCAGATACTGTTGTCTTTGGATTTTTTAGTAACATTTTAGCTTCGAGTATTATAGTTTCAGAAATAATATCTTTAGGCGTTTTATTTAATACTTCTACAATTACCTTTGTTAAATGTTTTCTACTGATGTATAAGTGGTCTGCATAGAATTGTACACTTCTCTCTTTCTTGAAGTGTGCTGATACGAGATATAAAAATTGCTTTGAAATCTCATCTCTACGTATAGGTTTATCTGTTTCTTTTTTGAGGATTGTTTTCCCGTGAAACTCTCCGATTTCATACATTAGAATGCAAAAGTGATGAAGCACTTGGTTTTTAGCGAATAAGTGATCACTATTGTAGCTTAATTTTTTAAGTTTGAACAAGTGGTAGTTTACCTCTTTTAGACAAGAGCGGTTTAAGGATATTATTTTAGGGTATTGGGAGGATAAGAATTGAACTAAGCTATTTGCTTTTAGGTGAAAGCCCGCTTCTAAGATCATATCAGGATCAATAAAAATGGTCTTGACGGCAAAGTCCTTAGAACAATTTTTAATTTCAAAAAATTGCTGGGTTAGAACAATTAGTAAATCTCCTTTTTTGATAATCTGTGGTTCTAAATTTACTGTGACTTCGCATTGTCCTGCTGTTACTAGTATCAATCCAAATGTTGTAAATTGATAAGGTTTATTTACTACGAAATATTTACTGTGTTTCGGACCAATGTCTAGGATGACTAGGCGAGGATCCGTAAGCACATTGATATAGCGTTTGGCTATGTCCTGATGGGTGTAAACTTGTATATGTGATCTAGGCACTGCTTGAGATTATTTAGGTTGTTCGTTTCTGTAAATAGACAAAAAAGGGAGATAAAAATACTAGTTTTATCCCCTTTTTTGATTGTATTGTTACAACTTCCTAGTTGTGTTTTTTTGGTTCAAATTCGTCAACGTAATCTTTGTTTAGTGTATACTCTTGGCTGATTAGGCTTGAATAATCAATAGGTTCTTTTTTACCAAAGAAATTGCTAATCTTGTCAAAGATGTAATAAACTATAGGAACAATTACCAAGGTTAAAAGTAATGAGGAAAGTAGCCCTCCTATAATTACAATGGCTAGTCCATTGTTCATCTCCGCTCCCGCACCATCTGCCAATGCAATTGGAATCATACCGATAACCATAGCTATCGTTGTCATTAAAATAGGACGTAACCTAGCGTGGTTAGCTGCAATTAGAGCATCGTGTACACTATCTCCCGCTTGAACGCGATGGTTAGCAAAGTCAACTAACAAGATGGCATTTTTACATACTAAACCAATCAACATAATAATTCCTAAAATGGTAAATATGTTTAATGATATATTAGTAAGCGCCATAGCTAGTAGGGCTCCAATGAACGATAGAGGAACTGAAAAGATTACAATAAACGGTTTACTGAAACTATCGTATAGTGCTACCATTACTAAGTAAACTAAGATGATTGCTGCTAATAAAGCTATTCCAAGTGTTCCAAAACCTTCTTGTTGATCTTCCATAGATCCAGACCATAAATAATTAACTCCTGGTTTCTTTTCTAGTGTGTCAAATTTTGATGTCCACTCATCAGCGATAGCTCCTGCAGAACGTCCGATGGTTTGTGATTTAATAGTTACTGACGGTGTTTTATCTCTTCTTTCAAGGACAGATGGCCCTGAACTATAAATTACTTGTGCAAATTGTTGTAATTTGATTTGTTGACCCATTGCATTTGTGAACGTGATATCTTTGACATCGTCTATTGTCCTTCTAGCATAATCCTGAAAGCGTATGTTAATGTCATATTCATATTCTCCTGCTCTAAATTTACCATCAGTGTTTCCGTTAAAGGCAGTTTGCATGGTCATACCGACAGTATACATATCTAGTCCTAGTGCTGCCATTTTATCTCGATCAACTTGTACATTGATTTCTGGACTTCCTGTTTCAGCAGTCAGCTTAACTTCCATTGAACCTGGTATCTGCTCCAAGAGTTCTTTTGCTTGAATGGCAAAGTCCATGGCGTCATCTATCGTTGATCCCGTTACTGTTAGTGAAATAGGTGCTTCCTCAGCTCCCATCATTCCCACGGGTACTGTTTTTACTTTTGCATTAACAACAATTGGAATTAGTTCATTCTTCAATTTAGCTGCATAAACAAATGAGTTTTCTTTACGCAATTTCTTGTCAGTTAGTATAACTTGTATCTCTGATTTGTATTTTGTCGCTTGAATACCTCCATACCCTTCTGATGATTGCCCTACTGTAGTGATCATGTCAACTATTTCTGGTTTCGTTCTTAGGTAAGTTTCTACTTCTTGTGTTAGCTGGTTTGTTTGCTGAACAGATGCGTCTTTATCTAGTTCTAACTGTACTAAGAACTCGCCTTTATCTGTTTTTGGGAAAAAGTCAAACCCTATGTATCCCATTGGCAGTAATGCTATAGATACAAAGAAAGATATTCCTACTACAATGATTACGATAATTGTATTTTTAGTTGATTTTAATGACCATACAAGTAAATCTGATATACCGTGTGTAAAACTATTTAACCCTTTTTCAAATCCATGGATAATCTTACCAAAAAAAGATGTTGGCTTGATTACTTCTATTTTTCCAAATCTAGAAAACAACCAAGGAACAACGGTAAAGGACACTAATAAGGATAGCATGGTGGCTATAATTACAGTAACACAGAATTGTTTAATAATGTTCGGTACTAATCCTGACGACATAGCTATAGGGAGAAATACGACAACGATTACTAAGGTAATTGCTGTAACTGTAAAACCTATTTCTTTTGCACCATCGTAAGAAGCGCGAACTTTGTTTTTTCCCATTTCCATGTGGCGGTGTATATTTTCAATTACCACAATAGCATCATCTACTAGGATACCTACTACTAGTGAAAGGGCCAATAAACTCAGTAAGTTTAGTGTATAGTCAAATAAGTACAATCCTATAAATGTAGCTACTAAGGATAAAGGTATTGCTACCATTACGATTACTGCATTTCTCAAACTATGTAAGAAGAACAACATTACAAAAGCTACTAATACGATCGCCAGGAATAAGTCAAACATTACTCCATCTGCTGCCTCTAAGGTAAAGTCAGAGGTGTCATTGGCAATATTAAAATGTATATCTGAATCCGCATAGTTCTTTTCTACTTCTGTGATTGCCTGTTTGGTCAATTGACTTACAGATACTGCATTTGCATCTGACTGTTTGATCACTTGCATTAAGATCGTTGATTCTTGATTGAATCGAGCTATTTTCTCTATTTCTTTGATCCCGTCTTGTACGTCTGCGATTTCTCCTAGACGGATATCTATTCCTCCTTGAGAAGCGATTACTAGATTACGCATCTCTTCAATATCTTTGTATTTACCTGCTAGACGAATAATGGTCTGCTTGTCATCTGTCTTAACATTTCCTGTTGGGAAATCAAGGTTTGAAGCTAATATTACTTGCTGTACCATTGGCACATTTAACCCATAAGCTTCTAATCTTTTTGGGTCAAGTAAAACTTGTATTTGCCTTTCTTCTCCTCCTATAAGGTCTACTTTTGCTACTCCATTAATACGTGAAAAAATTGGTTGAATCTTTTTGTCTAATAAATCATAGAGCTCTTTTTCACTTAAATTACTCGTGATACTCAAGGTCATAATCGGTAAATCACTCAAAGAGTATTTTTGAAGTGAGGGTGGATCTACGTCCTTTGGTAAGTCTTTTAGGATTGCATTAATTTTTCGTTGTGCATCATTCAGTGAAAGGTCAGCGTCAGCATCAGAGTTTAGGTAAATCATAATGGTTGATAGACTTTCGAATGACATCGCTTCTACTTTTTTTACATTTTCAAGGGAAGCGACTGCATCTTCTATCTTTTTTGTAACGGTGTTTTCTATTTCTGAAGGTGATGCTCCTGGGTAGACGGTTGCTACTGTAATTACGTTAATTTCAAATTTTGGAATTAACTCGTAACTAAGGTTTTTGTAACTAAATATTCCCCCAAGTAATAGCGCAATAAACATTACGATGATTATACTTGGACGTTTTATAGAAATTTCTGCTATTTTCATATTTAATGCTTGTTGATTGACATTAGTCAATGATTGTTATTGGACTATTATCACTTAGATTGATTTGTCCAGATGTAATAATTGTCTCTCCTGCTTTCAATCCATCAAGCACCTCTACTAGGTCTCCAAAATTTCTTCCAGCGACAACTTTGGTTTCGATTGCTTTGCCATTTTTTGCTATAAATACTGTGTTCGAACTAACACTTCCAACGAAGGCATTTCTAGGAATTAACAATAAAGGAGTGTCTTGATCTGCACTAGCATCAAAATATGCTGAACCATACATTCCAGCTCTTAGTTTTGCTTTTTCATTGTTGTTTTCAACGAGTAAATCTACAGGATAGTTTAATGTAGCATCAGCTTTTGGCGCAATAAATGTTACTTTGCCTTGAAAATCAATGTTCGGTAATACGCTAGCTTTTATTTTGATAATATCTCCCTCAGTTAGCGTAGCTACATGACTTTCATCTACATTGACTCTTAGTTTTAGTCTTTGTACATTTACTATGTCAAACATTGGCACTCCTGGACCTACGAAAGTTCCTATTTCAATGTGCTTTTTATTTATAATTCCATTTATAGGTGCTTTGACATTAGCATTACTAGCTGTGATTTTTGCGGAATTCAAATTCGCCTCAGCATTTTTAAGCATCATTTGTACTTGATCAAGTTGTTGTTTAGTTACACCTCCTGTATCATATGCACTTTCAAATCTCGCTGCATCTGCTTTTGCAGTAGCATAGGCAGAAGTTGCGTTCTGTAGTTGTACATTGATTTGATCGATGTTTACACGTGCTAAGATTTGCCCTTGTGTAACTTTTTGTCCTTCTTTTACAAATATTTGAGTTATTCTGCCTGGAGTTTCTGCAGAGACTATTACTTCATGCTCTGGCAAAAAGTTACCGTTAACTTTGTATTGCGTATCTGTTTTTTGAAGTGTTGCTTTTTGTGTTCGGACACTTACTGTAGCACTCTTTTGTGCTACAATTGCTGTTTCTTCAGCGTTTTTGGCTTTATTGTTATTTAATATATATACGGCTCCACCAATTAAGAAGAGAACGACTAAGGCTGTAATTATTTTTTTCATTGGAGTTCTTTTTTCTGATGACTATCTATTCTGCTAAGGTTGATAGATTACCCTTTGCTTTTATTAATTGAATTTCTGCTAGTTTGAAGTCTAATAGTGAATTGGTATAGTTGTTTTCTGCTTCAGTAAATGCATTTTCGGCATTTAGAAGATCTGTTAGTGTAGCTAAACCATGCTTATAGTTGTTTTGAATGTTTCCTAAAATACTTTTAGCTAGTGTTACATTTTCTTTTTGAATATTGATTGTTATTAATGCATTCTCAATACTCTTTTGTGCATTTCTAAAATCTAGATCAAGTGCTTGTTTTGTATCTGCTATTTGTAAGTCAACCTTCTTTAATTCGACATTTACCTGTTTTACTTTTGCTCTTGTTTCAAAACCGTTGAATAATGGTATTTTTAGACTTACCCCTACTACTGCATTACTCGTCCAAAAAACGCCTTCACTTGGTTTGCCTCCCCATACAAAATCATCGCCAAACCCTTGGTAGCTCATTGTTCCAAAGGCAGCAAGGGATGGATAGTAGTCTGCTAGTGTTGCTTTTTTCTTGTAGTAGAGTAAATCCTTTTGTTTTTCTAATAGGTGTAATTCAGTTCTATTGTTTACATCATTTTCTGCCAATACTATTGATTCATCTATTGTGAATGTATTGTCTGGAAAATTTAGATCTGTATCTAAGGGCATTCCCATAAAAAACTTTAATGCATTTTGTTGAAGTTCAACTGCATTCATTACTTGCTGTTTTTTAGCTTGAAGATTACTCAGTGCTACTGTTGTTCTGTCTAAGTCTATTTTAGTTGCTAATCCATTGGAATATAACCCCTCAATGATTTCCTTTATTTTTGTTGTACTATTTATTGTTGTTTCAAATGTTCTAAGCATTTCTTTAGTTTGGAAAACTTGGTAGTATGTCGTCGAGACTTTTTCGATGATTTGCTCATCCGTCAGCTCTTTGTTTATCACATAGAATTCCTTTGCTGTGCGTGCCGCTTTTAGTCCCATGAATACAGCTTGATTGAAGAGTACTTGGGTTAAGGTTGCTGAAGCTTGTGAATTCCACTCTTTATTGAAGGGGATCATTTGTGTTTGTCCTCCCATGGTCAAGGGCATTTCTTGAATTAGGGGGTTGTTTGTCAGATTTGCTTCTACGTTGAGATGAGGTAAGGCATTAGCTCTTACTTCTTCTATCTGATATTGACTGTTTTCGATATCAAGTGAGGCTTGTTTTGCCTCAGCTTTATGTTCTAAAGCATACTGAAGTGCCTGTTGAAGGGTTAGTTCGCTCGACTGGGCCGAAGTATAGGTGATACCTCCTATTAAGAATAGTAAACCTATGTATAGGTGTTTGTACATCTTTTTGATTAATTATTTATAGTTCTTTTTTTAGTTTTAGAAACAAGGCTCTTCCTTCTTCTGTTGCAATACTTCGAATGAAATATTCAAGGTGTAAGGCGTGTAATTCTGAGTAAGCATATTCAGACTCGGGAAAGTAATCTAGATCTTCTACTGCAATCAATGATGCGATGTGAAAACGCGAGATAAAGTCTATGTCTATATCTGCTCGATAAACTCCTTCTGTAATTCCTTTTATAATGTTTGCCTCTATTAATTTGACATATTTTTTTTCATGAAATACCTTTTGTTTGTGTGCTAACTTTGGGTAGTATTTTGACAATTGGTAGAAACAGCCTGTTGAGTCAACCAAAAGCAAATCATTAATTTTTTTATGTGCATTTAATAACTCTGGAATTGCCTCTTGATTTAGTGATAAAGTTGTCTCTAATAGCTTAAGAAAATTTGCATTTATACTCGCTAAGCTTTTTTCAATTAATTCTGGTTTCGAGCTGTAATGTTGGTAAATGGTTTTTTTTGAAATGGCTAAGTCATTAGCAATATCATCCATCGTTACGGTTTTAAATCCTTGTTTTAGAAATAATTCTGTTGCTTTTTCTAGTATTTTTTTATCCATTATTCTATTGTTTTGTAGTACAAATATAGTTAGGAAACTTTTTCTCTGTAGAAGTTTTTCTGTTTATTTATGAAAACTTTAGCAAATATTATTGTTTCTGTTTTATTGTAATAAATTGATAGTTAAGTAAATATGTTGTGTTTTGATGGAAACTTTTTAGATGTATTTAGTTTCTTTGTTTGTAGGTGACTATTGAGAGAGTGGTTTAATTTGGGAGTTTTGATTTTGAATAAGGTGATGATATTCTGTCTTACTGTTTATTTTAAATAAGGGATAAGTCATTAGAACTATTGACCTGTTGGAGGTGGGGAGGTTTGCATTGGATTTTTTTTCGTTTTTTGATGGTTTCTAAAGTTATAGGGAAATCATCAGAATGTGATTAGGACATGGTCGGGATATTTTTAGCTTAAATATCCTGACCATATCCCAATCACCTCTCGATCATATCCCGACCATTGAAAAAAGGAAGTCGGATCATTTTGGATGACATTACTACGTTAGTTTGTTAAAATGATTTAATTGTTATGTATCTCGATGTGTTTCAGTAGAAATAAAGTCAGAAATAAGAGGTGTGTATAAGTTATGAACTTCCGAAAAAACACGTATTTTTACGAAAATTTTAAAAAATGCAATCAATAGTAAAATATAAAGAGCAAATAGCAGAGTTTATTGATTCTATTTCATTGACAGGTACTCCAAAAGAACTATACGACCCGATATCATATATATTATCACTAGGAGGAAAACAAATTCGTCCAGTTTTGACTTTAATGGCGGCGGATATTTTTGGGATAGATTCTAGAAAGGCAATTTATGCGGCTACAGCGATTGAGCTGTTTCACAATTTTTCATTAATGCACGATGATATTATGGATGATGCTCCACTGAGACGTGGACATCAAACTGTTCATGAGAAATGGAATGTAAATACAGCTATTTTATCTGGAGATGCCATGCTAATTTTGGCATATCAATATTTTGAAAATTATGAACCAGTTATTTTTAGAGATTTGGCGAAGCTGTTTAGTAAAACAGCGATAGAAGTATGCGAAGGTCAGCAATGGGACATTTGTTTTGAAGAACGCAATGATGTTGCGATTCCAGAATATATTCAGATGATTAAGTTTAAGACAGCTGTATTAGTTGGTGCTGCACTTAAAATGGGTGCTATTGTAGCAGAAACGACTGAGGATAATGCAAATAAAATTTATGACTTTGGTTTAAATTTAGGAATTGCTTTCCAATTACAAGATGATTATCTAGACGCTTTTGGAGATGAGGCTACATTTGGAAAGACGATTGGAGGAGATATTCTTGAGAATAAGAAGACGTACTTATATCTGAAAGCTTTGATTAATGGTACAGATGCACAAAAAGAAGAGTTAGAGAAGTTTTTTTCAACGACTAGTTGTAACGACAAACAAGTTAAGATTAATCGCGTTAAGGAATTATTCGTTGAAACTAAATCAGCAGAAGATTCTCAAAAACTGATCGAGGAATATACTTCAATTGCATTGAGGTTATTAGATGAAATGGATATTGCAGAAGAGAAAAAAGAGCAATTGCGTATCTTTAGTAATGAATTGATGAATAGACGAGTATAACGGATCGAAAAATAGTATTTTAGAAATTTATTGAAGACATTTGGTCGTAAATAGTAGTTTATGCAAGAATTGGTAACTTTTATTGAAGAGCGAGTAGTAAAAAAGGATTTTTTCGAAGACTTGGTTTCTCAGATACAAAAGGACTTTCAGACAGCTGTTGATGTAGATATTGTTTTTACAGCTTCTACACCTGAGGTTTTAGTAAGTCAAGTGGAAGGAGAATTACACCGCGTAATAAGTTCGACTACGGTGTCTCGATTTTCTAATTTACTTTATCGAATTGATGTTCCTGAAAGCGATGTGAAATCAATTTCAGGGGTTGATATTCAGGAGTTTGTTCGTCAAATTACGTATTTAATTATCAAAAGAGAATTTCAAAAAGTATATATACGCAAGACGTTGTAAAATAAAAACACCAATCCCAAAATGGTTTGTGATTGGTGTTTTTTACTTTTATAGAATTGATTTAAAAGTACATTCGTACAAATGGCATATATGCACTTCCGTAAACCATGTCTTTTTCTTTAAAAAGGACATTGTATCTAATGCCAACAGTAACAGGACCACTACTATATCCAATTCCTAAGAATAACGCAGTATTCCAGAAGTTAGCCTCTCTTTTTTCTGCATCTTTATAGGTATAAGTATTGTTTACTCTTAATTGCTCTAATTCAGCAGAGAGTTGAAGTTGAGGGATTGGGTTGGATAGGGCAATCAAGCTACCTCCATAGATCCAAGATTGATACTCTCGGATTGAATTATAGTAATAGCCTCGGTCCTTACTCTTAATGTAACTGCCTTGTAATCCAATACCTGCGCTAAAATAAGGGTTGAATTGGTACAAAGCACTAGGAGCTATCATAAGGTCAGTATAGCCACTTCCGATTCCTAGCCCAAAGCCTCCTCCGAATTTCCAATTTTTATTAAAATCATAATTTTTTGCTTCATTTTCCTTTTCTTGTGCGATAATTGAAATGCTATTAGTTAAAAAAAATGAAATTGTCAAAAAAAAGGGCATTATGTTAGTAGAATATCTTTTCATGTTGTGGGAATTTAGTAGAATAGTGTATAAAAATAAGTAAAAGTTTGTACAATTGTCATATAAGAGTTGTATTTTTGTAGTTATAATATTTAAACAAAAGGTCTTTAGACGAAATTATGGATAGATATTCCTTTTTAAATGCGGCTCACACAGCATTTTTTGCAGATTTATATGATCAATATTTAGAAAGTCCAGATAGCGTAGAACCTAGCTGGAGAGCTTTCTTTCAAGGATTTGACTTTGCAAATGAATACAACGATGGGCCTGTTGAGCAGTTATCGCAAGCTTATACATCAAGTAAGAGTGTTAGTGGAGATAGTTCAGCGCAGTTAGGGCAAATTCAAAAAGAATTTGCTGTATTAAGATTAATTGACGCATACAGAACTTATGGGCATTTATTGACTAAAACAAACCCATTAAGAGACAGAAATGTAGAGCATCCAGATTTAAGTTTAGAGAAGTTTGGTCTTTCTCAAGCAGATTTGAATGTTAATTTTGAGGCTGCAAAAACTATACAACTACCAACTACAACATTAGGGCAAATAATTGCTCAATTAGAGAAAATTTACTGTACCACATTAGGTATTGAGTACAAGTACATCACGAATGAGTCGACTGTACAATGGATTCAAGATCACTATGAAGCTACAGAAGCAAAATTTGATAATGAAGAGAAAAAAGAAATCTTGCACAAGTTAATTGAAGCAGTTTCTTTTGAAAACTTCTTAAACACAAAGTACGTAGGACAAAAACGTTTCTCATTAGAGGGGCTTGAAGCTGCAATACCAGCGATGGACTTCTTGATGGATGCTGCTGCTGAAAAAGGGGTAGAGGAAATCGTGGTAGGAATGGCACACCGTGGTCGTCTTAATGTGTTAGCAAACGTATTCAAAAAGCCAGCACAAGATATTTTTGCTGAGTTTGATGGTAAAGATTATGATGCAGTTGAAGGTTTTGACGGTGATGTTAAATATCATTTGGGACTTACTTCTACTCGTAAAACTCGTTCTGGTAAAAACATTCACGTTAATTTGACGCCAAATCCTTCTCACTTAGAGACTGTAGGAGCTGTTATTGAAGGTATTGCTCGAGCGAAGCAAGATACTGTTTTTGTCGATCAACCAGCTAAAGTATTACCTATCGCTCTTCATGGAGACGCGGCTATTTCAGGACAAGGTATTGTTTATGAAATTGTTCAAATGGCTAAATTAAGAGGATACAATACTCAAGGAACTATCCACGTGGTGTTGAATAATCAAGTTGGTTTTACTACAAACTATACTGATGGTCGTTCGTCAACGTATTCTACAGATATTGCTAAAGTAACTCAATCTCCAGTATTGCACGTAAATGCTGATGATACTGAAGCGGCTGTAAGAGCATTCTTATTTGCATTGGATTATCGTATGCACTTCGGAACAGATGTGTTTATCGACTTAGTAGGTTACCGTAAGTATGGACATAATGAAGGTGATGAGCCTAAGTTTACCCAGCCAATTCTTTATAAATTGATCTCTAAACATCCTAATTCTCGTAATATCTATAACGCTAGATTACTTGAAGATAAGATTGTTGATGATGCATTTGTAAAGTCATTAGAACAGCAATATAAAGATGTATTGGAGCAGGAATTATCAACTTCTCGTGAAGGAGAGTTCGCTAAAGTGAGAACTTTCATGGAAGAGAATTGGGAAGGATTCCATATTGCTGACCGCGATAAAATGGTAGCTGATTACGATACAAAAATTTCTAAAGAGGAATTAACAAGTATTGCAGAAGTTATTACCGAATTGCCAGGTGATAAGAAATTTATTAATAAAGTTAAGAAGCTTATCGGAGACAGAAAAACGATGTTCTTCGAGAAAGATGCTTTAGATTGGGCGATGGGTGAGTTGTTAGCTTATGGATCTTTATTGACTGAAGGGTATGATGTACGTATGTCAGGACAAGATGTAGAGCGTGGTACTTTCTCTCACAGACATGCTGTTGTGAAAACAGAAGATACTGAAGAGCCAATTATCTTACTTAATCAATTAAAAGAGCAAAAAGGTAAATTGAGAATTTTCAATTCTCTTTTAGCAGAATATGCTGTTTTAGGATTTGAGTATGGATATGCATTGACTAATCCAAATACATTAACAATCTGGGAAGCACAGTTTGGAGATTTCTCTAATGGTGCTCAGATTATGATGGATCAATATATTTCTGCAGCTGAAGATAAGTGGAGTAACCAAAATGGTATCGTGATGTTATTGCCTCATGGATATGAAAACCAAGGTGCTGAACACTCTTCTGCTAGATTAGAGCGCTATTTACAGTTGTGTGCTGAAAGTAATATGTTCGTTACGAATATTACTACTCCAGCTAACTTCTTCCACTTAATGAGAAGACAAATGATTACTGACTTCAGAAAGCCATTGATCAATATGTCTCCTAAGAGTTTATTAAGACATCCTGCTGCTGTATCATCGATTAGTGAGTTTACAGATGGTAAGTTCCAATATGTGATTGATGACGCAAATGTAAATGCTGCTGATGTTAAGTCTGTGGTATTGTGTAGTGGTAAGTTTTACTATGACTTGGTAGCTAAGCGTGAAGAATTAGGACGAAAAGATATTGCTTTTGTACGTATAGAGCAGTTGTTCCCATTGCCGATTGAGCAGATTGCAGAAGTATTCGCGAAGTATACAAATGCAGATGACTATGTATGGGCACAGGAAGAGCCTAAAAACATGGGAGCGTATAGTCATATGTTGATGAACTTTGATTTGAAACCATTGCGTTATGCAGGTAATCAAGCATTTAGTGCGCCAGCTTCAGGAAGTTCAGTACGTTCTAAAAAACGTTACGCTGAGGCAATCGCAAAAGTATTCGACAAGAATTTATAAAGAAAAAAAACGTATTTTTACATAACAATATTTAAATAAAGCAAATACAGATGAGCATCTTAGAAATGAAAGTTCCTTCACCAGGTGAGTCAATTACTGAAGTGGAAATCGCTACTTGGTTAGTAAAAGATGGGGATTACGTTGAAAAAGACCAAGCTATTGCTGAAGTAGATTCAGATAAAGCAACTTTAGAATTACCAGCTGAAGAAAGTGGTATTATCACTTTGAAAGCGGAAGAAGGTGATGCAGTTGCTGTAGGTCAAGTAGTATGTCTAATCGATATGAGCGCTGCAAAACCTGCAGGAGGTGCTTCAGTAGAAGCTAAGCCAGCTCAAGAGGCTCCTAAGGCAGAAGCTCCTAAAGTAGAAGCAGCTCCAGCTGCTGCAAATACTTATGCAACAGGATCAGCTTCTCCAGCAGCTAAAAAGATTTTAGATGAGAAGAATATTAATCCAGCTACAATAACTGGTACTGGAAAAGATGGTAGAGTTACTAAAGAAGATGCAGTAAATGCTAAACCATCTATGGGTACTCCAACAGGAGGACCTAGAGGTGAAGAGCGTAAGAAAATGTCTATGTTACGTCGTAAAGTTGCTGAGCGTTTAGTTGAAGCTAAAAATACGACTGCTATGTTAACTACTTTCAATGAAGTTAACTTAACAAATGTAAACAAATTAAGAGCTGAGTACAAAGAAGCGTTCAAAGCGAAACATGGTGTTAGCTTAGGATTTATGTCTTTCTTTACTAAAGCTGTTACTCGTGCTTTAGCATTGTACCCAGATGTAAACTCTATGATCGATGGTCAAGAGCAAATTAAATATGACTTCGCTGATATCTCTATCGCTGTATCAGGTCCTAAAGGATTAATGGTACCAGTAGTGAGAAATGCTGAGTTATTATCATTCCGTGGTGTAGAAGCTGAAATTAAACGTTTAGCTCTAAGAGCACGTGATGGTCAAATTACTGTTGACGAAATGACAGGAGGTACTTTCACTATAACTAATGGTGGTGTATTCGGATCTATGTTATCTACTCCAATTATTAACCCTCCTCAGTCAGGTATCTTAGGAATGCACAATATCATCGAGCGTCCTATAGCTGTAAATGGTAAAGTGGAGATTCACCCAATGATGTATGTAGCGTTATCTTATGACCACAGAATCATCGATGGACGTGAGTCGGTAGGTTTCTTAGTAGCTGTAAAAGAGGCGTTAGAAAACCCAACAGAATTATTAATGGATAATAATCCTAAGAAAGCTTTAGAACTTTAGTAGTTTTAGACTTTAGAAATAGATTAGACGGCAACTGTTTTAGTTGCCGTTTTTTTGTTGTATAGTTGAGGTTTTTCGCTGTCTTTAATAGGTCTGAGGACTATAAGGAGATATTTATTGTGATTTTAAGTTGTTGTGCGTTAGTGATTTGTGTAACTAGTTGATTATTAGTAATTGTTGATAACTATGCTTTTTTGTGAATAAGTTCGAATGTTAATCTTTTTAAATTGGAGGTAAAAAGTTTAATCTTTGTAGATATACCAATCTTCGATTGAAGAACATTTTTAAACTTAAAAATCAAATTGTTATGATAAATCAAGAGCCTATTTTAACCGAAAATAAGAATCGTTTTGTTATTTTTCCAATTAAACACCATGATATTTGGGACTGGTATAAAAAAATGGAGGCTAGTTTTTGGACAGCAGAGGAGATTGATTTACAGCAAGATTTGGTCGATTGGAATAATAAGTTAAACGATGATGAACGTTACTTCATCAAACATATTCTTGCCTTTTTTGCTGCGTCTGATGGTATTGTAAACGAAAACTTAGCAGAGAATTTTGTGAATGAAGTTCAATATCCAGAAGCTAAGTTTTTTTACGGATTTCAGATTATGATGGAAAATATTCACAGCGAAACCTATTCTTTGTTAATTGATACGTATGTGAAGAATGAAGAGGAGAAAGATCAATTGTTTCGCGCAATAGAAGTATTTCCTGCGATTAAAGAAAAGGCTGAGTGGGCATTAAAATGGATTGAATCAGATTCATTTGCAGAGCGTTTGATTGCTTTTGCAGCTGTTGAGGGAATTTTCTTCTCGGGAGCATTTTGTTCTATTTTCTGGTTAAAGAAAAGAGGTTTAATGCCTGGGCTGACATTCTCTAATGAATTAATTTCAAGAGACGAGGGTGTACATTGTGACTTTGCGGTACACTTACATAATAATCACTTAATAAATAAAGTATCAAAAGAGCGTATTAGAGAAATTTTAGTCAACGCCTTAAATATTGAAAGAGAGTTTATCACAGAATCTTTACCAGTTAGTTTAATTGGAATGAATGCTACTTTGATGACACAATACTTAGAGTTTGTAACAGATAGACTATTGGTAGAGTTAGGATGTGCAAAAGAGTATAACGTAGGTAATCCATTTGATTTTATGGACATGATTTCATTACAAGGGAAAACAAATTTCTTTGAGAAGCGTGTATCAGAATATCAGAAATCAGGTGTTATTTCAAAAGAAGAGGGTGGAAATACAATTAGCTTTGATGCTGATTTTTAATTTTTAAAGAAGAAAAGTATGTATGTAATAAAAAGAGATGGAAGAAGAGAACCTGTTAGTTTTGATAAAATTACAGACAGAATTCGTATTCTTTGTTATGAATTAAGCGATTTAGTAGACCCTGTTAAAGTAGCTATGCGCGTAATCGAGGGGCTGTATGATGGAGTGCAAACAGCTGAATTAGACAATTTAGCTGCTGAAACCGCAGCATCTATGACAGTTTCACATCCTGATTATGCTTTATTGGCTGCACGTATTGCTGTATCTAACCTTCACAAAAATACAAAGAAGGTATTTTCTGAAGTTGTAGAAGATTTATATACTTATGTTAATCCGAGAACTAATCAGGAGGCACCACTTATTTCTGACGAAGTTTATGAAGTAATTAAAGCAAATGCGGAGCGTTTAGATTCTGCTATTATTTATCAACGTGATTTTAACTATGATTACTTTGGGTTTAAAACTTTGGAGCGTTCATATCTTTTAAAATTGAATGGAAAAATTGTAGAGAGACCACAGCACATGTTGATGCGCGTGTCTGTAGGGATACATCTAGGAGATATTGATGCGGCTATAGAGACATATGAATTAATGTCTAAAAAGTACTTTACTCATGCTACTCCTACACTTTTTAATTCAGGAACACCAAAACCTCAGATGTCTTCATGTTTCTTGTTAACCATGAAAGATGATAGTATCGAGGGAATTTATGATACCTTAAAGCAAACGGCTAATATTTCTCAGTCGGCTGGGGGTATTGGGCTTTCAATTCACAATATTAGAGCGACGGGCTCTTATATTAGAGGTACAAATGGTACGTCAAATGGTATTGTGCCAATGCTACGCGTATTTAATGATACTGCTCGCTATGTAGATCAGGGTGGAGGAAAGCGCAAAGGTAGTTTTGCTATCTATTTGGAACCATGGCATGCTGATGTTTTCGATTTTATTGAGTTGAGAAAAAACCACGGAAAGGAAGAAATGCGTGCACGTGATTTATTCTTGGCATTATGGATGAATGATTTGTTTATGAAACGCGTTGAGTCTGATGCACAGTGGACATTAATGTGTCCGAATGAGTGTCCAGGTTTATGCGATGTGTACGGAGATGAATTTGAACAAATGTACACCTCATACGAAGCAGCAGGTAAAGGACGTCGAACAATAAAGGCGCGTGAGTTGTGGGAGGCTATATTAGATGCTCAGATTGAAACAGGAACGCCTTATATTTTATATAAAGACGCAGCAAATAAAAAATCAAACCAGAAGAATTTAGGTGTTATTCGTTCTTCTAATTTGTGTACAGAGATTATGGAGTACACATCACCAGATGAAGTAGCTGTATGTAACTTAGCATCTATTGCTCTACCAATGTTCGTGGAGAATGGAGTGTTTAATCATCAGTATTTGTTTGATGTTACTAAGCGTATTACTCGTAACTTGAATAAAGTAATTGACCGTAATTACTACCCAGTAGAAGAAGCGCGTAATTCTAATATGAGACATAGACCTGTAGGTCTAGGAGTTCAAGGATTGGCGGATGCCTTTATTTTAATGCGTTTGCCTTTTACAAGTCCTGAAGCGAAGAAGTTAAATCACGAAATATTTGAAACGATTTATTTTGCGGCTGTAACGGCTTCGATGGAAATGGCAAAAGAAGAAGGAGCTTACTCTACATTTGAAGGGTCTCCAATTTCACAAGGGGATTTCCAATATAATCTATGGGGAATGAAAGATGAAGAGTTAAGTGGTCGTTGGGATTGGGCTTCTTTGAGAAAAGAAGTAATGGCAGCAGGAGTTAGAAACTCTTTATTGTTAGCACCAATGCCTACAGCTTCTACTTCACAAATCTTAGGTAACAATGAGGCTTTTGAGCCATATACTTCTAATATTTATACTAGACGTGTATTGTCAGGAGAGTTTATTGTTGTGAATAAACACTTATTAAAAGATTTGGTAGAATTAGGTCTATGGAATGAAGAGCTTAAGCAAGAAATAATGCGTGCAAATGGATCTATTCAACATATAAACTATATTCCACAAGATATTAGAGACTTGTATAAGACTGTATGGGAGCTGAGTATGAAAGATATTATTGATATGTCTCGTGATCGAGGTGTGTTTATTGATCAGTCTCAATCACTTAATCTGTTTATGGAAGGAGCAAATTACGCTAAGTTAACTTCTATGCATTTTTATGCATGGAAGGCAGGACTGAAGACAGGTATGTATTATTTGCGTACAAAATCTGCTGTTGATGCAATTAAGTTTACCTTGAATAATGATAAGAAAGAAGTTGTAAAACAAACAGAAGAAGTACAGAATATATCAGTTGAAGATTATCAAGCTATGATACAACGAGCTAGAATGGCAGCAAATAATGATGATGACTGTGAAATGTGCGGTTCATAATATTGAAAAGGAGAACTTTGTGTTCTCCTTTTTTTATTTAGTAAGTTATTTTCTATTCGTGTCAGAAGCAGTTAATAACTATGTATATTTGCGCTTTAAATTGTAACGCATTATGGGTAAAGAAACTAAAAAAGGAGTTTTTAGAGGGATTATAGAGAAAGACGAAAAAGGGAATTACTTCTGTGGTCCGTATATGTTGGATTATCAATATACTGAAGCTAACTTCAAGTTAGGAGATTTGATTAGTATAAAAAAGGTTATAGCTAACCCAAGTAGTAAAAGTAATGAGACTTATCCAATGAAGTCTTTAAAGTTTTTCTTGGCGAGTGACGAAGAATAGTAAGAAAGGCGATGATTTAGAAATCATTGCCTTTTTTCTTATATGTATATTTTAGCTTTTTACCTTATGTGACTCATTGGCTAACTTATTTCATCATTAGGTTCTGTAGTTTACATTTCTTATTTTTAGCATTAAATAAAAAGGAAATGAGCAGATCGATTATAAGTGGTGTTTTACTAATGAGTAGTTTTTATGTTTATAGTCAAACATATTTTAATACGAAGATTGGTGTAAATGATATCAAACAGTTGTTGGGTTCTAATGCTAAAATAAGTACAATATTGGTCGATGAAGAAGAGAGTTTTGAAGCCAACTATTTGTTTCATCTAAATAATGGTGAGGATTTGCGTATCGAAAGTCAGAATGTTTATTATTATGACAATGGGACCGCTGATGTTGCTTCAGAGGGATATATTCGGTTTATTGATGACCAAACTAGATTAGTTGGCTTGTATGATGAAAAAGGAGAAGTTGCTATACCTGCAGTCTATAATTACTTGACAAGGGTAGAGAATGGGTTAGTTGTTGGTATTAAGGGGGCTGAGAAAAAGTATTTAGGTAATGACAAGGAGCACTTTACTTATGATGGTGGGGATCGGTTGTTAATGAATGTAAAAGGGGAAGTGTTGGTAGATGATTTTACTGCCTCAAAATCACTTGATTTTTTCAGTTTATCAATTGAGGAAAACAATCTGATTGAATTGCCTTGTCGTACATATTTTAAAGGAAATGATGGGTTATATTATTCATTCGTCATATTAGAAGACTTCTTTCAATCCTTTATAATGAAGGATTTTATACCTGGTTTAAGAAAAGAAGGAATAGAACAATATTTACAGCCTAATGAATTTAAGCTGTACTATCAGATCGGCGATGAGGACGAAGGGGTATATGAAACGCTCATTAAGCAAGGAGATACTTATTATGAAGTGTTGAAAAACGAAGACACCTCTAGGGTGTTGTCTATTGTACAGAAAGTTTTGTCTCCTGAAAATAAGGAGAAAGGAGCGTATTTTGTCGGTAATACGTTTTTAGATCCTTCTATAGTAGGTGAGTCAGTTTATTATGATGGTCATGGTGAATGGTTAGAAAGTGTATTTCCAACGTTTACGTATGTGATTACAGAAGATAATAATAGGAAGGTAAAGCAGCACTTGTTTAGTTTTTTTCGTGATATAAACGGAAATATGAAATTGTATCAAGTTTATATTAGAAACGAGTAGGAGTAATGCGAATATATAGTTGGATTAATGTATAATATTCGTAATTGTTGTCTTATTAGTGTAAAGTATAATTATTCTGAATGAGATTCGAAGTATATTTGCATTTAGACAACACAAAACTAAACACAATTTATATTATGAGTTCTTTGTATTATTTAGATCGAAGCAAGATATCTTTAGACGATGTCATGTTCAATGACAATGTGAAAGAAGCGTTAGAGCAATTTTTAAAAGAGTACAAGTATCGTGAAGTTATCATGAAGTACAATTTACCTGTGAGTAATAAGATATTGCTTTATGGTAAAACAGGCTGTGGAAAAACAATGACCGCAAAGGCAATCGCTAAACACTTAGATAAAAAGCTTATTGTGGTAAATCTAGCGACTATTGTCTCGTCTAAATTAGGTGAAACAGCTAAAAATATTGAAAGTCTTTTTAAAGAAGTTCAATATGAAAGCTCAGTATTATTCTTTGATGAGTTTGACTCATTGGGTCAAATTAGGGATTATGATAATAAAGATAATAGTGAGATGAAGCGTGTGGTAAATGCCATTCTTCAGTTGATTGACAATTTGCCTGAAAAGTCTATTTTAATGGCAGCAACTAATCAGATTCACATGATAGATGAAGCTTTGAGACGTCGTTTTGAACTGCAGTTGGAATATACTTCTCCTAATGCGGAAGCATTAGATTCTTATTACGATAAGATGTTGGCTGTATATCCAGAGGAGTATAGAGCTGTAGAGCGTATTTACGATATCTCTTATGCCGAGGCTAAGACACATATTTTTAAAACAGTAAAAGATAATATCATTAATAGTCAAATTGCTTTAGAGCAATAGTTAAACTTAATATAAGAGAGATATATGATGAAATGGGAGAAGCTTTTGTCGCTTAAAAAACAAGGAGATACATTCGAAAGACATCGTTTAGATGAACGAGAGACACGTATAGGGTTTGAAGTTGATTACGATCGTATTGTGTTTTCATCTGCCTTTCGAAGTCTTCAAGATAAGACACAAGTTATCCCTTTGTCAAAGACCGACTTTGTGCATACTCGATTGACACACAGTTTAGAGGTTTCTGTCGTTGGACGTTCTTTAGGTAGGAATGTAGGAGAGAAATTACTTAGTAAATATTCTTATTTAGCGCAAGAATATGGTTACACGGTTAATGATTTTGGCGCAATTGTAGCTGCGGCTGCTTTGGCACATGATATTGGAAACCCTCCATTTGGTCATTCTGGGGAGAAAGCAATAGGTGATTTCTTTTCGACAGGTAAGGGTCAACAATACAAAAAGTTCTTAACAGCTTTAGAATGGCAAGACTTTGTCGATTTCGAAGGGAATGCTAATGGATTTACTGTATTGACGAGGTCTAGGCCAGGAGTATCAGGTGGACTTCGTATTTCGTATGCTACTTTAGGGGCTTTTATGAAGTATCCTAAAGAGAGTTTACCAAAACGACCATCTACTGATATTTCAGATAAGAAATATGGCTTTTTTCAAGGAGATAAGCAGGCATTTTTAGATGTAGTGGAAGAGTTAGGAATGATTAGAAAGGATAAGAATACGATTCGTTATCATCGTCATCCATTAGCTTACCTAGTAGAGGCTGCAGACGATATCTGCTATACAATTATTGATTTTGAAGACGGTATTAATCTAGGGTGGATTGCTGAAGAGCGTGCTTTAGAGTTTTTGATTAAGATTGTAGAGAAGAATATTAACCGTGATACATATTCTCAACTTACTTCAAAAGAAGATCGTATTAGCTATTTACGTGCGTTAGCGATTGGAAGTTTAATTCAAGATGTTACACGTGTGTTTATTGAGAATGAAGAAAGGATTTTAGCAGGTGACTTTCCATATTCCTTAACGGATAAATGTAGCTTTATTGCACAGATGAAAGATATCATTGGTGTTAGTGTAGAGAATGTTTATCACAGCAAGGAGGTTGTAGAGAAGGAAATCATAGGGTATAAGGTTATCCATAGTCTATTGGATAGCTTTACAACAGCTGTTAATAATAAGCATAATCAATGTGAGACGCATTACGATGAGTTAGTATTAAAGTTATTACCAGAAAAATATTACCTAGAGACAGATAACCTTTATGATCGATTGATGAGCATTTGCTATTTTGTATCAATGCTTACAGATGGGAAAGCATTGGAATTATATCACTCGTTGAAAGTAGAATAATAACGTCAATTATATTATACAAAAAAAAGCACTTAATTTATAATTAAGTGCTTTTTTTATTTTGTTACCTATAAAAGGTATTTGATTCTTAAGCTTCAAATGGAATTACAGAAACGTATGACTTGTTGTCTTTTTTCTTTTGAAATTTAACAACACCGTCAATTTTCGCGTGTAAAGTGTGATCTTTACCCATGTAAACGTTTTCACCAGCATTGTGCTTAGAACCTCTTTGTCTAATGATGATGTTACCAGCGATAGCTGCTTGACCACCGTAAATCTTAACACCTAAGCGTTTCGATTCTGATTCTCTACCGTTCTTAGAACTACCTACACCTTTTTTGTGTGCCATGACGTTTTAAATTTTGTTTGTTAATTACTCAGCTGCTTCAGCTGTTTTTTTTGTTGCTTTCTTTTTAGCTCCACTTGCATTGATTCCTTCAATAACAATTTGAGTTAAAGCTTGTCTGTGACCGTTTTTCTTTTTGTAACCTTTTCTTCTTTTCTTTTTGAAAACGATTACTTTATCACCTTGTAGGTGTTGTAAAACTTTAGCTTCTACAGAAGCACCTTCTATAGCTGGGGCGCCAAGAGTAACGTTGTTGTCTTCATCGATTAAAAGAACTTTGTCAAAAGTAACAGTTGTTCCTTCTTCAGATGCTAAACGGTGAACGTATACTTTTTGGTCTTTGCTCACTTTGAATTGTTGCCCTGCTATCTCTACGATTGCGTACATAACAATAAAATTAAAATGTTAATTAAGGCTGCAAATATAGTTTTATTTTTTGGTTTCTAAAAATATATCATTCATAATTTTTGTTATTGATTCATTATATACTTCTGTATAGTAGTGTTTTATCAGTGAGTGACTTACCTTTTTTATTTCGTTTCCTCTTTTTGCTTTTAGCGATTGTGATTTTGTACTGAATATGTCATGATTTTTTTCTGCCTAAGATGTTTGTGTAATTATTTATCGGTGCGAAAGTGTATTTAAAAAAAAATGCGAATTATTTGTAACAAACTTTATAAAGTACCGACTCATTAGGTAGAATAACCTAATTTCAAAAATAAATATAGAATGAGAAAATCCTTTTTGATTTTGAGTGCTTTGCTTCTAGGTGTAGGAGCTACTGCTCAAAAAGTGGAATTTGAAGAGTACACGTTAGACAACGGTCTTCATGTGATCTTACACCAAGACAAGTCTGCTCCTGTGGTAGTTACTTCTGTGCTATATCATGTAGGAGCAAAGAATGAGAATCCAGATAGAACTGGTTTTGCTCACTTTTTTGAACACTTATTGTTTGAAGGAACAAAGAATATTGAACGCGGTGAGTGGTTCAAGATTGTAACTGCTAATGGTGGACAGAATAATGCTTATACGTCAGACGATAAAACATATTATTATGAAGTTTTCCCGTCTAATAACTTGGAGCTTGGTTTATGGATGGAGTCTGAGCGTATGATGCATCCTGTAATTAACCAGATTGGTGTGGATACTCAAAATGAGGTGGTTAAAGAAGAAAAGCGTCTGCGTATGGATAACCAGCCTTATGGACAGTTGTTGCCTGAAGTTAAGAAAAACTTGTTTTCAAAACATCCTTATAGATGGGCGCCTATTGGTTCTATGGAACATTTAGATGCAGCCACTTTGGAGGAGTTTTTAGCTTTCAATAAGAAGTTTTATGTGCCAAATAATGCTGTTTTAGTTGTTGCTGGGGATATTGATAAGACGCAGGCTAAAAAGTGGATTGAACAATATTTTGGACCTATCAAACGCGGGGCTGATGTAGAACGTGTGATGGTAGAAGAAACACCAATCACTAAGGAGATCAGAGCGGAATACCAAGATCCAAATATTCAAGTGCCAATGCTTGTACAAGCTTACCGTATTCCTTCTATGAAAACTAGAGATGCTCGTGTATTAGAAATGATATCTTCTGTTTTATCAGGAGGAAAGAGCTCTCGTTTGTATAAAAAGATTGTTGACGAAAAGAAAATGGCTTTACAGCTTGCGTCATTTAGTTTTAGCCAAGAGGATTATGGTATCTACTTTATCTATGGATTGCCGATGGAGGGTTATACATTGAATGATCTAACTAAAGAAATTGATGAGGAAATTGAGAAATTACAAACTGAACTTATTTCTGAACGTGATTTCCAAAAGTTACAGAACGTTTTTGAAAAGAATTATGTAGATGCAAATTCTGACATTGAAGACTTAGCGGATAACTTAGCGACTTACTACAAATTATACGGGGATATCAATTTGATCAATACTAATATTGATATTTATAGAAGTGTAACTAGAGAAGAAATTAGAGAAGTTGCAAAGAAATATTTAAGCAAGAACCAACGTTTGATTCTTGACTATATTCCTGAAAAGAAAGCTAATAACTAATTAATCGATTGAAAGAAATGAAAAAAGTATATATATATGCAGCCTCTTTAGCTATTGCTTTTACAGCTATGCAGGGGTATGCTCAAGATAGAAAGCAACCAATACCTGGTCCAGCACCAACTATTAATGTAAGTGAACCAACAAGTTTTGTGTTGAAAAATGGCTTGAAGGTTATGGTTGTGAAAAATTCAAAACTACCTCAAGTCTCTTATATGTTGACTATTGATAACCCTATTGTTTTTGAAGGTGAGAAAGCAGGGATGTCTAGTTTGGTTTCTGGACTGATGGGGACTGAAACTAAAACTAAAAAGAAAGATGTTTACAATGAAGAGATTGACTTTTTAGGTGCATCTATTCGCTTTCATGCTGGTGGAGCATATGGTTCAGGATTGTCAAAGTACAATACTGAAATCTTAAGTTTATTAGCTGATGGTGCTTTAAATTCTGTGTTTACGCAAGAGGAGTTTGACAAAGTTAAAACACAAACATTAGAGTCGCTTAAAGTAAACGAGAAGAGTGTAACAGCTGTTGCAAGACGTGTTGAAAATGCATTGCTTTATGGTAAGAACACTGCGGCTGGTGAATTTGAAACAGTTGAGTCAATTGAGAAAATTACACTTAAAGACGTAAATGATTACTACGCTAAATACTTTACACCAACTAATGCTTATTTAGTTATCGTAGGAGATGTTGATGTGAAAGAAACAGAGAAGTTAGTTAAGAAATATTTTAATGCTTGGAAGGGTTCAAATGCTTCATTTGCACCAGTGAGCGTAAAAGGTAACGTAAATTCGATGGAAATCGATTTTGTTAATATGCCAAATGCTGTTCAATCGGAAATTGCTCTAGTTAATGAAGTGGATTTAAAAATGAACGACAAGGATTACTTTGCGGCTTTAATGGCTAATCAAATTTTAGGAGGTGGAGGAGAAGGACGTCTATTTCTTAATTTGAGAGAAGCTCACGGTTGGACATACGGTGCGTATTCTGCGTTAACGACTAGCCGTAAGTATCCTGGGAAATTTAAAGCGACTGCTTCTGTTAGAAATGCTGTGACGGATAGTGCTGTGACTGAGTTTGTCAAAGAGATCGACTTAATGAGAAATACTTTGGTAAAAGCGGAAGAGCTTAAAATGGCGAAAGCTAAGTATGTTGGTAATTTTGTGATGAGCATACAAAAACCAGAAACAGTGGCGCGTTTTGCTTTGAATAAACAGTTACATAAATTGCCTAATGATTTTTATGAATCATATATTAAGAATATTAATGCTGTAACGGCTGAAGATGTTCAACGCGTAGCTAAAAAGTATTTCTTAAAGGATAATATGCGTGTTGTCATTGTAGGAAAAGGTAGTGAAGTAGGTAAGCAAATTGAGCAATTAGGATTGCCTATTAATTACTTTAACACATTTGCGGATCCAATTGAAAAGCCTGTATTTGAAAAATCGGTTCCTGAAGGAGTTACTGTTCAGTCTGTATTAAATAAGTATATTGACGCTATCGGTGGTGAAGCAAAACTTAAAGGGATTAAGTCTGTTGAAGTTACTAGTAGCGCTACAGTACAAGGAATGACATTAGAGTCTGTAACTAAGGTAAAAGATGGTTACCTTTCTTTAGAACAAAAAATGATGGGAAGTGTTGTTTCTAAGCAAATTGTTACTCCTACAGAGGCATTTGTTATGGCTCAAGGGCAAAAGATAGCGATGGAAGGTGATGTTCTAGCAGAGGCTAAAGAAAGTGCTTTCATTTTTCCTGAATTGAATTGGGTAAAAGATTTGTCTTCTTTTTCTATACAAGGCATAGAGACTATTGATGGAAAGGATGCAGTAGGTATCAAGAAAGGTAATTCGGTACACTATTATGCTGTTGATTCTGGATTAAAATTGGCAACTAAAGTTACTAGAGAACAAATGGGACAAGTAATGGTACAGGCAACAACATATCAAGACTATAAAACAGTAGATGGAGTTAAATTTTCATTCAAACAGTTAATTAATGTTGGTGTAGAGTTTGAAAACGTTGTTAACGATATAGTTATAAATAAAGCATTTACAGACTCAGATTTTCAATAATTGATTTTTGATACGTCTAGCACGAAAAAGCAACTAGAAATAGTTGCTTTTTTCTTACCTTTGAACTTATAATTTTCAAATAACATACTATGAACTTTTCAAGATTAGCAATCGTATTTTTGGCTGCAGGAGCTGTATTCGTTAGTTGTAACGATAAAAAATCTCCTGCGGAGACTGTAACTGAAGCGACAAAAGAAGTTGCTAAACAAGAGGTAGCAGGAGTTGTGGAGAAAACAACTTTTCAAATTGAAGGAATGACATGCGCTATTGGTTGTGCTAAGTTAATTGAAGGAAAACTAGCTGGTCTAGATGGTGTGAAAGTTGCAACTGTAGATTTTGAAACAAAAACAGCTACAGTAGAGTTTGATGATAATAAGCAAAATGTTGAATCGCTTATTAAAACAGTGGAGAAAATAGCAAATGGAATATACACAGTGGATACATCTAGTATAGCAAGTGTAAAATAGGTAAAACAGTTGTTTTATGACAAGTTCGAGACTGCTTCTTAGTAATAAGGAGCAGTCTTTTTGCTTTTATATTTGTCGTATTTGTTGCCAAGAATGCAGATTTCTTCCACTATACCTGCAGTATGCATTGGAAAACGGTAGCTATTGGCAACAAAGGGTCAAGAAAACTGCACGTATTCTGCAGGCAGTGTAGTAAACGAATCCCAAACTTCATTCGTGAGCAGAGGAGATTAAGTTAGGGTCGATAAATGCATTTAAGAGCACTTTGACTTAAAAATAGCTAGGGTATTTCGTTTTGAGAAAAAGAGAAGTATTACTTGTTAAAATTGAGTCTTTTGGCTATTTATCTACTGTATGTACCTAATTGATTGATTTAGTAAGTGACGATTGGTTTTTCCATTGAAGGGTTTCAATCATTACTCTCATATCTTCAGCTATATACTCTTTTGCTGGATAGATAGAATCGTAATTAGGCGTAACATAAAAGTATAACGATGCTGTCATAAAGTTATGGATACTATCAGTCGCATAAAATTGCACGTTAGTGGCGGCATCTCCTTGGAGGGTATAATACATTCCATACACTTTATGTGTGGGGTTTAAATAGGGCTGCTCTACGATATCATCAGCTTTGATAAAGTGTTCGTAAGTTAACTTTTGAGCATCTTTAAGCAGATTGTCTAAATTGTTGTTTACAACTTTATAGTTTAGATATACCGTAGCTTTCATCTCAGGATAGTGAATTTCAACCGAATTCGCTTTAACTTCTTTGATAGTTGTATTCTTGTTCTTTTCAAAAGTAAAGTTAGAATTTTTGTTTTCAAATAGGGTGTACTCCTGATTTGGATATTCTAAGGCTAAAAAGGCAGTAGGCTTAGGAAGACTATCGCGTTTGCATGAAAAAAATAATCCACTAATGAAGAGTAAAGACAATATGGTTAGACCTTTAAATTGAGGCATGTGTTTGTTGATTTATTGAGTTAAAACGGAACGTTGTCATTATTGTTTTCTTTTGGAATGACGAAATTGTCAACGGCAGTTTGTTTTTGTTGAGCAATGTTATCTTGTGGTTGATTAGCGTTATTGCTAGTTTTTTTTACATCAAGAAATGTAAAGTCAGTAGCAGTAATTTCTACGATAGATCTGTTGCTACCATCTTCGGCTACCCATTGACGAGTGCGAATTTTTCCTTCGATATAGATGCGGTCTCCTTTAGAAAGGTATTTCTCACACAGTTCAGCCATTTTGTTTTTCACTACGATATTGTGCCATTCGGTTGAAGTGATGCGTTCATTCGTTGTCTTATTGGTATAAACTTCATTCGTTGCTAAAGAAAAACGACCAATACAATTTCCGCTTTCAAAATAGTGCATTTTCACATTGTCGCCTAGATGGCCGATTAAGATTACTTTGTTTAATGTACCGCTCATGATGGAAATATTTAAGGTTAAAACGCTAGTGAGTTGATAAAATTATGTATAACAATTGGAAAAGCAAAGGTATTAATTTGTTGCCAATGTATTTTTTCGTGCTCTTTTTTTGCTGGTAGGGATAGACAGTCAACAAGCCAAAAATTAATGTGTAATTTTTGGTGAGAGAGTTGGTGTATGATGGTTTCTTCGTTTAATTGTTTGATTTGGTTATAACTGATTTCTGGATATATTGTGTCAACTGTTGTTTGAATATTTATTTCTTTTTTGTCGAAATGATCGATTACAGGAAATTGATACAATTTTTGCCAAATGTCTTTTTCTTGCCGTTTTATTAGATAGGTGTTTTTTTCTTTATCTAAGAAAACGAGGAAATTAAGAAAGCGGCTTTTAACTTTCGTTTTCGTTAATTTTACAGGCAGTTGTTCAATTTTATTGGTTTGATAAGCTACACAGTTTACGATAAAAGGACAGGTATCACATAGTGGTTTTTTTGGAGTGCATTGGATCGCTCCAAAGTCCATAATCGCTTGATTGAATAATGCGGGTGTCTCTTGAGAAATTAATTCAGCGGCTTTTAACTGAAACTCTTTTTTAGTAGGTCCTTTTGAAATATCAGAGGTGATACCATATATTCGTGCGATTACTCGAAATACGTTACCATCTACTACGGGTACTATTTCACCAAAGGCAATAGAAGCAATCGCTGCAGCGGTGTATTCGCCAATCCCTTTTAGCTTAAGTAATTCTTTATAGTTGTTTGGAAACTGCCCGTTAAGTTCGTAAGCAACAGTCTTGGCAGTATGGTGAAGATTTCTTGCTCGGCTGTAATACCCTAAGCCTTGCCACAATTTTAATACGTCATCTTCTTCTGCATTAGCTAAATCAAAAACGGTTGGGTAATGCGTTAAAAAGGCTTGAAAATAAGGTAATCCTTGGGCAACTCGTGTTTGTTGAAGTATAATTTCTGATAACCAAATTGCATATGGATCAGTTGTTTCTCGCCATGGTAAAGTTCGTTTATTTTCTAAATACCAAGTAATGAGTTTATTATAAAATATCATTGTCAAAAGTCTTGAATGCAAACTTAAAACTTTATATAATTAAATTTTAATCGATTAAGGTTGAATTATTGGATTTTAAATTAATATATTTGCACACTCTAAAAATTCGGACAACAACAAAATAATTTATATCTAAAAATGACGAAAGCAGACATTGTAGCTAAAATTTCTGAGAAATTAGGGCTTGAAAAAGGGGACGTACAGGCAACAGTTGAATCTTTTATGGATGAAGTAAAAGCGTCGTTAGAGTCAGGTGAAAACGTGTATCTAAGAGGTTTTGGTAGTTTTATCATAAAGACAAGAGCTGAGAAAACAGGAAGAAATATTTCAAAAAATACTACAATTAGAATTCCTGCTCATAATATTCCTGCATTTAAACCAGCAAAGGTTTTTGTAGAAGGAGTGAAGTCAAACACAGAAGTTAAAGTAAAATAATTTATTAATCTCTAAATTACACACATTATGCCAAGTGGTAAAAAAAGAAAAAGACATAAGGTAGCGACTCACAAACGTAAAAAAAGAGCGAGAGCTAACCGTCACAAGAAGAAAAAGTAGTTTAAAACTACTTTTTTCTTTTACAGAAAGAAAAAGAAAAAAGACTTATCTCTTCGAGAGATAGGTCTTTCAGGTTATATACCTTTTATTGTTGTTTAATCCATCTATACAAACTCATTTTTGTAGAAATAACTTATTAATGGATGAGTATGGATATAAATGTACAGTATGAATAAAGAGCTAATTATTAGGTCGAATTCTGATACAGTAGATTTTGCCTTATTAAAAGATGGAAAACTTATAGAATTACACAGAGAACGTGAACAAACAGAAGACAAGGGTTTTCAAGTAGGTGATATTTTCATTGCCAAAATTCGTAAACCAGTTGCAGGATTAAATGCCGCTTTCGTTCATGTAGGGTTCGAGAAAGATGCTTTTTTGCATTACCACGATTTAGGTCCTAACCTTAAAACTCTGTTGAAATTTAGTAAACTTGTAAGCGGAGGTAAGTTAAAAGATTTTTCTTTAAAGAATATTCCTTTTGAAGAGGAGATAAGTAAAGATGGTGTAATCACCGATGTACTTAGTGCAAATCAATCATTACTGGTTCAGATTGTAAAAGAACCTATATCTACAAAAGGACCGCGTATTAGTTCAGAATTGTCAATTGCTGGACGTTATGTAGTTTTAGTTCCGTTCTCTAATCGAGTGTCAATCTCTCAAAAGATAGACTCAAAGGAAGAGAAAGAACGTTTAAAGAAAATGGTACAAACAATCAAGCCTAAGGGGTTTGGTGTTATTGTGCGTACTGTAGCAGAAGGTATGTCTGTTAGTGATATCGAGAAGGATTTAGAAAACTTGATGGAAAAATGGAATACCATGTGTAGAAAGTTAACAACTGCTCATCATCCTTCTAAAGTATTGGGAGAAGTAAATAAAGCTTCTTCGATCTTGAGAGATGTATTTAATGATACTTTTACAGGTATTATTACAGATGATGAGGACATGTATTACCACACGAAGGATTATTTGCAGGAGATAGCTCCTTCGAAGGTTTCTATTGTAAAGCATTATCAGTCGAGAGAAGTTCCAATTTTTGAAAAATATAGTATTGAGCGTCAGATAAAAACGTCTTTTGGTAAGACGGTTTCGATGAGCAAAGGTGCTTATTTAATAATCGAACACACGGAAGCTCTTCACGTAATTGATGTGAACAGTGGAAACAGGTCAAACAAAGCTCAGTCTCAAGAGGACACTGCTCTAGAAGTAAATTTAATCGCTGCGGCTGAAATAGCTAGGCAATTGCGATTAAGAGATATGGGAGGAATTATTGTTGTCGATTTTATTGATATGGGTAATCCAGAGAATAGAAAAACACTATATGATTTCTTGAAAGAGGAAATGAGTGATGATAAGGCCAAACACAAAATCTTGCCGCCAAGTAAATTTGGATTGATCCAAATTACAAGGCAAAGGGTTAGACCTGAAGTAAATATCGAAACGAGAGAGGAAGACCCTAATGAACATGGGGAGATAGAAGCTCCTATTCTTGTAATAGATAAGATTAAGGCTGACTTGGAAAGTATTATAGCAAAAGATAATTCGACGAAGATTATCTTGAATATGCATCCATTTGTGGCTGCTTATTTAAAAAATGGGTTTCCATCAATCCGTATGAAGTGGTGGTTGGAGACTAAAAAGTGGATAAAGATTGTTCCACGTGATGCTTACACGTATTTAGAGTACCATTTCTTTGATAACAATGGAAATGATTTATCAGAATAAAAAAAGACCTGCTAGTTGAGATTAGCAGGTCTTTTATATTTAACACGTTTAATCGTCGTGTGCATTCTGTATATTTAGTTCAATCGTTTTACTATCTCCGAGTGAGTTGACGATGGTTAGATAATGTATTCCAGGTGTTGCTTGGACAGGCATTTCATGGAAGAGTGTCGTTTGTCCTATATACTCTTGGTCGATATACCAATAGAGGTTTTTATCTTCGGTGTTTACAGCCGCTTTAGCAACTATAGGTTGAAGGTCTGAATTAAAGTTTTTGGTAAGGTAAATAACTTCACCGTGAAGGGGGTATATGAACTCCAGACTCTTTTTGTTTATATCTTGTTTACAATCTTCTCTAAAAGGTGGTAGATCTAAGTATGTACTGTGAAAATTTTTGTAATAAGAAGCCATAGTAGGTGGTAGATTAAACCAAGGTTTAGCTATCATATTACCTACGAGTTCACATTTGCTATTTACACGGTATGTTTCTGTTTGATCTAAATGTATCAGTATGTGATATGGGCACAGTTCCATTTTTTTAGAGCGATAAGGTATTAATTGAGTCGTGGTAGTGCAATATGGACCTGCAGGATATCCAGATAAAGTACAAGTTTCTTGTTCTTCTAGATCATCAAGTGGTATGTCGAACCAATCTGATTTAGGAAGCAGTTTGAATAGGTCAAACAGGATAGGTCCTGCCATGCGTACACCACTGATTGAAGGCCTTCCTTCTCCAGTAGCATTTCCAACCCATACGCCAATGACATATTTTTTGTTTGTTCCAACTGCCCAAGCATCTCTACCTCCAAAACTTGTACCTGTTTTCCAGGCTATTTTCACTGCGGAATCATAATATCTCCAAGCAGAGTCATCTTCTGGTCGATTGACTTGAGTAAGTGCTTTAAAAGTGCTGTAAATTGCTCCAGCACCTACTGTGGTAGATTCTTTTAGTGTGTTTCCGAAGTCCAGTGTGGAATTTTCAGTATTCCAGATTAATTCTTGTGCTTCTTTTTCTCTATATTCTCCTTGGTGTGTATTAAAATGATTTAAGGTTGAAGTCATTGTCGTATAGGCTCTAGTAACCTCCCATAAACTACTTTCAGCTCCTCCCAGAACAAGTGAAAGTCCGTAGTGGTAAGGATGTTTGTCAATGCTACTAAACTTGAAATTATGTAGTTGATCATAGAATTTATATACGCTGTATTTTTGTAACATTAGAACAAAAGGTATGTTAAGTGAACGAAATAAAGCTTCATCAGCAGGTACTCCTCCTTGATAGGTATTATTGAAATTCTTTGGTTTATAACCAGAAATCACTATAGGGATATCTTGTACTAAAGTTTTTGGTAATAATTCAGCTTCATCAAGCATAGCGGCGTATAAGAAAGGTTTAAGTATACTACCTGTACTTCGTTGAGCTCGAATGATATCAACGTCTTTTTTATGTTCAATTGTAGTTGGTGAGTTACCAATATAACTTAGAATTTGTCTAGTTTCAACATCTATAATAATTGCAGCTATATTGTGTACTTCTGTTTGACTGTAATTTTTGTAATAGTTAGCTATAATCGTGTTTGCTTGATTTTGAAGACTAAAATCAAGTGTTGTTTTGATGCGTTGCCCTTTGTGTTGTCCAGTAGCTAAGTGCAAAAGATGCTGTGCAATTTGAGGGAGTTCATGAGGTTTATTTGGCAAAGGCTCTATGAGCGATAGATCATATGTACTTTGATCAATAATATCATTCTCAAGTAATTTCTTGAGTAGTGTATTTCTTTTTTTAAGTAAAATTCCCTGATTTTTTCCAGGATAGATTAGTCTAGGAGCGTTTGGCAATATAGCTAAGGTAGCGGATTCAGCCCATGAGAGCTGATCAGGTGTAGTGCCAAAGTATCTCCATGCAGCCACATCGATACCAACTACATTACCTCCAAAAGGTGCATGCGAAGCATATAAGGCAAGAATTTTTTCTTTACTATATTTAAATTCTAATCGCGTAGCTAATATAGCCTCAATTAGTTTCTCACCATAACTGCGTTCTTGTCCTTTTCGGGCTAAACGAATAGTTTGTTGGGTTAATGTACTTCCACCTCGAACGACTTTCTTGGCTTTTAGGTTTGCAACAAATGCTTTGGACATAGAGATAGGGTTTATTCCCCAATGGTAATCAAAATATTCATCTTCAAAATATGTAATACACATTTCAAACTTATAGGGTACTGAATCAGTTTCAGGAAATCTCCATTGTCCATCTGTAGCAATTTGTGCTCCCATTAGCTGTCCTGTCCTACTCTCAATAACAGTAGAGTAGGGAGTTTTAAATAAAGTTTTTGGCAAGCAGAAGTAGTAAAGAACTAGTAGAATAAATAATAGACTAACTATTACCTTCTTTTTAGTACTCCACGTAGACCATTTTAAATGCTTTTGAGTAAACATAGGCGTATAAATAAGTATAGGGAGTTTCCTCCCTACACTTTGATTGTGTTTTTGAATATTTTTAAGGGGTTACCTCTATCCATTGACCAGCTTTTCGACATCTATAGGTATTGTCATACATTGCATCAGCATAGATTCCAGGCATGTAGTATTTACCAATATATGAAGCATTAAGTGTTACTTTAAACGTTTTACTTTCTCTAGCTTTTAGGAAGAAGTAAAACTGTGTTCTATCGTCCCTTATATCTGTGTGGTCTACTTGGTTATTTTCGCCTCCTGCTTCTGTGAAACGAAGGTTAACAATTTCCCAACCAGAAGGTATAATCTGAGTTAATGCCACATTTTCAATAGACTGACCGCTGTTATTGGTAATCGTAATATAAGCAGCAAACTCAGTACCTTGTCTAATAGTTGATGGATTAATCGGGACGTCATTTGTATTTGTAAAACCTATGCGGATATCAAGCTTACTTTCTTCTGTTAATTCTTTGCCTATCGGAAGAATACCACTCACGGCTACTTTAGCATATAATGTACCTTCTTCCTTATTAGTGATAGAAATTTCATTATTAGGTTTAACAGCTAAGTTTACATTTGCAATATTTGATTTTGAAGTCAAGGTATTATCCTTACCGTTAAAGTTGTACTCTGTTCTTATCGTAGAGGCAACTTTATTCTTTTGCAAGTATTTCGAAATAACATTTAAACTATATGCAGTAGTCTGTGTACTCATCCATGTATCAGAACCAAGTCTATTGGCTAGTTTGATTGCTAAATCATTTGTGAGGTTAGTGTCCGTCCCTGTACTTAATAATGTTTCAAGTTCCATGGCCATGTTGCGTTCATATGAGCCATAGTAGTAATAAGTGTCGTTTTCACTACTATCCGTTTTTGTTGTACTGATAAGTTTATTAGCCGCATCTTTTTGACCGATCAGGGCGTAAGTAGCCGCAAGACGCAATTGAGCTTGGTTGCTCAGTCCTTTAGTTTCTCTTAGTCGGTTCATAGCAGCTACTTCTGGAGCATTTGCTAAGGCTAAAGTGTACAAGCGATAAGCTTGTGCCAGGTCGTTTGAATAACGCGTGTTTTGACGCCATTCACGAGCTTCTCTTTGCTGATAGGCAATCCAATTGGCTTTGCTGTTAACAGGTAAAGCATATCCTTTTTTCTCAGCTTCGATAAAGAAGTGACCTATGTATGATGTTACCCAGTCACCAGCATAGCTAGAACTGCTCCAATAGCGGAATCCTCCATTAGGTAGTTGACGTTGTGCAAGCATAGCAATACCAGCATTTATATTGCGTTGTGTACTTGCTTTTTTCGAATCATCTAATGGTGTGAAATCTGCCAAGTACAACTGAGGGAATACACCAGACGTAACTTGTTCGCTACAACCGTGAGGGTAGCTGATTAGGTATTTTAAACGCGATGTTAAGTTTATACTTGGGAAATTAGATAATTCTAGTACAGCCCCATTACTGTTTTGAATACCAAAACTATCCCACTTAATTTTACTTGACTGACCAGGTAGAATGGTAGCGGCATAATTAACTGTCGTAACAGGGTTTGGATTTAGTACATCTAATTCAATTTCATAAGTTGCTTTTTCTTTTCCAGAAGTAGCTTCAATAGTTACTTTTGAAATACCTGTTTTTTGTAATACATCTAAATCAAAGTATAGGACTTTTTCTTCAGGTTTACTAAAATTAACATTTTGTGTGTTTGAAGATAAAATGTTGAACTTATCATCTGTAATTACTTTTACTTTTACATCTTTTATGTGCTTTTCCATTGCGAAAACAGTAACTGGTAATGTAATTTTTTCTCCAGGAACAGCACGACGAGGAAGTGAGCCAAGAATCATTAATGGGTTGTTTACCTTTGTAGCTTTTTCTGCACTTCCATAGGCTTTTGTTTCTGTGTTTGCAGCAATTATCATTGTACGGACAGAACCAATATATTTTGGCATTTTTAGTTTGTGATTCACTGTTTTTCCAGCCTCAAGTTCGAAAGGCCCTTCAAAGAGTACAACAGGTTTGAAGCGGTTTGCCTTTTTCACTTGACCAGCTCCTAAGTCTTCATCACCACCGATACTGAATACTTGGTTGATAGATCCTCCATATGCTCCGATTACATCGTTGTAAATATCCCAAGTACGTATTCCTAAAGCTGTTTTACTATAGAATTTGTCCCAAGCATTAGGGGTTTTAAAACGTGTTAAATCAAGTAGTCCTTCTTCGACAACTGCGATAGAATAAGTCATCTTTTGCCCATTTTTCTCTTTGATTTGGACATTAAATTCTGTATTTGGACGCAATGTTTCAGGCATTGTAATGACAGGTTCTAGCTTCGTCTTTTTATTGAATACATTAATAGGAGCTATGCCATAAAGACGAATAGGAGAGTCGTTAAGCGTGTTTGCATGCGGTTGAATAGATGTAATGCTTATATATGCATTAGGCGCCATACTAGGTTTGGTCGTTAGTTCAAAAGAAGTTTCTCCTTTAGTCGTTTTAACCCAATGTGTTTCGATAATATTTGTTCCGTTTTCAACAGATATTAATGCTCTACCCCCCTCACTTGAAGGGAATGAAATCTTGACAGTTTCTCCAGTGTTATAGTCTTTTTTGTCGGTTGATATAGCAAGCATAATAGCATCTTTTGCTTCATTGCCTTTTGAGCGAGACATATAGTAAGGCCAATCTACATAAACGCTTGTCGCTGCAATATGTTGGCTTGAATCATCAGTAGCTACGATTTCATATCTACCCCAATCCTGTTCAGGAATAGTAATCGTGTATTCTGCCGTTCCATTGGTATTAGTTGATACTATTTCAGATGCGTATAAACTATAATAGCTAGATGTGCTATAGTTTGAATAGCCATTACCTCCTTCGCTCCACCACCAAGAGCCTTTAGTTCGATAAACTTTTACATTTATTCGACCTTCAAGTGTTTCTTGTTGGTCATTGATTTTTATAAGTTTGAAGCTTAGTTTTTTATCAGTTTCGTAATAGCCATATTTGTTAGGTTCAGGTGCTTTGATACCCACATAAGAAGAAAAAGGAGAATAGGTAGCTGTAGAGACATCCGTAGAGACATCACCTCCTTTTTCGTGTACTTTCGTTAC
Source organism: Myroides pelagicus (assembly GCF_009711055.1). Classification (GTDB taxonomy): domain Bacteria; phylum Bacteroidota; class Bacteroidia; order Flavobacteriales; family Flavobacteriaceae; genus Flavobacterium; species Flavobacterium pelagicum. Next base: position 128,080 of record NZ_WMJY01000002.1, read on the forward strand.
GAAAACAGCTTTGAGTAGTCCCGCATTAGTAAAAGATTGTTTTAGATTAAGGTCAAAACTAAAGTTACCAGAATCATTCGTTTGCCCATTGAACAATGTTTGGTCTTGAGAGTAATCAGAGTAAAGGTTATTGTCAAATGTATAACTTTTAAACTTGCTAAAAGTGGTTGGTTGCTTGATTAACTTCATGTTTACACTTGCTTGTAGATCACGTGCAATACCTCCTTGTAACCACTGGACATTAAAGTCAACACGACTATTAGTACGGCTAGATATAGTTTTACCTTCTACATTGTTTTTAATTTTTAAGCGGTTAGGCTTAATGGTCTCTACTTTAATTGTTTTGTTGAATTTAACTCCTCCAATATTAATTTGTGCAGACCAATTTCCTGTAGGAGATTCATCTGTTGTTTTTAGTTGAAAAATGTAGTGGTTAATATTGTTTTTCTTTTGAACAATTTGATCAACAAGTTTTCCATATGGATCGAAAAAAGATAGTTTGATAGGATGATTTGTTGGTAATGGCTTAGCAGTATCATCTAAAATAAAACCAAGATAAATGTTATCACCAGGTCTCCAAACACCTCGTTCCGTATATACATATCCATTAAGTCCTTTTGAATATTCAGTACCATCTACATCAAAATTACTAACCGATAAGGCATTCTTGTTTTCAATATTGACATAGGTCGTGTTTTTATTGTACTTAACAACTGCAAAGGCCGGTGTTTGATTTTCTAGGTTGATATTTAAAAGCCCACTTGAATTTGTTTTAGCAGAGGCTATTAATTGTTGTTGATAAGTATAAAACTCAACAGTAGCATCTCCGATAGGCTCAGTAGTGATTAAGTTGGTTACAATAGTTGTATATACGTTGTTGCTTCCTCCTTTAACGATCACACCTAGATCGGTAGCAAGAACATTTGTTGCTTTTTTACCTTGGTAATAATAGTAAGATTCATTACATGGATTTTTTCTTTCAGACCAGTCATAATAGTAGTAGTAATCACCGTAGTCATCATCTTCATAGTATTCGCTATCATTGAACTCTTCTTCAGTTTCTCCATCACCATTATCTGGACAGTTATATAGTGAATATGCTTTTTTCATAGAAAACTCTACTCTGTAAATAGCTCCTGGCTCAGGCTTGATAAGCTCTGATAAATCAAGAGCATAGGTGTTCCAATTTAACAATGCTTTTTTGTTAGGATTGGTTAGGTTAATTGTTTTTTGAGCAATTGGAGATGCTACTTTTTTTAGGTAATAGCTTCCACTAAGCCCATTATCTTGTAAGAATTGTAATACATTGTTTTCGTATATTCTATAGACTTTTACATCAACCGCATTTAGAGTAGTTGCTTTGAAGTTTATTTTTAAGTTTTGAGAGCTAGGTAGAATTGTTCCATTACTTAATAACTCTACGGCAGGTTTTTGAATTCCAAAATTGACAAAGAATGATTTATTGTAAGTAGTAGATAGGGTAGAAGTTCCGTTCATTCCTTTAATACCACTATGAACAATTACTTCTGCTTCATTGTTGAAAGGTTTATCACTATATACTTTCAAAACGTTGCCATCTGTTGTATAAGTTAATTTAGCACTGCTATCAGATACTGTAATTAAACCGTCAAAGTTTTGGTTTTTCTTTATAGGGTAATTGAAGTTTACCCAAAAAGTTTGATCATCACCAATAAAGGTTTTAATGTTAAATGCAGCAAAGCCTCCTTCTGTTGGGAGGTTATAAGTAAATTCAATCTTTTGGTTAATATCGATTGGCTTACCGTCAATCTTTGCTGTTAGAATACTAGAGGTATTGTCAATATTTTTTACAATGAAAGGAAATTCTTTAGTTTCAATATCGTTATCACCTGTCAGTTGTATTTCAACTTTTTCATCATCTGTATATGCTGATATTATTTTCTCAATTTGTTTCTTCTTAACAAAATCAGTTGATGATAATACTGCATTAACTAAATATTCATTAGATTTAGTTGATTGAAGATCAAGAAAGTCAATGTGAAAAGATAAAGGAATAGTGTTTAGTTGAAACGTAAAATTATCTAGTGTTTCATCACTTTGGATAATGTCTTTAAGTTTCAGTGTGACAATGTATCGTTGATCTTGTACCAATTTTTCATTTGGTTCAAATCGAATAGTATTTGATGGGGCAAGAAAGTATAGTTTACCATTTACTTTTGGGGAGATTGTAAATAAGTTTTCCTCTAATTCCTGATTGGTTTCCCAGTTTCCCCAGTTTTTAGTTAATACTATATCTATAGGAGAATTTGTTGGGATTACTCCTGAAGTGAAAGAACTGATATACTCTGTATACAGTTTTGGGTTTGATAACTGCTCATTTTCAGGTGTTTCTTTCTTACATGATTGTAAGAAGATAAAACTGAGAACAGTTAAGATTAATAGTAGTTTTTTCAATTTCATAGTGTATATTTATTATGTTCTTTTTTTTGTAAAAAATTCAATCATTAAGTTACGACATTCTTCTTCGAGCACGCCGTATTTAATCGTGGTTTTAGGGTGTAATTTACCTCCGAAAGCTCGATATCCTCTTTTAGAATCCTCAGCTCCACAAACAATATGAGAGATTTGACTCCAGTATAAAGCTCCTGCACACATTTGACAAGGTTCTAAAGTTACGTATAAAGTGCAGTTTTTTAAGTATTTAGCGTTTAAATAATTTGCAGCAGCTGAAATTGCTTGGATTTCCGCATGAGCAGTGACATCGTGAAGTAGTTCTGTTAGATTATGACTTTTGGCAATTATTTGGTTGTTGGCAACAACAATAGCGCCAACGGGAATTTCTCCCTTTTCTTTCGCTTCTTTTGCTTGATTAATTGCTATCTGCATAAAGTATTCATCAGAAAAAATAGTCATCTTATTTGTCTTAACATATTAAAGAATCAAAAGTAAAAACAAAATTGTAATTTTGTTTTCTATTTGTTAAAAAGAATGTATCAAACTATACTAAATCATACACTAACACCAAGTGCTATAAAGAAATTAACGCTTGAAGAACTTAAAGTACTAGCTCAAGAGTTAAGAGAATTTATTATTGAAGTTGTAGCTACTAAAGAAGGACATTTAGGAGCAAGTCTAGGGGTAGTGGAGCTGTCTATTGCTTTGCATTACGTGTTTGACACTCCATATGATTTGTTGGTATGGGACGTCGGTCATCAAGCATATGGTCACAAATTACTAACTGGTCGATTAGATCGCTTTCACACAAATAGACAAAAAGATGGTATCAGTGGATTTCCTAAGCGTGAGGAAAGTGAATTTGATACCTTTGGTGTAGGTCATTCTTCAACATCTATTTCTGCTGTATTAGGTATGGCTATAGCCTCGAAGATAAAAGGAAATCATGATAAACAGCATATAGCTGTCATTGGAGATGCTTCTATTGCTGCAGGTATGGCTTTTGAAGGTTTAAATCATGGAGGTGTGTCTGATGCAAATATGCTGGTTATACTAAATGATAATGCTATTGGTATAGATCCTAGTGTGGGTGCTTTAAAAGATTATTTAGCATCCGTAAAGCAAGGTAAGAACCCTCGCGTTAATAATATGATCAAATCATTGCATTTTAGATACGAAGGTCCTGTTGATGGCCATGACTTAGCTTCTCTAATAAGAGAATTAGAGTTGCTAAAGAAAGCCAAAGGGCCAAAGTTTCTGCATATTATAACAACTAAAGGTAAAGGGTTAAAGCAAGCTGAAGAAAATCAAGTTAAATACCATGCGCCTGGTCGATTTGATAGTAAGACTGGTGAATTGATTAAAAGTAATCAAACCAATTTATCAGAGAAATACCAGGATGTCTTTGGTAAAACGCTTGTTGAGCTTGCAGAACATAACAAGTCTATTGTTGGAATCACCCCAGCTATGCCTACTGGAAGTTCGATGACTTACATGATGCAGGCATTCCCTGAGCGAGCTTTTGATGTTGGAATAGCAGAACAACATGCTGTAACTTTGGCGGCTGGAATGGCTACTCAAGGTTTATTGCCTTATTGTGCTATCTACTCTACGTTTTTGCAAAGAGCATATGATCAGATTATTCACGATGTAGCTTTGCAAAAGTTACCTGTTGTTTTTTGTATCGATAGAGCTGGGTTAGTTGGGGAAGATGGAGCAACCCATCAAGGGGTGTTTGATATTGCCTATTTAGGATGTATTCCTAATCTAGTTATTGCTGCTCCTCTGAATGAAATCGAGTTGCGAAATCTATTATATACGGCTCAATTGGGAATCGATATGCCGTGGGCAATACGCTATCCTAGAGGTCGTGGAGTGATGAAGGATAGTTGGAAGGATAATTTTACGAAAATTACCATTGGAAATGTCAAAGAGTTTAGAAAAGGGAATAAATTTGTTATCCTGTCTACTGGAACGATAGGTAATCATGTGATAACTGCTTTTGAGTCTTGTGATAATTTAGATTGGGGACATTATCACTTTACTTTTGTAAAGCCATTAAACAAAAAGGTTTTAGAAGAAATATGTAAGCATTATCAACGTGTTGTAACGATTGAAGATGGGGTTATAACGGGTGGTTTTGGTAGCCTGATTAGCCAATACATAGCACAATATTTTCCACATATTCAAGTTGAGAATCTTGGTGTGAAGGATTCTTTCATAGAACATGCTACCGTAGGAGAACAATATGAAGAATGTGGTATAGATATCGAATCGATTAAAAAAATTATAAAGGAGTAAGTTTTGAAAAGGTTTAAAAGTTTTTTATTTAGTTTATTATTAGTTGTAAATACGATTTCAGTGGTTCATGCTCAGGAGGATTTATCGAGTGATAGTCAGCCTAACGTATCGGTGCCAGCTGTGCAAATGAAGAGTGATACTATTAAGTTTCAAGAGAATCCTTTTAACCCTTTAATGGGATTTTTACCTATGAAGGATTATGGAACGAATACAATGAACTATACTAGAGGAAGTGGAAATTATGATTTGCCTTATTTTAAACCGGAGTTTTACGTTAAGGCGACTAAGCCAAAATTTACTGAAGTTGAAATAAAGTATAATCCTAATATTGATTTGAATCTTGTGCCTTTAAATGATGAGGTTATTGGTTATTGGGATAAGAAAAATAAGTTAGGATTAGACCTAAATCAAATTGCTTTTGTCAATTGGAGTAGTGGTGGGGAGAATTCTATTTCTGGTATTATCAAAGGAGATTTTCAAAGAAAGTACACTAAGGGACGTTTTGTATGGGATAACACATTAAGTTTGCGCTATGGAGTCAATAAGCAATCTGATAGAGAACTTAGAAAGACCGATGATGTTTTGGATTTGAATATTTCATTAGGGTATCGTAAATCTAATATCTCAGATTGGTATTATGTTACTAAGGTAAACTTTAAAACTCAATTTACAGATGGTTTTAATTATCCGAACATTGATGACCCTATCTCTAGATGGTTTGCTCCAGCTTATTTATTCGTCGGTATGGGGGGGGAGTATGTGATGCCTAAAAGTCGTATGAAGTTTTATATCTCTCCTGTTACTTATAAAGCAACATTTGTCTTAGATCAAACATTAGCTAATCAAGGAGCCTTTGGAGTTCAAAAGGCAGAGTATGACGATCTTGGTAATATGATTAGGAAAGGAAAGAATTCACGTGCAGAGCTTGGTTTTTTATTGAGTAACGAGTGGAAAAAAGAAGTGCTTAAGAATATATTTTTAGATCATAAGCTTTCACTATATAGTGATTATCTGAATAACTTTGGTAATATTTACGTCTCGTGGGAGATGAAGATAGATTTGAAGGTTAATGAATATGTGCACGCTAATATTGGTACTTATTTCATTTATGACGATAACGTTAAAAGTAAAGTTGAGAGAGATGGTGTTCAAGTAATGGAAGGACCTAAGCCGCAATTTAAACAAACGTTAGGTGTAGGTCTTGTTTATACTTTTTAAATGTTTTGCAATGATGAGAAAAGTCTTTTATTTATGGTGTATAAGTTTTTTTACTATTCATGGGATAGCTCAAGAACAGTGGGATTACGAAGAAAATACTGTTGATTTAAAATATCGTGAGGATCAGTTCTACTTTGGTGTAAGTCATACGCTAATGCAGGATAAGTTTAAAGGTTATAGTCCCTATTCTTTTTCGATAGGAATTAATGGAGGTTTCCTTAGAGACTTTCCTATAAATCAAAATAGAACTATTGCTATTGCTCCAGGTATTGGGTATTCATATTTGAATCTACGTAGTAATTTTGGACTATCGGAAACGAATGAGTACTTAATGCTGTCAAATTACAAACAGAGTTCCTTATCGCTACATTCTATTGATCTTCCTATTGAATTGCGTTGGCGAACATCTACTCCGGAAAGTCATAAGTTCTGGCGCGTTTATCTTGGCTTTAAAGCAAGTTATAATTTTAACAATAGGTTTAAGACTACTACGAGTTCCTATTCGATCATCCGTACAGGAGATATGAATATTAATAAGTGGATGTATGGGGCTTATGCTTCTGTCGGATTTAATACATGGAATTTTTATGTGTATTACGGATTGAATAGTATTTATAAAAATGAAGTGTTTGCTAATGATCCAACACGTTTGAAAATGCTAAATGTTGGAATGATGTTTTATATTCTTTAATTCTTAGTTTAAAACTATAAATACTAACTGTGGAATAATACCAATAAATGTTCCTAAAGCAATCTCTAACGAAGTATGTGCTTTGAGGTATAATCGAGCACTTCCTGTGATTCCCATTAGCATAATCATAATAATGATATGTATAATATCTGATACTTGATATTTAAAAAAAACATAGGTAAGGAAAGTAGTTAAAGCTGCTAACATTGTCATGTGTACACTCGACTTTATTTTGAAAAACAAAGAAAGTGTAAGTAATAGGTAACTGCTTATGATTCCCCAGAAATAAACATTTAATTCATATGCGTTGTTCTCAATTAGTATGTATTCTTTTAAGGCTATTAAAAGAAAGATATTAATTGCAAAAGGTATTAACCTATCCTTTGCGTCGCTTAGCATAACTGTCGATCCGATGAGTCGTAACGAACTTAGTAAAAAATATATTGAAATTGGTAGTAATACGGTAATAATCCCTATTTGTATCAGCATGATGTTTATCTCGTCAGCAAAGAAGTAATTAGCCGTATAGTGAAAATACAACCATACCGTTAATAGTGGCATTATTAACGGATGGAGTATATAGGATATTATTTTGAAAGCTCTAATAGCCTTTTTATTGTATTCAGTTTCCCCTTTCATTGATTGCCTTTAGATACAATTACGGACTAAATACGCTTGCGCATTCTTGCCACAGGTATATCAAGTTGTTCTCGGTATTTCGCGACTGTCCTACGAGCAATGGGATATCCTTTCTCTTTTAAGAGTTCAGCTAATTTATCATCCGGATATGGCTTTGCTTTATCTTCATCAGCAATGATTGTCTCTAAGATTTTTTTGATTTCTATTGTTGATACTTCTTCTCCTTGATCATTAACCATAGCTTCCGAAAAGAAGTTTTTTATTAAAAATGTACCGTACGGTGTGTCCACGTATTTGCTATTAGCAACCCTCGATACCGTTGAAATATCTAAACCAATACGATCTGCAATATCTTTTAGAATCATCGGTCTAAGTTTAGTTTCATCTCCAGAAATGAAATAGTCATACTGGTATTCGATAATCGCCTGCATAGTCACGTATAGGGTTTCTTGCCTTTGCTTGATTGCATCAATAAACCACTTAGCACCGTCTAATTTTTGCTTGATAAATTGTACAGCATCTTTCTGAGCACTATTTGATTTTGAAGACTCCTTATAAGACTGTAACATCTCTTGGTAATCTTTAGAAATATGTAACTCAGGTGCATTTCTTCCATTAAGAGAAAGCTCTATTTCTCCATCAGAAATCTTAATGATAAAGTCTGGTGTGATATGTTCTACAATACGTGTATTACCAATATATGCACTACCTGGTTTTGGATTTAGTTTCTCAATTTCGTCAATAGCATTGCGCAGTTGCTCTCTTGTTACTCCATATTTTTGAAGTAATTTATCGTAGTGCTTTTTAGTAAAAGCATCAAATTGATTTTCGATTATATCTTTTGCCAAATCTACAGCGTCTGTAGGTGTCTTGTGTCTAAGTTGTAACAAGAGACACTCTTTTAAATCACGAGCTCCTACGCCAGAAGGTTCTAATTCATGTACGATATTTAGAATTTTCCCTACCGTCTTTTCATCAGTATAGATTCCTTGAGTGAATGCTAAGTCATCTACGATATCTTGAATATCTCTTCGAATATAACCCATATCGTCAACACTACCAACTAAAAACTCTGCGATTGCTCGATGTTCGTCAGTTAATATGAATGTATTTAACTGATTAATTAAGTCTTGATGGAAGCTTTCAAATGCTATTATAGGCGCTTCATAGTCATCATCATCTTTACTGTAATTGTTGGTCTGAAGCTTATACTCAGGAGTTTCATCATCGCTTAGGTATTCATCTATATTGATGTCTTCTGCTTCTATTCGATCATTGTCGTAGTCGTCATAGTCATCACCATAGTTGTCTTCCTCTGCCGAATAATCATCTTCTTTTCCACTTTCGAGTGCAGGGTTTTCGATAAGCTCTTCTTTCAAACGCTGTTCAAATGCCAAGGTTGGCAATTGGATAAGTTTCATCAACTGAATCTGTTGAGGAGATAGTTTTTGAGATAGCTTTAATTGAAGACTTTGTTTAAGCATTTTATGAAAATTGTGTGAATAAAAAAATGTTTACTTTACCACAGGATATTATTTATCAAAAATAATAAAAAAATGTGATAAAGTAAACATTAATAAGAAGTATCAGTTCCTTTAAAACTCCGCACTTTGAGGGGTTCTTGGGAATGGAATTACATCTCTAATATTTGTCATACCTGTTGCGAATAAAACAAGTCTCTCAAAACCAAGACCAAATCCACTGTGTGGCGCTGTTCCAAATTTACGTGTATCCAAGTACCACCATAATTCCTCTTCTTCGATACCCATTGCCTTCATTTTTTCTACTAAAACATCGTATCTTTCTTCTCTTTCTGAACCTCCAACAATTTCTCCAATTCCAGGGAATAGGATATCCATTGCTCTTACTGTTTTTCCATCTTCATTCATACGCATGTAAAACGCTTTAATTTCAGCTGGATAATCAAATAAGATTACGGGACACTTGAAGTGCTTTTCTACAAGGTAACGCTCGTGCTCACTTTGTAAATCTGCTCCCCATCCATCAATGATGTATTTGAATTTTTTATTTTTATTAGGTTTACAGTTTCTTAGGATATCAACAGCCTCTGTATAGCTAACGCGTTTGAAATTGTTTTCAACTACAAAGTTTAACTTTTCAAGTAGGGACATTCCACTTCTTTCTGCTTGTGGTTTGTTTTTCTCTTCGTCTTGTAATCGTTTATCTAAGAATACTAAATCATCTTGACATTTTTCAAGTGTGTATTTGATCACGTATTTGATAAAGTCTTCTGCTAAATCCATATTGTCATCAAGATCGTTGAATGCAACTTCTGGTTCTATCATCCAGAATTCAGCTAAGTGTCTTGATGTATTCGAATTCTCAGCACGGAATGTAGGTCCAAATGTATAAACAGAACCTAATGCCATTGCATAAGTTTCTGCTTCTAATTGTCCTGATACTGTTAAGTTTGTAGTCTTTCCAAAGAAATCCTCCTTAAAGTTTATATTTCCCTCCTCTGTGCGAGGTAAATTGTTTAAATCTAAATTAGTTACTCTAAACATTTCTCCTGCTCCTTCAGCATCTGATCCTGTAATGATCGGTGCATTGAAATAAAAGAATCCGTTTTCTTGGAAGTATTTATGTACGGCATACGATAATGTGCTACGTACACGCATAATAGCTCCAAATATATTTGTGCGTACTCTTAAGTGAGCATTCTCACGTAAAAATTCTAAAGAGTGTTTTTTCGGTTGGATTGGATACTCTTCAGGGTTTGCCTCACCATATACTTTAAGTTTGTTTACTTGAATTTCTACGGTTTGACCTGCTCCTTGACTTTCTACTAACGTTCCTGTTACTGATAGGGCAGCTCCTGTATGTATCTTCTTTAGTAATTCTGCTGGGAATTTATCTAAATCAACAACACACTGAATATTATTTATAGTTGAACCATCATTCAAGGCTATAAATTGATTGTTTCTAAAAGTTCTTACCCATCCCTTAGCTTTTACTTCATGTAGTAAATTTTTACCCGTTAGAAGATCGACGATTTTCGTGTGTTTCATGATGAAATATATTGTTTATAATCTCTGATTCTGTTTTGTAAAGACAGAAATACTCGCAAATTTACTAATTTTAAATCTATATTTAGAAGTTATTTGTCGGTTTGATTTTTTTTATTGTTGGCATTAAATTTATTAGTCATAAAAAAAGTCAGCTAATTGGCTAGCTGACTTTTAGTGTTAGTTGTATTCTATTTTTTCTTGAAGCGTTTTTCTGCTTTTTGCATAGCTGCTTGAAGTGTAGTGATATTTTTTTCTTTAGCTTCATTTAAAACTTCTAATGTTGTATTGTAGATGTTTTCTGTTCTTTTTAGTGCTTCATCTTGACCATAATGGGCGATCTCTCCAAATACATTAATAATTCCTCCTGCATTAATCAAAAAGTCTGGTGCATATACGATTCCTCTTTCTTGAAGAATTTTTCCATGAACGCTTTCTACAGCAAGTTGGTTGTTTGCCGCTCCAGCGATTACTTGTGCTTTTAATTTATTGATTGTATCGTCATTGATGGTTGCTCCTAAAGCACATGGCGCATAGATATCCATGTCTTCTAAGAAAAGATCTGTACCTGTAAATATGTTGGTGTTGTATTTTTTCGATACTTCTTCTACGCGTTCTTGGTTTAGATCTGTAATCGTTACAATAGCTCCATTTTCTGTTAGGTGTTTTACTAATGTTTCTCCTACATTTCCAATTCCTTGAACAAATATCTTTTTACCACTTAAGTTATCTGTTCCCCATTTGAAGTTAGCAGCAGCTTTTAACCCCATGAATACACCATAAGCAGTTACTGGAGAAGGATTACCAGAACCACCTAGCTCTTTAGATATTCCAGTTACATGTGGTGTGGTGCTGTGTATTAAATCCATATCCGCTGTTGTTGATCCTACATCTTCTGCTGTGATGTATCGACCACTTAGGGAATCTACATACTTGGCAAATGCCTTGATCATTTCAGGCGTTTTATCTTTTTTTGAATCTCCTATGATTACTGCTTTTCCACCTCCTAGATCTAATCCTGAAATAGCTGATTTATAAGTCATACCACGTGATAGACGCAGCACATCGTTTAGTGCTTCCCATTCAGACTGATAGTTCCACATTCTTGTTCCTCCTAAGGCTGGTCCAAGATTTGTGTTGTGGATTCCAATGATTGCTTTTAGTCCTGACTCTTCGTCGTGACAAAACACTATTTGTTCGTGATTATCAAAAGACAGTTGACCAAAAACAGGACTTGTTTTTTGCAGTTCTTCAGGTGTTAAGATTCGTGTATTCATATTTGAATTTAATTATAGTGATTAATTTATGTAAGTTACTTAATCAGAATTGAATACAATATGATAAATGTTATTTTTACATTGTTAGAAAGAAAAAACACGAATGCCTTGAAATAATGTGGTGTAAACTTTAAATTTAAGAAAGATATTTAGTAAATACGAGATTTTAATGACACTATTGTGCAGTAGCTTTTTTTAATGATGAGACTGATCTTCTAGAGATTGATTGGATAATCTGGTGGTTTGAATGATATGGGATTAGCTGTCAGTGTGTTGGCGATGAGGTTCGCTAAAGAATACAGTAGGGATAAAAAAAAATCCGCATTCCTGCGGATTCTTTATACTTTCATGATTTCAGCTTCCTTCACAGCTAGAATATCATCGATTTTTTTTACGAAACTATCTGTTAATTTTTGAACTCTTTCTTCAGCATCTTTGCAGATGTCTTCAGAAGTACCATTCTTTTCTTCTTTTTTGATATCGTTATTTGCATCTTTACGAGCATTTCTGATACCTATTTTTGCATCGTCAGCTTCCGATTTTGCTTGCTTTGCCAAGTCTTTACGTCTTTCTTCTGTAAGCGCTGGAATATTGATGATGATGTTTTCCCCGTTATTCATAGGGTTAAGCCCTAGATTAGCAATCAAGATTGCTTTTTCAATAGGTTGTAGCATATTCTTCTCCCAAGGAGTAACAGTTAATGTACGCGCATCTGGCGCATTGATATTTGCTACCTGTGAAAGTGGTGTTTGAGATCCGTAGTAATCTACGAATACTGCCCCTAACATTTGAGGAGAAGCTTTTCCTGCGCGGATGTTTAATAATGATTTCTCTAAGAAAGCTACAGTGTTGTCCATAGACTCTTTTGCAGCGTCGATTATTAAGTTGATTTCTTCTGTCATAATTTTAATTAATTGATGTTCACAGATACTGTAGTACCTACAGAATCATTCCCTTGACAAACTTTTAATAAATTATTTTCTTTGTTCATGTCGAATACAACAATTGGCAATTCGTTTTCTCTACTTAGAGTGAATGCTGTTGTATCCATTACATTTAATCCTTTTTTTAGCACATCACTAAAAGTAATGTTTTCAAATTTAATCGCTGTTGGATCTTTTTCTGGATCTGCTGTGTACACACCGTCTACACGTGTTCCTTTAAGAATTACATCTGCATTAATCTCTACCCCTCTTAGTACGGCAGCTGTATCTGTAGTGAAGTAAGGATTCCCTGTTCCTGCACCAAAGATCACAATTCTTCCTTTCTCTAAGTGGCGTACAGCTCTTCTCTTGATATAAGGTTCAGCTACTGCTTCAATCTTTAAGGCTGTTTGCAATCTTGTTAGCATTTCTGATCCTTCCAAGGCTCCTTGTAGTGCTAAACCATTAATGATTGTTGCTAACATTCCCATGTAGTCACCTTGTACGCGATCCATTCCAACATTTGCTCCCGCAACTCCTCTAAAAATATTTCCTCCTCCAATTACAATTGCTATTTCAACACCTAAGTCGTGAACTTTTTTAATTTCAGCAGCATATTCTGCTAATTTTTTTGGATCAATACCATATTGCTGATCTCCCATCAGAGCTTCTCCACTTAATTTCAGTAGAATTCTTTTGTATTTCATTGAAAGATATTTTTAAAGTTTTGCAAATATAAAGATTATATACTTTTAGAGAATAGCTTTTTGCAATTTATCTTTATTCCTTTCAAATGATTCTTTTGTTGACTGATAACCAATCTCATATATTTTGTCCATTTTTTCTTTACTCCTTTCAAAGGTTGAGTAGTTTATTAACTCTTCGGGTTCGATCAACCAATCGCAATGTTTACTCTGTTGTATATTGCTCATGGCGGTCATTAATTCATACGCGCGAAAGGTTACGGAACGAATAGAGGTTAATTCTTCTTGTTTGACTTCGTGGATTGGTGTTACGTTGATCCCAATCACGAAATTAGAAACTTCTTTCATGATATTGATGGGGAAGTTATTCACGATTCCTCCATCACTATAGATAGTGTCTTTTATTTTATAGGGTGAAAATACTCCAGGAAAAGCGCTAGACGCCAGTATAGCATCAGTTACTTTTGTTTGATTGTCAAAGATGTGTAGGGTTCCCTGAACGATATTCGTCGCTGTAATGTAAACTGGTATATTCAGTTCTCCGATCGTTTTGTCTCCAAATACGCTATGTAGGTATTTATCGAAAGCATTAACATCCATTATACCTGCTTTTTTGAAGGTGAAATGGGACCAATCGAAGAGGTTGACAGATTTGAAGAAATTGAGGATTTCTTGGGGTGGCATTCCAATAGCATGTAAACATGAAACAATAGACCCAGCACTTGTACCTGCTAGTACTTGTGGATGTATATTTTGTTCTTGTAAAAATTGTAGTGCGCCTGCATGGGCTAGTCCTTTATAGCCTCCACCTGATAAAACCAAACCGAGCGTTGTCTTGTCCATTCCTTATTAGATTGTATAAACGTTTATTTAAAAAAGCCGTATCTTTGAGTAATACAAAAACTAAAATTACACAAAATGATACATATCAACTCAAAAACAATAGAGAAAAGTTTTTCTTACACTGAATTTAGAGCTTTTGTTACAGATTCTTTAGCTAATAATGTAGATGCTTTAGAACTTAATGATGATTATCTAGCCTATGCAAAATTAAATGAAGCACGTCTTCATCGACTTGACAAGACTTTAAAGGCTAGTGAAGAATCGGCGTTTTATTTGAATAACCTTGATAGAAAGGTGCTGTGGATTGCGATTACTGAATCTTGGTGTGGTGATGCTGCACAATCTGTTCCTATGCTTAATAAATTAGCTGAATTGTCGGATAATGTAGAGTTGAAATTGGTCTTGCGTGATAAAAATCTTGATTTAATGGATCAATTCTTGACCAATGGTGGTAGGGCAATTCCTAAGTTACTTATTGTCGATAAGCAATCCCTTGAGGTTTTGGCTGATTGGGGACCTCGTCCAACTGGTGCTCGTACTTTGATCGAAGACTATAAAAAAGAACATGGAGTAGTAGATGAAACGTGCAAAATCGAATTGCAAAAATGGTATACAAAAGATAAGGGACACGAAGTAGAAAAAGAAGTCATTGACTTGATGAAGTCTGTATTATAGCTTTTTGCCTAAGAAATGGCTAGTCTCTAGGCTTACGTTAGGCTATCAAGCTTAATAGTAGTGCGTAAGTTAGTTGGTTTATTAGGATCTTATTTAAAAAAGAGAAAGGAATATGTATTCATGACGTATTCCTTTCTCTTTTTTTATTGCAAAACTCGATGTGATAGTCAAGTTGGGTTTAATTGATAGGCCCTAACATTGTTAAATTCTTTGAAAAGGACATACCTGCTGGATTTAGCCCTGGTAATCCTTCAGGAATAGGCTGCTCTAGTTTTTCGAAGTATTCCACCCAAACAGGGAAAAACTCTTTCGTATATTTCGATTTATACGTCATCGCATAGAGGTAAAAGAATGTTTTTCCTTTATTCGCAGCCATAAAGGCATCGTATAGTAACTCTGAACAATAGTATTTGTCATTGTCTAACAAGTAATTTTCATCATAAGGTATCCCTACTTGTTTAATGGCAAATTCTTTGGCTGGTTGTATTAATTTCTTGTATTTTTTATTAATTCGACCGACGTGACTTGGGTTAGTTGTTTTGTTTAGAAACTCATCAACAGGCGTGATACAAACAGTTGGGTGTGTAGCTTCTATTACTTGTAGCTTTCCTTCATAGTTGATGACCATGCCGATGTGATTAAAGTTGTTGTCTTCATATCCATAGGTTACTTCGTTAATTGCATCACATAAAGGACCGCAATTGAGGTTTTGGAAGATCAAATCACCTTCTTGCAATTCTATTTTTTGAGCAAATCCAAGTGAGGTAAAGGTAAATACTATTAGAAGAACAATGTGTTTCATGTTTTTTTTCGCTAAGGTATTAGAATTATCGAATTATGTCAAATATTGCATTGTAATCTAAGAAAGTTGTTTTTTGATGAATACACTGCTAATTGAAATAGTTTCACTTGGTAAAATAAGCTTGGAAAGGCTACTTAGTCTTTTTCCGTCTAGTTCACTTAATAGTTAATTGAAGTTTCTGAATTGTATAAATTATATTTTGTATTTTAAAATAGTTATTTTTAGTGCAAATAATATCTCGGCTAAAATAGACAATTACAACAGCAATTTAGTCGTTATAAGGGCGTTTAAATGATTGAAAAAATAGGATTATGGATAGTTTTGTAGCTATTGATTTCGAAACAGCAAATCAACAACGAACAAGTGTATGTAGTGTAGGGTTAGTATTGGTAGAGAATAGAAGAATAATCAATACCTATTATAGTTTGATTAAGCCTATACCAGACTTTTATAGTTATTGGAATACCCAAGTACATGGGTTGACTTCTTGGGATACCCGAGAAGCGTTATATTTTCCTGAGATATGGGTGGAAATTAAAGAGTTTATTCAAGATTTACCTTTAGTAGCCCATAATAGCGCTTTTGATGAAGGGTGCTTAAAGGCTGTATTAGGGGCGTATGATTTACCTCTGCATCAAAATCCTTTTTATTGTACTTGCCGTATGGCTCGCAAAGTTTTCCCTGAGTTAGTTAATCACAAGTTGGGTACAGTGTCTAAGTATATTGGTTTTGATTTAACTAATCACCATAATGCATTAGCAGATGCTGAGGCATGTGCACATATAGCTATAGAAGTGTTTTAGGAGTAGTTGATTGTTGTTGTGATTAATTGACGAATATTCTAAAGAGAATGACGATTTATTTTTACATCTTTTAATATAGATTTTTGTATGTTAGTGCAGAAGGTTGTGACTCATATTGGACTGATTATTCGTTCATTTGTTACCAAGGTTGAGGGATGAGTGCAGAATAGGTGCAGTTTACTAGCCCAGAAGCCTGTTTTTGGCAAGGAATGGGCAAGAAAACTGCACGTATACCTCAAGCATCAAGGAGGAAGAGTTAGACGGATCTTAGTTTTTTAAGAACGCTAATGAGGAATCTTATAGATTTAATTTGATAGGAGATATACTAAAGGTGAAAAAATAAAAAAGCTACAAATTAATTGTAGCTTTTTTACTTTAATTATCTTGAGCAGTTGCTTGTATTAGTTGTTCTTCGAAAGCATCAGGAGTGACTGCGTTTGCAACG
Source organism: Myroides pelagicus (assembly GCF_009711055.1). Classification (GTDB taxonomy): domain Bacteria; phylum Bacteroidota; class Bacteroidia; order Flavobacteriales; family Flavobacteriaceae; genus Flavobacterium; species Flavobacterium pelagicum. The sequence continues at coordinate 144,860 of NZ_WMJY01000002.1, forward strand.
TCAAAATCACCAATTTTGGTTCTGCGTAAAGCGCTAAGGTGAGCTCCTGAATTTACTTTTTGGCCAAAGTCGTAAGCTAAAGAGCGAATATAGGTTCCCTTTGAACATATAACTCTAAAATCTACATTAGGCAATGCAATATGAGTGAGTTCGAATTCTTCTATTGTGATAGGTCTAGTCGCTATTTCTACTTCTTCTCCTTTGCGCGCATGTTCGTATAGTCGCTTACCATCTTTTTTAAGAGCTGAGAAGATAGGCGGACGTTGTTCTGTCGTACCGATAAAGGATAGTCTAGCATTATCCAATATAGTTTCTGTAATATGATCAGTAGGGAAAGTTTGGTCTATCTCTGTTTCTAGGTCATAAGATGGTGTCGTTCCGCCTAGGGTTATAGTTCCTGTATACTCTTTTATTTGCCCTTGTAATTCACTGATTTGTTTAGTGGATTTACCTGTGCAAATAATTAATAGGCCAGAAGCTAATGGATCTAGTGTGCCAGCGTGTCCTACTTTAATTTTTTTAAGTCCAAAGTTTTTCTTTAATAGCCATTTTATTTTGTTCACGGCTTGAAATGAAGACCAGTGTAAAGGTTTGTCTATTAAAAGAATTTGGCCATTTTGAAAGGCCTCGGCAGTGTATTGTATCATGCTTATTTAAGGTATCCGAAATATAATAATAGTAAAGCTCCTGCAATAATTCTGTAGTATCCCCAAGGTTTGAAACCGTATTTTTTGATGATACCGATAAAGAATTTAATAGCTATAATAGATACAATAAAAGCGATTACATTCCCTAATAGAAATAATTTTAAATTGTCTGGGTTGTCAAGGAGTATTTCATAACCAATCCTACCAGACTCATATTTCTTTAGAACGATTGAATATACTGTTACAGCTGCCATGGTAGGTACGGCTAAAAAGAATGAGAATTCAGCAGCAACTTGTCTAGAAAGCCCTTGTTGCATTCCTCCTATAATTGATGCAGCTGAACGGCTGGTACCTGGCATCATTGCAAGGCATTGCCAAAAACCAATGGTTACAGCTTGCTTTACAGTGATATCTTCTTCTTTTGTTGTTTTAGGATTTTTGAAATATTTGTCAATAAAAATTAATACAAATCCACCGATAATAAGCATAATAGCAATATAGATAGTCTCTCCTAGTACTTGATCAATAGCTTCGTCAAATAGTTTTCCAAGTACAAGTGCTGGAATTACAGCGAGTACTAGTTTCTTGTAGAAGTTGAGTTTACTAAAGTCAAAGAATTTTCTCCAGTAAAGGGCAACTACAGCAAGGATAGCTCCAAATTGGATAGCTGTTTGAAATAGTTTTACGAATTCGTCTTCTTGAATGCCGTAAGCGGAACTTACGAAGATCATATGTGCTGTAGAAGATACAGGCAAGTATTCAGTTAATCCTTCAACAATAGCTAGAAGAATTGCTTGTATTAAATCCATCGATTATTTATTTGGTAAATGTATTAACGTTTAAAAATTGAATAAATAGCTACACCAATTCCAACAAAGAATAGTGTAGGAGCTACATGTATTCTTCTGAAGCTGTAAATTGCTTCATTGAACTTTGTAGGGTTATCATTAGTCGCTCCGCTCATAAGAATAAAGCTAAGAGCAATGATAGCTAGACTAGCAAACAGATAAGGGTAGTTTTTCTTGTTGAATAAGAATTTGCTACTGGTAGTATTTTCTTTTGTTTTCATAGAATATAGCTTAATATAAGTCGTCTGATTTTAAATTTAAATAGCGTTGTGTCGCAAAAAAAGTACTGATACTTGTGATGATTAATCCAAGAATTAATATACCAGCAGAAACAGCTACTAATGGTAAGTAGTTTTCTTTAGGGTTAAGGTCTAAGTCTGGGAATCTGTTATCAATATAGAAAACAAGAATAATCAGAGCAACAATTGCAATAAAAGAACCTATAAGGCCTAATCGTATACTGTGTTTTATGAATGGGCGACGGATAAAGCTTTTAGTAGCCCCGACCATCTGCATTGTTTTAATTGTAAATCGACTAGAAAAAATTAATAAACGAAGAGAGCTATTAATCAATAACATCGAAATAAAGGTAAGCACAGTTGTTATAATTAGTGCCCATTTTGTAATTTTAGTGACATTGTTATTTACTAAGTCAACTAATTCTCTGTCGTATATTAATTCCTTAACACCTTTACTGTTGATTAGCTCTTTTTCAATCTTTGCGATACTGTCACTAGCGACGTAATCACCTTTTAGGTGCATATCAAAAGAGTCTTGCAAAGGATTGTAACCAATAAATTGAATAAAGTCTTCTCCTAGATCTTCTTTGTGTTGAGTAGCGGCACTATCTTTAGAAATAAAATTATAATTTTTGATATAGGTTGCTTTACCTAGTTTTTTGTCTAAGTTATCTATTTCTGTTTGTGATACTTTTTTGTTTAAAAAAATAGTCATAGGGATATTTTCTCTAAACTTGTCAGAAATTCTTTTTGAATTTAAGACAAACAAACTCAGTGTGCCTAAAATAAAAAGCACAAGTGTAATACTGAAAATAACTGAAAAATAAGAGGAAATAAGTTTTCTCTTTTGGTATTTTTCGTAACGGTTAGTCATATTCTTTTCTTTAAGGCAGTAAAAATAACAAACAAAAATGTTTTTATAAGATAATAACGATTAAAGTTTTCTAATTGTTATAAATATAGTTTATTTTTGCGTATTAACGACTTGAGAACGATTGTCGTTTCTTGAAGTCTAGTATTGTGAAATTTACTTATTAACTGAATAGCATGAAGTATAATCCGAACGAAATTGAAGCTAAATGGCAAAAATTTTGGAAAGAGAACCAAACGTTTAAAACCGATAATATATCGGATAAACCAAAGTATTATGTATTAGATATGTTTCCTTATCCATCTGGAGCAGGGTTACACGTAGGGCATCCACTAGGATATATTGCCTCTGATATCTTTGCGCGATATAAGCGTCAAAGAGGATTCAATGTACTGCACCCACAAGGATATGATAGTTTTGGTTTACCAGCAGAGCAATATGCTATTCAGACAGGACAACATCCTGCAATTACGACAGAAGAAAACATTTCTAAATATAGAGAGCAGTTAGACCGTATTGGATTTTCATTTGACTGGAGTAGAGAAGTTCGTACTTCAAATGCTGACTACTATAAGCATACGCAGTGGATCTTTACTCAGTTGTTTGATGCATGGTATAATAAGGAGAGTAATCAAGCAGAAAAAATAGAAACACTTGTAGCATTATTTGAACAATCAGGTAACGCTAACGTACAAGCAGTAAGTGATGAGGGAATTAACCTATTTACTGCTGATCAATGGAATCAGTTTTCTGTAGAAGAGAAAGAGTTGATGTTATTGAAGTATAGAATGACTTATTTGGCAGAGACAGAAGTGAATTGGTGTCCAGCATTAGGAACTGTTTTGGCGAATGATGAAATTAAAGACGGTCTTTCAGAAAGAGGGGGGCATCCTGTTGTACGTAAAAAAATGAAGCAATGGAGTATGCGTATCTCTGCTTATGCTGAGCGTTTACTTCAAGGTTTAGAAAGTATTGATTGGACAGAAAGCATCAAAGAAAGTCAACGCAATTGGATTGGTAAGTCAGTGGGTGCATCAGTTGTGTTTAATCTGAAAGAAAGTGATGATACAATTGAGGTGTTTACTACGCGTCCTGATACAATCTTTGGTGTTAGTTTTATGACTTTAGCACCAGAGCATGATTTAGTATTAAAAATAACTACAGATGAGCAACGTGCAGCTGTAGAGGAATATATTGAGGCTACTGCTAAGCGTAGTGAACGCGATCGCATGGCGGATGTGAAAACAATATCGGGTGTGTTTACGGGAGCTTATGCAGAGCATCCTTTTACAAAAGAGGCAATAGAAATTTGGATTGGTGATTATGTGTTAGCTGGTTATGGGACAGGAGCTGTTATGGCTGTTCCGGCTGGTGATACGCGTGATTATGCGTTTGCAAATCACTTTGATATTGCGATCAAAAATATCTTTAATCAAGACATTTCTGAAGAGGCTTATGCGGAGAAAGATGGTTTTGTATTAGAAAATTCGGACTTCTTAAATGGAATGAATTGTAAAGAAGCTACAAAGAAAGCTATTGAGGAATTAGAAGCCATAGGTCAAGGTAAAGGAAAAGTAAACTATCGTTTGCGCGATGCGGTATTTTCTCGTCAACGCTATTGGGGGGAGCCATTCCCAGTTTATTACGTGGATGGTCTTCCAAAAATGATAGAGCAAAAACATTTACCAATCTTATTGCCAGAAGTAGAGAAATATTTACCAACAGAAGATGGACAGCCACCATTAGGGAATGCAGCTGTATGGGCTTGGGATACTGTAAATAATTGTGTTGTTGAAAATAGTTTAATTGATGGAAAGACTGTTTTTCCATTAGAGTTGAATACAATGCCTGGTTGGGCGGGGTCTTCTTGGTATTGGATGCGTTATATGGATCCTCAAAATACAGAAGCTTTCGCTTCAAAAGAAGCATTGAACTACTGGCAGAATGTTGATTTATATATAGGTGGTAGTGAACATGCTACTGGTCACTTGTTGTACAGTCGTTTTTGGAATAAGTTTTTAAAAGATTTGAATTATGCGCCTACTGAGGAGCCATTCCAAAAATTGATTAACCAAGGAATGATTTTAGGTACTTCAGCGTTTGTATATCGTATTGAAGGAACAAATACGTTTGTTTCTAAAGATATGATCACGGATCAAAAAGTTCAGAAATTGTATGCTTATGTTGGACTAGTTAATTCTTCTTCTGAGTTAGATATGGAAGGGTTTAAAGCATGGAGACCTGATTATGCTACAGCAGAGTTTGTGTTAAATGCAAATGGGAAATACGTAGTAGGGCACGAAGTAGAAAAAATGTCTAAGTCTTACTATAACGTAGTTAATCCAGATGATATTTGTGAAGAATATGGAGCTGACACGCTTCGTTTATACGAAATGTTTTTAGGGCCATTGGAGCAAGCTAAGCCATGGAATACAGCAGGTATTTCTGGGGTTGCTGGGTTTTTGAAAAAATTGTGGAAGCTATATGCTGATGATAATGGTGTTGTAGTAGTAGATGAAGAGCCGACTAAAGATATGTATAAGTCTTTACACAAGACAATTAAAAAGGTGATAGAAGATATTGAGAATTTTTCATTTAATACTTCAGTATCCCAATTTATGATTTGTGTGAATGAGTTGTCACAACAGAAATGTAATCATCGTGCAATCTTAGAGCCTTTAGCTATAGTAGTTTCACCTTATGCGCCACATATCGCTGAGGAGTTATGGTCGATGTTGGGGCATAAAGAATCAATTGCTGATGCAGAATTTCCTGAATTTAAACAAGAGTATTTAGTAGAAAGCTCAAAAGAATATCCAGTTTCGTTTAATGGTAAAATGAGATTTAAAATTGAACTGCCTTTAGACTTAACAGAGGAACAGATTAAAGAAATTGTGTTAGCAGATGAGCGCACACAAGCACAGCTTCAGGGAAGAGAACCTAAGAAAGTAATTATAGTGCCAGGTAAAATTATTAATTTGGTAGGGTAACATAAAAAACGAGCATTTGATTTCAAATGCTCGTTTTTTATTTATATCAATCACTAGTTGTTAGTGTTAAAAAAACAATTTGACGATTATTTCCCTGGACGAATGAGTAGGGTCTTTGGGAAGTTTTCTTTTACAGCTTTTAAGTTTCTTTCAGCTTCAATTCTTGTTTTGAAATTCCCAGCCATCACTTTGTAAGAAGGGGTGCTATAAATAATAGTAGCGCCTATTTCAGGGTATTGATTTCTAAAAGAAGCTAGTGCTTGTCTGGCTTGTGTTCCGTCTCCGTAAAATACTTGTAATCGGAAGCCATCTTTGGTTGAGATTGTAGAATTGTTGTTTTTCTTAGTTTCTACTAATTTCGCGATGTTATATGGTTCGTTTACAACGACCTTTTTGTTTTGAGCAGCGATTTGAGAAATGCTAAAAAGACCGAAGGTAATTAATGAAAAAACTCTTAAAATTCTCATAATGAAATGTATTTGGTACAAAAATACGATTTATCTGCAAAAGTCTTAAGTTTTGCTTTATTTAGAACGTATATAAATTGGATTTAAAGGGCTGTAAAGGTTTTTAGAGTAAGTCATAAATTGTATTTTTGTCGGAGTTTGTAAATAAGGTGTATAAGATAGCGGTCTAATTGGCTGTTAAAAAAGACCAAATTTAGTTGAAAATCATTTTATAACTATGAAAAAAGTGGGTAACCATAATTCGTTTTCAAAGATTTTATTCTTTTGTTTAGCGTTAATGCTATCGTTTACGACAATTTCATTTGCTCAAGATGTAGCAAAAGGTAAGGAATTGTTTAATTCAAAGTGTGCTGCTTGTCACAAGTTAGATGCTAAATCTACAGGACCAGCTCTTCGTGGTGTAGTAGAGCGTCATGATGGAGATGTGGAGTGGCTACATAAATGGATTAAAAATAGCTCGGAATTAATTAAATCGGGCGATGCAACTGCTGTTAAGTTGTTTGAGGAGTGGAATAATGTGCCTATGAATGCCTTCCCTGAATTGTCAGATGAAGATATTGATAATATTTTAGCATATACTTCACAAGAGAAAGCGGCTCCAGTTGCTGCTGCAGGAGCGGGTGCTGCTGCACAAGGAAATAGTAATTCAGATGCAGTGTCTAATGTTGTTGTTCTAGGAGCGTTAGTTGTTGTTTTAATGATGTTAGTAGCAATGCTTTTCTTCGTACGTAAAGTACTTAAAAAAGTAATTGAATCTAATGGGTTGGAACAAGAAATTGTGCAAGGAACACCGATCTGTAAGGCATTTGTTAAGAACAAGTTCTTGGTGATTGTTTCTGTATTGGTAATGGTACTTATCGGATCTTATTTTGCGTTTGGATTCATGATGCAAATTGGAGTTGATAAAGGGTATGAGCCAGTTCAGCCAATTCACTTCTCTCACAAAATTCACGCAGGTGATAATGGTATTGATTGTAAGTATTGTCACTCAGCAGCTAGAACAAGTAAAACATCGGGTATTCCTTCGTTGAACGTTTGTATGAACTGTCACAAGAATATCTCTGAGTTTACAGGAGAGCCTGGTAAGGATTATGGTAAATATACGCCAGAATTCTACACAGGCGAAATTCAAAAATTATACGATGCTGTTGGATGGGATGTAAACACTCAGAAGTATACGGGGAAAGAAAAACCTGTGAAATGGGTGCGTATTCACAACTTACCTGACTTTGCATACTACAACCACTCTCAACACGTAAATGTTGCTGGATTAGAATGTCAAACATGTCATGGACCAGTTGAAGAAATGGAAATCATGAGACAACATTCTCCATTGACAATGGGATGGTGTATAGATTGTCACAGAAAGACAGATGTTAAGTTAGAGAATAATGAGTATTACGCTAAGATTCACAAAGAATTAGCTGGTAAGTACAACAAAGAGAAGTTGACTGTAGCAGATATGGGTGGATTAGAATGTGGTAAATGTCACTATTAATAAGTAATTAAGAATAAAGAAGCTAATATATATATACAATGGCATCAAACAAAAAATACTGGAAAAGTGTTGAAGAGCTGAACGAAAATAGTTCTATTGTTGAGACGCTAAGAGATAATGAGTTTGTTGAGGAAATTCCTACAGATGAATTCCTTGGTGATAAGGAAAAGTTGTCTTCGTCTTCTACTACTCGTCGAGACTTTTTGAAATATGTAGGTTTCTCTACAGCAGCTGCAACTTTAGCTGCGTGTGAAGGGCCTGTAGTTAAATCTATACCGTATGTGGTACAACCAGATGAGATCGTTCCTGGTGTAGCAGATTATTATGCTACTACGGTTGCTGATGGATTTGATTTTGTTAATGTTTTAGTGAAAACAAGAGAAGGTCGTCCAATCAAGATTGAGAACAATAAATTAGCTGGAGCGTATTCAGGAGCGAATGCTCGTGTTAACGCTTCTGTATTAACAATGTATGATAATCTACGTTTGAAGCAGCCTAAAATTGCTGGTAAGGAAACAACGTGGGATGAAGTAGATGTTAAAGTAAAAGCTAGTTTAGAAGATGCTAAATCAAAAGGAGGTAAAATTGTATTGTTAACAAATACAATGGCGAGTCCTTCGACTGATAAATTAATCAATGAATTTGCTGCGGCTTATCCAACTACAGAACACGTAGTATATGATGCAGTATCTTCTTCATCTGCTCTAGATGCTTATGAAAAAGCTTATGGAACGAGAGGTTTGGCTGATTACGATTTTAGTAAAGCTGACGTTATTGTTTCTGTTGATGCGGACTTCTTAGGTGACTGGCAAGGTGGTGGTTATGATTCGGCTTATGCTCAAAAGCGTATACCTAAGCGTACAACGCTTGAGAGTAAAGTGATGTCTAAGCATATCCAATTAGAGTCAAATATGTCTTTAAGTGGTGCGAATGCTGACGTGAGATTACCATTAAACTCTGCGGATTTAAAAGCTGCATTAGTTAAAATATACAATGTAGTAGTTGGTGCTAATGTTGGTACTAACACTACAGCTTATGACGAAGCAATCATGAAAGCAGCTAAGCAATTAAAAGCTGCTGGAAGTAATGGGGTGTTAGTAAGTGGAATTGATGATGTTAATGCTCAGTTATTAGTGTTTGCTATTAACCAAGCTTTAGGTTCTTCAGCTTTCTTACCAGAACAAACGAAATTCGTTAGACAAGGTAACGATGCTAAAGTTGCTCAATTAGTTAAAGATATGGCTGCTGGAAAAGTTCATACTTTAATTATGTCTAATGTAAACCCGGTGTATTCGTTAGCTAACGGAGAGGCTTTTGCTGAGGCATTGAAAAAAGTTGGTTTAACAGTGTCTTTCAGCATGAAAGAGGATGAGACAGCTTTAGTTTCAGGTATTGCTGCGGCAACTCCTCACTACTTGGAGTCTTGGGGTGATGTAATGATTAATAAAGGACTGTATTCGGTAACTCAACCTACAATACGCCCATTATTTAATACACGTCAATTACAAGATGCTTTATTATTATGGACGAATAATAATACAGCTTATTATGATTACGTAAAAGCTGTAGGTCAATCTACAGTTGGAAATAAAACTTGGAATAAGATTGTACACGATGGTTTTGCAACTTTAGGAGAGTCTGCAAAAGTAAGTGCAAGTGCTGATTTTTCTTCTGCTGCAGCTGCAATAGCAAAAGCAAGAAAAGAGGGAGAGTTTGAGTTGGTTTTCTATACTAAAACTGGTATGGGAGATGGACAGCAAGCAAATAATCCATGGTTACAAGAGTTCCCAGACCCAATTAGCCGTGCTTCGTGGGATAACTATGCTACAGTATCTAGTAAAGATGCAGAGGCATTAGGAATCGTTAATAAACACGTAGCTAATGGAGGTTTAGATGGTAGCTATATAACATTAACTGTTAATGGTGTTACTATTGAAAATGTACCAGCTTTAATTCAGCCAGGTCAAGCTCAAGGAACGATTGGATTAGCATTTGGTTATGGTCGTAAAGCGGCTTTAAAAGAAGAAATGCAAGTTGGTGTTAATGCTTATAAACTATATACTAACGCTTCTAAAGTTCAACCAGTAACTGTTGCAATGGGGAATGGAATGCATGAATTTGCATGTGTTCAGTTGCACAATACATTAATGAGTAGAAGTGATATAGTTAAAGAAACAACAGTAGCTAAATATCATGCGAATGATGAAGAGTGGAATCCACTACCAATCGTAAGTTATGATCACCAAAATGTTAAAGCTAGAACAATTGATATTTGGGAATCATTTGATCGTACTGTAGGACATCATTTCAACTTATCTATTGATTTGAATGCTTGTACTGGATGTGGTGCTTGTGTGATTTCGTGTCATGCAGAGAACAACGTGCCAGTTGTAGGTAAATCAGAAGTTAGAAGAAGTAGAGATATGCACTGGTTACGTATCGATAGATATTATTCTTCAGAAGCAACTTTTGATGAAGATGTTAAGAAGAAAAAAGATGCAAGTGGATTTGGTGAGTATAGAAAAGCATTCCAAGAGTTAGAGGATCCTGCTGACAACCCACAAGTTTCTTTCCAACCTGTAATGTGTCAACACTGTAATCATGCACCATGTGAGACTGTATGTCCAGTAGCTGCAACATCACACGGACGCCAAGGTCAAAACCACATGGCTTATAACCGTTGTGTAGGTACTAGATACTGTGCGAATAACTGTCCATATAAAGTGAGACGTTTCAACTGGTTCTTGTACTCTAATAATAGTGAATTCGATTACCACATGAATGATGATTTAGGACGTATGGTATTAAATCCAGACGTAGTAGTTCGTTCAAGAGGGGTAATGGAGAAATGTTCATTGTGTATTCAAATGACGCAAGCAACTATCTTGAAAGCTAAGAACGAAGGAAGAGCTGTTAAAGCAAATGAGTTTGAAACTGCATGTTCAGCGGCATGTTCAAGTGGAGCGATGATCTTTGGAGATATCAATGAAAAAGAATCAGATATTACTGAATTAGTAGAGTCAGATCGTTCATACTACTTATTAGAGCATATTGGTACTAAACCAAATGTATTCTATCACGTGAAAGTAAGAAACGTGTAATTAACTAGAATTATTAATTAAAGAAACATATAAAGGATTATGTCGTCACATTACGAAGCACCCATTAGAAAACCTTTAGTTATTGGTGAGAAGACTTACCATGATATAACTGTGGATGTGGCTAGACCTGTAGAAGGGAGAGCGAATAAGTTATGGTGGAGAGTATTCGCTATTGCTTTAATAGCTTTTCTATGGGGAGTTGGATCAATGGCTTATACTGTTGGAACAGGTATTGGTACTTGGGGATTAAATAAAACTGTAGGATGGGCATGGGATATTACCAACTTCGTTTGGTGGGTAGGTATCGGTCACGCGGGTACACTTATCTCAGCTGTATTATTATTATTTAGACAAAAATGGAGAATGGCAATTAACCGTTCTGCAGAGGCTATGACAATTTTCTCTGTAGTTCAGGCAGGTCTATTCCCAATTATACACATGGGTCGTCCATGGTTAGGGTACTGGGTATTACCATTACCAAACCAGTTCGGTTCATTATGGGTTAACTTTAACTCACCTCTTTTATGGGATGTATTTGCGATTTCAACGTATTTATCAGTATCGTTAGTATTCTGGTGGACAGGATTACTACCTGACTTTGCGATGTTACGTGATAGAGCAATAACACCATTTACGAAAAGAGTTTATTCAATTTTATCATTTGGTTGGTCGGGAAGAGCAAAAGATTGGCAACGTTTTGAAGAGGTATCTTTAGTATTAGCTGGTTTAGCTACACCTCTTGTACTTTCTGTACACACGATTGTATCTTTTGACTTTGCTACTTCAGTTATTCCTGGATGGCATACAACAATCTTACCACCATACTTCGTAGCAGGTGCTATTTTCTCAGGATTCGCAATGGTAACAACGTTGTTAATCATCATGAGAAAAGTATCTAACTTAGAGGCTTATATTACTATTCAGCACATCGAATTGATGAACATTATTGTTATGATTACTGGTTCTATTGTAGGTGTGGCTTATATCACTGAGTTATGGGTAGCTTGGTATTCAGGAGTAGAATATGAACAATATGCATTCCTTAACCGTGCTACAGGACCTTACTGGTGGTCATATTGGTTAATGATGACTTGTAACGTAATTTCACCACAAGTAATGTGGTTTAAGAAAATACGTACAAATATCATGGCTTCATTTATTATCTCGTTAATTGTAAACGTAGGTATGTGGTTTGAGCGTTTCGTGATTATTGTAACATCATTACATAGAGATTACTTACCATCATCATGGACAATGTTCCAACCAACATTTGTAGATGCTGGTATCTACATTGGTACGATAGGTTTCTTCTTTGTATTATTCTTATTATATTCGAGAAGTTTCCCTGTAATTGCACAAGCAGAGGTGAAAACAATCTTGAAATCATCGGGAGAGTACTATAAGAAAGAGAGAGACAGTAAAGAAAATCATCAATCTTTAAATCATTAATTCGTTATGAGTAATAAAGTAGTTCACGCAATATACAATGATGATGATGTATTGTTAGATGCAGTAAAAGAAACTAGAGCAGCTCATCATCATATTGAAGAGGTATATACTCCTTTTCCAGTCCATGGTCTTGATAAGGCGATGGGCTTGAAACCAACAAGAATTGCTATATGTGCTTTCTTGTACGGATTAGTAGGTTTGTCATTTGGTACAGCTATGATGTACTATATCATGATTGTTGATTGGCCTCAAGACATTGGTGGAAAACCAAGTATGAGTTTTATTCAGAATATGCCTTCTTTCGTTCCAATTATGTTCGAAATGACGGTGTTATTTTCAGCTCACTTAATGGTATTAACGTTCTTTATGAGAAGTAAGTTATGGCCATTTAAAAAAGCTGAAAATCCAGATGTAAGAACAACAGATGACCATTTCTTAATGGAGGTTGCTTTAAATGGAGATGAAGATTCAGCAGTTGAGTTCTTCAAGAAAACTGGAGCAGTTGAAGTTAAAGTAATCGAAAAGTAATTGTAGAATGAATACGATATATAAAATAGTAGCTTTAGTAGGAGTATCAGTATTGACTACTTCTTGTTTTAATAAAGAGCGTCCTAATTATCAGTTTATGCCAAATATGTACGAATCAGTAGCATATGAGACATATTCGGAGGTACCTACTACGGTATTCGAAAACGGTAAAGAAGGACAATTACCTGCTGAAGGTTCAATCCCAAGAGGATATGAACCGGAGGCTTACCCAGATACTCCAGAAGGATTAGAATTGGCAAAAGTAAATCAAAAGTCACCTTTAGCTGAGTCCGATAAAAATTTGGAAAAAGGTAAAGAATTGTATACAATTTACTGTTCAGTTTGTCATGGTGCAAAAGGAGATGGAAAAGGTAATTTAGTGAAGAAAGAAAAATTCTTGGGGGTTCCAGATTATAAAGATCGTGAACTTACAGAAGGAGGGATTTATCACGTAATTACTTATGGTTTGAATTCAATGGGGTCTCACTCTAATCAGTTATCTCAACACGAGCGTTGGTTAGTAACAGACTACGTATTAAAATTGAAATCAGAATAATAAATTGTAAAACTTATTTGAAAGTTTAGATATGTACACATTTTCAAAAAATTTGAAGACTTTTGCAATCGTCCTTATGGTTTTAGGATTATTAGGAATTGCATATGGATTCTTCAGTGCACCAAAAGATCTTGACGAAGTAAAGCAGATCTTAACAGAACAGGCTCATCATGGGGATGGTGGGCACCATGTATCTGCTGATGCGCATTCTGATGCTGATTTTGAGCATCATGCAGAGCACGTATATGGACAGTTAAAGAATAAACCTTGGACAGCGTTATACGTAGGTTCTATATTTGTAATGTTTGTTTCATTAGGAATTTTAGTTTTCCACGGAATTAATTATGCAGCATCTGCAGGTTGGTCACCAGTATTGTTTAGAGTAATGGAAGGACTATCAGCATATTTATTACCAGGGTCTATTATCTTTTTCCTTATTTTATTAGCTTCGGTTTTAGGTGGAAATCACTTATTTATTTGGGCTGATGATGCAGTAGTAGCTAAAGATGCTATTATTCAAGGTAAAGTAGGTTACTTAAACGTTCCTTTCTTTATCGTGAGAGCTCTTATCTTTTTAGGAGGATGGAATCTTTACCGCGTTTATATGCGTAAACAATCTCTAGCACTTGATGCAACAGGAGATTTAGTATACCACAAAAAGATGTTTAAAGCGTCAGCAGGTTTCTTAGCATTCTTTATTGTTACAGAATCAATGGCATCTTGGGATTGGATTATGTCAATTGACACTCACTGGTATAGTACGTTATTCGGGTGGTATGTTTTTGCTAGTTTCTTTGTAACTGCAATTACAACAATCGCTTTTGTTACATTGTACTTAAAGAACAAAGGATATTTAGATTTTGTTAATACTAGTCACATACATGACTTAGCTAAGTTTATGTTTGGATTGAGTATTTTCTGGACTTACCTTTGGTTCTCTCAATTTATGTTACAGTGGTACTCTAACATTCCAGAGGAGGTAACTTATTTCATCTTTAGAATTCAAGAGTACAACTTACCATTCTTCGGTATGTTAGTTTTGAACTTTATATTGCCATTATTATTATTGATCAATACAGATTTCAAACGTTTAACTTGGATCGTAGTTATGGCAGGTGTATGTATCATCATAGGTCACTATATTGACTTCTTCTTGATGATTGCTCCTGGTACAGTAGGTGGTTCTTGGTTTATCGGTGTAGAAGAAATAGGATCTTTGATGTTCTTCATTGGATTATTTATCTTTGTAGGATTCAATGCGATTTCTAAAGCGCCATTATTAGCTAAGAATAATCCATTGATTGAAGAAAGTAAACATTTCCATTATTAATATTTAAAAATAAACAAATGACAAGTTTATTAATAATAACTGTAGTATTATTGTTAGGTATTGCTATTTGGCAATTAACTAAAATATTCGATCTTACTCAAGTAGGATCAAAGCCTAACGATATTAGTTCAGAAATAGCTAATGAAAAGGACAATAACGTAAATGGTTATTTGACTTTTGCTTTCTTAGGATTTATCTATGTTTTCACTATTTTTTGTTTAGTTGAATATGGAAGTTTTCCTTTGATGAGTGATTCTGCATCAGAACACGGGGAGAAAGTTGACTTTTTAATGTGGGTATCTATGGGACTAATCTTTGTAGTTCAGATTTTTACTCAATTCTTACTACACTACTTTGCATTCAAAGGAAGAGGTATAAATGGAAGAAAGGCACTTTACTTCTCTGACAATGATAAGTTAGAGGCAATTTGGACAATCATTCCTGTAATTACATTATCAGGTTTGATCCTTTATGGTCTATTTGCTTGGAACGACATTATGTTTGTTGATGAAGAAGAAGATGTGCTAGTTGTAGAAGTATACGCTAAGCAATTTGGTTGGGATGTACGTTACTCTGGTACAGATAATACATTAGGTAAAGCGAATGTTCGTTTTATCGAAGGTATCAATGTAGTAGGAGTTGATATGTCAGATCCTAACGCAGCTGATGATAAGATGGCAAAAGAATTACATTTGCCACTTGGTAAAAAAGTAGTCTTAAAATTCCGTTCTCAGGATGTTTTACACTCTGCTTATTTTCCACACTTTAGAGCACAGATGAACTGTGTTCCAGGTATGGTAACTCAGTTTGCATTTACTCCAACAATTACTACGGAAGATATGAGATCTCGTGATGCGATGATTAAGAAAGTTAATAATATTAACAACATTCGCGCTGAAAAGAGTCAAGAATTAATTGCAGAAGGACATGAAGCTTTAGAACCATATACTTTTGATTACTTACTATTATGTAACAAAATTTGTGGAGCTTCTCACTATAACATGCAAATGAAAGTAGTAGTTGAAACTCCAGAAGAATTTGAATCTTGGTTAAACGAATTACCAACGTTACAAGAACAAGTAGCTTCAGAGAAAGGAACTAATGCTCCAGTAGTAGAAGAGAAAGTTGAAGAAGCAACAGAAGCAATTGCTCAGTTGTAAAATTAAACTCACGTATTAAAACTAATTTATACTATGTCAGCAGTAGGACACGAAATAAATCTTGATCACTCACACGATCACGATCATCACGATAAAGGAAATTTCTTCACTAAATATGTATTTAGTTTAGATCATAAGATGATTGCTAAGCAATACCTTATTACAGGTATTATCATGGGAATCATCGGTATTGCGATGTCACTTTTGTTTAGAATGCAAATCGCATGGCCAGAGGAATCTTTTACAGTTTTCAAATGGTTATTAGGTGACAAAATGGCTCCTGATGGAGTTATGAGAAATGATGCATATTTAGCGTTAGTTACAATGCACGGTACTATCATGGTATTCTTTGTATTAACGGCAGGTTTGAGTGGTACGTTTTCGAACTTACTTATTCCGTTGCAAATTGGAGCACGTGATATGGCTTCAGGTTTCTTAAACATGTTATCATATTGGTTATTCTTCATTTCGGCTGTATTAATGATTATTTCATTATTCGTTGAAGGTGGGCCGGCTTCTTCTGGATGGACGGTATATCCTCCATTAAGTGCTTTACCACAAGCAATTCCAGGTTCTGGTATGGGAATGACTTTATGGTTAGTTTCTATGGCTATATTTATTGCATCTTCGTTAATGGGATCATTAAACTATGTAGCTACAGTTATTAACTTAAGAACGAAAGGAATGTCTATGACAAGATTACCTTTAACAGTATGGGCTTTATTTGTTACTGCTATTATTGGTATCGTTTCCTTCCCAGTATTATTATCAGCTGCTTTATTATTATTATTCGATAGAAGTTTTGGTACGTCATTCTTCTTGTCAGATATTTATTTAGCAGGAGAGGTTCTTCATTACCAAGGGGGGTCTCCAGTATTGTATGAGCACTTATTCTGGTTCTTAGGACACCCTGAAGTATACATCGTTATTTTACCAGCGATGGGAATTACTTCTGAAGTTATTGCTTGTAATGCTCGTAAACCTATTTTTGGTTACCGCGCGATGATTGCTTCAATCTTAGGTATAGCATTTTTATCAACGATTGTATGGGGTCACCACATGTTCGTATCTGGTATGAACCCTTTCTTAGGATCGGTATTTACTTTTACAACATTATTGATTGCTATACCATCTGCAGTTAAAGCATTCAACTATATTACTACGATTTGGAGTGGTAACATTCAGATGAACCCGTCAATGTTATTCTGTATTGGTTTCGTTTCTACGTTCATTACAGGAGGTTTAACTGGGATTATCTTAGGAGATTCAACTTTAGATATTAACGTTCATGATACTTACTTCGTTATTGCTCACTTCCACTTAGTAATGGGTATTTCTGCTCTTTATGGAATGTTTGCTGGTATTTACCACTGGTTCCCTAAATTATTCGGAAGAATGATGAACAAGAACCTTGGATATATCCACTTCTGGGTAACTGCAGTATGTGCGTACGGTGTATTCTTTCCAATGCACTTCATTGGATTAGCTGGATTACCTCGTCGTTATTATTCAAATACAGCGTTCCCATTATTCGATGAGTTCTATGATGTGAATGTATTAATTACTGTATTTGCATTAGTAGGATCTGCATTCCAATTAGTGTTTTTATGGAACTTCTTCGTAAGTATTTTCTATGGTAAGAAAGCAACGCAAAACCCATGGAGAGGTAATACGTTAGAGTGGACTACACCAGTAGAGCACATCCACGGAAACTGGCCAGGTGAATTACCAGTTGTTTACAGATGGCCTTATGATTATAGTAAGCCTGGTTTACCTGAAGATTATGCTCCTCAAAATATGCCTTATATGGAAGGTGAGGAACAATTAAATCACTAGAATTTTATTTTCTATATAAAGATAAAGGTCACTCTAATCAGAGTGACCTTTTTTCATTTATCTTTGTCGTATGAATGCAAATTTAGACCCAAGTAATAAAAATTTTTCATCTGAAGAGCACGATATAGAAAGAAAGTTACGTCCGCTTTCATTTGATGATTTTGCTGGTCAGCCACAAGTGTTAGATAATCTAAAGGTTTTTGTTAAAGCCGCAAATCTTCGTGAAGAGGCGTTAGATCATACTTTGTTTCATGGACCTCCTGGTCTAGGTAAAACTACTTTAGCTAATATATTAGCTAATGAATTAGATGCAGGAATCAAGATAACTTCGGGACCTGTTCTGGATAAGCCCGGTGATCTTGCTGGATTATTGACTAATTTAGAAGAACGTGATGTTTTGTTTATTGATGAGATTCATCGTCTTAGTCCTATCGTTGAAGAGTATCTATATTCAGCTATGGAGGATTTTAAGATTGATATAATGATTGAGACTGGTCCAAACGCACGTAGTGTACAAATTAATTTGAATCCTTTTACTTTAGTAGGAGCAACTACACGCTCAGGTCTTTTAACCTCACCAATGCGTGCACGTTTTGGTATTCAATGTCGTTTACAATATTATAGTAAGGAATTGTTAGGTACAATAGTTGAACGTAGTTCTGAAATTCTTGGTGTTGCTATTTCTATTGAAGCTGCATTAGAGATAGCAGGAAGAAGCCGTGGTACACCTCGTATTGCTAACGCACTGTTACGTCGTGTTCGTGATTTCGCCCAGATTAAAGGAAATGGTAGTATTGATATAGAGATTGCTAAGTATGCATTGAATGCATTGAATGTCGATTCTTTTGGACTAGATGAAATGGATAATAAGATCCTTCTTACTATTATTGATAAATTCAAAGGAGGGCCAGTTGGTGTTTCTACTTTAGCTACGGCTGTTTCAGAGAATGCTGAAACAATAGAGGAGGTTTATGAGCCTTATTTAATTCAAGAAGGTTTTATTGTACGTACACCACGTGGTCGTGAAGCTACAGATAAAGCGTACGCGCATTTATCACGTGTACGTCAAACTAAACAAGGCGATTTATTTGATTAGTGCATTATGTTAGATAATAAGGGGAAAAGGTCTCTAGCAATTAAGCAAGAGGCTATAAGACTTGGTTTTTCTTCATGTGGGATTTCAAAAGCAGATTTTTTAGAAGAAGAAGCTCCTAGGCTTGAACGCTGGTTGCGACTTGGAATGCATGGTTCTATGCATTATATGGAGAATTATTTTGACAAACGCTTAGATCCACGTTTGTTAGTAGAAGGGGCTAAGAGTGTTGTATCACTTTCTTTAAATTATTATCCTTCAGAAATACAAAATGCAGACGGTTTTAAGATTTCTAAATATGCTTATGGGGAAGATTATCATTATGTAATTAAAGATAAGCTTAAGGAATTGTTGAGTTTTATTCAAGAGACAATAGGAGAGGTTGATGGTCGAGTATTTGTGGATTCTGCACCTGTCTTAGATAAAGCATGGGCAAGTCGAGGGGGACTAGGTTGGGTAGGTAAGAATAATAATTTAATCGCAAGGAACTCAGGTTCCTTTTTTTTTATCGCTGAATTAATAATTGACTTAGAGTTAGAGTATGATGGACCTACGACAGATCATTGCGGTACATGTACTCGTTGCATTGATGCATGCCCTACAAATGCCATAGAGGGGCCTTATGTTGTGAATGGCAGTAAATGTATTTCTTATCTAACGATCGAACTTAAGGATAATATACCTATTGAGTTTAGTGGTAAACTTGATGATTGGATGTTTGGTTGTGATGTCTGTCAAGATGTTTGTCCTTGGAATCGCTTTGCAAAGCCTCATCAGGAAGAACGATTTAATGCTAATAGAAAGTTAATAAATATGTCTAAAAATGAGTGGCAAGAACTGACAGTAGAGACATTCAATGAAATATTTAAGAAATCTGCAGTAAAGCGAACAAAATATTCGGGTTTGTTGAGGAATATTGATTTTTTAAAGGATTGATTTCTATAGATTTTAATTATTCTACAAAAAGACTACCTTTGTCACGAACCTAAAACGAATTTTATGAATAAAGATAGTTTGCGTAGAGAGGCTCTAAAATATCATGCAGAGCCAGTACCAGGTAAAATACAGGTAGTACCTACGAAAAAGTATTCTTCACAAAGAGACTTAGCATTAGCTTACTCACCAGGGGTTGCTGAGCCATGTCTTGAAATCGAAAAGGACTTAAACAATGCTTACAAATATACTGCTAAGGGAAACTTAGTGGCTGTAATATCTAATGGTACAGCGGTATTAGGTCTTGGTGATATTGGGCCAGAAGCATCTAAGCCTGTAATGGAAGGTAAAGGGTTGTTGTTTAAGATATTTTCAGATATCGATGTATTCGATATTGAGGTCGATACTAAAGATGTTGAAAAATTTATTGAGACAGTAAAGAATATAGCACCAACGTTTGGTGGTATTAACTTAGAGGATATTAAGGCTCCTGAGTCTTTCGAAATTGAAAGACGACTGAAAGAAGAGTTGAATATTCCTGTAATGCATGATGATCAGCATGGAACGGCTATTATTTCTGCAGCAGCATTATTGAATGCTGTTGAGTTAGCTGGAAAGAAAATGGAAGAGATTACAATGGTAGTTTCAGGAGCAGGATCTGCAGCTATCGCATGTGCTAAATTATA
This sequence comes from Myroides pelagicus, assembly GCF_009711055.1. Lineage (GTDB taxonomy): Bacteria > Bacteroidota > Bacteroidia > Flavobacteriales > Flavobacteriaceae > Flavobacterium > Flavobacterium pelagicum. Next base: position 165,092 of record NZ_WMJY01000002.1, read on the forward strand.
CGTTGCTTTTGGTGTTCGTATTGAAAATATTAAGATGTTTAATAGTAAAGGAGTATTGAAGAAAGACGATCCACGTATTTCTGAATTACAACGTGATTTTGCGATTGAATCTGATATTTCTTTAGCGGATGCAATTAAAGGAACAGATGTTTTTATTGGTTTATCTACAGCTGATGTATTAAAACCAGAAATGTTATTAACAATGGCGGATAATCCAATTGTATTTGCAATGGCAAATCCAAAGCCAGAGATTGACTACAATTTAGCTGTTGAGACACGTAAAGATGTGATTATGGCTACGGGTCGCTCGGATTATCCTAACCAAGTAAACAATGTATTAGGGTTTCCTTATATCTTTAGAGGTGCATTAGATGTACGTGCTACAAAGATTAACGAGGAAATGAAAATGGCTGCAGTAGTTGCTTTAGCTAAGTTAGCAAAAGAGCCAGTTCCTGAACAAGTAAATATAGCTTACGGAGAGACTAAACTTAGTTTTGGACGTGAGTATATTATTCCTAAACCTTTTGACCCTCGTTTAATTTCAGTTGTACCTCCAGCAGTTGCAAAAGCAGCAATTGAGAGTGGTGTGGCTCCAAAGCAAGAAATGGACTGGGAAAAATATTGTCAAGAGTTACAGGCGCGTATGGGGAATGATAATAAATTAGTACGTATGCTTATCAATCGTGCTAAGATCGAACCTAAACGTGTTGTATATGCAGAAGCAGATCATTTAGATGTGCTTAAAGCAGCTCAAATTGCTTTTGAAGAAGGAATGACTATTCCTATTTTATTAGGAGATAAGGAGACAATTATAGAGCTTAAAAAGGAGATAGATTTTACTGAAGAAGTAGAGATTATTGATCCAAAATCTGAAGAGCAAAAAGAAAGACGTGAGCGTTTTGCAAATGCTTATTGGAAAACAAGAAAGAGAAAAGGTATTACATTATATGATGCTTCTAAATTAATGCGTGAACGCAATTATTTTGCGGCTATGTTAGTTAATGAAGGAGAAGCTGATGCAATGCTTACTGGCTATTCGAGAAGTTACCCAACAGTTCTTAAACCAGTGTTAGAGTTGATTCCTCGCTCACAAGGTGTATCTAAAGTAGCTACAACTAACTTGATGCTTACCAAAAGAGGACCGATGTTTTTGGCTGATACAGCAATTAATCCAGATCCAACAGCTGAAGAGATTGCGAAAATTGCGGTTATGGCTGAGCGTACGTTAAAAATGTTTGGTATGGAGCCAGTAATTGCTATGTTGTCTTATGCTAATTTTGGTTCAGCTCAACAAGCTTCTCCAAGTAAAATGAAACAAGCTGTAGCTATTTTACATGAACAATATCCAGATATGATTGTTGATGGTGAAATTCAAATTGACTTCGCATTGAATGATGAGATGCTTAAAAAGAAATTCCCATTCTCTAAATTGGTGGACAAGAAAGTAAATACTTTGGTATTTCCAAATTTAGATTCAGCTAATATTACATATAAAATGCTTAAAGAGCTTAATAAAGCTACATCTATCGGGCCAATCATTTTAGGGTTAGATAAAGCAGTTCATATTTTCCAATTAGGTGCTAGTGTAGATGAGATGGTTAACATGACTGCAGTAGCAGTTGTTGATGCTCAAGTGCGCGATGGCAGAAAGAAGAAATAAGAAACTAATTATATACAGATCTTCATTTTAATGGTATAGCTATTCTTTCTATTAGTTATTAGTATAGATAATTACTATTTTTGAATAAAATTAGTAAAAGAATGATAGCGCATATAGAAGGAAGATTAGTTGAGAAAACACCTACTGAGGTAGTAATAGATTGCGGGGGAGTTGGATATTCTATCCATATTTCCCTGCATACCTATTCTCAGATTGGTACATCTGAGAAACTTAGATTATACACATTTCTACAAATAAAAGAAGATGCTCATACTTTGTTTGGTTTTATAGATAAAATCGAACGTGAGTTATTTAAACTTTTAATATCTGTTTCTGGTATTGGTGGTAATACTGCCAGAAATATCCTTTCCTCTATACCACCAAAAGAGTTACTTCAGGCTATCGCAGCTGGGGATTCAAAAACAATTCAAGCGGTAAAAGGTATCGGTGTGAAAACTGCTCAAAGAGTTATTTTAGATTTACAAGAAAAAGTAGTGAAACTCTATAACATTGATGAAGTTTTACCTATTATTAATAATACAAATGCCGATGAAGCGTTATCAGCATTAGAAGTATTAGGTTTTGTCCGTAAATCTGCAGAAAAAGTAGTTGAAAAGATTATTAAGGCTGACCCTGAAGCTTCTGTAGAGGTTATAATCAAGCAAGCTTTAAAAAATTTATAAGTTTTGAGGGGGAGTAGTTTTTTTCTTAAGCGATTATCTATAGTCGTTTTATTGTTGTTGTCCATATCTTTTAATATTTATGGGCAAGAAGAGCTATTGCCTACTCAAGAAGAACAAAATCAATGGATTGAAGCGTTTGAACAAGAGAGAGATACTTTATTGCCAAAGTATGATTTTGGTGACTTTCTTTTGCCAGATCCAAGTGTTATACGTGAGGCCTATTCTTATAAACCTAGTACAGATCGATATTATTTTACCAAGACAGTCGGTGACTTTAATGTCAATTTACCATTGATTTTAACTCGTAAAGAGTATGAGGAGTTAGTTCTTCGCAGTGAAATACGCAAGTATTTTCAACAGCGTTTTAACGCAATGCATGGACGACTAGATGATGAAGAAGCTCAGCGTGATATGTTGCCACGTTATTATGTCAATTCAAAATTATTCGTAGGTATATTTGGGTCTAATACTATTGATGTGAAGCCAACTGGTTCTGTTGAGTTTGACATGGGGGTTCGTTATTCTAAACAGGATAATCCAGTCATGTCTGCCCGTAATCGCAAGAATATGATGTTTGACTTTGATCAACGCATTAGTATGGGATTACAAGGTATGGTGGGGACGCGTTTAAGTGTAAATGCTAATTACGACACACAAGCTACCTTTGACTTTCAAAATTTAATGAAATTGTCATTTGAGCCAGACGAAGATGATATCGTTAGGAAGGTAGAAGTGGGTAATGTGAGTATGCCTATTACGGGGTCATTGATACGTGGTGCACAGAGTTTATTTGGAGTGAAAACTGAGTTGCAGTTTGGGCGTACAACTGTACGTGGAGTATTTTCTGAACAAAAATCACAGACAACTTCTGTTCGTGCTGATGGCGGTGGAGCATTGGAGGATTTTGAATTATTAGCTATTGATTATGATGAGAATCGACACTTTTTTCTATCTCAATACTTTAGAGAAAATTACGATGATGCTTTAAAGAAGTATCCTTATGTTAATACACGGGTTCGTATTACTCGTGTAGAGGTGTGGATAACTAACCGTTATAGTCGTTTAGGACAAACCAATAACAATGCTCGAAACTTAGTAGCTATTCAAGATTTAGGGGAAGGAAAGAGTAAGCGAGGAGATAATCGTTATGTTTCTGCACAGGAACCTAATTTCTTTGTAAATACAGCTAGTAATGCGCTTCCAGATAATGCTAACAATTTATATGATCCAAAGAAAATTGGGCAACCTCTCTATTTTCTAAAACCTGATATTCGTCTTGGAACTTCAGGAAGTACTGGTTTCGTCAATGCTGTACAGGAAGGAAGAGATTTTGTGAAAGTTGAGAGTGCCCGTAAGTTAACAAATTCAGAATTTACTTACCATCCTCAGTTGGGGTATATTTCGTTAAATCAGCGTTTGTCAAATGATGAAGTCTTGGCTGTGGCTTTCCAATACACGATTGGTGATAAGGTGTATCAAGTCGGGGAGTTTGGAACAGATAGTAATAATCAGGCAAATGAAAGTCAACCAACGGATAATGTCCCTTTGGCTCAGAATATAGTTGTTAAACTATTGAAAAGTAGTATTACATTAACTAATGCTCCTATTTGGCGTTTGATGATGAAGAATATTTATCAGATTCCGAATGCATCTTATATATCACAAGATAGATTTCGTTTTAATATTCTTTATACTGATCCTTCTCCGTTGAATTATATAAAGTCGGTCACTAGTAATCCTCTTCCTGAAGGGGTTGAACGTACGCCTCTTTTAAAAGTTTTTCATTTAGATCGATTGAATTATACTAATGATCCACAGGCAGGAGGTGATGGTTTCTTTGATTTTATTGCCAATGGAAATATGCAGAATGTATTTGACCCAAATAATCCGAATGCAAATATGGGGTCTAATGGTTATAATAATCAAAATTCCAACAATAACTATGGGAATGGTTATGGAAATAATGGCGGTTTTGGTGGATTTGGTGGAAGTAATGGTTACGGAAATAATGGCTATGGTACAGGAAATAATAATAACCAATACGCTAGAAATACAATTGATGGTTTAACAATTGATGCGATTAATGGACGTATTATATTTACTACTGCAGAGCCTTTTGGAGAACATTTATTTAATAAATTAAAAGAAGGCGCATTGGATAACTCTGACTATGAACTAGGTGTATTCAATGAGAACCAAAAGAAGTATGTCTTTAAAGAACTTTATACTGGGACAAAAGCATCAGCTATTCGTAGTCAGAGTCAAAAGAACAAGTTTCAGTTAAAAGGAAAGTACTCAAGCTCAATGGGGCAGGGTATTCCAATAGGAGCTTATAATGTAGCACCAGGGTCTGTAATAGTAAAAGCTGGAGGACGTTTGCTTGTTGAAGGAGCAGATTATACAGTGGACTATAATAGAGGACGTGTGATTATACTTGATCCTGCACTTTTAGCATCGAACACTCCAATTGATGTATCTGTAGAAAACAATACAATGTTTGGCCAACAAACAAAACGTTTTTTTGGTGTTAATGTTGAACACAAGTTTAATAAAGACTTTATTGTGGGCGGTAGTTTTTTACGTCTTTCAGAACGGCCAATGACACATAAGTCTAGTTATGGATCTGAGGCAGTGAACAATACTATTTGGGGATTCAATGCTCAATATTCGACTGAGGTTCCATTTTTTACTCGTTTAGTTAATAAGTTGCCGAATATAGATACAGATGTAGAATCTCGTGTATCTTTTAGAGGGGAGTTTGCTTATTTACAACCTGAATCTTCTAAGATGGACAGTATGAATGGTGAGGCTACTTCTTATGTTGATGACTTTGAGGGGACACAATCAACTATTGATATTAAGAGTCCTTTCGCTTGGAGATTAGCGAGTGTACCTAAAGGGTTTTATTACAAAGACAGGGTTGACGATTTTACAATCCCGAGTTATGACAATACTTCTAATGGTCAAGGTCGTTTAGAAGACGGTTACCGAAGAGCTAAACTTAGCTGGTATACAATTGATCCTGCTTTTTATGTAGGAGCTAAACCTAATGGTGTTACGGAGTTTGATTTATCGTCTAATGCAACACGTCGTGTGTACAGTGAGGAACTATACCCAAACAAAGATATTGCTTATGGAGAAAGTAGAGTTTTAACTACACTGGATTTAACATATTATCCTGAAGAAAGAGGTCCTTATAACTTTAATCCTGAATACGAAAAATCTAGAAAATCGAGTACTCCAAAGAATAATTGGGGAGGTATTATGCGTAGTCTAAGTACCTCTAATTTTGAACAAGCCAATATTGAAGCTTTAGAGTTTTGGTTGATGGATCCTTATGAAGTGGGAAATATCGGTAGTTCTAATACAGGACAATTGAAATTGAACTTTGGATTAATATCTGAAGATATTTTACGAGATGGTTATAAGCAGTATGAAAATGGATTGCCTACTTCTGCTATTAATGAGAATAGTATTATCAAGACAGCTTGGGGTAAAGTGCCAGCAGCACCTTCTCTGATTTATGCTTTCGATACTAATGCAGACAATAGACGTAAGCAAGATGTTGGTCTCGATGGATTAAGTGACGAAGAAGAGAAAATATGGTTTCCAAAGTTTGCTCATTTAGCAGATCCAGCTGCGGATAATTTTGTACACTATTTAGATGCTGAGGGTGGTATTTTACAGCGTTATAGAGACTATAATGGTACCGAAGGGAATAGTCCCGCAGGAGGAGGACGTTCAGGAAATAATTCACCTGATGCGGAAGATGTAGATGGGGATAATACGATGAATACTTTAGATGCTTATTTTCAATATGGTATAGATATTAAGCCTGGTATGCAAATTGGTGATCGCTATTTGGTTGATATAAGGGAGTCGGATATTAAATTAGCCGATGGTTCTATATCAAAGGTTCGTTGGCTTCAGTTTAAAGTTCCTATCGACAAGAATGGCGAAAAGATTAATGGTAATAGTGATGACCTTGAAATAGATATGCGTTCGATGCGTTTTATGCGAATGTTTGTTACTGGATTCGAAAAGCAAGTTACTTTGCGTTTTGGAAGTCTGAATTTGATTCGTTCTGATTGGCGTAAATCGGATCGCAATTATAGTGATTTTGATCGTGAGGGAAGTGAATATGAAGCAGAGAAAGAAGGAAGTTCTACAGCATTTGATGTTACGTCTGTGAATATCCAAGATAACCATGCAAAAAAACCAATTCCTTATGTTACTCCTCCGGGTGTATATAGAGAGCAAATGTATATGAATAATACCTTGGTCAATCAGAATGAACAATCTTTAGCATTAAAGATTTATTCAAAAGATTATAATGCAGGGTATGGTTTGACTTCTGGAGATGCTAGGGCAGTTTATAAGAACTTCAATGTGGATATGCGTCAGTATAAAAAATTGCGTATGTTTATTCACGCTGAGGCAATAGCAAATGGAATTAATAATGGTCTATTAGACGATGAAGCAGTTGCTTTTATTCGTATCGGTAATGATTTAGTGGATAATTATTATCAAATAGAAATTCCATTGAAAGTTACTGAATCATCAAAAACACTTGCTGAGGATATTTGGCCAAAAGAAAATGAGCTTAATCTAAACTTGGATTATTTGACTAAGTTAAAGATTATGAAAATGACTGATGGTCGTCAAGGCAATCAATTAAATTCAGCTTATATGTCAAAGACAGAAGCTGAGCTAGGAGGAGAGCGAAAAGATATTCTAATTGGTATTAAGGGGAATCCGAATTTTGCTAAAGTCCGCATGATGATGATAGGTGTGAGAAACAAATCATTGAACCCGATTCAAGGAGAGTTTTGGTTTGACGAATTGCGTTTATCTGATATGGAAAACGAAGGAGGCTGGGCAGCTACTGCAGCAGTAGATGCCAACTTTGCTGATTTTGCTACTATATCGGCTACAGGTATGCGTTCAACTGTTGGTTTTGGAGGACTTGAACAAGGGCCACAACAGCGAAGTAGAGAGGACTATAAGTCATATAATATTGTTACGAATGTAAATCTTGGTCACTTGTTGCCTAAGCGTTGGGGAGTGGTTTTACCGTTTAATTATTCGATTAGTGAAGAATTTATTACGCCAGAATACGACCCTAATAATCTTGATTTGAAACTTAGTTTGGTTAAGTCAAATGCGAAGTCTTCCGCAGAAGCAGAGGAAATAGAAAAGCGTGCAATGGATTATACCAAACGAAAAAGTATCAACTTCATTGGGGTAAATAAACAGAGAAACCCTGAGAAAAAAGCAAGGATTTGGGATGTCGAAAACTTGACTGTATCACATAGCTATAATGAAGTTACGCACCACGATTATGAAATTGACTCTAGTTTAGAACAGCAAGTAAGAACTTCAGTAGATTACGGATATTCATTTCAGAGTAAATCTATTGAACCTTTTAAGAAATTAGACTTTTTAAGTAGTACTTATTTAAAGATTATTAAGGATTTTAATTTTAATTTGATTCCAACGAATATTTCGTTTAGTTCAAATGTATTAAGACAGTATAATAGACAACAGTTCCGTTTGTTGGATGTTGAAGGAATAGGTTTAGATCCTTTGTATAGGAGAAATTATTTCTTTAATTACAATTATGGGTTTAATCTTGATTTGACTCGTTCACTGCGTATGACTTATGTGGGGGGGAGTAATAATGTCGTGAGAAATTATTACGATAGTACTACAGGTGTTATCGATGAGAGTAATACGATTTGGGATGACTATTTTAACGTTGGTAAACCAAACCAGTTTACACAACAGGTTAATCTTACGTATGAATTGCCTTTAAATAAGATTCCTTTCTTGGCATTTGTTCGTTCAAGTTATACTTATACAGGGACATATAACTGGCAAAGAGCTTCTGAGGCATTTTCGGAAGTCGAGTTAGATGGTGTGACGTATAGTCTAGGAAATACAATTCAAAATTCTCGTAGTCAAGCATTTAATACTACCTTTAGCATGGAGACTTTGTATAGTTATATTGGAATTGGTAAAGGGGGTAATCGAAGACAAAAAGATCAAAATAAAGCGAAAAAAGCGACTATTGTCCCTGGACAAAAAGTAGTGCAAAAAAAGAATGCAATAGAAGATGATAAACCTAGTATAGCTGGTAAGACATTAGGAGTGTTTAGAGATTTATTGACTTCTGTAAAGAATATACAGATTAACTATACTGAAAATAGTAGTACACTATTACCAGGTTATATGCCTGGAGTAGGATTTTTTGGGACGAGTAAGCCTACACTTGGTTTTGTTTTTGGAAGTCAGGCAGATGTACGCTTTGATGCTGCGCGCAATGGTTATTTGACAGAGTTTCCAAACATGAACCAGTCATATACTCAAGTTAGTAATAAAATGCTAAATGTTACTGCTTCCGTTCGTCCACTTAATGACTTGGTGATTGATGTTACTGCGAACCGCATGAGGTCAGATAATATGTCAGAACAGTTTGTGGTTGAAGCGGGAGTGTATATTCCTCAGTCGCCAAATAGCTACGGGAACTTTACGATGTCAACTATGATGATTAGGACTTCCTTTTCTAATGACAATGCTTTTGATCAGTTCTTAGCTAATCGTTTGGTTGTTGCTAATAAATTAGCAGTGGCAAATGGTATAGACATTTCTAACCCTGCAAACTTAGATGCCAAAGGGTATCCGATTGGTTATGGATCGAATAGTCAAGCTGTCTTAATACCTGCTTTTTATTCTGCTTATTCTGGAGGTACGACAAGTAAGGCCTCGACGAGTATCTTTAGAGATGTACCTTTGCCAAACTGGAATTTGCGCTATACTGGACTGATGAAAGTAGGATTGATTAAAGATAATTTTAGAAAGTTTTCTATTCATCACGGTTATAGAGCAGCTTATACATTAGGGTCTTATTCTTCAAATTACGATTATTACAATTATCAAAAGAATCCGAGTGAGTTTGATGGTAAGAATATTCCGTCGGAATATGTGGTTAATAACGTTACGATGTATGAGCAATTTAATCCTTTGGTTAAATTAGATTTAGAAACAAAATCGTATATTAGAGTAATGGCAGAGATAAGAAAAGACCGAATGCTGTCTTTGAGTTTAGATAATTTGTCATTGACCCAAACAGTAGGAAATGACTTTGTACTTGGGTTAGGGTATCGAATAAAAGATGTTGGTTTTAATTCGATGTATGCCAATGGAGGTATGGGCGGTAGAGTAGAAAGTGACATAAATATCAAAGCTGATTTAACCTTGAGTAAACGCGAAACACTGGTACGTTATTTAGACTTTGAAAGTGAGCAAGTCGGAGGAGGACAAGACATGTGGTCACTGCGTATCACAGCAGATTATATGTTGAGTAAGAATTTAACTGCTATCTTCTTCTATGATCATTCATTTTCTAAAGCAATGATGTCAACAATGTATCCAATTACTAATATTCGATCAGGATTTACAGTTCGATATAATTTTGGAAATTAATCATATTTTAAAAGTGCACTAAAAACTTTATTTAGTGCGCTTTTTTATTCCCCTCCCTTTTTTGAATCTAAATTTTTTCTGGTTACAAATTCCGATTTGCAATTGTCACGATGTGTTGGAGTAGTGATCGGGAGGTGGTCGAGACTTTTCGATGGAAAAAGTCCCGACCATTGTCAAAGCGTGAAAAAAACGAAAAGTGAATTTTTACCTGAATAATCGCTCTTGATGCAATATGTTTGAATTTTTGATGGGATTACTCGAGTTTGATTTATGAGTGAGTATTTTGATTATCAAAGGATATGTTTTTGTTTGAACAAAATAAATTAAATAGGATTAGTTTCCCCCTCTAGGGGTAGTCTTTTACTTGAGAATATAATAAAGACTAAGTAGAACGAATGAAAATTTGGTAGAAGAGAGTGACAAATTAGTAATAATATTATACATTTGCTTAAAACTAAATTATAATGAACATACCAGCTAATTTAAAGTACACAAAAGACCACGAATGGGTTGCAATTGAAGGAAACATTGCTACAGTAGGAATCACTGATTTCGCTCAAAAGGAATTAGGAGATATCGTATATGTGGAAGTAGAAACAGTAGATCAAACATTAGATAAAGAAGAAGTGTTTGGTACAGTAGAGGCAGTTAAAACTGTTTCTGATTTATTTCTACCATTAACAGGAGAGATTATTGAATTTAACGAAGGATTAGAGTCTGAGCCAGAATTAGTAAATACTGATGCATATGGTGCAGGATGGATGATTAAAATTCAATTCACTAATGAATCAGAATTAGCTGATTTGTTATCTGCAGAGGAATACAAAGAATTAATTGGGGCATAGGCTTTTATTTTGGTTAGGCGCTATCTGGACTGTTTTTGTTTTAATAGCGTGCCTAAGTGAAGGAAGTTCAGTTCCTAAAGTATCAATGCTGAATATACCGCATAAAGACAAGATAGCGCATTTTGTTTTCTATTTGGTATTTACAGTTCTTTGGTATAATTATGCTGCAAAAAGAAGGCAAAAGATCTCGAAAGTTTCTTTAACATTTGTTATCTTTACATTAGTAGTTGTGATTGGTGGATCAATAGAATTAATGCAATACTATTGTACATCGAGTCGAAGTGCTGAATGGGCAGATTTTTTTGCAAATTGTTTAGGAAGTAGCATAGGATTAATACTGTGCAACGCAACAATTAAGAAATGGTAAAATATTGAAAAGCCCCTTTATAGGGGCTTTTTTACTTTTAATAATTATACTATGAGAGATTTAAGAGAATTTATGGATTCGACTTACTTAAAGACTGCTGAGCAAGCAGGTTTAAGTGAAGCTGAAAACAACCAAGTGGTAAATGATTTGGTTGAAGAGGCTATTCAAGAACATTTTAAATTAGCAATGATTCGACCAGAACAAGTGGCTACAGGTCGTAAATTGGTAGATGCAGCAAATTCTAAAGTATTAATTGGGACAGTAATTGACTTTCCAGTAGGGAATGGCGGTCTAGAGGCAAAATTAAAAGAAGCTAAACAAGCGATTGTTGATGGAGTAGATGAATTAGATTACGTTGTAGATTACAATGCTTTCAAAAAAGGGTTGACAGAGCAAGTAAAAGATGAAGTAGAACAATGTACTGCGCTAGGGCTTAAAGCAGGAAAAGTTGTGAAATGGATTATTGAAGTTGCAGCGTTAAAAGATAATGAAATTGTACAATTAACAGCATTGATAAAAAATGTTGTGATGAGTAAGTTTAGTGAAAAAGATTATTCAAAAGTATTTGTAAAATCGTCTACTGGTTTTTATAAAACTCCTGAAGGAGTGCCAAATGGAGCTACTATTCCATCGTTAGTTTTAATGGTAGAGAATGCAGGTCCACTACCTGTGAAAGCAGCAGGAGGAATTAGAGATAGAGAAATGGCGATTAAAATGATTGAGTTAGGAGTAACTCGTTTAGGAACATCTTCTGCCAAGACGATAGTAGAAGGAAGTGGAGAGGTAAATAACTACTAATTTACAGAAGTATTGTTATATTCAAAGCTGTTGTTGCTGTTTTTACGGTTTGTTTTAAAAATTGAGTTATATTTGCAACTCATTAAAAACAAATGAAAGCAGCTTTGAATATATCTTCTGAAAAAAGTACTTCCGTTTCAGTACTTAAGGAATTTAAAGAAATGACTAAAATGGGACTAGCGCTAAGCGTAGTCTTTTCTACTATAGCAGGTTACTTATTAGCTGTCCCAGATTTAAAAAGTATCGATTTAGGGATACTAGTTGCCTTAGCTATCGGAGGCTATTGCATGGTAGGAGCATCAAACGTGTACAATCAAATTATTGAACGCGAGTTAGATGCAAAAATGAAACGTACAATGAATCGTCCAATTGCTTCAGGACGAGTAAAACCTTCAGCAGCTTTTGTATTAGCTACTGTATTAACGGTTTTAGGTATTGGTATACTATATGCTGTAAATCCAAAAACAGCAATGTTTGGAGCTATTTCTATCTTTTTATATACAAGTGTATATACTCCATTAAAGACAATTACACCTCTTTCTGTATTTGTAGGTGCCTTTCCAGGTGCTATACCATTTATGTTAGGTTGGGTAGCAGCGACTAATAATTTTGGGATTGAAGCAGGGACATTGTTTATGATTCAGTTCTTTTGGCAGTTTCCTCACTTTTGGGCTATAGGGTGGTTCTTATACGACGATTATAAAAAGGGAGGTTTTTCGATGTTGCCAACAGGTAAACGCGATACCAAAACAGCGACACAGACAATTTTGTACACTGTGTGGTTAATTATCGCATCATTAGTTCCTGTGACAGGAATGACGGGAAGACTTTATTTAACACCAATATCAGGTGTATTAGTTTTGTTGGCGGGATTATGGATGTTGAGCGCAACAATTAAGTTGTATAAGCGTAGAACAGATAAAGCAGCTCGTTCATTGATGTTGGTAAGTGTAACTTATATCTCATTAATTCAAATAATTTATATACTCGATAAAATACTAAGATAAATATGGAAATGACTGCTCAAGAACATTATGAAAAAAAGGGGAAGGCATTAAAGATAATGATGCTTTTCGCGTTGGGAAGTATAGCAATGGTGTTTGCTGGACTGACAAGTGCTTATGTAGTAAGTAAGTCTCGACCAGACTGGTTAACCGATTTTGTATTACCCAATTCATTCTTATATAGTACAGTAGCTATCTTGATAAGTAGTATTACAATTCATTTAGCACTAAAAGCAACGAAAGCTGGTCAAAATAGCAAAGCGACAACTTATTTGCTTATTACTTTGATATTAGGATTGTTATTTGTTTTTTTGCAATTCAAAGGCTTCGGTCAGGTTATAGAAAACGGATATTTCTTCACTGGAAGCGAGAGTACAATCACAACTTCATTTTTATATGTAATAGTTATTGTTCACATCGCCCATCTATTTGGAGGTATAATCGCTTTAATGGTTGTAATTTATAATCATTATAAACAAAAATATAATGCACAGCAATACGTTGGTATAGAGTTGTGTGCATGGTTCTGGCACTTTTTAGATTTGCTATGGATTTATTTGTTTTTGTTTTTTACATTCTATAAATAAAAAAATTAAATTAAATTTGAGAACTTTATAACTAACAACTTTTTATGGGAGCGACAGTTACTACAGCAGCTACTAAAGAAAACACATGGGGCGGAGGAAATGAGCCTCTAAAAGTAAGCTACGGTAAAATGATGATGTGGTATTTCATATTATCAGATTCATTAACATTTTGTGGATTCCTTGTAGGATATGGATTTACACGCTACAAGTTCATGGATACTTGGCCAATTGCTGACGAGGTATTTAATCACTTTCCTTTTCTACACGGAGTAGATGCACCAATGTACTATGTTGCATTGATGACATTTATCTTAATTTTCTCTTCAGTTACTATGGTACTAGCGGTTGATGCTGGTCACCAAATGAAAAAAGGGAAAGTTGCAACGTATATGTTTTTAACTATTCTAGGAGGTTTAGTTTTCTTAGGATCTCAAGCTTGGGAGTGGAAAAACTTTATTAACGGAACTTATGGTGCTGTTGAAACAAGAGGAGGTTCAATTCTTCACTTTGTAAAAGGAGAAGGAACTGAAGCTAAGCAAATAGCATTAGCAGATTTTGCTATTGTAGACGAAAACAGAGATGAGGCAACTTTAACGAGAGGAAAAGGTACTTGGTTCTTAAAAGGACCTGAAGCGGCTACTTATTCTATAGCAGAGGTTAAAGCTGGTTTATTAGCTAATCCTGATGTAAAAATCAGAACGCAAAAAACTATTCAAGATCCTGAGACTGGTCGTCGATACAAAGAAGTATTAACAAGAGAACAATCAGTAGAACGAATTAATGACGCTACTATCGTTGTTGAAGGTGCAAGCTTAATCCGCAACGAATATGGTCACAAGACATTCGGTGATTTCTTCTTCTTTATTACAGGATTCCACGGATTCCACGTATTTACAGGTATCTTGATCAATATTGTTATTTTCTTTAATGTTCTTTTAGGAACATATCAGAAAAGAGGATCATACGAAATGGTTGAAAAAGGAGGATTATACTGGCACTTTGTTGACTTAGTGTGGGTATTCGTATTTACATTTTTCTATTTGGTTTAATTTTAAAAAAAAATATTGATAATGGCATCAGAAGGAACTCATCAATCAAATACAAAGAAAATTTGGACTGTATTTGCTATTTTATCTATTATTACTCTTGTTGAGGTTGTATTAGGTATCATTAAACCAGAATCGTTACACCAAGTTTATATTTATGGTTTAAGTTTATTAAATTATATATTCATTATTTTAACAATTGCTAAAGCATACTACATTATGTGGTCTTTCATGCACTTAGAGCATGAGAAAAAATCATTCCAGTGGTCTGTAGCAGGAGTTTTAGGATTTTTATGTGTTTATTTAATCACATTGGTTTTGATTGAAGGAAACTACATATATGATGTATTCCAAAGCTCACAATACAAGTGGATTTTTTAATAACATATTATATATTGAAAAGGCGGTTTATTAACCGCCTTTTTCTATTTTTGTACGTCACATATTGAAACTGACTGTATAATGAAAAAATACCTTATTCTTATCCTGTTGTTTATTATGCCGATTAGTGCATATCTCTTTTTTGCATCAGGAGTTAATCAATTCGAACGTTTACCGATCATATCAGAAGGCGTGAATGAACTTCCAAAAGGGGAAAGCTTATTGGGTAATAGCCCTGCCTTGGAAGGAAAGATCACTGTACTTGGTTTTCCAGGAGCTCATCTATTTAAAGATAGAGGTGATGCTTTTAACTTGAATCAAAAGATATATAAAAAGTATAAAGACTTTGATGATTTTCAATTAGTGATGGTTTTGCCAAAAGGAAGTGAGGCAGAGGCGCAGAAGGTAGTTGATGAATTGAGCCCAATATCGGATATGTCTAATTGGAATTATCTGTTCTTAGAGCGAGATGAGATTCAAACATTTTATAATTCACTAGGTCTAGTGGGGAAATTAGATGAAGACATGGCAAGTGTTAATGTCTATCTTGTGGATAAAGATAGAAATGTGAGAGGGCGCAATGGAAAGAGCAAAGCAGGACAATTTGAATACAAAGAAGGGTATTCTACAATTAGTGCTGCAGAATTGCACAATGATATGATGGATGATGTGAAAGTATTGTTAGCTGAATATCGCTTAGCATTGAAGAAGTATAAACGAATTAATAAAGACCAATAATATGAAAGATAAATCGTATATCTGGATCTCCTTTATAGTTTTAATTTTTGGTATTTGGGTGATGCCAAAAGTTATAAAGAAGTTTGAAAAGGCAGATCTAATGACTATGGGAAAAGCTCCACATTTTGAGTTAATCAATCAGGATGAAAAAGTAATTAATAATGAATCGTACGCAGGTAAGGTTTATGTGTTAGAGTTCTTTTTTGCAAAATGTCCTACGATCTGTCCTATAATGAATATGAATATGTTGAAGTTGCAAGATGCTTTCTATGGCAATATGAAGTTTGGTATCGCCTCAATTAGTATTGATCCAGTTAATGACACACCAGCAGCTTTAAAAGAACACGCAAAAGAATTAGGGGTGAAGAACCCTTATTGGAATATGATGACAGGTGAAGGGGAATACATATATGATGTAGCGAAGAAGTTTAACTTGTATACAGGAGTAAATCCTGAAGCAGCTGGAGGATTCGAACACTCAGGATTGTTTGCATTAATTGATAAAGAAGGAAACATTCGTTGTCGTGTTGATGAACATGGTAATCCGATTTTATATTACGATGGAACGGATGATAAAGCTGTAGAGTGGTTGAAAGAAGATATTAAATTGTTATTAGACGAATAATGGAAAATGCGAATTTAGAGAAGAAGTATAACAAGTGGATTTGGGTATTGTCCATTGCAATCCCTTTAGTTGTTGCTATCTTGTTTGGTGTAAATCTTCAAAAGTTAGGGTATGATGTAAAGCCATTGAGCTTTTTGCCACCAATATATGCAACGATCAATGGTATTACTGCTATTTTATTGGTTGCAGCGGTATATGCTATAAAAAAGAAAAATAACATCAAGTTACACGAGCGCTTGATTAAAGTTTGTATTGGGTGTAGTATTGCTTTTTTAGCGATGTATGTAGCTTATCACATGACTTCTATCGAGACTAAGTTTGGAGGTGAAGGAACTATACGCTATGTGTACTTCTTTATTTTAATTACCCATATTTTGTTGTCGATTATTATCATACCATTTGTGTTGTTTACATTTGTGAGAGGAATTGCAGGTGCCTATGAAAGACATAAGAAATTAGCACGTATTACATATCCTATGTGGTTATATGTAGCTGTTACAGGAGTAATTGTTTATATTATGATCTCTCCGTATTATATTAATTAAACTGTTGGTTTATTAACTTAACTAGTATGATGAAAAAAATAGTATTTCTTTTTTTGTTTTTAATGGTTAGTGTGGCTGATACCTATGCACAGTGTGCTATGTGTCGAGCAGTACTAGAGACGGAAGATGGAGGAGTGAAGGCTGAAGCAGTAAATGATGGGATTGTTTATTTGATGATTTTTCCTTATTTGCTTGTGCCTACAGCACTTTATTTCAGTTATCGAGTTTATAAAAGCAAGAAAGTTGCAAAATAAGTATCAAAAAACCGCTGTTATTAGCGGTTTTTTTTATTCCTTTATATGAAATAGTATTTTAGGATTATTTAACTATGAGAGTCAAAAGGTTTAAATATTTAGTCTTTATGTTTCTAGGAGGCAGTATGTTTTGTATTGCTCAAGAGAAAAAATGGACTTTGGAAGAATGTATTTCCTATGCTATCACACATAATATACAAGTAAAACAAACTGAATTAGAGAAAGAAGCGTCTACAGTTAGAAAGCAAATGGCTAAAGGAGACTTTCTACCATCTGTTAGTTTTAATGGTCAGCATAATTGGACTATAGCTAATAGTACACTATCTGAAGAAATCGGAACGAATGCTAAGACTGTTCAGGCATCGTCATTTGGTCTAAATGTGGCGGTAGACTTGTATAAAGGGCAAGTGAATCAACATCGTTTAGTGAAAGCCAGATTGGATCAACTGGCTTCAGAGTATCAAGCTCAACAGATGAAAGAAAATATTGCATTGCAAGTGATTAATTCTTATTTGCAAGTGATGTTTAATAAAGAACTAGTTCGCACCAATGAAGTGCAATTGACCTACGATAAGGATCAAAGCATTCGAATGCAAACCTTAGTTGACGCAGGTGTGGTTCCAGCAGGTGATCTGTTAGAAGCTAAAGCAACTGTGGCTATATCTAGTCAACGTCTAATTACTTCAGAAAATCAATTAGTCATGGCTAAGCTTAATCTAGCTCAGCTACTGCAATTAGAATCTTATTCGACATTTGATGTAACAGATACTAATTTTGAAGTGAAAGGTGAAGAGATATTAAAACATAGTCCTGAAGAAATAAAAGAGCGTGCATTTGAGTCATTGATGAATGTGCGTATTGCGCAAACGAATTTAGCAATAGCTGAGCAGAATGTAAAAATAGCTCGAACTTCATTTTATCCTACTTTGACAGGAGTTTATAATTTGACAACGAATGCTAATTATCTTGATCGAGTTACGGGGTATACTATTGGAAGTTTTCCTCGTGAGATAGGGTATGTCGAGGGTAGTAATGCCAAAGTTTTGGCGCCTAGTACAGTGCCAATGATGGGTGGAGCATCTCCTTTTTTTGATCAGCTATCGGATAATTTGAGATCCTTTGTTGGATTGACATTGAGTGTGCCTATCTTTACTGGGTTTAGGACAAGAAATAGCTTGAAATTAGCTAGGCTATCTAAGCAACAAATTTCCAATGAGAAAGAAGTTGCAATATTAGAATTAGAGCAACAAGTATTCAAAGCATATACTGATACTAAGAATGCGCATAAAAGTTATGAAGCTAGTGTAGTAACTTTGGAGTCTAGGGAAAAGTCTTTGGAGTATGCGAAAGAGCGTTATGCAGTAGGTTTGATCAATGTATTTGACCTAAATCAGAACCAGAATTTGTATGTAGCTGCTCAATCAGATATGCTTAAGAGTAAGTATGAATATATATTTAAGACGAGAATACTAGAATATTATTTTGGTGTTCCTTTATTTTCCAATTAGTCAATATGAAAAAAAAGTATGTAATAGGGGGTAGTGTTCTTATCCTTTTAATAGTAATAGGTCTAAGTACAGGAGTCTTTAGTAAGAGGAAGGAAGGTGTCGTTGTTGAAGTTAAGGTATTAGGAAGAGATGATATAATAGAGAAAGTTTCAGGTACGGGTAAGGTACAACCTGAGATAGAAGTGAAACTAACATCAGAAGTATCAGGAGAAATTATAAATTTGCCGATTAAAGAGGGACAAGTTGTAAATAAAGGAGACTTACTAGTAGAGATTAATCCAGATTTATATGAATCTATTGTTGATCGTAATCAAGCCGTATTAGAAACAAGTATGGCAGGGCTCTCTCAAGCGCAAGCGCAGTTGAAGGAAGCACAAGCAAATTATGAACGAAATAAAACCCTGTATAGTAAAGGTGTTATTTCGGGTTCTGAATGGGATAAAGTTGTTTCTAATTATGAAGTTACAAAAGCAACGAATAAATCAGCTTACTATAACGTAGAAAGTGCTAAAGCAGCCTTGACAGAGGCAAAGAGAAATTTATTGCGTACAACTATATATTCTCCTACTTACGGTACAATTTCAAAAGTCAATGTGGAATTAGGTGAGCGCGTTTTAGGTACACAGCAAATGGCGGGTACAGAAATCTTGCGTGTGGCTAACTTAAGTAAGATGGAAGTAGAAGTAGATATTAATGAAAATGATATAGTGAAAATCAATGAAGGAGATGAAACCATCATTAATGTAGATGCTTATTTAAAAAAAGAGTTTAAAGGAATTGTAACAAGTATATCTAATTCGGCATCAAATCAAACACTGTCTGCTGATCAAGTAACGACATTCAAGGTAAAGATTAAGATATTAGAGGAGTCGTATAAGGATCTAATTGAGGAAGGAGTAGAGAATGATTCTCCATTTAGACCGGGTATGACAGCAGCCGTGGAGATTATTACGAATGTTCGAAAGGGTGTTTTAGCAGTGCCTATTAGTGCTGTAGTAATGCGTAGTCTTACTGATACTATCCAAAATAAGGATGTAGAGAACAAAGCCTACGATAAGGATAAAATGAAAGAAGCTGTATTTGTATCTAAAGATGGTGTAGCGCATCTTAAGTTTATAAAAACAGGTATTCAAGATGATACAAATATTGAAGTAGTTGGAGGATTAGAAGCCGGAGAGGAAGTGATTACAGGGCCTTATTCCGTGGTTAATAAGCAGCTACAACACAAAGAAAAGATTAAAGTAGAATAGAATGATTACACTTTTGAATATTGAAACTGCAACAAAGAATTGTTCGGTATCTTTATCAGTTGATGGGCAGTTAGTAAAATTACAAGAGATTGCAGAAGAAAACTTTTCACATGCCGAGAAGCTTCATGTGTTTATAGAGGCTGTCTTAGCTTCTGTAGGTAAAACACTAAAAGACTTAGACGGTATAGCAATTAGTCAAGGACCAGGGTCATATACTGGATTGAGAATAGGGGTTTCTTCAGTGAAGGGACTGTGTTATGGACTAAGTATTCCAATGATAGCAGTGGATACATTAGAAGTATTAGCTAGAGCGGTACCCTATACAGATGGGTTAATAGTACCTATGATAGATGCACGTAGGATGGAGGTATTCGCGAGTGTTTTTGATCAAACATATCAACAACTTCAGCCCATAGAAGCTGTAGTAATTGATGAGAATTCATTCCAAGAATTGAGACAAGTGGATAAAGTTTATTTTGTTGGTGATGGTGCAGCTAAATGTGAAGAGATCTTAAAACAAGATAATTTCACTTTTTTAAGTAAGATCGTTTATCCTTCAGCAAAAGAGATGGTGACAATTAGTTATCAGAAATATATAAACAAAGAGTTTGTAGACGTCGCATACTTTGAGCCTTTTTATTTGAAGGACTTTGTGATGGCTACTAAAAAAAATAAGTGATGCTATAAGGCATCACTTATTTTTTTTGCTTCATAAAGTATATACGAAGTGACTGTCGTGCTATCAGAACTTTCTACCCAAGCATGTACGGTATAAGTAATCTTTGTATCAAGTAAATCTTTTATGTAAATATGAGGTGCAGGCTGTGTGAGGATTAAATTGTTTTGTTCAAGTGAGGCTTGTAACTTATCAATGAATTCACTGGTGTTTTTGAGTAAGGTCGTCTGTAAATTGATTTCTAATTTTCTCAAGTTATTTTGAGATAGGTTTTTTATTTTTCCGTTGGAAAGTATTCCATTAGGTAGATAGACTACATTGTTTTGAGAAGTCTGGATTTGTGTTGAAAATATATGTATTCCTAGCACTTTGCCTATTTCGCCTTGAGCTTCAATGGTATCTCCAATGCGAAAGGGTTTGAATAAGATGATTAATACCCCTCCAGCAAAATTACTCAATGAACCTTGTAAACTTAAACCAATCGCTAGAGTCATTGCACCTACTATGGCTACAAAAGAACTAGTTTGAATCCCTAATTTGGAAGCAATGATAACAAATAGTAAAATGCGCAGTCCCCAAATAAGTATGTCTATTAAAAAACTTGCAAATGTAGGGTCAATGCGCTTTTCTAAAAATAACTTGTTTGCTAGTTTTTTCAAGAATTTGATGGCAAACATTCCAACTGCCAAGATAAAAAGTGAAGTTACTACTTCGGGTAGAAACTTTATAATAGTGTCTATGTAATTGCTTAATAAGCCGTCTAGTTTTTGCATGTTTATAGTTTATGATTGGTTAGAAAAGATGGATTATTTTCTGGTTTTAAACAAGTAGAATTTGTACATAAGTAGTATTGACTATTTACTGTTTGGTTTATTGTATATTTACTTAAATAAGGTATTGATGATTCTGTTTGAACCGGAAAGATAAAAGAATGGGTAATATTCTCTTTTCTCAGGTTTAAAGATAGTTCTAAAGCATCATTAGCAACAATGGTTAACTCTTGTGGGTGTTCAATGTATAGATTTGCCAATAGCCAATGTGAATAAGCCGAAGGATAGTCAACTTGAGAACACATCGTACCGTTCATAGTTTTTGCTAGTTTAGTGTAATAGTTATTTTCGAATAAAACACCTAGTTTTAATAGGTTGATACACATGATTGCATTAGATGACGGGATTACATTGTCCTCTGTTTCAAAGATACGTGTTACATAAGCTTGTGTTTTTGCGTTTAAGAAGAAAAACATAGCGTTTTCATCGAAGAAGTTGTCTAAGCAATAGTCTGTTTGTTGTTTTGCTATTCGTAAATAAGATTCTTCGGCCGTACACTCATAAAGCTGGATACAAGCTTGAATAAAAAATGCATAGTCATCAAAATATGCCTTAATAGGTGTTTTGTTTCCGTTTATAAAATTGTGATATAGCTCTTGCGTTTCGTTATCCATTAAGTGTATTTGGATGAAACTGAACAATGTTTTTGCACGTGTGAGATAAGTTGGCTCACTTAGCGCTGTATAGCTATCAAGTAATCCAGTAATGTACATAGCATTCCAAGATAATAGTGCTTTGTTGTCAATACGGGGGTGTTTTCTTTTTATTCGGTATGTCAATAATTCTTGTTCCCATTTTTGTTTGAGTTGGTGAATTTCATCAGTTGACTTATTGTAATATTTAGCAATAGCTTCAATGGAGTTATTTTGGATTAGGACATATTTTTCGTCTTCCCAATATCCGAAGCTATTAATATTGTATAAAGTAGAGAAAATATCAAAATTAGTACTAATAATTGCTTCTAATTCATCAATGGTCCAAACGTAGAACTCTCCTTCTACTAATTGACCTTTTGCATTTAGGCTATCAGCATCATAGGCTGAATAGTATCCCCCATAGTTGTTTTTCCAATTAGTTTCTATGAATTGAATAGTTTTTTCTATAACTTCTTTATATAGTGTATTTTGTGTTCGTTTGTATGCGTCTGCATAGACTTGCAGTAATTGTGCATTGTCATATAGCATTTTTTCAAAATGTGGGATATGCCAACGGTCGTCAACAGAATATCTCGAAAAACCACCTTCTATAGTATCAAATAATCCTCCCCATGCCATTTTGGTTAAGGTGAGGTCTACGTATTCTAGTAGCGAGGTATCTTCTTTTAATAGGCCGTAATTTTGAAGGAATAGTAAATTTGTTGGCATCATGAACTTTGGAGTTCTGCTGTATCCACCATATTCCCAGTCAAAGCTTTTTTTCCATTTGTCTAATAATGGAGCAAAGTCAAAGTTGTTTTCTGTAACAAGACTAGGAGCAGCACTTAGTACAGATATTCCTTGGTGTAATTGTTCTGCATACTCTAAAGCAGTGTTTGGTTTAGATTGGTACAAGGCAGATAATTGAGTTAAAGCATCACACCACTTTTCTTTCGAAAAATAAGTACCTCCCCAGATTGGCCGACCGTCAGGAAGGCATACAACATTCAAGGGCCACCCTCCTTGATTTGTCATTAGTTGTACAGATTTCATATAAAAAGCATCAATATCTGGCATTTCTTCTCTATCGACCTTAATCGATACAAAGTGTTGATTCATTAAATCAGCAACTTCTCGGTTTTCAAAACTCTCATGTTCCATTACATGACACCAATGGCAAGTAGAATACCCTATACTGATAATGATTAATTTATTAGTTTGTTTTGCCAATGTAAGGCTTGAGTTGTTGTATGCTAACCAATGTACTGGATTAGTGGCATGTTGTAATAAATATGGACTTGTCTCTTGGTATAATTTATTCATAATAACGTCTTATTGAGATGATGTAAAAATAAGAGTTAATAAAGAGATTAGCGCATGTTGGTAATAAAAATAGGTAAATACTTCTTTTTATAGAAAAATTAAAGTCTGTTGATTTTAAGGTAAGTATTTGATTTATAATTATGGACTATATTTGATAGGAGTGGCTTTGGGAGATAAGCTGATATTTCTTTAACCAAGCTACATATGGTTACTTTTAAAAACGGAGGTATGCTATGTTTTATACTTTTCGAAAAGCTTTTGCTTTTTCTTTTAAATTATTAGTAAGACACTGAATAGAGAAATGGTAGGTTTTAAAAATCAAGTAGCTTGTTTTAACTCATCGATATTTCAAAATAGTAGTATTTCGAGCCAAGCTTGTGCTATTAGTGCAGTATTTCTGCAGTATACTACCCTAGGAGGGCATTCTTGGCAAGGAATGTGCACTCATACTGCAAGTATAGGTCAAAAGAGCATGGAAAAATAACGTCGATCAGTTGTAGTAACCTGATCGATTAGAAAAACGAATGCCCAATAAAGTATTAAATAACCGGATTTATAAGATGTATCTGCATATCTGTTTGATGTGAGAAAGGGAGGTAAGTTAATGTTTTTCTTAGAAAAAAACGTAAAAACACTTTTTCTGATGTCTGTATAATAGCTTATTGTTTTTTTTTTGAATGACTACTGGTTTTCTCTTTTAAATCAAGGCTATAATAGTAAATGTAGATAGGTAGTAATTTTCTAAAAAATGTTTTTGTTAAGAGGTGTTGTTTTCGCTTAAATCATAACATTGACTTAACATAGGTTTTCAGATTTATAATCAAATTTGCAGCTCACTTATAATTAAATATTTAGATTAATGGAACAGATTTTTATCGTAATGCTTATCGCATTGGCAGTTCTAGCGATTATTGATATTACTGTAGGAGTTAGTAATGACGCTGTTAACTTTTTGAACTCGGCTATAGGTTCAAAAGCAGTAACTTTCAAAACTATTATGATAGTAGCTTCTTTAGGTATATTGGTAGGAGCTTTATTTTCGAGTGGTATGATGGAGATTGCCCGAAGTGGTATTTTTATCCCCAAGATGTTTACGTTTAACGATGTAATGATCATATTCCTCGCCGTAATGATTACGGATGTACTTTTGTTAGATGTGTTTAACTCTTTAGGGTTACCAACTTCAACAACAGTATCAATTGTATTTGAATTACTTGGGTCAGCAGTTTGTTTGGCAGTTATTAAGATTGTAAACAGCGGTTCAGGTTGGGATACGCTGCCGGAATATATTAATACGGCTAAGGCAACTCAGATTGTAGTAGGTATTCTATTGTCAGTACTACTATCTTTTACCATAGGTTCGATTGTACAGTATTTGTCTCGACTAGTATTTACGTTTAATATAGACAAGAAGTTAAAGACTTTTGGTGGGATTTTTGGTGGTATAGCGATTACTGCAATTACCTTCTTTATCTTGATTAAAGGACTTAAAGGAGCTAGTTTCTTAAGTAAAGAAACAACATTGTGGATTAAAGAAAATCAAATGACAATTGTAGCAATTAGCTTTGTTATTTGGACGATTATCTCACAATTACTAGTAAGCGTATTTAAAATAAATATTTTACGTGTTATCATTGTTATAGGTACATTCGCCTTAGCTCTTGCTTTTGCAGGTAACGACTTGGTGAACTTTATTGGTGTGCCAATCGCTGCATTCCAATCGTTTGGATTCTTCCAAGCATCCGGAATGGGAGCAGATGAATTTATGATGGGAGTGCTGGCTGAAGAGAGTGTAGTAGCTCCGTTCTATTTCTTATTGATTGCAGGAATAATCATGGTAGTAACGCTATGGACTTCTAAAAAAGCAAAAGCTGTAGTTGAGACAGAAATGAACTTAGCTAGACAAGATGCTGGAGGTACAGAAGAGAAATTTGATTCTAATGTGCTATCACGTTCTATTGTTCGAGGTACTGTATTTATGGGGAATATGATTGATTTTGTATTGCCAAAATCACTTCAATTAAAATTAGACAAACGTTTCGAGAAACCTGCAGTTACTGTAAAAAGAGCAGCAAAAGATGAACCAGCGTTTGATATGGTACGTGCTTCAGTTAACTTAATGGTTGCAAGTATATTGATTTCGATAGGTACTTCGATGAAGCTACCTTTGTCAACTACTTATGTAACGTTCATGGTAGCAATGGGTACATCATTTGCAGATAGAGCATGGGATAGAGACTCTGCAGTATATCGTGTAGCGGGTGTATTTAATGTAATTGGAGGTTGGTTTGTAACAGGTATTGTTGCTTTCCTTGCTTCATTTGTAACTGCATATATCTTAAAAATAGGTGAAGTATATTCACTTGTGTTAATGTTGATTATTGTAGGGATCCTACTTTATAGAAGTAATAAAGTTCACAGAAGAAAAGAGAAAGAAAAAGAATTAGAGGAAGCGCAATTAAGCCGTGTAGATGTTGTAAATATACAAGGTGTAGCTGCTGAAAGTTCGACTCAGATTGCCAATGTTCTTACTCGTGTAAATGAACAATATACTGTAGTAATTGATGCTATTGCTCTTCAAGATATTAATGAACTGAAGAAAAGTAGAAAGAAATTAAAGAAATTAGAGAAAGAAGTTGATAACCTTCGCGGTAACGTTTATTACTTCATTAAAAACTTAGACGATACATCAGTAGAGGCAAGTAAGTTTTATGTTGTAACATTGGGTTATCTACAAGAAATGATTAAGGCTGTGAGTTTTATTTCTCAAAACAGTTTAACTCACGTTGATAATAATCACAAAAAACTTAAGTTCAATCAGATTAGAGACCTTAAGTTAATCGATCAAAAACTTCAAGAGTTCTTTGATCAAATTATCAAACTGTTCTCAGAAGAGAAGTACTCAGAAATAGAAGCTATTCTTGCAAATAAAGAAGAGATTATTTCGACAGTTGATAAATTAATTCAAAAACAAATTATTCGTATTAGAACGACTGAAACAAGTCCGAAGAATAGTAAATTGTATTTTTCTATTTTGTTTGAATCAGATGACTTGATTAAAGCGACAATCGGATTATTAGAATTGTTTAAGAATTTTGAAATGGATGTTAAGAGGAAATCGTTCATAAGAATGAGATAATCTTATATATTTAATTACAGTGAAGGAGAGGTTGTTTTTACAACCTCTTTTTTTGTGTTTATTAGAGAAGTTTAGGTAGTTTGAATGTTAGATTAGTCGTTGTTTCTATTTAATGGATTTTGTTTTGAATTATGATGTTCTGCATTGTAATTTTACATCGATAAATCATTGACTATTAATAATTAACTTAATCTTAGATATATAAAAATATAGGCGAACAATTAAGTGTTTAGGATAAAATAACCTAAAGTAAAAAGGCAGTAGCAAACTTGTGTTTACTACTGCCTTTTATGTTGTAATAATAATGTGCTTTTAACTTAACAGAGTGTATTTAACCATTGTAGGCTTCTACGATAATATCATTGTCTTGTAACATTTGTCTAAGCATGTTTTCAATACCGTTCTTAAGGGTAAAAGTAGAAGAAGGACATCCACTACATGCGCCTTGTAGGATAACGTTTACCGTGTTGGTTTCTTCGTTGTATTTTTGAAAAGCAATATTTCCTCCATCAGCTTGTACTGCTGGTTTAACATATTCTTCCAAAATATTGATGATTCGTTGAGATTTTTCATCTAGAGCGTCGAAGTGTTGATCAGCTTGCTCTTCTACTTGTTTAGTATCCAGTATAAGAGATTCATCAACTGCTAGATTGCCATTTTCTAAAAATTCTTTGATGAATGAACGAGTGGATTGAATATAATCATTCCATTCGTAAGCATCAAATTTAGAAATAGAAACATAGTTTTCATCAATAAAGACTTCTTTTACGAAAGATTGTTTAAACAATTCTTTGGCAAGGTCTGAAGTTTGTGTTTCGTCGATATTTTTATATTCAACGTGCTTTTTTGTTAATAATTTATTAGCTACAAACTTTATTACAGAAGGATTTGGTGTTGATTCAGCGTATATAGTGATTGGTTGCTTTTTTATTTCTTTTTTAGAATCAATTAGTATTTTCTTACCTTTAGCAAGAAATAGTTCTATTTGATCAGCAACTGTTTCTTTTACATCATCCCATTCAACGATAGAAAATTTTTCAATGGCAATAAAATTATTTGAGATATAAATCGTTTTAACAAAAGGAAGATAGAATAATTCGCGTGCTAATGGTGAATTAGCCGTTTCATCAATATTTTTGAATTCGAAGTTTTCTCCTTTAGTTATAAAATCAGGTAAAACAAATTTTATAATTGTAGGGTTAGACGTATTTTGAATTTGTATTTTTGACATATTATTTTAGTTTTTTCAAAATTAACAAAGAAAATTACTATGTGTCTTGAATAACGTTTATTTAAACATATAATTAACAAATAAGTAAGCAGTAATAATTTTAATATAGCGATAAAATGAGCAAGAATTTCTGGCTTTTATTTTTTGTTCTTTCTGTATTTACAAGCACTCCGAGTGCTTTGGCAGGAACGAAATCCATAAATTATTTAAATAAAGCAAGTATTGCTATTGTAGCGGATCAGCAACAGCCCAACCAGGTTGTATTTGGAAAACCATTCAATGTAGAGCAATGTGTGCCTGGCTTAGATGCTAATAAAGTAGTAGTATCTGATAAAATGGTAGTTTATTTAGGTGAAGCCTTAAAAGATAAAGCTACAGGAAGTGTTGTAGATGCTTCTGGAAATGCAATTGTCCCAAAAGGTTATAAATATAGCTTTCATGCAACAGAAGCAGCTGCTAATGCAGGAACTAATCCATTGACTGATGATAGAATAGAGATTCAAAGTCCAACAGCAGGTACCAGCTCGTTATGGTTGCGTGTGTATTCGGTTATAAATCCTAATGATCAACCTAATGTAGAAGAGTTTACTTTGACGATTAAAGATGCAAACTGTACGTTATCAGAGCGATTGGTGAAATTGCAAGATATGTATGCTTGTAAAGATGATAATGGACAAGGTACTTTTAATTTATCTAGTTTAATAGGTGAATTATACTATGGACAAAAAACAGTTGAGCTGTTTCAAAACGGTGTTCAAATAACGTCACCTTTGAATAACTTTAAAGCAGTAAATAATACTGATATAGAAGCACGTATTAAATTGCTTAATACTGTAGAAGAAGGTAGTTATACTTTTACCTTGTATACGGAGTCGTTAGAATTAAATCCAGTACAAGCAAGTCTAGAGGTAGTTCAAAGTAAAGAAGACGCTAATGGACGTTATGGTATCTTTGATTTGAATAAAGCAAAACAACAGCTAGTGGTAGCTGGGGATAGTGTAGGTTATTATACGTTTAGTTTCTATAAGACGAAGTCAGATGCAGAAAGAGCAGTGAATGTTATTGCTTCTCCTGAAGCATATGAAACTTTAGATGGTAGTTTTGTCTATGTACGAGCAGAGAGTAAATTGACTCGTAATAGCTGTATTAACGTTGAAAAGATGGTTGCGTTAAAAGTAACAGAGAAACCGTATATTCCAGAGTTAGAAAATGTGTCTTACTGTGATAGTAATGTGACTTCCTTTAAGCTATCTTTGACTGAACAAACGATTAAGATTGCTGATGGTCGAACTTTGGCAACTGAAGATGAAATAAAGGATCCGAACTTTGATCCTACAGGGAAGTTTACTGTAGAGTTTTTTAATTCAAAGGATGATGCAGAAAAAGCGCAAAATAAAATAGTAGGAGCAGAGATTGAAGTACAAATTAATGAGGCTAAACAGATTTGGGTAAGAGTTACTGATCTAATGACTGGTAGTTATAATACAGCCTATTTTTATGCTTCAATCGGATATAGTAAATTAAAAACGGAGGTAGCTAATAATCGTGCTTTTAATGTTTGTCAAGTTGATAATTCAGCAGATGGGAAGTATTATGTTAATCTTCGTACGACTGAGTCTTATTTTATTGGTAAATTGAAATCAGATCAATATGGTCCAAGCCTAAACCCTGAAGGAGCTAAACTAACAGTGCATTATTACGCTAGTGAGCAAGATGTAATTAACGATGTAAGAATGGATGAGTCGTTAGTAACAAAGTATGCTATACCAATGGGAGGTAAAACACCTACAATCTATGCACGCGTTGGTATGCAGAAAGAATTTGATTGTCCATTGGCAGAGAATTATAGTTCGTTTCATATCACATTAAGTACAGTACCTGTTACAGAAAAATACCCTTCAGAAAATACGCTTCAATTGTGTGCGGACTCACAAACAGGAACAATAACACCAATTATATTAGGGGTGACATCAAAAGATGTTAAAAATAGACCATTAAAAGCAATTTGGTCAAAAAGGGAGTATGATTCAAACAACGATGCTTATTGGAAAACTATTCAAAGTGGTGATCAGTTGACTTATGCAGTTACTATTGCAGGAGATTATATGGTTTCTGTAGGGTTTCAAGACGAGCCATTTCCAGGAACAACATCGTGTATTATTACTCATTCATGGACAGTTAAAGATTTAATAAATGTATTTGTTGAAAACGCTGATGCGACGGGTATGGTTAATTCATTAGACGTGAATGAATATGGGGAAGCTGAGGTTGTGATTGGATCTAAAGGTGGTTTGTCAGGCAATTATGAATTTGCTATTGATTCAGGTGCATTTCAAATGAGTAATCGCTTTCTTAATGTTCCAATCGGAAGTCATACTGCTTGGGTAAGAGATGTCGTATCAGGATGTATGGCATATACAGATTTTACTGTTTTTGGTTATCCTAAATATTTTACGCCAAATGGTGATGGATATAACGATACATGGACTATACCTGGATTAATGAAGCATCCAGAAGCAAGAATAGCTATTTATGATCGATATGGAAAATTGATCAAACAATTAAGTTCTCAAGGAGAAGGATGGGACGGAACGTTCAATGGAAAACTAATGCCATCAACCGATTACTGGTTTACTGTAGAGTTTACTAACGATGTACCTGGACAGCCAAAAGATGGTCAAAAAATGAGCTATAAAGGACACTTCTCTTTAAAAAGATAATTTGATATGAATAAGATATTTAGAAACGGTTACCTTGTTTTAGTTTTATTGGTAGCTCAATTGGGTAAGGCACAAGAGGGAATGCCTGTATATTCGGAGTACTTAGCAGATAATTATTATCTTTTACACCCTGCGATGGCAGGTATTAAGAATAGTCTTCAAGGAAGAATGACCACGAGACAGCAGTGGAGTGGAGTGGATGATGCTCCTCGTTTGATGACGTTGAATGCGAGTGCTAGATTAAATGATCAATCTGCTATAGGAGGTGTTTTTTATAACGATAAGAATGGTTACCATTCACAAGCTGGGTTTAAGGGAACCTATGCTTACCACTTGACCTTTAGTGAGTCGAGATATGACTTACATTTACTATCATTTGGTATTAGTGCAGGATTTGCTAGGACCTCCCTTGATGAAAGTGAGTTTGGAGGATTTGACCCGAATGTTGATGGAAGTAATACATTAAAGGATTCTTACTTTACAGTAGATGTTGGAGCAGCTTATCACTACAAAAATTTCTTCTCGATGTTGACTGTTAAGAATGCTGTAACTAGTAAGTCAAATTTATATTCTGATGTAGAGAGTAATAACTTGCGTAAGTATATGGCAGGGGCTGGTTATGCATTCGGGAATACCAAATATGGGACAGGTTGGATTTATGAGCCATCTACATTGATACAATATACAGAGAAGCTTGATGAACTATCTTTCGATATTAATATGAAAGTATATAGACAATTTGAGTTTGGAAGATTATGGGGAGGTATTTCTTACCGTACAAACTTAAATGGTGCTGATTATGAAAAATTAGGTGAGATTAAAACTCAGCGTTTACAATACTTCACTCCACTTATAGGAGGTAACTATAGGAATTTTACCTTTTCTTATGCGTATACTCAACCAGTCGGTGATGTGAAATTTACAAACAGTGGTTTCCATCAATTTACAATAGGGGTTAATTTATTTCCTAAACGTGTAAGTTTAGATTGTAATTGTCCAACAGTAAAAGATTAAAATAAAAAATCCCGATATTTATCGGGATTTTTTATTTTACAAGATATGATTATAAGAGCAGTACGTGGGAAGTCACCACAAATACCAGAGGATTGTTTTATAGCAGAAAATGCAACTATAGTTGGAGAGGTAACCTTAGGAGAACAATGTAGTATATGGTTTAACGCTGTAATACGAGGTGATGTGAACTCAATTTCAATTGGGAATAAAGTTAATGTTCAAGACGGTGCAGTTATTCATTGTACATATGAAAAACACCCTACAATAATCGGAAATAATGTATCAATTGGCCATAATGCTATGGTGCATGGTTGTGTGATTCATGATAATGTCTTAATCGGAATGGGGGCAATTGTTATGGATAACTGTGTTGTTCACAGTAATACGATTATAGCAGCTGGATCTGTTGTTACTCAGAATACAGTAGTGGAGTCTGGAGCAATTTATGCAGGTGTACCAGCTAAAAAAGTAAAAGAGATCAATGCTTCTGAATTTGGCGGTGAGGTAGAAAGAATTGCCAATAATTATGTGATGTATTCGAGTTGGTATAAAGAAGAGTAATTCTTTAAAGATTTGGAGAAAAAAATCATCGTGTTAAATATAAAAGGTTGCTAATTTATGTTTAGCAACCTTTTATATTTAGAAGTTTTTGTATTCTGCAATATCTCCATCATCAAGGAAAGACTGTAGAATGGTGGTATCTGTGTTGGTGTAGAAAAGGCACTTTCCAATCGATGTTTTATTGTTAAGTAAATCCAAATCTTGTAAGACATTTTTTGTTTGTTTAGCTACAGCTTTACCTGAGTCAATAATTGTTATTGAATCCCCTAGTAGTTCTGTTAGTATCGGTTTGAGATATGGGTAATGGGTACAACCTAATACTAATGTATCCATACCTTGAGCTATCATAGGGTCTAAATATTCTTTGAGCAATGCTCTCATTTCAGGGGTGTTTGTTTTACCACTTTCAATAAGGTTAACGATGTTATAGCCGATTTGCTCAATTATTTTCACATTAGGGTATAACTTTAACTTAGAAGAGAATAAGTCGCTAGTAATCGTTCCTTTTGTAGCTAGAACACCTATAGTAGAAGTTTTTGTCAAAGAGGTAGCTGGTTTAATGGCTGGTTCTATTCCAATAATAGGAACTTGAAACTGTTGCCTAATCTCTTTAATTGCATTCGTTGTAGCTGTGTTACATGCTATAATTATTAGTTTACAGTTCAATTGAAGTAAACACTCGACATTCTTAAGTGAAAGTGCTATGATTTCACTTTGTGTCTTTATACCATAGGGTGCGTTGAGCTGGTCCCCAATGAATATAGTATCTTCATTAGGCAGAAGTTTGTGTACTTCACGCCATATTGTTGTCCCGCCAATGCCAGAATCAAATAAACCTATGGGATTGTTTTTAGTCATGTACAAATTTAAAAAAAACCACTCTATATACATAGAGTGGTTTTGGTATTAATTGTTTAAAATAATCAGGATTATTTAACTCCTAATTCTTTTTTTACATCTTCTAATAAGCTTGGTCCATCAGCAACTAAAAGTCCTCCACCTACTGTAGCATCCATTACGTAATCATATCCTTTTGCTTTAGCTACTTTTTTGATAGCTGCTTGTGCTTTTTCCATGATTGGTTGTAATAAAGTCATTCTTTTTTGCTCTAATTGTTGAGAAGCTGAAGTTTGGAATTCTTGGATTTTTTGCTCCATTTCACCTACTTCTTTAGCTCTTTTTTCGTTCTCAATTTCACCTGCAGTAGCTGCTTCAGCTTGATATTTTTGAACTTTAGTTTGGTATTCAGTAACCAAAGCTTTGAAATTAGCTTCAAATCCTTCTCCCATTTTTTTCAATTCAGCATCTGCAGTTTTCATTGCTGGTAAGTCTCCCATTAAAGCTTGTACGTCGATATGAGCTACTTTAGATTGAGCCATTACAGCAGTTGAACTTACTCCAAAAAACATTGCTGCTGCAATTAATAAAGATTTCATTTTTCTCATGTTACTCGATTTTTTTGATTTATTTTCTATAATTAATGTTCTAGTTATTCTATTTATTTTCTTGTTTACGTCTTTCAATTTCTTTTTTTCTTTCTTCTATTTTTTCTTGAATACGACGCTTTCTTTCTTCTTCTTTCTTTAGAGCTTCTTGTCTTCTCAGCTCTTGTTGTTTTTTTATTTCCGCTATTTCCGCTTCGCGTTTACTTTTCTGCTCTTCTTTTTGTTGGCGCGCTTCTTCTCTTTTTTTCTCTAGCTCTATACGTCTTTCTTCTCTTAGCTTTTCAATATCAACTGTATTTGTTGTTTTAGACTTGCTTTGGGCTTCACTACGTCTTTGATCTAGTTCTTCTTGAATCAACTGATCGCGTTCTTCTCGTTGGCGTCGAAGTTCTTCTTTTTGCTCTTCAATTTGTTTTTTGCGATCTTCTATTGCCTTTTCTTTAGCAAGCTGAGCTTCTTGACGTCGCTGCTCCATTTCGAGTTGCTTCTGCTCAATGATTGCTTTTTGGGCTTCGATACGCTCTAAACGTTGTCTTTGCTTTTCCTCTTGTTTTGCTTGTCTTTCCTTTTCTCTTTCTTCTTGCTGACGGCGAATAGCTTCTTTTCGTAAAGAATTAGGATCGTTTGCTTCTTCCTGTTTTCTTTTCTTTTCTTCTTGTCTTAATAGTCGATCAGCTTCAGCCTTTCTTCTTTGCTGTTCTTCTCGACGACTTTGACGTAGTGCCATTTCGTCTTCAAGCTTTTCTTCTTTCTCTACTTCTTTGACTTGCTTTCTAGTCATATTTTGTTTGCGTCTTGCAGTAGCCATACGCTTTATAACTAGATCACTAATATCGTGCCTTTTTGTGGCAAGTACCATAGTGGACTCTGTATTTTTATCAAGAACGTAATCAAATTTCCTAGCTTCTGTGATGTCTTCAACAATAGCAAAAACTTGATCTTGGATTGGCTTGGATAACATTACTTTTTGAGTAATTAAATCTCCTTTGGTACCGAATCGCTTTTGCTGATACTCATAAAGCTCCGCTTCTTTTATTGCTATTTCCTCTTCTTTTTCTTCAATGAGTTCTCTTGTTAAGAGAATTCTTTCAGTTGCTAATTCATCTTTTAGCTTTTGGATATCAGTTTGCATTTTATCAGCTTCTGACTTCCATTGATTGGCTCTAGCATCAAGAGCTGTAGTAGCTTCTATATATTCAGGTGTCTGCCCTAATATATATTCCATATCAATGTATGCTATCCGAGCACTTCCGCCCTGTGGATACATTGTTAATGTCGTAAATATACAAATAATAGAAGCTAATACAAGTCTCATGTTGTTTCATTTTTTATCGAACTACATTAGAACGATTGACCTAAGATAAAGTGCGTTTGCCATCCACTTTTTTGTGGTTGTCCTGGTGCTGGATCAAATCCATAACCGAAGTCTATTCCTAATAGACCAAACATAGGCATAAATACACGAACTCCTAATCCTGCAGATCTTTTTAACTCAAATGGTTTATAGTTTTTAAATGTATCATATGAGTTACCTGCTTCAGCAAATGA
The DNA here is from genome assembly GCF_009711055.1 of Myroides pelagicus. GTDB lineage: Bacteria > Bacteroidota > Bacteroidia > Flavobacteriales > Flavobacteriaceae > Flavobacterium > Flavobacterium pelagicum. The sequence goes on from NZ_WMJY01000002.1 coordinate 199,990, forward strand.
TAATACATAAACTGATGCACTCGGTTTTAATGTAATTGGGTATCTTAACTCTAACGAAAATTTGTTGTAAATAGTACCCCCAATTTGTTCTCCTCTTTCATTTATTGGTGTTAGTGTTTGGTTTTGGTACCCTCTAAGCTGAATTACTTCTCTACCATCTAGTGAGAAATTCGCTAACCCATCTCCACCTAAGTAGAAACGTTCGAAAGGTACGATACCTCTTTTGTCGTTATACGATCCCATGAAACCAAATTCTCCAACGGTTCTTAATACTAGCTTGTCATAGATAGTTGTATACCAATCTCCTTTAAATTTGATTTTATAATACTCTAACCAATTGAATCGTTTTTGATCGATTTTACTTTGGTCTGCAGCTGCATCTTTCCAATCATAGACTGGTTGACCACTACTATTGATATATGTCCCTTCTGGCATTGGTAAGCCTGTAGAAGGATCTATAGCTCCTGCTTTTGATTTTAACTTGTATTCTTGTTGGTCTTTTAATGTTGTGTAATCAATATTGTTGAATAATGAATATGGCGGTGTGAATTTACCACTTACACTAAATAGTGATCCAAAAGTAGGGAAAATTGGATCCATACCACGGTTATCTCGTCTAAGTTCTATCTGGTATGATAAGTTACGTGACGAACCATCTCCAAATGTAAATAGACCTGTATTATAATTATTCATGTCATAGTATTGGAAACTCAATGTATGTGATAACACAAAATAATCATCAGGTACATTTAAGTTCTTCGCCATACCAAATGACAAAGTCGTAATATTAAATCCTCTACTGCGGTCTGTACGACGGCTGTAGTAGTCGTATAGGTTTTGTTTACTATATGCCACTGTACCGAAGAAACTCACTGGTTTTTTTCCTCCAAACCATGGTTCTGTAAAGCTTAAGCTATATGTCTGGTAGTAACTACTTCCTTGTAAACGAAGTGCTAACGATTGACCATCTCCCATTGGGAATGGTTTGTATGCCTCTTTATTAAATATATTTCTCAAAGAGAAGTTGTTAAAAGAAAGACCCAGCGTACCGATGAATCCACCTCCACCATATCCTCCTTGTAACTCTACTTGACTCGATCCTTTTTCTGCTACTACCCAGTTTAAATCTACGGTTCCAGATGCTGGATCAGCATTCTTGATATCTGGTACGATAGCTTGTGGGTCGAAGATTTGTAATTGAGATAATCTACGCATTGTTTCCATAACAAGAGCCTTACTCCAAGTTTCCCCTGGACGTGTCTTTAACTCGCGTTGGATTACGTGATCATGTGTATGGTGGTTCCCTGACATCGTGATGTTATTGAACTTAGCAATAGGTCCCTCCATGATACGTATCTCAAAATCTATCGTGTCATTAGCTGTCTTAACCTCTACTGGTGTAACTTGTGAGAATAAATATCCTGAATTTTGATATAAATCACTGATGTTGTTACCATCTTGGTTTGTAGGGTCAGCAATACGTTTACTAAGTAATACACCGTTGTAAACATCTCCTTTACTGATACCTAATAGATTTTTTAAATCTGAACTTCGATATTCAGAGTTACCGATAAATCGGATATCTCCAAAGTAGTATTTATTACCTTCTTCTACTTTAATATCAATGGCAATTCTATTCGTTTCTGGGTTGTAACTTGTAGAATCAGTGATAATACGAGCGTCGCGGTATCCACTTTCTTTATATTTCTCGATTAGTTTATCTAAATCTTCTTCGTATTTATTCGCAATGAATTTAGAAGGCTTAAATAGACGCAATGGATTAAAAGGACTACGTTGTTTTGTATCCTTCATTGCTTTTTTAAGCTTTTTATCTGCTAGTTTATCATTTCCTTCGAAGTTGATCTCTGAAATACGAACTTTTTTACCCTTGTCAATTCCAATAACTAAATCTACTCTTCTATTTGTAGAGTCAGTCGGAACTGTGTTTAAGGTAACTTTCGTATTGTAGTAACCATCTTTCTTGTACTTGTTTAACAAGAAGTATTTTGTCGTTGATAAGAAGTTTTCATTTACGATCTTACCTTTAGTTATTTTAGCTTCTTTGATTAATGCTTCAGACTTTGATTTCTTATAGCCTTTAATCTTTACGCTATTTAAACGTGGTAATTCGTTTAAACTCAACTCTAGGTTAATAGTATCATTTACGATTGATGTTTCATAAATGTTGATATCTGTAAAGAATCCAAGATTCCAAAGCTTTTTTAAAGCATCAGATATTTCTTCTCCAGGTACTGTTATTTCTTGTCCTTTACTTAGTCCAGTAAAAGTGATAACTGTTTGTGGATTGTAATTGTATTTTCCAGTTACTTTTACGTCCCCTAAAGTATAAGTTTTAGGAGCTTCATAAGTAGGAATGTTTAAACTGTCTTGTGCTTGTGCATTCGCATAGATTAATCCAGCAATAAACAGTGCAAAAAGAGAGGTTCCTTTTTGAAACATTATATTCGTTTTTTATTTAATTTGTTCACTCGTTTTTCCAAACCTTCTTTCTCTATTCTGAAATGTAAGAAGGGCTTTTGCTAATTCTTCTTCTGTGAAGTCTGGCCAAAGTACTTCAGTAAAATATAACTCTGCATAGGCTATCTGCCACAACAAGAAATTACTTATTCTTTGTTCTCCACTGGTTCTAATTAGCAGGTCTACATCAGGTAGACCATTCGTGTAAAGATGCTCATTAATAATTGTTTCATCTATATCACTTTCCGAAATTAAGTTATTTTTAACTTTAAAAGAAATTTTTTTCACAGCTTCAACTAACTCTGCTCTTGAGCCATAGCTGAGTGCTAAAGTCAAGGTCATTTTGTCTAAATCTTTAGTCTGATCAATTACTTCTTGTAAGTTTTTTTGAACTTTATCTGGCAGTAATGATAAGTTGCCAATTGCATTTAACGAAATCTTATTTTCAATAAAAGTAGGTAATTCTTTCTTAAGGGATTTAACTAATATTTCCATTAGCTTGTCCACTTCGAATTTTGGTCTATTCCAGTTCTCTGTTGAAAATGCGTATAATGTTAGGTTTTTTATACCCAATTTAGCACACATTGTTAATGTAGAACGTACTGATTTAATTCCGTTTTCGTGTCCTATTGTTCTTAAAAAACCTTGCTTTTTTGCCCAACGACCATTACCATCCATAATGATAGCCAAGTGTTGAGGTAACTTATTTACGTCAATGTGTTCTTTCCAATCCATTTATTTAATCTGCGCAATAACATGGGTTTTTTCCGAAGGTATAACTGATAGATATACCTGTGAAAAAAAACCAATCGTTTCCATTTTTACCAAAACTGTAATATTCTTTTGACGAACCTGTAGGGTGACTACCATCTAGATTGTCCGTGTATGTATAATTAGCAATGATTTCTGCATTGATAATTAACTGTGGAGTAGCTCGTATTTTTACTCCTCCGCCAAAGGGAATTGCAAAAGAATTTTTCTTTTTATCTTTTACTAAATCTACCTTGTCAATGTGTATTTCTTCCTCAATTGGTTGTTCGAAAGGCTTGAAGTATAAGTCTGTATATCGTATGCCTGATACTCCAGCATATATATATGGTGTTATGGCAAACTTTTCTTCGTGTAGGTCAAATTCGAAAAAATTAAACTCTATTCCTACTGCCAATTGTTCAACTTTATTGTCAAATTGATACCCTCTTTCTCTGCGAGAAGGGATACTTGACTTTAGATCATCGCCACTTATTTTATTATGTGTGTAGCTTACTCTATAGGAGTGACGGGGGCTTCTGTTTAATCTGTAATATAAATTAAATGAAACATCAGTCGGTTTAATAAACTGAGTAGAACCTATATCTCCAACGTAATTAGCCCCACCAACACCAACACCAACTTCATGAATCTGTCCATGGGCTAGATTGGCAAATAATAGTAATACTAAAGAGAGTAAAATTCTATTCATTTTATTAAAATAAGCTACAAATATACTAATATTGAGTTTTAATTAACCTTTTTTGGATATTTAATAGTGCAATTAAAACCATGTTATCCATTAGTAAACGTATCTTTTGAGAAAAAAGTATAAACGTTTAGGGGACTAATTTCTTTTGTCTTCTCCCCAAAGTAGTTTGTTTCGCAAGGTTTTGATAAAACTCTGTGAAGGAAACTCTACCAAATCCATTGTGAAAGGTGCTTTTGAAATAATGATTTCAGTCTCGTTTGTCACTGTCTTTGTGGTTGTGTCTAAGGATAATAAGAACTTTTTCTCACGACTGCTCACTTTTAATTTTATCTCGAGATTATCTCTAATAATTAATGGGCGTACATTTAGATTGTGTGGTGCTAGTGGTGTGATCACAAAACAATTTGTCTCTGGCTCGATAATTGGTCCTCCACAACTAAGTGAATAACCTGTCGATCCCGATGGTGTAGCAATGATTAATCCATCAGCCCAATAAGATGCTAGAAATTCATTGTCAAGATAGGTATCTACCGTAATCATCGAAGTCGTGTTTTTTCGTGAAACTGTTATCTCGTTTAAAGCATATTGAATTTCAAAATCATTGTTTTTGGGTGGATTGCATTGAAGGCTAACTAATGATCTTTTTGACAATTTGAAATTACGTGTAAAAACATTGGGTAGTAGTTTCTCTATTTCATCTTGTTGCACATTTGCCAAGAAACCTAGTCTGCCTGCATTGATACCTATCACAGGTATGTTTTTATCTTTAATAAAGTTTGCTGCCCTCAACATTGTTCCGTCCCCACCTATACTAATAAAGAAATCAGTATCTGCGCTCAATTCTGTATTCTTACCAAAAATGTCATATTCTTTTGAAAGAATATTGTTGTTTTTAAGTAAGTTGTAAAATGCTTCTTCAAAGACTATTTGATGTTCGTAGTTTTGAAAAACATTTAGAAGCCTTAGTATAATATTTTGTACAATTGGCTTACTAGTTTGTCCATAAATTGCAAACTTCATTATATATTCATGTATTTATTTAGGTAGTTTGATCTCTCTTTTAATTCATTGCGATACATATCGTCAATATTATTCGAATCGATTATATAGCCATGCCTACGTAGGTCATCTAAAATAGCGTTGGTGTTTATCTGATTTGTCTTTAATAAGATATAGGTGTAATCTTCTTCTCGTGACAAAATCAGAATACCGTATAGTTTGGCATTGTTGCTTTCTACGAGTTGTGTGATTTCAGATAGGCTATAGGTGTCGTATTTTTTAGATACGACAATATATTCTCCTGGCTCATCGATGAAGGTTGTTTCATTCCAAAAGGAAAGGACTTGGTCTTTTAGTACTAGACTAACTAATTTTCGATGTCTATCTACAACAGGCAAAATATTAGTATCATTACTACTGAATAGATTCAGTGTTTCAAATAAGCTAATATCACTTGCGTAGATTAGTTGAAAGTGTTCTAGTTCATAACCTAGTTCTTCCAGTGTGTCACTATCTTCCAGGGTCTCGATATCTTCTGCTAATAAGCTTCCTAAAAACAGATTTGACTCATCTACGATTGGTAAATGCGTCAGGTTAGTTTCTCTTAAATACGACATACATTCCTCTGCTTTTGAATGAAGAGAAAAGAACGTCGGAGAAACAAAGAATTCCGCTTTTATTGAAAACATATTTAATAGATAGTTTTATTCAGTGCAAAATAATCAAATTTAATCAATAGACGTAAATTATACTTTGTATTTTTGCGTATAATTTTTTTGAACTATGACTAAGTTATCTGTAAATATTAATAAAATAGCCACTTTACGTAATTCACGAGGGGGTAATGTTCCTAATTTACTTCAAGTAGCAAAAGATGTGCAAAAGTTTGGTGCTGAAGGTGTGACTATACATCCGCGTCCAGATGAGAGACATATTCGTTACCAAGACGCTAGGGATTTGGTAGATGTAGTTTATACTGAGTTTAATATTGAAGGTAATCCAATGGATAACTTCATGCAACTCGTTTTTGAATGTAAACCTACTCAAGTTACTTTAGTTCCTGATGCGGTTGATGCACTGACATCAAATGCTGGTTGGGATACGATTAAACACAAGGGCTTTTTGCAGGAAATAATTGCTGAGTGTAAAGCTCAAGGTATTCGTACTTCTATCTTTGTAGATCCTGTATTGGAAATGATAGAAGGAGCTAAGGTAGTAGGAGCAGATCGTATCGAATTATACACGGAAGAGTTTGCTACACAATATAGTTTAGGTAATGAAAAAGCTATTATTCCTTACACTAAAGCAGCTGAATTGGCAAATGAATTAGGACTTGGAATTAACGCTGGACATGATTTAAGTTTGGATAATATCGAGTTTTTTAAAAATAATATTCCTAACTTGTTAGAAGTATCGATAGGCCATGCTTTGATTGCTGAGTCTTTATATTTGGGTATTGAGAATGTAGTGAATATGTATATTAGAAAATTACAATAATGGCAGAAGTATTATATTCAAATATCGAAGGCGAGGGTGGTATTCCGTTAATTGTGATGCACGGTTATTTTGGTACATCTGATAACTGGAAGACTTTTGGAAAACAGATGGTTGAGTTGGGGTATGAAGTTCACTTATTAGATTTGCGCAATCACGGTAGAAGTTTTCATTCGGAGGATTGGTCGTATGATTATATGGTCGAAGATATTATTCGTTATATGGACTATCACGCTATGTGTGATGCTATTGTATTAGGGCATTCAATGGGGGGGAAAGTAGCGATGAACTTGGCTGTAAAATACCCGTCACGTGTTGAAAAATTAATAGTAGCTGATATATCGCCAAGGGCTTATGATCCGCATCATCAAGTGATCATAGAAGCATTGCAGGCAGTTAATTTTGATGAAAAGCCTAGTCGTCAAGAAGTAGATGCAGTTATTAGTAGTATGATTTCTGATGCAGGTACTCGTATGTTTTTGATGAAAGGTCTTTATTGGAAAGAACCAGGTCAATTAGCCTTTCGATTTAATCTTGATGTGTTTGCTAGCCATCCTGAGGTAGTTGGTGAAGGATTAGCTGATGGAGGCGTGTATGAAGGAAAAACTCTTTTCATTCGCGGTGGAAAATCAAACTATATTCAAGAAAGTGACTTTGAATTAATTCATGAGCATTTTCCACAAGCAGTGATTGAAACGATACCAGGAGTAGGACATTGGTTGCATGCTGAGAATCCGCAAATGTTTTACGATATAGTACACTCCTTTCTAAACAGGTAGGTAAACAGTGTAAACTTCATATAAGGCTATTTTTCAAACAGAGAAGTAGCTTTTTTTATATCTATAAACCAATGTGTAAAATAAGATAAAATTATTGACTAAAACTGTACAGCTATAGTCGTACAAGACAGCTCGCCTTCCTAATGGTCGGGATATGGTCAGGACATGGTCGGAATATTTTCATTCAAAATATCCCGATCATATCCCAACCATCTTTTATGCATGTCTAAATCATCTGCATAAAAACGATGAATTGTGCACGTAGGCTTGATAAAAATTTTTCATTTTTTTTTTGATGAGAAGAGGTGGTGGTTAATTGAATTTTAGTTGGTGTGAAGTGTGGTTGAGAATCACACAAGAAGGTAGCGATAGCTTTCAGTAGTAGATGTACTAAAGATAGTAAAAGTGACGAGTAAAAATACTAAAAAAATGTAATTAGGGGCTGATTTTTTAGGGTGCTTTCTTAAAGTTTGTATTGCTATTTTTTCATGTCTGTGTTAAAATATAGGTTATTTTATAAAGTGAATGTTGTTTTTATTTAATTAAAATTTATTTTATTTTTTATATATGTTAAAATAAGGCTTAAAAATTTGTAAAATTATAATATCTGTATATATTTGAAATTAGACAAATTATAACAATACTTAGATTATGGTTAAAAAGTTTATATCATTATCCCTTATTACTTTGTTATCTTATTCTGCTTATGCAGGAGGATATAGAGTTGCAATGCAAGGAAACAAACAACTTGCAATGGGACATACAGGTGTGGCTGTAGTGAATGGAGCAGAATCAGTGTTCTTTAACCCTGCAGCAACAGTTTATTTGAAGGATAAATGGAGTTTCTCTGCTGGAGTAAATGTGCTTATAGCAGACACAAAATTTCAGAATAAGACATATGGTTGGGAAAACGAAACGCGTAATGTAGGTACACCAATTTACGCTTATGGAGCTTATAAGGCGACAGATTGGTTGTCAATAGGTTTGGCAGTTTACTCTCCATACGGAAGTGCAGTGGATTGGGATAAAGATTGGCAAGGAGCGCATTTAGTTAATAATATTGACTTAAAGGCATTCTATTTTCAACCAACAGTAGCAATAAAGGTAAGTGAGCGTTTTAGTTTTGGTGGAGGGCCAATCTTTGTAAATGGAGGTGTAACGTTTAACAGAAACGTATCTCGTAGTATGGCTGATGAGCAAGGGAATAAAACAGACGTGACGATTGAAGCGAAGAATGTAACTGCCTGGGGATGGTCAGCGGGATATTTATTTAATTTCGACGATCATTTACGCGTAGGGATGAATTACCGTTCAAAGATTATCATGAAGGAAACGGCAGGAACAGCAAAGTTTCACGATGTACCAGCGTTTGGGCAAGGCTTATTTAAAGATGGAACGATAACGGCAGAGATGCCATTACCAGCAGAGTTGTCTGTAGGGGTTTCGTATGAATGGAATAAGTGGTTGTTTGCTTTTGATTACAATCGTACTTTCTGGAAAATTTACGATGCTTTAGTGATAGATTTTGTCGATAGCCCATTAGGTACGTCTGTGAATCCACGTAATTATAAAGATTCAAGTACTTATCGTTTGGGAGCTCAGTATACTGTAAATGATCAGTTGTCTTTGAGAGCTGGTTGGTACTATGATGAGAGCCCTGTACAAGATGGTTATTTTGCACCAGAGACACCGCGTAATGATTCTCGTGCTTATACAGGAGGACTTACTTATAAGTTTAAAAATGGTTTAGGTGTAGATGTAGTGTTTAGTTACTTACACTTTAGCGATACAAACAACTCGTACGATTACTTTAATGAAGATGGGCAGAATGTTTCTTTTGGAGGAACATACAGAAGCGCTGTGACAAGTGGAGGTATAGGAGTAAGCTATAGTTTTTAATCTTTAAAAGAAAACAATCATGAAAAAAAGATATTTATTAGTGTTGCCAGCTTTAGCCTTAATGGTGAGCTGTAAACCAGAGATTAGTGAAAAAATTGACTCAAACACCTATTATCCTGGAAAGGCTGATTTTTCTTCGTATGTAGCGATAGGGAATTCATTGACAGCGGGATATATGGATGGTACGGTATATAAGTCGGGTCAGTCTAACTCGTTTCCAGCTATATTAGCAGGTCAATTCAAAGTTGTTGGAGGAGGCGAGTTTACTCAGCCTTCGTTTGCGGACGATGTTAATGATGTCGGAGGCTTGCTTTTTAATGGAGTAGGTAATCCTAGCTTTAAGACAAAAATGATTATCAATATGTCAACGGGAGGACCAGAAAACATTAAAGGAGAGTCGACAATCGAAGTGTTTAAACAACAAAAAACAGCTTATCACAATGCAGGTGTACCAGGAGCTAAGACGTTTCATGTCGTAGCACCAGGCTATGGTAGTATGGCAGGATTAGCGGTAGGTAAAGCAAATCCTTATTTTGTGCGTACGGCTACCTCTGAGAATGCAACGGTGTTAGGAGACGCTCTTTCATTAGAACCAACTTTCTTTACCAACTGGATTGGGGCAAATGATGTATTGTCATATGCAACCTCTGGAGGAGAGGGAGTAGATCAAAATGAAGTAGGTGGATTAGACCCTAGTAAATACGGTGGTAATGATATAACACACGTAGGTGTTTTTCAAAAGGTGTATGGTGATATTACTAATGCATTGACAGCAAATGGAGCAAAAGGAGTATTGGCTACCGTACCTGATGTAACGGCAATTCCATTCTTCACAACGGTACCTTATAATCCATTAACGCCAGAATTGATTGGTGTTGAAAATATTGATAAATTAAATGGATTGATAGGGATGTTCAAAGTGATTTTGAGCAGCCAAGGACAAGGCGATAGGTTTCAATTGATCTCTAAAGAAGCGGCTAATCCACTATTAATTCAGGATAAAACGCTAGCAGATATGTCTCCTGTGTTGGAATATGGAATTACACAAGCAGTAGCATCAGGACAATTTCCTATTGAATTGACTCCAGCACAAATAAAAATGATAGCAATGTCATTTGGTCAAGCAAGACATGCAACTGCTAAGGATTTAATGTTGTTGACTAGTAAATCTCAAATAGGCGCTTCATTACCTGTATCTACAGGAAGTCCAGTGATGGATGCATTGTTGAAAAAAGGCGTGTCTTTTCCAATCGGAGATGAATTTGTATTAAATACGGTAGAACAACAAAAAGTTAAGACAGCAACAGTTGCTTTCAATACGATTATCAAACAAGTGGCCGCTAGTAAGGATTTAGCCGTAGCTGATATGAATGACTTGCTTAATAAAGCTGTAGCTGGATTAAGAGTAGAAGATGGTCAAATTTATACAGCAGATTATTTCAAAGGAATGGGGAATCTAAATACAGTGATGTTTTCACTAGATGGGGTGCACCTAAATCAAAGAGGTTATGCCTTTATTGCTGCAGAGATACTACGCGTAATCAACAAACACTATGAGGCTAGTATTCCATTAGTAAATCCTGCTGTTTATCCTGGGCCAGTATTATTGCCAACTAATTAATAATTCAGTACATTTACAATAAAAATATTATGAATTTTATCATTAGATTATTAATTACAACGGTAATTGTAGTATTACTTTGTCAATTTATGCCAGGAGTAAGCGTTGATGGTTGGACATCAGCCTTATGGGTAGCTGTAGCGATGGGGATTTTGAATGCGACACTAAGACCATTGTTGGTTTTTATGACGTTGCCAGCAACTATTGTGACACTCGGTCTCTTCTTGTTTGTGATCAATGCGATTATTATACAAGTGAGTGCTTATTTTGTCAAAGGATTTATGGTAGATAATTTTTGGTATGCCTTGTTATTCAGTATTGTATTGACATTTTTTCAATCTTTAGTGAATGGGAAGCAGAAGGAAGACTAGTGTAGAAAGTAAATAAAAAATTATTGATTGAAATACAATCACTTAAAAACTTGGAAGGGTTGCAAAAATAATTTATTTTTGCAACCCAAATTTATTATGTAAATACATCAAAAAATGAATATTACAAGAAATAATGTAGATGCTCTTAATGCAATCGTAACAATTGAGCTTGCAAAAGAAGATTATCAAGGTAATGTAGATCAAGTATTATCTAACTACAAAAAGAACGCTAGTGTTCCTGGATTTAGAAAAGGAGCAGTACCAATGAGTTTAATTGTAAAACAATATGGAAAAGCTGTATTGTTCGAAGAGGTGAACAAAATTTTGCAAGACAAATTGAATAATTATCTTGTAGAGGAGAAAATTGATATTTTAGGAAATCCACTTCCAGTATCAAACGAAAGTTTTGATTGGGATGCTGATGTATTAAAATTTGATTTCGAATTAGGGTTAACTCCTGAGTTTACTTTAGACTTAGAAGGGAAAAATAAAATCACTAAATTCAAAGTTGTTGCTGATGACGCTATGTTAGATGAGCAAGTTGAGTTTATCCAAAAACAATATGGTAAGTTAGTATCTAAAGAGGCAGTTGAAGAAACTTCTGACTTAGTAGGTACATTTACAAACGAAGAAGAAGGAATTAACCAAGAGGCAACTCTACCAGTTACTGCTTTCAGAACTAAAACAAACCAAAAGAAATTCTTAAACAAGAAAGTTGGAGATCAAGTTACTGTAAGTACAAAAGGATTATTTGATGATGATCACAAACTAATGGAGTACTTAGGTTTAGATCACGATAAAGTACACGGATTAGAAGTTGATGTGGTATTCACAATCAAAGAGATTAACGAAACTGAATTAGCAGAGTTAAACCAAGAGTTATTTGATAAATTGTTTGGAGAAGGTGTAGTAACATCAGTAGAGCAATTAAAAGAAAAAATCAAAGAAGACGCTGAAAAGCAATTTGCAGGTCAAGCAGATCAAAAATTTGTAAACGATGTTTACGAGCACTTGTTGGCAGAGACTAAATTTGATTTACCAGCAGAATTCTTAACAAGATGGTTACAAACAGCAGGAGAAACTCCAATGACAGCTGAAGCTGCTGCTGCTGAGTATGCAAAATCAGAAAAAGGCTTGCGTTACCAATTAGTAGAAGGTAAAGTAATGTCACAATATGATTTGAAATTAGACTTCGAAGAAATCAAAGCATATACCGTTAAGTTAATCAAAGATCAGTTAGCTCAATTCGGTCAAGCTGAACCAGACGAAAAAACGGTAGAAGATATCGTAGCAAGAGTTATGACTAACCAAGATGAGGTAAGACGTATTTCTGAGCAAGTGATGAATGATAAAGTATTAGTATTATTCAACGAAAAAGTATCTGCTAAAGAAAAAGAAGTTTCTTATAAAGATTTCGTAAAGGAAATGTACGGAGAATAGTTTCCGAAAAAAAATAAGTATATTTGAGCGTCTTTCCGAAAGGAAAGGCGCTTATTTTTTAATACTAAAAAAAAATAAATAAATGGATTACGGAAAAGAGTTTCAAAAGTTTGCAACAAAGCATCACGGAATAAATAGTATGTACTATGACAAGATAGTTAGTAGTATGACCCCTTATATCATAGAAGAGCGTCAAATGAATGTAGCGACAATGGATGTGTTTTCGCGTTTGATGATGGATCGTGTTATATTCTTAGGGACAGCAATAGATGACTATGTAGCTAATATTATTCAAGCGCAGCTTTTATTTTTAGAAAGTGTAGATAACTCTAAAGATATTAGTATTTATGTAAACTCTCCAGGAGGAGGAGTGTATGCAGGTCTAGGAATATATGATACCATGCAGTTGATCAAACCAGATGTAGCGACGATATGTACAGGAATGGCAGCTTCAATGGGAGCAGTGTTATTGTGTGCAGGTGCAGCAGGGAAGCGTTCGGCATTGCCACACTCACGCGTAATGATTCATCAGCCATTGGGTGGAGCACAAGGACAAGCTTCAGATATTGAAATAACAGCTAGAGAAATTTTAAAACTTAAAGACGAATTATATCAAATCCTTGCAGATCATTCAGGACAATCGATAGAGAAAATTCACAATGATAGTGATAGAGACTATTGGATGATAGCTAAAGAAGCTAAAGAGTACGGAATGATTGATGAGGTGTTAATTAGAGAATAATATATGGCGAAGGTAGAAATGCGTTGTTCTTTTTGTGGACGTCCAGAGTCTGAAACGAATATATTGATTGCAGGAATGGATGCTCATATATGTGATCGATGTGTAGAGCAGGCTTTTGGTATCGTAGAAGAAGATGGAGAGGCAAAAGAAAAGGAAAGTCTTGCGAATGATTTATTGTTGAAAAAGCCGAAGGATATTCGCGCTTTTCTAGATGAATATGTAATTGGTCAAGATCAGACAAAGAAAGTGATGTCTGTGGCAGTATATAATCACTATAAGCGTTTATTACAAGAGGCAAGCAATGATAAAGATGATGTAGAGATTGAAAAGAGTAATGTACTGATGGTGGGGCAGACAGGTACAGGAAAGACATTAGTTGCCAAAACAATTGCGCGAATGTTGAATGTGCCTTTGGCAATTGTCGATGCAACTGTATTAACTGAAGCAGGATATGTAGGGGAAGATGTAGAAGGTATTTTGACAAAGTTATTGCAAGCGGCTGATTACGATGTAGAACGCGCTCAGAGAGGTATAATATTTATTGATGAGATAGATAAGATAGCACGTAAGAGTGATAACCCATCGATAACTCGTGATGTGTCAGGAGAGGGAGTGCAACAGGCGCTGTTGAAATTGCTAGAGGGTAGTATAGTCAATGTACCGCCAGAAGGAGGAAGAAAGCATCCAAATCAAAAATTTATAGAGGTAAATACAAAAGATATTCTTTTCGTAGCAGGAGGAGCTTTTGACGGTATAGAACGTATTATTTCTAAACGATTGAATTATCAAGCAATCGGATACAATGCTTCTAAGGAAAATGAAAAGGTAGATAAGGAGAATTTGATGCAGTATATTGTTCCTAAGGATATTAAAGACTATGGTTTAATACCCGAAATAATTGGACGTTTACCTGTCTTGACTTATATGAATCCACTGGACAAGGAGACTTTACGATCAATCTTGACAGAGCCTAAAAATGCTTTGATTAAGCAATATGAGAAGTTGTTTGAAATGGATAATATCAAGTTTACTATTTCAGATGAGGCATTAGATTTTATTGTAGATAAGGCCTTAGAGTATAAATTAGGAGCTCGTGGATTGCGCTCTTTATGTGAAGCTATTTTGACAGATGCAATGTACGAATTGCCTAGTCAGAAGAAGATTAAGAAGCTACATGTAGATAAAGCGTATACGGAACAAGCTTTGGATAAGAACTTATTGCAGAAGTTACAAGCTTCTGTTTAAGAGGATAAAAAAAGCGGATATCAAAAGTTTGATATCCGCTTTTTATTTAAGGAGTGAACCTCTTCTTCAATGAAATATATTTTTTTAATTGATTAGACGTTAATCTTTGTTGGTCAATTAGCTTGTTTAATTTTTGATTTGATTCATCTACTTTAAGCATTAAGTCAGAATATGATTTAAGGGCTTTTTTGTCCCCGCTAAGCGCTTTACTGTATAAATCTTTATAGTTGTTTACATAATTGGTATACGTGCTTAGCATTGACTCTATTTCATCTTGTGAATTTTTTTTGACTTTATCTTCTGGATAGTGATTTTGGTCATTGACAGTATCACATCCTATAAAACCAAGAAGTAGTAACAATATAATAGAGGGAAGTAAACGGTGCATATTAAAGTTCTAAGAATCTACGATGCAAAAGTACATTGTTGTACAAGGAGTGTTTTACGGAAAACCACATTTTGACAATATTTTTTATAAATGAATCAAAAGTGTTAGTTGTGATAGGGTATATGTAGTTTAAATGATGCCTAAGTCTTTCACTATACTGATTAGATGTATTGTGTTTTTTGCATCAAAAGTAGCTCTGAGTTTGCTAATTCTCTTTTCAATACTACTAGTACTAGTGATTGTATAGTTTTCTTCTTTAAGCTTTTCACCAACATCATTTTGTGAATATCCTTCAGAAAGTAATCTTAAAATCAATAGATCATCATCTTGCAAAATCAAGGAGCTTGTGCTGCTTTTTACATCTTTGATATCAGGGGAAAGATATACCATATTGCCTTCTTGTTGAATATGCTTAATGGCAGTTAGTAGTTCTTGGATGCTATTTCTACCTTTACTGACAAAGGCGTTTACTTTTAAGTGATCAATTAGTTCGTGGATTTCAATATATCGGTTTTCGATAGAATAGACAATAATCTTTAGTAAGGGTTGAGTTTCTCTAATTGTACTAATCAGATCAGCCCCACCCTTTAGTTTAGCGTCTCTATAGTCTTCTTGAAAAGATAGGTCAGATATGATTAAGTCAAAAGGCGCGTTGTTCGCAAGAGCACTTTGAATTTTTAACCATGCGTCATCACAATACTTTGTATTGTAAACTTCAGCGAGTGGCATTTTTTCAGTTAAGGCTTGAGCAATGCCTATATTTATGCTGTCGTAATCTTCAACAATTAGAATTTTCTTAAACATAGTTTTTTTTGGGTATTAGAATGTTGTATTTGATACCGAGCTTATTCTCGTAGTCAAATGTAAAGCTTCCTCCAATATTTTTAATACGGGTTTCCACATTCAGTAATCCATTTTTAGTTTTTAAGTCTTCTTGGATGATTCCTACGCCATTATCAGAATAAAAGATTTGAAGCATTTTTTTGTTTTCAGAGAATTTGAAGACTACAATTGTCGCCATGCTATGCTTTTTCATATTAACTAATAACTCTTGTATTACTCTGTAAATAGTTATCTTTTGATTTTTGTCTAAGCAATTAAAATCAAAGGAGTCTATGCCAGAGAGTATGATTTGACAAGTGTCAGTTGAGTACTCATTAAAGAGTGTAGTAAGATAAGTAGCAAAGGTTTCATCTGTAGTTACTGAGCTATGAGCAAGAGAAATATTTCTAGCTTTATTGTAAATTGATTCTAAATCAAGGAGTAAATGTTTTTTTGTTTCAGCAGCTTCGAGATTGAAATTTTGGATATACGTCAAGACATTGAATACATCATTAGCCAATTCGTCGTGTATTTGTTTAGAAATACGCGTCTCCGTTAGGTAGGATTGTTGTATTTTTTCTAATCGATGGCGTTGTTTGGTCTTGTAGTAGATAAAAGAGAGTATAACACCGCCAACTACTAATAAAATTAATGTGAATAAAAAGGCATTTTTATTTTGAGCAGAAATCAATTCACTTTGTTGTAAATCTATTTTTAGTTTTGTAGCCTCTTGTAAATGTTGGTCAAAGTCGTAACGTAGTTTAGCGAATTGATTTTTTGTTTTTAGACTTTCAGAATAAATGGCTTTAGACAAGTCAATATATTCTGAAAAGTAAAGTGAGTTTTGTTTATTTTGTGTTTTGATTAATAGACCTAAAGCAAGAAGTTTATCTTTCTTGTAGTCTGTTTTGGCTGTTTGAATGTAAGCTTTATTAGCATAACTATAGGCCTCCTTAAGATTGTTGTTAAGTAAATAAAATTCAGCTAAACTTAAGTAACTGCGATTGATATCTTCGTTATTTTTTAGTTTAAGTCTTATTTGATAGGCTTCTAGGAGTTGTTCTAATCCTTTACTAGGGTCCTTTTTATATAGAGCTTTTCCAAGATTATTTAGGATACGAGCTTTTAAAACAGGAGTATTGTTTGTGGATTCATCATTGATAATGGTGTTTAGAATACCAATTGCTTGGTCATATTGTTCCGATGAAATGTAGTTACTAGCAATATTGTTTTTTAGAATGTTTTTTTCAGTTTCAGTAGTAGAGAAAGCTAGAGATTGGTCATAGTAAGTATTGGCTAGCTGGTAATCTTCCAATTCAGTGAAACAGATAGCTAATGTGTTGTATATATAAACTTTAAAAGAATTGTCTTTTGTATCAATGTTTGGCAATTCTCTAGTGACAAGTTCTTGGGCACTATTAGGGTCATCAATCAAAAGATAGATACTGGCTATTCTAAGGTTGTTATAAGTGATAGAGGTATCACTCCCTGTGTTGCTAAAATACTGGTTAGACTTAAGGTACTTATTAAAAGCGTCTTCTAATTTATTTAGTGAAAATAAACTATCTGCATTTTGTTGGAAGCTATAACCTAAATCAATATCCACTTGGTTAATTGTTTTTATCTCTTCTTCTTTGCAGCTAAACAAAGAGAGGCAAACGATTAACAATAAAATAAAACTCGAAGAATGAATTGTGTGTAAAGTACTTTTCATTCTTCGAATTTAGACTTTATTGCTTAATAATTAAATTATTTTTTTGGTTTAGGAGGTTTTATAGGAGTTAGTCCCCAGTCATTGTTGGTGTCTCCTTCTTCCATTTCTAAACTTAGTGATTTAGGTTTTGGAGGTTTTATGGGAGTTAGTCCCCAATCATTATTCGTATCATTGTCACTCGCGCTAATTGCTTTTTCTTTAGGTGATTTTGTTTGTAAGTAATCATCTTCTTTGTCACAACTAATAGTAATAAAGGTTAAACTACTTAATAAAATGATTAATGTTTTTCTCGTTTTCATCTGCTTTGAATTTTAAGTTAAAAGCAAGGAATCAGAAGGTAGTTTTTGGAAGCTAGTTAGGAATGATAACAATAGAAAAGCTCCCATTTTTTAATGTCAATATTCCTAACCCATGAATATGTTTCGTATTTTTGAAACACTATAATACATTTCTGATTTTTTGCTTCGACAAAGAAAAGATGACAATTAGAGGTTAATGTATTGTAGTTCTGATGATTCTGATAATTCCGATTATGCCGTTTTGTATTAAGTTGTAATTATGACCTTATTGACCATAAATGATTATATCGCTCATTTAAAAGAGCATATTGAAAACGTAGATCACAAACCTAAGTACAATGTATTACTGTCTCCATCTCCAGCACAGCTTAGGGACTATTGTCTAATCTTGTGCGATGAGGGTAATGTGTCAATAGAAGATAAGAATGTGCTCAAAGACTTTTTTAAAGCGAATAGTATTGAGCTTTCCGATATATCTAATTGTATTAGAAAATTTGACATTGAAAGGTTTAAACCAATTCAGTATTTTTTGAATGGAAAAACAACTATGTCTAAGAATCATATGGTCATTGAGATGGTCGCGCTTATGTACGATTATGAGCAAAGACCTTATAGCAGATTTAGAAAAAAAGACTTGGTCTTTTGTAAAGAAGAGAAAAGTAAGGTTAAGCAGTTAAATACCTCTACTATTGATGCAAATAATAGAGGGGGCGTAGAGTTAGAAGATAGTATAAAGCTTGTAGAGTCTAAAGGTAGGATTGGCAATACTTATTCTAAGTCAGCAATTTTTCAAAAGAATAAGTTGTGGTATTGGCTATTAGGTGTTGTATTGATGATTGGTTTGCTACTGTTAGTTTTAAAGTTATCAGTGTTGAGTCAAAATGACCAATGTATGAGATGGGTAGTTGATAAGTATGAAGAGTGTGATTGTGGAGAAGCGACACGATTAAGTTTTATTGATGACGGTGTAAGTCCTATTAAATTTGATCAGCGTATTGTAGAAGAGTTTAAAAAAATTGAAGTAAGTTGTAATACCGTTTTTTTTAAAAATAGCAAACCCAAAATTTGGTTTGTTAAAATAAGTGCGAGGAAACACGAATACTTTAATGGTCCTGGGACGGGTATACATCCAACTTTGGGAAAACCACTAAAGCCAATAACGAAATATCATTTAGATAAATATATTTACCCCCAATGCCCATAATAGAGGAAATATATGCTTTACAAATTAATTACAAAACAATACTTAACTAGAAGTACCAATGCTTTTGCTGAATCCTTTAATGCGAAAATAAAAGCTTTTAGAGCTCAGTTTAGAGGGGTAAGAGATATTGATTTCTTTTTATATAGAATCTCCAAACTTTATGCATAAGCACAACTTTTAGGATTGATCCCTTTTAGGATTGATCCGAATTAATGTTTTAATAAGGTCTATCCTGTTGATAAATAATGAAATAGCTGAAAATGAAAACGGGAGAAATGAACAAAAAATTCAATTCTCCCGTTTAGTACTCGAGGCGGGACTTGAACCCGCACGAACATTACTGTTCACTGGATTTTAAGTCCAGCGTGTCTACCACTTCCACCACTCGAGCGTCTTGTTAGACTGCAATATTACTTCCGTATTGCGAGTGCAAATATAGAATACTTATTTTTACTATACAACTAATAAATGCTATTTTTTGAATTAATAATAATATGAATAAGCTTGTTTGTTGATTAATAGATTGTTATTGTATAGTTTTTTTGATAAAAATTAAATACTTTTCATACTGTAAAGCGTCTGATAGTATTTACATGTCAAAAAAAACTCTCCATAATAGAGAGTTTTTAGTATGAATGCTACTTAAAACTTGAATAAGTAGGTTAGTCTAGTAATTATAAGCTAGGTATTTGTAATCTTCTTCTTGCTTAAGGGTTGCAAGTATTTGTTCGTGTGTGTTGGATAAAAGCATCTCTATATTTACGGCTTCACCATCTTCAATGTGTTTTACTATCATGCTAATTGGGAAGCACTGAATAGCTAAGTTCTGGTATTGAAGAGCTAATTCTCTACCGTATTGGTCATTTACGACCACCCAATGTAAATCAGGGTATTTGTAGATTAACGCTATCCCAAAAGCCATACCAAGGGTAAAGTGTAATGAGCGTTCCTGTTTGCTGAGTTCTCGATCATTAAAAATCTCTTGTAAGCGTTTAATTGCTTTTCCACTTGTGTAATATTCATCTACACTTTCTTGTTTTATGAGAAATAGGTTGGCTATCTCTTGAGACATATAATACATATCATTATATGTGGGTTCAAGTAATGGTAGTTCAAGTGAAGCAAGTGCATCAATACTTTCTACCATGTCTTTTAATTCCACAAGGTGATCTAATACGTCTTCTTTGCCTTCAGTACCTTTAGTAGCAGATAGAGAAACAATAATTAACTGGTCTCCAAACATTACTTCATATACCTTCATGTAAACATCTTCAAGAGCATTACTATCATAGGAGTAATAAGCTTTATTAGGCATGCAGATACACTCCGTTTTGTGTTCTTTAGCTTGTGTTTTGAATTCTGTTAAGCGTTGTTCTTCTGAACGCTGCTCTGTTTGTTTTAGACTGAGTAAACTTACTCGTATAATAGGCTCATCTTCACTTTTCGCTCTATAAATTTGTAGTGTTTGTTCGTTTTCAATAGCGCAGTAGTAATGGCTTGGTGCCATCATTATCGCTTGTCCATTACCTATTTCAAATATTTTCATTTTTATAATTTTATAGCTTATTCAAATATATCACTTCCAAATCATACCTCAATAAATAAAAAGTAACTTACTTGAAAAGAAAGATGTTGTTGTATAGGCTTGTGTCTAAATAAAAAAGAACTCCTTTATAAAAGAGTTCTTTTCTATATTTGATTACTTGTTTTTCATTTGTTGGAAAAGATCCCAAATAACGATACCTGCACTAACAGATATATTAAGTGAATGTTTGGTTCCTAATTGAGGAATTTCAATTATGCCATCACTTAGATCAACTACAGCTTGACTAACTCCTTTTACTTCATTTCCAAAGACAAGTGCATATTTGGTAGTCTCTTGTACTTTGAATTCATTTAACATAACGCTGTTTTCAACTTGTTCTACAGACTGAATTGAAACGCCATCTTCTTTTAATTGTTTGATTACTTCCAATACATCTTTGGAGTATGCCCATTCTACGGTATCTGTAGCTCCTAATGCTGTTTTGTGAATTTCTTTATTTGGTGGTGTTGCTGTGATTCCGCACAAGTAAACTTTCTCAATTAGAAAAGCGTCACAAGTTCTAAACACAGAACCAATATTGTGTAAACTTCTAATATCATCTAATACAATGATGATAGGTGTTTTTTCTGAAGCTTTAAATTCCTCTATATTTTTACGTTCTAATTCGCTATTGGCTAATTTTCGCATATCTAACTAATTTTTGCAAAACTACTTAATTAAATTAAAAGTCAGTCACGTTAATGCTATCATTCTAAAAAATGAAGAACTCTAAAATAAAACAAAGAAGAGTCTTTGATATATAAAACATAACAAATAACTCGTTTTTTTTTAACTCTTAGAATCTAGTATAATAGCTAAATTAGATTATACAGCTAAAAAACACTTTACTATGAGAACTCGAACCTTAAATCAAATTGCATTTTTTAATTTACTTATCAATGCCTATTTTTTAGTAATACTATATAAAAGTCTTACTATTAATTTTTATGCAAATAAACTTTTCGCCTTGTTTTTTGATATTACTTGGATTCCATCAATTATTGCTTCTTAGATTCAACAAATAAATGCAACAGCATTTAAA
>NZ_WMJY01000020.1 GCF_009711055.1 Myroides pelagicus
AAATGACTAATGTTGCATTTATAACTTGAATTCACGGACTTTATTATGCTTAAAATACTATTATCATTACTACTCATTTTACTAGGTGGGTTTATGATCTATTTAGGGGTTAAGGCTGATATGCTACCTCCAACCCTGACTGGAATAGGTTTTTTTATTATTTCAATCCTATTCAATTTGCCGAAAAACAAACAATAAAAAAAGGACAACCATTTTGGTTGTCCGTCCTTAATTATTATCAATCTCTAGCCGACATATTAAGAAAATATATTAGTACTTAGTCATTTGTACGCTAGTTCTGATTATTGTTTATTTGTTCTATTACTTCTGCTAAATCTAACTGATTTTCTTTAGCTAGTAAGCCTTTTACTGAGCGTCTTAATAAGGTATATTCCTCTAATGATATAATAACAATTGCATTATTATCTCGTTCGTTTACTACAACCTCGTTTCCGCTGTCTATCACAAAGTCTACGTAAGTAGATACATCCTCTGTAAACTCATTAAAACTAATTACTTTATTCATTTTTAAACCTTTTGAATAGCGTAATACAAGAACTAAACCAAATATTTATTTTTTGTAAAAAAACCTTATTTTTAAACACAAACACTTTAATACACAACACCTTACAATTATTACACATAGTAAAAAAAGTACATAAATATCCTTTTCTTCCTCTACAAACACCGCATATTGACTCAAACGTTCTCCTCATCAATTAAGCCTTTAGATACATTAAAATAACACCTACATCCTACTCTATAAAACAGAAAAAAACACCTTTCTAAGTAAATAATTATAGGTATCCCCTCTCATTAACAACTTCCTATCAGACTTTACCCTCTACTTTTACAAGATTTTCGGGTATATATCCCTATTCGTAATTAGCAGATTAGTACACTACAAAATAATGGAATGTACTTCGTTTAACATATTACTATCAATTGTAATAAATACAATACTAAGCCTGATTTTATTAGGGTTAGTACTGTGTTTAACTGATCATATAAGTTACTCTAATAAGAAAAGCACCTCATCATAGGAGAGGTGCTTTATATATTGCCTTACTTTCAATTACTAGATATACGTAATTTCATTTTTAGGTTCCCCATCTAAGAAGCCCTGTTGTTCCATCCATGTATCACTGTAGATTTTTCCCATATAGCGAGAGCCATGATCAGGGAATAACATTACTACTACACTGTTTTCGTCAAATGCTCCCTCAGCAGCATATTGTCTTGTAGCTTGTAGCACTGCTCCTGAAGTATATCCTAAGAACAATCCTTCTGTACGTGCTAACTCTCTTGCTGCCTGAGCAGCCTCTTTATCCGTTACCTTCATAAACTTATCGATAACAGAGAAGTCAGTAGCTGTAGGAATTAAGTTCTTTCCTAAACCTTCTATTTTATATGGAGCTATCTCATTTGGATCTAATTCTCCCGTTTCGTGGTATTTCTTTATTACAGATCCATACGCATCTACTCCTAAGATCTGAATGTTTGGGTTCTTTTCTTTTAAGAAACGTGCTGTACCTGAGATAGTACCTCCTGTACCCGAACAACAAACAAAGTGTGTAATCTTACCTCCTGTTTGCTCCCATATCTCAGGACCTGTAGATAAGTAATGAGCCTCTGTATTTAGCTCATTAAAATATTGGTTGATATAGATTGAGTTAGGTGTTTCTTTCTGTACGCGTTTTGCCACCTCATAGTATGAGCGTGGATCTTCAGCAGCTACGTTAGCAGGACATACATATACAGTAGCTCCCATAGCACGAAGCATATCTATCTTATCTGGAGAAGATTTATCACTAACTGATAAAATACATTTGTACCCTTTTATAGCACTCACCATCGCAATACTAAACCCTGTATTTCCAGATGTCGTCTCTACGATAGTACTACCGGGTTTTAGTATTCCTTTTTTCTCAGCTGCCTCGATAATGTGCATTGCTATTCTATCTTTTGCAGATTGTCCAGCACTGAAAGCTTCTACCTTACCATAGAAATTCCCTTTTAGCTCTTTCGTTACTTTACTCAATTTTACAATTGGCGTTTTTCCTACAAGAGCCAATACATTATCATACGCTTGAATTTCTTCTTTCATAATATTTTATTTACTATTGCCAGATGACTCTATATTCACCTGTTTATGTTAGACTAACAAATTTACTAAAAAAATAAACCTGCTTACTCTTTTATCCCTTCTAAATCGAACATAAAAGCAAACTCTTTTGATACTTCTTTTAATGCCTCAAAACGACCTGATGCTCCTCCGTGTCCTGCTTCCATATTCGTATCCAAATACAATTGCTTATCATTTGTTTTCATCACACGCAACTTAGCTACCCATTTAGCTGGCTCCCAATATTGGACTTGCGAATCGTGCAATCCTGTCGATACATACATATTTGGATAGTCTTGAGCGACCACATTATCGATTGGTGAGTACGAAAGCATATAATCGTAATACTCTTTCTCATTTGGGTTTCCCCATTCGTCATACTCCCCAGTAGTCAATGGTATCGTATCGTCAAGCATAGTCGTCATCACATCTACAAAAGGCACTTGAGCTATCACTCCATTGTACAACTCTGGACGTTTATTCACTACTACTCCCATTAGCAATCCTCCTGCCGAACCTCCTTCTGCATACAAATGCTCTGCCGATGTATATCCCTCAGCAATCACATATTCAGAACAAGCGATAAAATCGTCAAATGTATTCCACTTCTCTAACAGCTTGCCATCTTCATACCACTGACGTCCCATATCTTCCCCGCCGCGTATATGTGCGATCGCATAGATAAATCCTCTATCTAACAAACTCAATCGAGTTGTAGAAAAATAAGGTTCCATCGAATAACCATACGAACCATAAGCATATTGTAAGAATGGATTAGTACCGTCTTTTTTCATGCCTTTTTTGTACACGATAGACATCGGTATTTTTACACCATCTTTTGCTGTTGCCCAGATACGCTCTTCCACATAGTTATTCTTGTCAAAAGTTCCCAACACCTCTTGTTCTTTCTTCACTTCTTTCTCACGCGTTCGCATATTAAAGTCAATTACAGACGAAGGTGTATTCATAGACTGATACCCATAACGCAATATCTCTGTGTCAAAGTCTAAGTTAGTTCCTGTATAGGCATTATATGTTTCACTTTCAAATGGCAAATAGTACGCTTCCTTATTCTTATCCCAAGGTTGTATTCTCAAATGAACTAATCCATTCGACCGCTCAGAGATCACTAAGTAATCTTTAAAGATATCTACCCCTTCTAACAACACCTCTTCTCTGTGAGGAATAAGCTCTACCCAATGTTCTACACCTGTCTTATTTTCAGGGCACTGCATCAACTTAAAGTTATCTGCCTCATCTAAATTAGTCATAATATAGAAGTGACCGTCATAGTGAGAGATATTGTACTCTACCTCACGTACACGCTCTTGGAAGATTCTAAACGCGCCATCAGGATTATTTGATTCTAAGATACGGTACTCACTTGTCAGAGTACTCTCACTTCCAATCACTAAGTATTTACGTGATTTCTCTTTAAAGATATGTGTATCGAAGGTATCATCCTCTTCGAAGTACACTAACACATCTTGCTCTATAGAAGTTCCTAATTTGTGCTTGTAGATTTTATCTGCACGAAGGGTTACCTCATCTTTACGCGAGTAAAACAACGTTTTGTTATCCGCAGCCCAAGTCGAACTACCTGTTGTTTTCTCTATTGAGACAGGAGACAACTCTCCTGTTATTAAATTCTTTACTTGTAGTGTATATTCTCTACGAGATACCGTATCTACCCCAAAAGCTACCCATTGGTTATCTTCTGATACATTGATACCTCTTAAGTGGAAATAAGACTGTCCTTCTGCCATCACATTACAGTCAAACATAATCTCCTCCTTTGCCTCTAAACTCTCTTTCTTACGTGAAAAAATAGGGTAATCTTTTCCTTTTTCAAAACGAGTGATATAGTAATATCCATTGTAGAAATAAGGTACTGAACTATCGTCCTCTTTTATTCTACTTTTCATTTCCTCAAACAAGTCTGTCTGAAAAGTCTTAGTATGTGCAGTCTCCGCCTCGTAGTATGCGTTCTCTGCATTTAAGTAGTCGATTACCTCTTGGTCTTCTCTATTGTTCAACCAAAAGTAATTATCTATCCTCGTATGATTGTGTGCCGTTAGCTCGTGAGGCCTCACTGTAGCCACTGGCGCTTGTATATGCTTACTCATTATTTTTTTGTTAAAACACAAAAGTAAGCTATTCTAACTTAAATAATTGTTAGCATGACGCAAATGACCTTATTTGTCTCATCTAATTCATTTTCTCTCCCTTCGCAGTTAAAGAGAAGAATTAATGATTATCATACATCACTCATTTCATACTTTTATTTCGTTTTTTATTAAATTTACCTAAAGGATCATACTTTTATTTATTCTGAGAATCTTTAACTTGTAACCAACTAGGCTAAACAATGAACCATAAAAAAACAACAATTTTACTTTTCGTAATTCTAATATATTTTACTAATTCTTTATCTGCTCAAAAAGACATTTCTACCCAAATTGACTCTTTAATGAAATGGTCCAATGAAAATGGAATATTTAATGGCAATATTCTTGTTTCCAAAAACAATGAAGTTATTTACAAATCTTCTTTTGGTTATACTAATTCAAGTAAAACAACTAAACTAACAAATGATTACAAATTCAACATTGGGTCTATCACAAAGGAATTTAGTGCTATTGCGTTGTTGCAATTAAAGGAAAAAGATAAATTAGAACTAAGCGACAAAGTCTCTAAATTTTTACCTGAACTACCCCAATGGGCAAATGAAGTAACCATTAGAGACTTGCTTCAATATACAAGTGGTATTCCAGATGTAAATTGGAAAAAAATCAAAAGCAACGAAGATATTTTCGAAGATATAAAATCAATACATACCCTAAAATTTAAACCAGGTACAGCTTATAATTATAACAATAACAACTTCTTCTTAAGACTTTCAATTATTGAGCGAATTACTGGAATAAAATATAAAGACTATATCTATAACTATATTTTCATGCCTAACAGTATGAGCACAGCAGAGATCACTCCTATAGAAGAGGTGCAAAATATTGCAATTGGCTTCAACAACAAATTAATAGACGATAAACCCGATTTTTTGGTTGGAGGTGCTTTTGTTACCACAGCTGACTTACTTAAATTTTTAAATCAACTCCATTCAAATAAAATAATAAGCAAAAAATCATTGTACGAATTAGGAAAGCAGTTTCAAGAAAATGCTCAATCTTCGCTAGGTAAAGCTGAATATAGAAACAAACATTTAATTAGACATATGCATGACGGAAGAGGCGGAAATTATGATGCAATTATGATCTCTGATCTAGAAAACAACTTTGACATTATACTTCTAAGTAATAATTATCAAGGAAAGCTTTTTGAAATTTCTGATGCTATTGTAGCTATTTTAAACAACCAAGAATACATCTTGCCTCAAGAAGTAATTGATACAAAATAATTTACTGAATATCACAAATAACTCCTGTACTACTTTATAAATTAGTATATTTAAAAAAAGAATGTGCTCCTATAACCACCAGCACACATTCACAATATTAAATTCTTAATTAAACACTGCTAAATATACCTGTTACTATTAATAAGTACCTCAAATAATGAGAAGAAAAACAAATAGGGAAAGAACGCAAACAAAAGTGATTTATACCACAAAGATTAAAATTGAATCTCCCTACTCTAAGCATCATCTTTTTGCTTTTTTCCTTTTTCAGGTAGTTTAGAACAGTTATTTTCATGTCTTTTGTTGCCAAGCTTCCACAATAAGTGCTGTATAAGTGCAGTTTACGAGCCCACAAGCACTTTCTCGGCAATGAAAGTGCACGAATACCTCACGAATACTGCACTAATCTACCCACCTGCTTTGCACAAAATCAATCAATTCATAAAAAATATTATCAATAGCAATCATTAATCCACCGGAACACTACTTAGATACTAACTAAAGAGTATAAAAACAAAAAGCTCCAACGAATGTTGAAGCTTTACATTTTTCTAATACTATATTACGTCGAGACATTAATAAAGAGCCAATTAACTACTCATTATACAACTACTCGAACAAGTTAATTATTTCAACAACCTTTTGATTGCTTGTGTACTCAATTCTATCTGATTTAAGTGATACTTAATTTCTGATGTTGTAGCTAGCTTAGCTTCTTCTTCCTGAGAAGTTTCTTGCTTTGAGTCTGTACAAGTACAATCATCTCCTTTGATTAAAAAATTCAAATCAATATCAGGAAATGCTTCGATTAGCTTATACAATAGAGCATCGTTTATTTTATCAGTGTCCAACCAAGTATTTAAAAGTGACTCATCTACTTTTAACATTAAAGCTAGATCTATACTAGTCAATCCTTTGACAGCTAAATATTTCTTTATTCTTTCTGATAACATAATCTTATTTATTTTTTAGTTAATAATAATACTTACTCAACAGATTAGTATCCTCTATACAAATTTAGACATCTACATGGAATTTGAGACAATGAGTGATTAAACTTTTCTTAAAAAAGAGTAGTATTATTACTAAAAACCAGTAACTTATAGACACAACCAATAAAAGTATAGTGAAAAAACAATAATAGAAAAGGGTATAAAAACAAAAAAGCTTCAACAAATGTTGAAGCTTCTGTGATCCAGTCAGGATTCGAACCTGAGACCTACTGCTTAGAAGGCAGTTGCTCTATCCAGCTGAGCTACTGGACCTAACCAAAATCGCTAGGATTTTTTGTCGGGGTGGCAGGATTCGAACCTGCGACCTCCTGGTCCCAAACCAGGCGCGATGACCGGGCTACGCTACACCCCGAAAATTGCGGAGAGACAGGGACTCGAACCCTGGCATCGGTTACCCGATGACAGATTAGCAATCTGCTCCGTTACCACTCCGGCACCTCTCCGTTGCATTAGATAATTACTTCTCTAATGCGGATGCAAACTTAGCACTACTTTTCATTCTACGCAAGTTTTATCAACAAAAAAATCACACTTTTTCGCAACCTAATTTTAAACCTATTCGTAATCAATAAACTATACAAAAAATATTTTTCATTATTTTTAATAGGCCTTCTATTTTAGTAGGCCACCTCACTATAAATACTATTAAAACCTCATTTCATAAAGTGGGGTCACTTCACTTTTTTGACAACACCTATACACTTTTTTTTCTCTTAAAGGATAATCTCCTTCCCCTTTTCACCGCTGTCCCCTCTAAACCCTATCTAGCAAACACATCAATCCAACGGCTTAAAAACACATTTAGATTCACTTTCGTTAATTTATAAGTCATCTACATCTTTCATTAGATATATTAATTTTTTTTATGTACTTTACCAACGTAATATTTACAAACACAAATAGACTAACAGTAAGTAAAACTTTAAAATAAGACCATAAATTATGAATAAAAAAGTAGTTATCGTTTCGGCTGCAAGAACACCAATTGGTAGTTTCTTAGGATCTTTATCAACAGTTCCTGCAACTAAATTGGGTTCTATCGCCATCAAAGGAGCCTTAGACAAAATCAACCTAGACCCTAAATATGTAGATGAAGTATATATGGGGAATGTAGTTCAAGCCGGTGAAGGACAAGCACCTGCTCGTCAAGCTGCTCTCGGTGCTGGATTATCTAATGAAGTACCTTGTACAACGGTAAATAAAGTTTGTGCTTCTGGTATGAAAGCAATTATGTTTGCTGCTCAGGCAGTCATTGCTGGTGATGCTGAAGTAGTAGTAGCTGGTGGTATGGAAAACATGAGTATGATTCCTCACTATGTGCACATGCGTAATGGCAACAAATTTGGTCCAGCGACATTAGTAGATGGATTGCAAAAAGACGGATTAATCGATGCTTATGACAACAATGCCATGGGAGTTTCTGCTGATT
Organism: Myroides pelagicus; assembly: GCF_009711055.1. Classification (GTDB taxonomy): domain Bacteria; phylum Bacteroidota; class Bacteroidia; order Flavobacteriales; family Flavobacteriaceae; genus Flavobacterium; species Flavobacterium pelagicum. Next base: position 7,986 of record NZ_WMJY01000020.1, read on the forward strand.
TATGTGCAAGTACGCATAATATCACAAGAGAAGAGCAAGATACTTTTGCTATTGGATCTTATGAAAAATCAGCTAAAGCTTGGGAAGCAGGTAAATTCAATAATGAGATTGTACCCGTTGAAGTACCTCAACGTCGTGGAGAACCAATCATCGTAAATACAGATGAGGAATTTACAAATGTTAAATTAGACAAAGTAACAAGCCTTAGACCAGCATTCACAAAAGAAGGAACAGTAACTGCTGCTAACGCCTCAACGATTAATGATGGAGCTGCTGCGGTAGTGATCATGAGCGAAGACAAAGCTAAAGAGTTAGGATTAACGCCTCTTGCATATATCAAATCATACGCAGATGCTGCACAAGAACCAGAATGGTTTACGACTGCTCCTGCAAAAGCATTACCAATTGCTCTTAAAAAAGCTAACTTAACAGTTGCAGACGTTGACTTCTTCGAGTTTAACGAGGCTTTTTCGGTAGTAGGTATTGCAAACACAAAATTATTAGAAATCAATGCGGATAAAGTAAACGTAAACGGAGGAGCTGTATCACTAGGTCACCCGCTAGGTTGTTCTGGAGCGCGAATTGTAGTAACCCTATTAAATGTATTGAAACAAAACAATGCAAAAGTAGGAGCTGCAGCTATTTGTAACGGTGGTGGTGGTGCATCAGCTATCGTTATTGAAAACGCATAATTCTCAATATTTTAAAATAACTTGAAGATGGGTTTGATTTGTTCAAGCTCATCTTTTATTTTTGCATACTAATTTAAGAAATCAATATGTTTGCATACTGCAACCTTGCCATCGTACCTTTAAGAGCAGAAGCTTCTGACAGAAGTGAATTGGTAACCCAAATTTTATTCGGAGAACACCTTACTATTCTAGAACACACGGAAAAGTGGTCTAGAGTTAGACTTGCATTTGACAATTATGAAGGATGGGTTGACAATAAACAATACCAGTTAATCTCTGAAGGTGATTATGATTTCTTAAACCAAAAAACACCTCTATACACTACTGATTTAGTAAATTTCGTTTCTAATCAGCAAGGACAACTAATGTCTGTTCCACTTGGAAGCTGTCTTAATGGCTTAAAAAAAGAGTCTATCAATACAGATACTTTTAGTTATGATGGACACAGTATCTCTGGACAATTTGACAAAAGTCTATTTCTAAAAACGGCTTTTATGTACCTTAATGCACCCTACTTATGGGGAGGAAAAACACCTTTCGGCATAGATTGCTCTGGTTTCACACAAATGGTTTACCGCATTAACGGATACAATATCCCTAGAGATGCTTCCCAACAATCTACTATAGGTGAAGCACTTAGCTTTATTGAAGAAAGTGAAATAGGCGATTTAGCATTCTTTGATAATGCCGAAGGCAATATTGTCCATGTCGGTATTATAATGGAAGACAACTATATCATTCACGCTCATGGCAAAGTGCGTATTGATCGATTAGACCACTTAGGAATTTATAATATTGATTCGGGACGTCATACACATAAACTTAGGGTTATTAAAAAAATAATTTAAATAAACTTAGTACACACCTTAGCTTTATTATTATCTCTATCCTTTTTGTATTTGAATCAGCAATCAAATATGTTTTTTATAAGTAAAAAAATAAAACTGTATCTTTGCACAAATTCAGAATACTATGGAAACTTTCGAGCAATTTAATCTTCCGAAAGCATTAGATAAAGCCCTTAACGAGCTTAATATAACAACCCCAACACCAATACAAGTAAAATCCCTACCTGTAATCTTATCAGGAAGAGATATGATGGGTATTGCACAAACGGGAACAGGTAAGACATTCGCTTACTTACTACCTATTTTAAAACAATGGAAATTCGCTAATTTTGAATCACCACGTGTTGTAATCATTGTACCTACTCGGGAATTAGTAGTACAGGTAGTTGATGTAATTGAAAAGATTACACAGTATATGTCTATTCGTACTTTAGGCGTGTATGGTGGTACAAATATTAATACTCAGCGAAAAGCAGTATACGAAGGAGTTGACATCTTAGTAGGTACTCCTGGTCGTATGATGGACTTAGCTCTAGATGGAGTATTGCGTTTTGACAATCTTCAAAAACTAGTTATTGATGAGTTCGATGAAATTCTAAACCTTGGTTTCCGAACACAATTAACTTCTATCTTAACGATGATGAAAAACAAGAGACAAAACATCTTGTTTTCTGCTACTATGACAGAAGAAGTTGACGAAGTACTTGATGAGTACTTTGACTTCCCTGAAGAAGTTTCACTAGCTCCATCAGGTACTCCTTTAGAAAAAATCAACCAGTTAGTTTACCACGTACCAAACTTCAATACGAAGATGAACCTTCTACTTCACTTATTAGAAGATAAGGAGACCTATAATCGCGTACTGATATTCATCAACAGCAAACGACTAGCTGATGTTGTAATGGAAAAACTAGACAATGCTTTCCCAGAAGAATTTACAGTTATTCACTCTAACAAATCACAAAACTTTCGTTTGCGTTCCATGGCAGAATTCCAGGCAAATGAACTTAGAGGTCTATTAACTACTGATATCATGGCTCGTGGATTAGATATCTCAGATATCACCCATGTTATCAACTTACAGTTCACGGACTCTCCAGAACAATACATTCACCGTATTGGACGTACTGGTCGTGCAGACAAAGAAGGAATAGCATTATCACTTGTCGATCCGAAGGAGGAAGAAATGTTGATTGCTGCAGAAGCACTAATGGAGAAAGAACTAATTGTAACTGAAATACCAGAAGTTGTAGAAATCTCTACTTCATTAATGGAATTCGAAAAATCGAAGCTAAAAGCAAAGCAATTAGTTAAAATTAAAAAAGCTGAAGTAAAAGGAGAAGCATTCCACAAAAAGAAAGAAAAGAATACTAAAGTTAATCTAGGTGGTCCTGGTAAACGAAACCCACGTAAGACAAAACCTAGAAATCGAGCAGTTGAAGCCAAACGAGCTGCGAAGAGAAAAAATAAATAACTAGTCTTTAAAAAGATAACAAAAAAAGCGCGATATGAAATATATCGCGCTTTTTTTATACTATTGATACAGCTGTTTTAATTTGTCAAAACAAGTGTATTTATTAATGTTTAAAATTCTTTAAGTTCTCTGGTTTATGTTTATATTTAAACATGATAGCAAATAATATTGTTACAACCAGTGCGTACAATGCGAATACAATCCATGAGTGTCTCCAACCTTCTAACTGAAGATGGATATCCTCCTGACTATAAACAAAGTGATTTACTATATACTGTGCTATTAGCATTCCTATTGTTGCTCCAAACCCGTTAGTCATCATCATAAACACACCTTGTGCTGAAGATCGAATATCCTCTGGTGTTTCATTATCCACATATAATGAACCTGACACATTGAAAAAATCAAAAGCAATACCGTAAACAATCATTGATAAGATAAACATCCATACGTCTGATCCTGGATCTCCAAAACCAAAGAAACCAAAGCGAAGTACCCAAGCAAACATAGACATCAACATCACTACTTTAATCCCAAAACGCTTTAGGAAAAATGGAATTAATAGAATACACAAAGTCTCAGATACTTGAGAAAGTGAAATCAAAGCATTGGCATTATTTGCACCCCAAGAGTTAGCATAATCAGGTATATCCTTAAACGTTGTAATAAACGGATTAGCATATCCATTTGTAATTTGTAAGGATACTCCTAACAACATTGAAAAGATAAAGAAAATAGCCATTTTCTTCTGCTTAAACAAGGCAAATGCTTTTAACCCTAATGCATCGTATAACGTAAGCTTGTCACCTGTTTTATTTATAGGGCAATTTGGAAGAATAAAACTATATATAAATAAAACCACTCCTAATATAGCAGACACGTAAAACTGATGATAACTAGTTTGAAAACTCTTAAATCCTACAGCACTACCAAAGTGAAAGCCCAATACTCCATCTTGAAACCCAAAAAAGTTAACAAAGAGCATGGCACAAATAAATCCTACTGTACCTAACGTTCGAATTGGAGGAAAGTTAGTAATTGTATCAAGGTCATTCTTCTTCAAAATAGTATAAGCCGCTGAATTAGATAAAGCAATCGTAGGCATAAAGAACGCAACACTACATGTATATAATGTGAAAATCGTCGTGAAATCAACGTTATTTCCAGCCATAGCACCATATGTTCCAGTAGCAAACATAAATAGTGCAGCTATCAAATGATTGATCCCAAGCAGTCGCTGAACTGGTATCCATCTATCTGCTACGATCCCCATTATAGCAGGCATAAAAATAGATACAATTCCCTGTACCGCATAAAAAAGACCAATCTTAGGCCCTAGCCCGACTGATCCTAAATAATTACCCATAGACGTCAAATAAGCTCCCCAAACAGCAAATTCAAGAAAACTCATTCCCGTCAATTTAGTTTTTATACTCATAAACTAATCTCTTTAAACTACTTTAACAAATTTACAGATAATATATATTTTATTATACCTTTTAGACTTCTTATTTAAGGCGCTCACGCACTAATTGCAATAACAAGTCATATTGTTCCTCTCTACTCATTGTCGAATTATCCAATTCTACTGCATCTTCTGCCTTTACTAAAGGAGAATCTTTGCGTGTAGTGTCTATACGATCGCGTTCCACAACATTTGTATAAACGTCTTCATAAATAACCGAAGGATCCTTAACTACTAACTCGTCAAATCGTCGTTGTGCTCGAACATCTGTTGAAGCTGTCATAAAGACTTTTAATTCCGCATCAGGAAACACAACAGTACCTATATCTCGTCCATCCATCACTACTCCCTTAGCTTTTCCTAAGTTTTGTTGCTGTTGAACTAATTTAGTGCGTACTTCTTTTACTTCTGCAATTTGACTTACAAATTTCGAAACTTCCAAAGAGCGTATCACATCTTCTACATTCTCTCCATTTAGATATACTTCTGCAAATCCTCTTTCTCCATTATACTCAAAGTGCAATTGAATTTCATCTAATGACTCAATCAACTTCTCTGATGAGAAATGCTTTGCATCTATAAAGCCTTTTCGCATTGAAAATAGTGTTACTGCACGATACATTGCACCAGTATCTATATACACATACCCCAACGTTTTCGCAATGGCTTTTGCTAACGTACTCTTCCCTGTGGAAGAAAAACCATCAATGGCTATCGTGATTTTTTTCAAACTTATATCTTTTAAATTATCCAATTACAATAAAACTATAAACTATTTTTTATAAAACAACCTATCCTACTAAATAGCTAGTATACAAATTACAAAAAATAATACTTGTTTATTCATTATTATATTCTTGCTACAAAGGTAAGCGTAATAAGATATTTTATTTAAAACTAGCAGCAAATAGGTTTATTATTATCAACCTAACAACTATAACTATAAAATATTAAACAATCTTAAAAGTTATTATCATTTCTTGATCATCTCTGTGCCATAGTTTTAAAAAAACAAAACGTTTCAAGCATACTTCAAGACCTACAACTCATTAATTTACCTCCAAAAAATGACAAATAACTACATAAAAAAAAGCACAGCTGAAATTAGCTGTGCTTTCTACTATAAATAAATTCTTTTAACTCACTACCTTTTTTCCTCCTTCGTTGTGGAAAAAGTTTTATACCCTTTCACCTTTTGATTGGTAATCGCAATATCTAAAACTTCACGCATTTTATCAACATAATGGAAGGTAAGTCCTTTTAAATACTCTGCTTTAATTTCGTCAATATCTTTTTTATTTTCTTTACACAGAATAATCTCTTTGATATTAGCACGTTTTGCTGCAAGTATTTTCTCTTTTATCCCCCCTACAGGCAATACCTTCCCTCTTAAAGTAATTTCACCTGTCATCGCTAATCCACTTTTAACTTTTTTCTGAGTTAAAGTAGAGACAATTGAAGTCAGCATTGTTATACCTGCACTTGGTCCATCTTTCGGTGTAGCTCCTTCTGGTACGTGAATATGCACCTTGTAACTCTCTAACACCTCTTGAGAAATACCTAACTCATCAGCATGAGCCTTGATATACTCCAAAGCAATAGTAGCTGATTCTTTCATAACATTACCTAAATTACCCGTAATGCTAAGCCCTCCTTTTCCTTTTGAGATAATAGACTCTATAAACAAAATATCTCCTCCTACACTTGTCCATGCCAATCCTGTTACAACACCGGCTACATCATTATTTTCATACTTATCACTCTCAAATCTTGGAGTTCCTAATATCTTCTCTATATCTGCTTCTGTAAGTTTCTTATTGAATTCTTCATCCATTACGATAGCTTTAGCAATACCTCTAGCTACATGTGCTAATTGCTTATCTAATCCACGTACACCTGATTCCCTTGTATAACGAGATACTATAAACTCCATTTGCTTTTTACCAACAGTGATAACATTTGGCTCTAAACCGTGTTCTTTAAGCTGCTTTGGCAATAAATGCTTCTTACCTATCTCTACTTTTTCTTCGATTGTATAACCGTTCATTTCTATGATTTCCATACGATCTCGAAGCGCAGGCTGTATCGTAGATAGACTATTCGAAGTAGCAATGAACATCACTTTTGACAAATCATACCCCATCTCTAAAAAGTTGTCATAGAAATCAGAATTCTGAGCTGGATCCAACACCTCTAATAAAGCAGATGAAGGATCACCGTTATTCCCACTTGACAACTTATCAATCTCGTCTAATAAGAATACAGGATTCGAAGTTTTTGCTTTTTTTATACTCTGGATAATACGTCCTGGCATTGCACCAATATACGTCTTTCTATGTCCTCTAATCTCAGCTTCATCTCTTAGTCCTCCAAGAGATATACGCACATACTCTCTTCCTAACGCATCAGCAATTGACTTACCAATAGATGTTTTACCCACTCCAGGAGGTCCATACAAACATAAAATAGGCGATTTCATATCCTTGCGAAGTTTAAGAACAGCAATATGCTCTAATACTCTCTTCTTCACTTCCTCAATTCCATAGTGATCTTTATCTAAAACTTTTTGTGCATGTTTTAAATCAAAATTATCCTTTGAGCTTTTATCCCATGGTAACTCTAATAACAACTCTAAATAATTGCGTTGAATACCAAACTCAGCCACTTGTGGATTCATACGTTGAAATTTCAACAACTCTTTCTTGAAGCGCTCATTTACTTTTTCTGACCAATGCTTTTTTGCTGCACGATTACGCATATCTGCAAACTCCTCTTCATTAGAAAACCCTCCCAATTCTTCTTGAATGGTTTTCATCTGTTGGTGTAAAAAGTACTCTTTCTGTTGTTGATCTAAGTCAATTCTTACTTTAGTTTGAATTGTATTGCGCAACTCTAGTTTTTGCAATTCCAAATTCATCAACTTCAACGTTTCGAAGGCACGCTCTTTCAAGTCATTTATCTGTAATAGATTTTGTTTCTCTTCTACTGATAAATTCATATTTGAAGAAACAAAGTTGATTAAAAAGGACTTACTATCGATATTTTCAATAGCAAATGAAGCCTCACTTGGGATATTTGGGCTTTCTTTAATAATCTCCACTGCTACTTCTTTAATCGAATCAACCAAAGCAGCAAACTCTTTATCAGTCTCTTCTGGCCTTGTCTCAATACGTTCTGACACAGTAGCCTTTAAATAAGGTTCTGTCTGTATCATCTCTACAATATCAAATCGTTTCTTTCCTTGTAGAATTACTGTGATATTTCCATCAGGTAGCTTCAATACCTTTAATATTTTAGCTACTGTTCCTTGGTGATAGATATCGTCCATTGTAGGGTCTTCTGTATTCTCATCTATTTGACCTACTACTCCAATTGTTTTATCGCCTTTATTAGCTACATTTAACAATTCTATAGACTTATCTCTACCTGCCGTGATTGGAATAACCACTCCTGGAAACAAAACCATATTTCTCAATGGCAATATAGGTAGCTCTTTTGGTAGCACCTCTTTGTTCATTTCTTCTTCATCCTCCGAACTCAATAATGGAATAAACTCAGATTCTCCCTCTACAATATCTTGTAAAGACAAATTGTCTAATGTTATAATCTTTTGATTTGCCATATGTCTTTTTTATGTCTTTTTGTCAGTCAACCTTCATCACTAGTATTTACCTACCTGTCACCTCCTTTAAATAACAAACACTTTACCAGCAAGTTAACCACTTTATAATTATTCTTATACTTTATTATTGTCAATCTTTATGCCATAAAAAAATCCTTACCGAATAAGTAAGGATTAATTGATTTTTTTATTTCTTACGTTATTGTGTCACTTTAAATACACCGTACTTTACTTCAATAATTCGCTTAGATTCTGCTTCACCTTTTAATTTCATATAAAATTGCCCTTTAATTGTCACTTTCTCTACAGGCGTTCCATTGACTTGCTCCACTATAGTATCCACTGATTCAATCTTAATATAGGTCTTTGACAGCAACTCCTCATCTTCTTTATCTAAGATATATTTAATTCCAAATCCGGAAGAATAAAAAGCATCTACTCCATCTTCATCCATCTTAATTACTTGTCCAGCAACTGCCTTTTCTATTGGAAAAGAAAAGGTCAAACGTTGTTCCTCATTATTCTTCTCCATTGAATTAACAACATAGGTAGTCTCTGTTTTAGCTAACTGTGCAACTGTATTTCTATAAGTAGCACCATCAATCTCTGCATCTACATAAGTAGCCTCTGCACGTTCATAAGGAACATTCTCAAAAGTTCCTTTTACTTGAAATGAACGTATACTTGGATCTGTATCTTCACCTTCTACTTTCACTGGTATCATGCGCAAATCATAACTACCTGAAACAACTCTAGCTTTTCTATTAATAAATTCTACTTTCATAAAACCTGTAATATACGTTGGTCGATCTGGATCGACTGTACTAAAGTATTGATTGTTTTCCCTGTCAAAATAAGTAGATTTATTAGCATTTCCAGGAAAATTACCTTCTTGAAAAATACGCGTATGCAAATTTAACACATCATTCTTCTCTCCTTTTATTCCATTAATCGGGATATCCATCTCTCCATTTGCGCTTATTTTTGCTACAACATTCTCTCTAAATATTTGTTCTGTACCATCTGTATTTGTATAGACTAATGCTTTTCCTACTTCTTTACCATCTTCTAATAATGGATCTACAGACTCATTATTACAAGACACTACAGTCATTCCAACACTCACTAATGCTACAAACGCAATGGACGTTTTAATTATTCTTCTCATATTTTATTTTAATACAATAGTTAAAATTAGCGTTTATTCTCTAATTATAATAATTTTCTTATTTAAAAGTATTTCGCTTATCAGGTACTCGCAACAATAGAACAAAACCAAGAGCAAAAAACACAATTAAGAACAGAATTGCATTTTGCATTCTACCTGTTAAGTCACTTACCAACCCATACATAAACATTCCTAATACAATACCGATCTTTTCCGTTACGTCATAAAAACTAAAGAAAGAAGTCGTGTCCCTAGTCTCAGGCAAAAGTTTAGAATACGTAGAACGAGAAAGTGACTGAATCCCACCCATTACTAGACCAACAGTTCCTGCTGCTATATAAAATTGGCTTGGACTACTAATCGTATAAGCATAAATACATATTATAACCCATAACGCATTTAACAAGCATAAAGTATATATGTTTCCTATTTTTGACGATATTTTTGAGGTTAATATAGCGCCAATAACAGCCACAAGCTGTATCACCAGGATACTAACTATTAGACCAGTAGTGCGCTCGCTCTCTGTCCCCCATTCGATTTCTTTCTCTCCAAAATATGCCGCAATAATCATCACTGTTTGTACTGCCATACTATAAACAAAAAAAGCTACCAAATAACGCTTTAAAGCTAGCTGATCTTTCAATTGATGCCATACACCCCTCAACTCTCTAACTCCTTTAAAAATCAAAGAACGAGTGATCTTTTTATCATTTTTAAAATTTGGTAAATAGCTAAAAGTATAAAGTCCAAAACCAACCCACCATAATCCTACCATAATAAATGAAAAACGCATAGCTTGCATAGCCGATGAAAAACCGAAATACTCTGCATTCATAACCATCGCTAAATTAATTAATAGCAATACAACACTCCCTACATAACCTAACGCATATCCTTTTGCACTAATTCTATCCTGTTGATCAGAAGGAGCAATCTCTGGCAAATATGAATTATAGAACACTAAACTACCCCAGAAACCAATCAGCCCAAACATATAAAGCAGTAAACTCCATAAAAAATAGTCTAAACTAAAAAAGTACATTAACATACATGAGACTGAGCCAATTCCACAGAAAAGTTTCATAAAAAACTTCTTCGTTCCTAGATAATCAGCAATACCAGACAAAATAGGCGAAATAATTGCTACAACAAGAAAACCTAATGCAGTGATATAACTAATAATCGATTCACTTTTAATAGAAACACCAAATAACTCGTAAGAATCAACACCTAACTCTCTAAATAAAGCTCCATAATATAAAGGAAAAATAGAAGATGAGATCACCAATGCATATACTGAATTTGCCCAATCGTAGAATGCCCATGCATTCATTATCTTTTTATCTCCTTTTACAAATCTATCCATAACCGAACGCTCTAAAATTAAAAAAAGCTATCAAGTGATAGCCTTTATATTACTTAAAACTCACACCAAACTTAGCCGCTTCAGCCTTAGCCGCAGGGATCAATTTGCGCAGTTCTTCAATACGATCTTGATTTGTCGGGTGTGTACTCAAAAAAGAAGATTGACTACCTCCTCCATTTCTTGCAGCCATACGCGACCAAAAAGACACAGCCTCCTCAGGGTTATAACCTGCTATTGCCATCAAAGTTAAACCTATTTTATCTGCTTCACTTTCATTTGAACGACTAAAAGGCAACATATAACCAACTTGCGAGCCTATTCCATAAGCGGCTGACCACAATTGTTTCGCACGCGGATCTGAATTTTGAGTTAATATCCCTACACCAACTGCTCCTACCTGTTGCAACAACGCATTACTCATTCGCTGCTGACCGTGGTTTGCTAAAGCATGTGCTACTTCGTGCCCCATCACTACAGCAATCCCTGCATCAGTTTTGCACACTGGCAAAATTCCCGTATAGAAGACAATCTTTCCCCCTGGCATACACCACGCATTTAATTCATCACTCTGAACTAGGTTATACTCCCATTGATAGTCTTTTAAATATCCACTATATCCATTCGCATTCAACCATGTCTCAGCTGCTACTTTTATCTTCTTACCAATATCCTCTACACGTTTTGCATCTTTAGTACCTGTCACGCGTTTGTTCTCCTGTAAAAATTCATCGTACTGTTGAAACGCCATAGGGAACAATTCTGAATTTGGAGTTAATGCTAATGTACTCTTTCCTGAGAATGGATTAGTAGCACACGAACCTAATAATAAAGCACTTAGTATAAAAGTAACTGATTTTTTCATTGTATTGTGTTTTTTTTTCAAAAATAAAATAAATAATTAAATGTATCTCCATCTGATATAATAAAGGGAGATCATTGATATATCCAACGAAATAACATCTGATTATTTTCTTAAGGGCTGCCAATAATTCTTTCTAATTTTCAAGAAGCTACTACTTCTCCCTACTAAATCATTGGTACGAGACTAAACAGAAATAGTAAATTTATAAAAACAAATAACTAATTCTAATTCAAAGAGGTGTTAAAACAATAGTGCACGAATTCTGCACGAATAGGTCAACAAAGGACGGAAAAATAATACAAGGGGAACGATTATCAGCCAAAACTACCTAGTTTGTTTGCAAATAACAATATAGGAAATTCATACCACTTAAATCATTGACCATCAAAATCTATTGGACTTTTCATTTACAACAGGGAGCATCAAAAACCCCCTAAACATATGTACACTTGATGTAATAAAGAAGGATAAGATAATATCTTCCCACTATACAACATATCCATCCTTACAAAAATAATGAGTTTCTATTACATTTTATTAAAAAAGAATATTAAGTACTTATTTAAAAAAAACTTCTAATTATGGTTTTAAAAAACAGATAAAACAGCCTGTGATAAATAACCTAAACTTTACACACACAAAAGTACAACACACCACTCTACGACATAAAATTTTGTACATTTACATCCAAACAAGAGCATAAAAATGGAAACTCAAAAACAAAAGCAGTCCCTTGAGATTCCTAAGGGAATAATCCTGACTGCTAAAACACTACAGTTTTTTTCGAAAGACTTAGCAACTAAATTCGCCCAAAATTTATTCATTACACCGATAAAGTTTAAACCGCCAAAACGCGAAAGAGAAATGCTTGAAAAAAGCATTATTACAAAAATTACGGTACGCAAACTAGGAAAAGACATTTGCGTTTACCAATATGGAACAAATAAAAATACTACAAAGAAAGCCTTACTAATCCATGGTTGGAATGGACGTGGTACCCAATTAGTTACAATAGCTAATATGCTAATGCGCCAAGGATATGACATTGTTAGTTTTGATGCGCCTGGTCATGGTAAATCCCCTAAATCAAAGACTAACCTAACAGAGTTTATGGCTTCTGCCTTTGAAGTAGAACAACAGTTTGGACCCTTTGATTTAGTAGTAGGCCACTCATTAGGAGGTATGACGACTGTCAATTGTTTAAAAGATGGTTTAAAAGCAAAGAAAGCAGTTATCATCGGAAGTGGAGATGTGGTAGAAGATGTAATTGATGAATTTGTAGATCAAATACAACTAAAACCAATAATTGCAAAAAAAATAAAAGAGCGATTCGAAAATCAATTTAACCAATCAATGCGTAGCTACTGCGTTCATCTAGCAGCAGAGCAAGTAAAGATACCTTTGCTAATTATACATGATGAAGATGATGCTGATGTTCATTACAAAGCCGCCTATGAAATAAAAAAACACGCTGACCAAGGAGAATTGATGATTACTAAAGAACTAGGCCATCGCAAAATACTAGGAAACAAGAAAGTAATTGAACGCATCATGAGTTTTGTACAAAAAGAAAACGAATGAAATACTTCCTACTTATACTAACAATATTAAGCAACCTAACAGCTTGTCGAGAAAAAAAATATACTATTCAAGAACCAATGAAAAAAGACACGCATACGACAGAAGAACAGTGGAAGCAAGTATTAACTGATGAAGAATACTATATATTAAGGGAAAAAGGTACAGAGCGTCCATTTACAGGACAGTACAACGACTTCTATGAAAAAGGAAGTTATCACTGTGCTGCATGTGATCAAAAATTATTTGATTCTAATACCAAATTTGACGGACACTGTGGCTGGCCATCATTTGACAAAGCTATAAAAGGATCAGTTGAGTATATTCGAGACGTATCACACGGTATGATACGTACAGAAGTAATTTGTTCTAATTGTCATGGACACTTAGGACATGTTTTTCCAGATGGACCAAAAGAAACTACTGGGGACAGATATTGTATGAATTCCATTTCGTTGAAATTCATACCAGAAAATAAGTAATTAACAGAAAATCGCTAGATAGGAAAAAAGCTTAAGTATAGCAGTCCCTACTAGCGATTTTTCGTTAATCATTAATAAAGGAGCTTTACTTCTTTTACACCAAAAGTAAACAAAGAATCGTCTTCACAGCGAACTTCTAAATGCCCATAAGGACTAACCCCTTCTATAATCCCCATAAACCTCTTACCTGATGGTAATTCAAATACAGAAGGCTGCCCCTTTCTATACAACTGACAAAGGTATTCTTCCCATAGTTGACTTTCCTCTCCCTCTCTCAAGCGATGACAATAACATATTAATTGTTCAACAACACCAACTAACAATTGATCTTTATCTAATTGATGACCAATTAACTTAGCCAGAGATGTAGCTTTATTTAAAGAGTTAAATACAGTTTGATTAACATTTATACCGATGCCGACAATAGATACTATTTTACCGTCAGCTTTAAAAATATTTTCAATTAATATACCGCCAAGTTTACTATTAACTGCCAAAATGTCGTTTGGCCATTTAATATCCAATTCAACATTTAGCATTTTTTTAATTGCTGATTTTACAGCTAAAGCAGTTACAATATTTAAACAAAAAATCTCTTCAATAGTAGACACACAATCCTTCACTAAGACACTAAAAGTAAGGTTAGTACCCACCTCTGCATTCCAAACCGCTCCGCGTTGCCCTTTACCAGCATATTGATTTTCAGTACTGACAACGGTGAAGTTTATCAAGTCTGTAGTAGATAAAAGATCTTTCAAATAGGTATTCGTAGATGCTGTGGCATCGAGTTTGATAATATTCATATAAAATAATTCTAGACAAATCTAATCCGATTCATTATATTTGGTGCCTAATTCTAGAACAAATATACTTAATCGCAATAAATAAGATAAAAATTAAATGGCAGAGAAGAATATCAAAATTGACGACTTAATTGCAAACGTAATTAAAGGAATTGAAGCAGTAAAAGGAGAAAATATTACTATCTTAGACCTAAGAGAAATAGACAATACCCCATGCGATTATTTTATAATCTGTGATGGTAACTCAAACACACAGGTAAACGCAATTTCAGGTGCAATCCAAAAAACGGTATCAAAAGAACTACACGATAAACCTTGGCATGTAGAAGGAGAAGATAATGCAGAATGGATCTTAATGGATTATGTGAACGTAGTAGTACATGTATTCCAAAAGAATATACGCGAATTTTATGACATCGATAACTTATGGGGTGATGCAAAAATTACAACTATTACAAGCCAATACTAAATAAAAACTATCATTCATGGCAGGAAATATGAAACCAAATCCAAATAAATCAAAATTTAATCCTTGGCTACTATATGGTAGTATCTTGGTGATAATTTTGGTTATTCAACTTTTGACCAGAGGAAGCAGTTTTGGCAATACAAAAGAACTGAGTCTTTCTAAACTTTATGAATATGTAGACAAAGGATATGTAGATAAAATAGAGTTTAGCCGAAGTGCAGCTAAAGTGTATATCAAAGAAAGTGCTTTGGAAAGTGTCGAAGATTTGAAAAACACTCAAAGTAAACCTCTTTTAGGTCAACAATCTAAAGGTCCACAATTCATTACTGATATTGGAGACCCAAAAATTCTTCAAGAAAAATTAGACCTTGCAGTAAAAGATCAAAAATTAACAGAGTATAAATCTGAGCCAGAAAGTAACTGGGGGGATTTCTTAATTAGCTTTTTACCAATCATCATTATCATTGGATTCTGGTTATTCATGATGAGAAGAATGACTGGTGGAGGTGGCTCTGGAGGAGGAGGTCAAATCTTCTCTATTGGAAAATCTAAAGCAAAGTTATTCGATGAGAAAAACGACATTCAAGTAAGCTTTAAAGATGTTGCAGGACTAGAGGGAGCAAAAGACGAAATCGTAGAAATCGTAGAATTCTTAAAGAATCCAGAAAAATATACATCTATTGGTGGTAAAATACCAAAAGGAGCCTTATTAGTAGGGCCTCCAGGAACGGGTAAAACATTATTAGCAAAAGCTGTGGCAGGAGAGGCTAAAGTACCTTTCTTTTCACTGTCTGGATCAGATTTTGTTGAGATGTTTGTTGGTGTTGGAGCTTCACGTGTTCGTGACCTATTCAAACAAGCAAAAGAGAAATCTCCAGCAATCATTTTCATCGATGAGATTGATGCCGTAGGACGAGCTAGAGGTAAAAGTAACTTTTCAGGATCAAACGATGAGAGAGAAAATACGCTAAACCAACTGTTAACTGAAATGGACGGATTTGGTTCAAATACAAATGTAATTGTATTAGCAGCAACTAACCGTGCAGAGATCTTAGACAAAGCATTACTACGTGCTGGTCGATTTGACAGACAGATTTACGTTGACTTGCCAGATGTAAAAGAACGCGAACAAATATTTAATGTTCATTTGAGAAACATCAAAAAGGTAGATAATTTAGATATTGACTTTTTAGCCAAACAAACACCTGGATTTTCAGGAGCAGATATTGCAAATGTTTGTAATGAGGCTGCATTAACAGCTGCTAGAAAAGACAAATCACAAGTAGATATGCAAGACTTCTTAGATGCTGTAGATAGAATTATAGGAGGTCTAGAAAAGAAAAACAAAATCATAAGTCCAGATGAAAAGTATGCAATTGCAATACACGAAGCTGGACATGCTACTGTAAGTTGGATGTGTGAACATGCATCGCCACTAGTAAAAGTGACAATTGTACCACGTGGACAAAGCTTAGGAGCCGCTTGGTACTTACCAGCAGAAAGACAAATCGTACGTACAGAACAAATGTTAGATGAGATGTGTGCTACAATGGGAGGACGTGCTGCCGAGAAGATTATCTTTGACAAAATATCAACTGGAGCATTAAGTGATTTAGAAAAAGTAACGAAACAAGCTAAAGCTATGGTTACTGTATATGGACTGAATGAAAAGTTAGGAAATATTACCTATTACGATTCATCAGGACAAGGAGAATATAACTTCTCTAAACCATACTCAGAAGACACAGCTAAAGTAATTGATGAGGAAATCTCTAAATTAATTGAAGGTCAGTATGAAAGAGCACAAAAAATCTTAAGTGATAATCGCGATAAGCTTATCCAATTGGCAGATTTATTATGTGAAAAAGAAGTTATCTTTAAACAAGATTTAGAAAACATCTTTGGAAAAAGACCATTTGACAAAGAAGTTATCGAAGATATAGAAGTAACTGAAGTAGAGAAAAGCGCAGAAGGCGAAGCATAAAATCTCTCCGAAGTAACGTAATTACTAAAAAACTTAACTTAAAGCCTGCTTTAAGTTAAGTTTTTTTTTATCTTTGAGTACTAATATCAAATTTTATCCCTCTACACTTGTAGTATGAGTTTTTTCAAGAAATTATTTAAAATTTTCGAATCCGCACCACCAGAAGAGGAAAAAACTACTGAGGAAAGAGGACAATATCTTCCTGAGACAGTTTTGCCTGCAGATGAATTATTCACTATTAACTTTACTGATAATGGTGGTAAGTTTTTATACTGTGAAACAGATGAAGAACTTAAGGAAACTTTTATAAATATTTTATTGGAAAACGATTGGTTTGAGAAAGAAGCATTGACTAATGAATGCAAACTTCATTCTTTGCTAAAAGACAATAATGTCAATTTTGAAAACATCAAAGAACCAAGTTTCTTTTTATCCTCATGCGAGAGTTTAATTGCAGACGAAGGATCTATTCTATTCTCGGATAGACAATTAAAAGATAACAAGGCAAACCATTTACCTTACAATATCGTTGTCATTGCTAAAACTAGTCAAATTACAAGAACTAAGAGTGATGGACTACGTGAGATAAAACGCAAGTACAAAAGTGCACTACCAAGTAATATTACTGCATTCAATTGCTTCAAAGCAGCAGCTGTAGAAAGTGACTTTCTAAGCTATGGGAGAACTCCTAAAAATTTATACTTAATTCTATTAGAAGATTTATAAAATGTCAGAAACATTAACTCGTTCTATATCTGGTATACTGTACATAATTATACTAATTGGAATGACCATATATGGAGAATTCACATTTGAATTACTCTTTAGTATTTTCTTGCTAATCGGAGCATTTGAGTTTTCAAAACTAATAAAACTGCCTAAAGCTTTTTGCCTCGGTGTCTCCGCTATAACCATTGGTTTAATATACCTTCCAAACATACAATTACCAGGTAATATAATTGCTTTATTTGCAATTAGCGTATTGTTAGCCTTAATGGTTGAAATATTCAGCAAACGCAAACCAAATCGCTCACTATTTATAAAGTTAATTATCTTTTTGGGTTATATCATTGCCCCTTTTCTAACCCTAATTCTACTACCAAAAGTAACAGGCACATATAATTCACAAATTATAATCATTATGTTCGTACTTATTTGGACAAATGATACCTTTGCATACGTCGTAGGAAAGAAATTTGGTAAGCACAAACTATTAGAACGAATATCTCCGAAAAAAACTATCGAAGGTTTTCTTGGTGGAATTTTCTTCAGTATTTTAGCAGGGCTTATTTTAAGCTATTGTTTTACGACATTCTCACCTGTGGTATATATCTGTAGTGCAATATTTGTAGGTATATTTGGAACTATAGGGGATTTAGTAGAATCACATTTTAAGAGAGAAGCAAAAGTAAAAGACAGCGGTTCAATTATGCCTGGACATGGAGGTATACTAGATCGCTTAGATAGTGCTATATTTGTAGCACCATTTTTGTATATAATTTTTCAAATATTATAATTATGTTTCATAAAGAAGGAACTAAAATCATTTTTTACTCAATGCTAATTACAGTAGCATTGGTACTAGCAGCAGACTATTTCCTAACCCTAAACTGGTTACGAATCGTTGTACAATGTACAATCCTTGTTTTTTTAGTAATTATATTACAGTTCTTTAGAAATCCAAACAGAACGATCACAGCAGCAGACAATACAATCGTTGCACCAGTTGATGGTAAAGTTGTTGTAATTGAAGAAGTTTACGAACCAGAGTACTTCAAAGACAAAAGACTAATGGTTTCTATCTTTATGTCTCCATTTAATGTACACGTAACTCGATATGCATTAAATGGTGAAATAAAATACAGTAAGTATCACCCAGGTAAATACCTAGTAGCTTGGCACCCAAAAGCTAGTGAAGAAAATGAAAGAACAACTATTGTAGTTGACAACCCAATATTCGGTGAAGTAATGTACAGACAAATTGCAGGTGCATTAGCTAAACGTATTGTAAACTATGCTAAAGTAGGCGAACATGCAATACAAGGTACGGATGCAGGATTCATCAAGTTTGGTTCACGCGTAGATTTATACTTACCTTTGGGAACTGATGTAAAAGTATTACTTAATCAGAAAGCCGTAGGTAATAAAACCATAATTGTAGAGAAAAAATAAACCTGTACTCAAACAGTGATGAACACTTTAGATAAAGAATTTCACGAAGCCTATATACGAATCTCCAATGAAGCAAGAAACCTTGCTCCAGATATAATGTTGCGTATATACGCTTATTACAAACAAGCTACTAACGGACTTAGCCATAAAGATTTTCTTGATATGTCAACAGATTTAAAGAAGGCTTTTAAATTTAATGCATGGACTCAAATAAGCCATTTGACAAGAGAACAAGCAAAGGAAGAGTACATTAAGCTAGCTAAACAAATTCTTGACGACTTAGAAAATGAAAACGAATAAATTAGTCTTTCTTTTAGCCTTTTCAACATTTGTTATGAGTTGTACAGATACAAACAAACTAACAGAAATAGAAATTCCTGAAAGAACTGCCTTTCTAGCTCCTCAACAACAATTCCAAGACCCTGCTTCTATCAAGACTAAACAAGGTCCATTTGACATGCCTGAACTTAAGTATCAATTTCATGAACTGCCAGAATTATTTAATCCAGAATTTTTTTTTAAGCACTATAGCATTACTAATCTTGATTACGCAAACAAATTAAATTCCGCAATCCACGGTACAGATTTTGAAAAACTAAATATTGAAGGTATCGTTCAAAAAGCTTCTACTTCTGATCAAAATATTAAAATACTAGCTGGAATATATTACAACCACTTGATATTTTGGCAGTCGTTAACTATAAAGGAACCCAAACTTAATCAGAATGCTTTAGAGGCTATAACAACAAGCTTTGGGTCTGTGACTAATCTAAAAGCACTTTGTAAGTCTAAGGCTAAAGAATTGGATGGGTCAGGTTATTTGTGGGTACTACAAAAAGGCAATAACCTCGTAATAGAACTTACTCAAAACAATGAAGTACCACTACATTTAGGGCAACCGATTATAGCAATTGATTTATGGGAGCATGCTTATTACGATAAGTTCCAAAATGATACAAACGACTACATTGAAGCTTATTTCAAATATATCAATTGGGATAGATTCAATAACTTGTACAAATAAAAAAAGGATATAGTATTAGTACTATATCCTTTTTTAGTATACTTTAAAAAGGCACTCCATCATCGTTTCCAAACACATCATCTGAGGGAGGTAAACTATTTGTAAAATTTTGTTGATTCTGTCTAAATGAATTATCTACGTCATTCATTGCTGATCCGAAGAATTGATCTCCAGGAACACTTAATTCTAAGTTGTCGAACTTACCAAATTGTCCAAGAAACTTCAGACGAATATTGTCCAATCCTCCATTACGGTGTTTTGCAACAATAAACTCAGCTTGCCCAGTAGTCGGAGAACGCTGCTCATCATCCCATTCCTCTATTTTATAGTATTCAGGACGGTAAATAAACGAAACAATATCCGCATCTTGTTCAATCGCTCCAGACTCCCTAAGATCGGAAAGCAATGGACGCTTCGATGTCCCCCTAGTTTCAACTGCACGAGAAAGCTGTGATAAAGCAATTACAGGAATATCTAGTTCCTTGGCTAAAGCCTTTAAGTTACGTGAAATAGTAGAAATCTCTTGTTCACGATTACCACCTCCTTTTTGATTTCCACCAGCAGTCATTAATTGTAAATAGTCAATAATAATCAGCTTAATATTGTGTTGAGATGCTAAACGACGAGCTTTCGCACGTAAGTCAAAGATTGATAACGATGGTGTATCATCAATATACAATGGCGCACGTTCCAAATCCTTTACCTTCACGTTCAACTGCTCCCATTCATGCGTCTCTAATTTACCAGTACGCAACTTCTCAGAATTTAATCCTGTCTCAGAAGAAATAAGACGAGTAATCAACTGTACAGAAGACATCTCTAACGAAAAGAATGCCACACCTGCTCCTGATTCGATTGCTATATTCCTTGCCATCGATAATACGAAAGCTGTTTTTCCCATACCAGGACGAGCAGCAATAATAATCAAGTCACTTGGCTGCCAGCCCGAAGTAAGTTCATCTAACAAATGGAAACCTGTAGGTAAACCACTTAATCCTTCTTTAGTACTAATCTCTTCAATTCTCTTTTTTGCTTGAGCTACTAAGGATTGAGCTGTTTCAGAACTTTTCTTCACGTTACCTTGAGTAACTTCATAAAGTTTTGCTTCAGCTTTGTCTAAAAGGTCAAAAACATCACTTGTCTCATCATAGGCATCTTCAATGATTTCATTAGAAATACGTATCAAACTGCGCTGTATAAACTTCTGTAATATAATTCTCGAGTGAAACTCAATATGTGCAGAGGAAGTAATACGTTGAGTTAATCCTACCAAATAATAATCTCCCCCAACTAAGTCAAGCTTACCGTTCATTCGCAATTGTGTTGAAACAGTTAACAAGTCGATAGGTTGATTACCTACGAATAACTGATCAATTGCTTCAAAAATATATTTGTGAGCTTCTTTATAAAAAGCGTCAGGTTGAAGGATATCGATTACCTCATCAATTCCCTTCTTATCAATCATCATTGCCCCCAATACAGCCTCTTCCAAGTCAACGGCTTGAGGAGGTAATTTACCCTTTTCTAAAGCTATAATCTCTTTAGAAAAAGACTTCATTGGTTGTATCTCTTTTGCTTTTTCCATAATGCGAAAATACAGATTTTTAAAGATTAATACATGATTTTATTTAAGTACAATAAAAGAAAGCAGTATAAGAAACTATAAAATTCTCATTCGGTACTTATACAAGTATCCATAATACAAGGAATCCTTATACAACATATTCCACAAAAAAATCCGAGAAAATATTAATTCTCGGATTCTTCTATATATTATAGTAGTAATATAAGAACTAGCCCTTATACTCACCCATTTCGAAGTATTTCTCCATACGCTTGTCTAACATTTCTTCTGTAGTCATTTTCTTCAACACATCATAAGTATCAATGATATATTGTTTAACACTTGCAAAAGCTTCTTCTCTATTAGTATGAGCTCCTCCTAATGGCTCAGGAATTATGTCATCTACTAACTTGAAACTTTTCATGTCTTTAGAAGTTAGCTTTAATGCTTCAGCAGCTCTCTCTTTATTAGCCCAGCTTCTCCAAAGGATAGATGAACAGTTTTCAGGTGAAATTACAGAATACCATGTATTTTCTAACATCGTTACTCTATCACCTACTCCAATTCCTAAAGCTCCTCCTGAAGCACCTTCTCCGATGATAATACAGATAATTGGAACTGTAATACGGAACATTTCGTAGATATTACGTGCAATAGCTTCTCCTTGTCCTCTTTCTTCCGCCTCAAGACCAGGGTAAGCCCCAGGAGTATCAATAAAAGTCACAACAGGAATATTGAATTTTTCAGCCATATGCATTAAACGCAAGGCTTTTCTATACCCTTCAGGATTAGCCATACCGAAATTACGGTACTGTCTTGTTTTGGTATTGTAACCTTTTTGTTGACCGATGAACATATAACTTTGATCACCTATTTTACCAAGCCCACCTACCATTGCTTTATCATCTTTTACATTTCTATCTCCAAATAGCTCTACAAAAGTATCTCCGCATAATGCTTTGATATAATCTAATGTATAAGGTCTATTAGGGTGTCTAGAAAGTTGCACACGTTGCCAAGCAGTCAAATTCTTGTATATATCCTTCTTAGTTTCTTCTAATTTCTTCTCAATTTGCTTACATGTTGATGACACATCTACATCAGACTCCTCGCCGATCAAAGTACATTTAGTTAGCTGTTCTTCAAGATCTTTAATTGGAAGTTCAAAATCTAAATATTCCATTTATGATTATGTTTTAGTTTCAATTACGAGTTACAAAGATATAAGATTCTACGTATAGAACACCTATTTCAATGTAAGTTTTCTTCTTTTTCTATTTTTAATCAGCCCATTTATAATCACGGTTGACAATATTAATGCTGCGGCAAAATAAAATGTTGCATTCATTTTTTCATCATCTTTGAAAATCAGTAAGGCTAACAAAATTCCATATACAGGTTCCAAATTAATTGTTAGCATAACTGTAAATGGACTCAAGTCTTTCAGTATCATTACTGAACCTATAAACGCAAAGGCTGTACAAAACACACCTAATACGATTAGCCAAAACCAGTCAATAGCTTCCACTTGGAAAAACTCTATTGTAAATCCACCTGTAAATAATAAAAAAACACTAAGTATCAACACTCCCCCAACCATCTCATAAAAAGTAATAATTGATGGACTACTGTGTTTAACTAACTTACTATTTATGATAGAAAACAAAGCGGATAAAGAGGCTGCAATTAACCCTAAGACTATTCCAAATACATGATCTAAACTAACACTAAAGATTAAGGCTAATGCTCCGATAACAACCACGCCTAAGATCATCTCAACAAGATCAATCTTACGCTTTAAAATGATAGGTTCTAATATAGAAGCAAAAAAGGCTCCTGTAGATAGACATGCCAATGTAATTGAAATATTCGATACCTTAATCGCCCAAAAGAATGTAAGCCAGTGAAGGGCTATCACAACTCCTGCTGCCAAAAACTGAATGAGCTTATTTTTACTAACCTTTAAACTCTGTTTAGTAAATAAAAATACCGTACCTAAAGTTAGCACAGCTATTAATATTCTGTACCATACCAGAGGTAATGCATCCAAAGTGATTAACTGCCCTAAAATTGCAGTAAATCCCCATACAAAGACAATTAAATGGAGATAAATGTAGCTTCTTATATTACCTTCTTGCATTTCTCAATAAATATATTCCTAAAATAGCAAAAACAATATTAGGTATCCAAACAGCTATGATTGGAGGAATACTTGAAGCTTCTCCTAACACACTAAAAATCTTATCAAAAAAAACATAGATAAAGGCAAGTGCAATACCAATAGCCAAATTAACACCCATACCTCCTCTACGCTTCATAGATGAAACTGACACTGCTATAATCGTCAAAATAAATGCTGAGATAGGTACACTATATTTTTTATATAAAACGACCAAATATATATTAATATTCGAAGATCCTCTTGATTGCTCTTTAGCAATAAAATTCTTCAATTGCTTTAATTGCATTGTCTCGGCAGCATAGACCACAGGCGTCAAATCATCTAAGTCAAAATCTAGACTTAACTCTTTCTTAGACTCCATTTCTAGCTTATCTCCTTCAATGCCAACATCACGTCTTACATAGTTATGCAATATATAGCTTTGATTATCTGGATCCCATACAATTCGCTCAGCAGTTATCTTTGTCTTTAACTTATTACCATCCATTTCCTCCATCATGAAGTTAAATCCAGTCTTCGTTGAATAAGAAAAACTACTTACATAAATAAACTCATTTTGACTAATCTGCCTATATACATTTTGAGATTCCCTTGCCTCTGAACTTGTCAAGTACTTATATCGAAAATCATTATACCCTGCACTTGCTTTTGGCACTAGATAGAATGCCATAAACAGAGCCATCATACACACCATCGTTGCACCAATAAAGTAAGGTCTTAAAAAGCGATTAAAGGAAATACCTGAGCTCAGTATCGCTACAATTTCCGTATTATTAGCTAGCTTCGAAGTAAACCAGATAATCGAAATAAACAGAAATATAGGAAATAACATATTAGCAAAGTAGATCGTAAAGTCTAAATAATATTGTAAAATCTCTTCTATAGGAGCATTCTTATCCATCATTTTATTGACTTTCTCCGAAACGTCGATAACTATTCCAATCGGCACAAATAACAATAACATGACTGTAAATGTCATCAAATACCTCTTTAGAATATACCAATCTATAATCTTCATACTTTGCTAATTATATCTTTTTATAAAAATTAGATTACAAACGTTGATCCATTTGTTTTACCATTTTGTTCTTCCATTCAGTGAAAGTTCCAGCAAGAATTTGTCTACGTGCTTCACGTACTAACCACAAGTAGAATCCAAGATTATGAATACTAGCAATCTGCTTTCCTAATGATTCATTAGCTGCAAATAAATGACGTAAATACGCTTTTGTATAAGTCGTATCCACCCAAGTATATCCATTTTCATCAATAGGTGAAAAATCAGCTTCCCACTTTTTATTTTTAATATTAATTGAGCCATTTGCTGTAAACAACATTCCATTACGAGCATTTCGCGTTGGCATTACACAGTCAAACATATCAACCCCTAAAGCAATATTTTCTAAAATATTAATTGGCGTTCCTACTCCCATTAAATAACGTGGCTTCTCTGTCGGCAATATACCACATACAAGCTCTGTCATTGCATACATTTCTTCTGCAGGTTCACCTACTGACAAGCCTCCGATAGCATTCCCAGCTGCTCCTACATTTGCAATATATTCTGCTGATTGCTCACGTAAATCTTTGAATGTACTTCCTTGTACAATGGGAAACAACGTTTGGGAATATCCGTACATTTCTGGCACTTTTGCCAAGTGATCAACACATCGATCCAACCATCTATGGGTTCTGTGCATAGAACGTTTAGCGTATCTATAATCACAAGGATAAGGTGTACACTCATCAAAAGCCATGATAATATCAGCTCCAATTGTACGCTGTATTTCCATCACACTTTCTGGTGAGAAAAAGTGATATGATCCGTCTATATGTGACTTAAACTTCACTCCTTCTTCTTTAATCTTTCTATTGCTAGATAACGAATATACCTGAAAACCTCCACTATCTGTTAAGATATTTCTATCCCAATTCATGAACTTATGTAGACCTCCAGCTGCTTTTAATATTTCCATCTTAGGACGTAAATACAAATGATATGTATTCCCTAAGATAATATCTGGATTGATCTCTTCTTTTAATTCGCGTTGATGTACTCCCTTTACTGTAGCTACAGTTCCTACTGGCATAAAGATTGGCGTTTCAATAACACCATGATCTAACGTTATTTTTCCTGCACGTGCACGAGACTGTGCATCTGTCTGTAATAAATCGAACTTCATATTAATTATTTACAACTGGCAAAGATAATGTAAAACCAACTAAGCCTTACATTTTTAATTTATTTTTATCTTTGTTTACTAATTACAAATACGCTTTATTTTTCAATAATAACCACACCACAATTGGTGCCCCAAACATCGATGTTATTGCATTGATAGGCAATAAATATTGATCTCCATTCAACTGAGTCAATAAATCACATATTAACATCAATCCACTTCCTAATATAGCCGAATAAACAATCAATTTACTGTGCTGATTGATACCAAACAACAATCGAGTCATATGTGGAACTGCTAAACCTATAAAAGCTATTGGTCCTACAAATGCAGTAGACACTCCAGCTAATAGTGCTGTCACCAATACTATTTGATTTCGCGTACGCTTCACGTCTACCCCCATAGAAGATGCATAATTATCTCCTAGTAATAAAGCATCTAATTCTCTCGCTAAATACAAAGCTCCGAATAAACCAACAATTACTATAACTGTAAATAGACCTATTACTTCCATGGTTAAATTCCCTAAACTGCCCATTGACCAAAAAATAAACTTCTTTATCTCTTCTGCACTTCCAAAAAAGGTTAATATACTAACTGCTGCATTAGCAAAACTTCCAAACATTATCCCTACAATAAGCAATGTCGTTGTACTTTTCACCTTAGTGGAAACCATTAATATCAATAGCAACAAGAAAAAACTCCCCAATATGGATACCACTGCAATTGCATAACTTGAGGTAAGCAAAAAACGTAAACCTATTGGTAAAAAAGACGAACCTAAAATCAAACAAGCGACCCCTAACCCTGCTCCTGAACTAATCCCTAACACATAAGATTCTGCCATCGGATTGCGAAACAATGTCTGCATCAATAGACCACTTATAGACAAAGCTACACCAACTAGTATAGCAACTATAGCTTTGGGTAATCGATAATCTAAAACAATATATCTCCAAGCATTTTTCACATCTTCATTACCTGACAATATTGCGATAACCTTAGTAAAAGGTATCGATATAGAGCCTGTTGATATATTTGCAATAAAAATAACCAACACAGTTAATACTAAACATGATAAAATGACTCTTTCCTTCATTGCTCTTATTGTAGTTGCTTGTAAAAAACAGTTTCATAGTTAGGCAACAACTCTGGGTGAAAAATAGCAATTAAATCTTTCAATACAATATCTGGTCTAGTAGGTCCCAACTCATAAAAAACAGTTCCTCCACTAGCTCCTTTTGTCAAAGAGAAGGAATAAACACGTTTCTCTTTAAACGCTTTAAAGTTGGCATAGTGGGGATTAGCTTTTTTCATCTCATTTAGTGATTCAAAAGCACCTGGGTTAATCCAGAAGTCTGCTTGCTCTGCATGAGAAAAAACAGATTCAAAACTCAACGCTAAACTACCTGTTCCTACTGTTTCTTTCCATAGATAATCTGATACAGCATCGCTAAAATATACTGCCGCCCAACTATCGCCTTGTGGCATATACCAAACATCCTGATACATTGCACCACTTAATACAGTAGGAGTATTCAATACATTTTTAACTAACTTTAAAGACTCTTCGTACGATTGTTCTATTTCAGTAAACATTCGTTCAGCTTGCTCTCTTTTATCATATAACGCACCAAACAACTTAATCCATTCCGCCTTTCCTAAAGGTGTCTGCTCTACCCAATCTCCGTTATATAATACAGGTATACCCGTACGCTCTATTGCTTGAAGACTTTTGTTGTTTTGATCCATTGCAAAAGCAACAACTACTGAAGGTGATAAGTCTACTACCTTTTCGAAATTCATATTTTCGTTTGATCCTAATTCTACTATTTTTCCCTCTGTAATTAATTCCCGTACACTAGGTGTAGAAATATAATCTAACCCAGGAAAACCTACTAAACTTTGCTCTTCACCTAATAACTGTATTGATGGTATATGAGTGGTAGATGTAACGATAATATTATCAACCGGAACCGCTATACGAACCTCTCTTTCTAAAGATTCTGGAATATCACTCCCTTTCTTGTGCAACACATAGCGATAACTCTTAGAACTACCAGCCCAAGGCTGAGTAATATCGACTACTGAGTAATCCTCAAAGTATTGAATTTTCAACCCTTTTGCATATGTGATTGATGAACTTCCATCTATTATTTGCTCTGATAATATAGATGTATTATCTACTTTCTGCTTACATGCAGTAAAACTTAATATAACAACCAATAGGTGAATAAACAACAAAGTACTTCTTCTCATAATTATATATTAGGGTTATATTCACAAATGTAAAATTATTTCTTTTATTGCCTAAAACAATATACATACAAAAACTTTCTTCTCTCAAAAAACACCTTTTTAATGAAAAACTTCTTACTTTTATTTATAATTGCACAAAAATTGCCAACTATGATTAAGACAAAAAGCTTTTCTATCCTTTCTATTCTATTTACGATCTTCCTATTACAAGGATGCAAAGAAAAAACTAAGGATTCACAAATAAACACCTCTTACGGTACATTCTCTAATCCAGATGTAGCCTTCACAGAGTGTAAAAACATATTAAGTAACTTGTCAAAAACACTGAATACCACAGTAGAAAACAAGCAAAAAACGAAATAATTAAGATTATGAAACACCTTTTAAATCAAACTTTATTTGCTTTACTATTAACACTATTTATCCCCATCAATCTTGTCGCACAAGAAGCTTTCAAAGAGTTTGAAAAAGACAAACAAGTAAATAATGTAATCGTCAATAAAAAAATGTTTGAAATGATGAGCAGCGTCAAAGTTGACCAATCAAGCAAAGAAGACAAAGCCTATTTTAACCTTATCTCAAAACTAGATGACCTACGTGTATTCAGCACAAAGAATAATGCTAGTAAAGAAAAAATGAAGTCTGCAGTAAATAGCTTCGTCTCTCAAAAAGAGTTAAAACAATACGCTACAAACAATAAAGACAATGTATTTATTGAAATCTACATCAACAAAAATGGTACTGCAACAAATGTTAGTGAACTGGTTTTATACAACCAAGATAATGCTAAAGGGGAAACCAGTATAATGTACCTAAAGGGAGGGTTTAGCATCAACGAAATTTCAGCCCTGACAAATAAAATGAATTTACCAATTAACAACTCGTTCTAAATAAAAAAACATCCTATATAGGATGTTTTTTTGTGACCCGACTGGGGCTCGAACCCAGGACCCCAACATTAAAAGTGTTGTGCTCTACCAACTGAGCTATCGAGTCGCTAATAAATATGTAATACTTATCAAATGCTCTGCAAAGGTAAATCTTTTTATAAGCGAAGCAAATCTTTTTGAATACATTTTTTTCATTTTTTCTCCTTTAAAAAACAACAATCTAATAAACAATCACTTATAAAATAAAAAAATTACTATTTACAAAAAAAACGATCATAATTCAAATCTACTATACTTGCATAAACTATTGCTTAACTATCAAAAACTAAGTTTACCTTCTCCAAAATACAATACTTTACATCTACAACTAAACTTAATAAGAATCAAACTACCAACTACCTATTTTCCAATATTCTAAAACAAAAAACACCTAAGCAGAACATCTACTTTTTAGTAAGCCTACAAAGTTATAGCTACTAAAAATTATTACCTCCCAAAAATATCGAATCACAAATTCTTTATTCAGTTGAGCCATTCAAGCACACCCTCTTTTAGTATAAAACCCGATACAGCCAAACACTTTTCTAATAACACTTCTTTTATCAAATACCCATCTAACTTAGTAAAAAACCACCATTAAAAATGGTGGCTTTGTTTTTTAGATTAGCCCCAAAGGGGCATTATGATTGATTATCATTATGTTCTTGATACTTAACATATCGTTTTATCATATCTTCATCCAATCCTACTGTACTAACAAAATACCCTCGAGACCAAAAATGATTACCCCAATATGGTTTCTGTTTTAATGTTGGATATGTTTTAAAGAGTTTTATGGCTAATTTACCCTTGAGAATACCCATAAATTCACTGATAAATACTTTCGGAGGAATGGAACATACTAAATAAATATGGTCTTTCTGAATATTCATTTCTTGAATTTGAACACCTTTACAGTTACTAATCAATTGAATATCATATTCAATCAAACTCTTTACCATACCTTCCAAAATTTGAAAACGATACTTTGGTGTAAAAACTATGTGATAATCACATTTGTAATACACATGCGTTAATTTTCTATATTTACTCACTGTTTAAATGTTTTATAGTACAAACCTATAAAAGGCATAGCCTATAAAACATCACCACCGCCAAAGGCGGTGGTTTTCTATACTTAAATAAACACCACTAGTCACTACAACAATCTAAAGCGCCAAGAAGGCACTATCAGCGAATACACTCGCACATTTATATGACAATTATCAGTTTAAATATTAAAAAAAACAACTACTTTAGTGTTAAAATAACAAAAAATACGAAGTTATGATTTTACAAAACTTACCTCTCTACAACTTTAACAATGGTACATTTATGATTATCATTTTCGCATTAGTATGTGTAGGATTAGTACTAGCGCTATTTATGTTTTTAGGTGGATCTCCTAAGATTAAGGACCAGGACAAACCAGAAGAAGCTTCAACGCCTCTAAACAAACAAGATAAGATAGATCAAACTGAAGAACAAAAGTAATTGTCTTATTATAATTAGGACTACTACAAAGCGGCAAAAGAGTTATTTTAGAATAACTCTTTTTTTATTTACATTTTAAACATACATAATCCTTTAGATTTGCTAAATGTAAAATTGATAACTTTAAAGAATAGTATTAACAAACCTAATCAACAAAGTGAACCATTATCCGCCCAAAGCTATATTAAAGGCTTAGTGCTCGACTAGGACTTTGTTGATTTCACTAAAAAGTATCAGACTAGTAATTAAGACGTTCGGGTCTAGTATCAAGGTTTAGATAGCACTTTAGTGTTAGGTTGTTTTAAATAATTATCATTATGGACAAATTTACAAAAGTTTATTGGGATAGATATCTCAAAAGAGTATTTTGATGCATCAATTTTAGTAGAAAACAATGAGTTTAGCCACAATCAATTTTGTAATACAAAGAAAGGGGTGAAAATGTTTTTAAAGTGGATAAAGGGTGAACATTGTCCAATTGAAACTACTTTAATCTGTATGGAGCATACAGGTTTATATAAAAACATTTTAGTTGATGTATTAACCTCAAATCAGTGTAACCTATGGGTCGAAATGGCCTATCGAATAATTAGAAGTAGTGGTATACAAAGGGGTAAGAATGACAAAGTAGATTCCGCAAGAATAGCTCAATATGCTAAAAAAAATCAAGAAGAAGTCAAGTTGTTTAAATGTTCCAAAGAGGTTTTAGACAAGATAAAAGGATTATTAAATCTACGAGAATTAAATGTTTCTTATAAAACTGCTGTACAAGTAAATATCCAAGAATTAAAAGGATATAACGATCCCGTTTATAATCTGCTATCCAAGAGCAAAAAAAATGCTGCTAAAGCCGTCAAAAAGACGATCGAGGATATAGATAAGCAATTAGAAGAACTTGTAAAGCAAGATTCAGAGATTTCACAAGTATATAATTGTATAACCTCTGTCAAAGGGGTTGGAAGTATTACCGCGCTATTTTTACTTTGCTATACTGATTCGTTTACCTCGTTTGATTCGCCAAGAGAATTAGCTTCCTATTGTGGGGTAGTTCCTTTTGAATATACTTCAGGAAAAAGCATAAGAGGCAAGGCAAAAGTTCATTTTATGGCTAATAAAAAGCTTAAAAAATTATTGCATTTATGTGCATTATCTAGTATAAGGTATGATCCGGAAATAAAGACATATTATGAGAAAAAGGTTGAAGAAGGAAAACATAAAATGCTTGTTTTAAATAACGTTAGGAATAAGCTAATTCACCGCATATGCTCTTGTGTCCGTAATAATAAAAGGTATGAAGTAGCAGCATAGTAATATAGTGCTCCAAATTTTCAATAAAAAAGAGGTTTATTATCATTTACCTCAGGACACCTATTGGCCTTATTTTTGAATTATTAGCACAAAATGACGCTGAAAGTTATTAATTTATTATTTGGTTTTATCATAGTAATCCTTTAGCAGCCAAAGGATACTTTGCCGCCCATTTTTCTTCAAATTCTAAAAGGTTATTATAACCTTGTTCTTCATTTATAGCTGTATAAATAGGTTTAAGATCTGCTGCAACTGCCTTCTTATCTTTATGAGGTACAAATCGCAAACTAGTTCTTATTTGATGTACAATACACAGCTGTACTTGTGTTCTTGGAAATACAGCTTGAATGGCTTCTGGAAAGCCTTTTAAGCCATCTACACAAGCTACAATAATATCTTGAACCCCACGACTTTTTAACTCAGTTAAAACATGTAGCCAGAACTTAGCACCTTCTGTTTCTGCTAGATAAACACCAAGTAACTCTTTTTTCCCTTCTTGATTAACCTGCATTATTCATCCCTATCGTAGTTCAGCTGTTTTTTAGACCAAAGTATTTTTGGTGTTCTATTTTTCATAGAATCTAAATTTAAAAAGGTGTTTTTATGAGTAATCTGATTCATTTTATGCACCAAATTCTTATGAAAAGGCACTTTTTTGACAACAAGACACACGTATCCATGGCCTTTAAAATTTCTTTTAAAAGCTTACTGTGAGATAACCTCTCGAAATAGTTCCTGATTGACAAATGCACTTGATAATTGATAAAAGATGCGTTTTATAGTTACCTTTATTGTAGCCCCTATTTTTAAAAGATTAGTTCTTATTGTGCTGATTTGCCATTTTTTAGCTTCTTCAAACTGTGTTTTCTTAATTCTGTTTTTCAGTAACAAAAACATTTCATAAGCTAAACAACTTAAAATAAAAAACATATATTTACTTAATATTAACAAAATAAAAAAATAAGAAAAAAGAAAAATAACCCGAAATCAAACAAGTGCTTATAATAAAGGAACAAGATATAACTGTAAATAATTATGAAAAACAAATTTTTTATCACTCTATTTCTAATTCTAAACTCATTTATACTATTTGCCCAGGAAAGACCTAATATAGATGATTATAAATTCATTATTTATGATTACACATTCATTGATCTAGATCAACCAAAAGAAGGTTTTTATCAAAATTTTGAGCTAGAAAACATTATAAATGGAGATTTACAATACTTTAAGACACCAGAATTCAATGATTATTACATCTCATTTAGTGAATTAGAAAAATTAGAAACATTACCAAAAGATATTGATTCTAATAGAAAATTTAATTTAAAAGAATTTGAAGACCATATTTTTAAAACATTAGAATACTTTTTTAAATCTCCAGATGGAGGAGAATGGTATTTAGCACTAAAAAAACTTGATGCACAGAATATAGGTTTCTCTAAATTGTATATAAAAATAAACAATCAATATTATAAAGCGACATATAATTCAAGTGTGGTATATGACTAATTAAAGCCCCTTAATCGGGGCTTTTTTGTTTTACTTGGGAGTGTAACTTAAACTGTGTCATCTCCTGTTTCCAAGCTTGAAAATCACTTAGTGAATCTTTGTATTGGCGTTGTAGCTTTTTACCATCAATATTAAAGAAACTTCCTATTGTATGGCAATCACTTGCCTTAGTATCTATTAATTTCTTTTAAAAAAGAGGCAAACTCATCAGTTAAACGAGTGCCTTTTGCTACTAGATTCCAATCTCTCTGTACTAATTCGCGAGTAGTTTTATCTAACCAACGACGACGCTTGACATGAAGATAAACACTATTTCCTCGTAGAGGAAAATCTTGTATTGTGGTTTCATTATGAAATCCATGACCTATAAGAATACGGTCTTTTGCTTCATCCGGGACTCTATTAAATTCTTCAAAATATAGGTGCATTGTTTCACCTTGTTTTATCGTTTTTACTAAATCAAAATGTTCTACTAAAAACTCAGGTAAAATCATTTTTACAAACTCAATATAGTTTTCCACAGTTATTATTTATCATTACAAAGATCTGTAGTTTTTAATTCACACACAATTTTGAGATTGATCCTTTAAAAGCCCTTAAATTAGACTTAAAACTAATTGTAAAGCAATAAAAAAAGGCACTTAGTAAATTAAGTGCCTTTTTGTTTTTTATATGTTTTTCATTAACTTTATATCTAAATAATAGTATTGTTTTAGGGACAATAGTCGGACAAAAACGAACTTAATTAAACATAAAACTTTTATAATTAAGTAGTTATAAAGCAACTATGTGACCACAATGGGATTCGAACCCATACGTCTTTCGACACCACCCCCTCAAGATGGCGAGTCTACCAATTCCTCCACATGGCCGTAATTCTATACAACCTTCTTTTATATAAATAAAAGAGTCAAGGTAGCTTATAAAATCTAATTGACTTCACCTATTTATACAGATGAAATTGTGACCCGACTGGGGCTCGAACCCAGGACCCCAACATTAAAAGTGTTGTGCTCTACCAACTGAGCTATCGAGTCTTCATTTTCAAGAAATAGATTTTTTATTTTTCGTGACCCGACTGGGGCTCGAACCCAGGACCCCAACATTAAAAGTGTTGTGCTCTACCAACTGAGCTATCGAGTCTATTACTTCTCTGAAAATGATATTTTATGTACTGCCTATTATTAAGACAAAAACTGTGACCCGACTGGGGCTCGAACCCAGGACCCCAACATTAAAAGTGTTGTGCTCTACCAACTGAGCTATCGAGTCTATTACTTCTCTGAAAATGATATTTTATGTGCCGCCTCTTATCAAGGCTAATCTTGTGACCCGACTGGGGCTCGAACCCAGGACCCCAACATTAAAAGTGTTGTGCTCTACCAACTGAGCTATCGAGTCATTGCGATAATGAACGAAATAAAAAATTGTGACCCGACTGGGGCTCGAACCCAGGACCCCAACATTAAAAGTGTTGTGCTCTACCAACTGAGCTATCGAGTCGCTATTTCAATTCCTAATTGCGGGTGCAAATATAGGACGATTTTTTAAAAAACCATGACATATTTGTTTTATTTTTGTCTTTATTTTCATTCAAATCCCTAACTTACTATATAACAATCCATTATTTTTATGAAAAAAATTATCCTTGTTGGCTATATGGGCTCAGGAAAATCAACTATCGGGAAAAAACTCGCTTCTGAGTTAATGCTAGATTTTATCGATTTAGACGACTTTATCGAAAAACAAGAAGGAACAAGTATTACCGAAATATTTAAATCGAAAGGTGAAATCTATTTTCGAAAAGCAGAACACAAAGCTTTACATAGCATTGTAAATAATAAAACAAACTTTATTTTAAGTCTTGGTGGCGGCACACCTTGTTATGCTAATAATCACGAAGTGCTTTTACATGAAGAAATAACTTCGTTCTACTTAAAAGGATCTATTGCTACCTTAACACAGCGTTTGACCAATGAAAAAGGGAACCGTCCTATTCTTAATCAGAATTCAGAAGATTCCCTTGAAACTTTTATTGCTAAACATCTTTTTGATCGCAGTTACTTCTATCACCAAGCAAAACATATTGTCACTATAGACAACAAGTCTGTTTCCGATATCGTCGAACAGATTAAAACAATGTTATAAGTCGACACACTAGCTTAAATAAGCATATTCCTCATCGCCATCAAAGACAACTTGAATATGCTCTAATAAAGAGGTAGAAAGAGACAATCCTTTGAAATCAGCTTTAACAGGATAGTTTTTGTGGTTTCTATCCACAAGAACAGCTGTTTTAAGCTTTTTCAAAGGTACATCTAAGAAATGTTTTACTCCGTAGATTAGTGTAGCTCCTGAGTTCAATACATCGTCTACTAATAGTATTGCTTTCCCTTTATACTCTTCTGTTGTTAGAGAAGTTTCAATTGCACTTATAGGATTTTGCTTATCGATACTTACTTTGCACAAGATAACTTTTATGTCAGAAATAGCTTCTAATTCTTTCGCTATCTTTTGCGCAAATACGTAACCGCTATTAGCTATTCCCGCTATGACAATTTCCTTCTCATCTACATATGTCTCATAAACTTGATAAGCTATACGCTTCGTTTTGAAACTAATCTGTTCTTTAGTTAAAATAATATTTTTAGTCATGTTATTGTTTTTCTATAATAATAAATACTTCTCTATTTTCTCTAGGTTTAATTGAATTATAAGCACGTTCCATTACCTGAATACTTAATCCTTCTTGATCAAATAAATCCTTGTATGCTGATAAACTACCACCAAATGGAGGTTCATCTCCAGCAAAGATACAATCAAATAGTACCCCAACTAATTTACCTTGAGGCTTTAGCAAGTCCCTCATTTTCATCACATACTTCTCCCTTAAATCTAGTGGTAAGGAACAAAAAAAAGTCTGCTCCAAAATTAGGTCATATTGCCCTTCGTGGGAAAAAAAATCAGAAAGAATAACTTTCTCTACAGGAAATTGAGGAAAATGTTCGACTGTCTGTTGTACAGCCAAATCCGTTAAATCTAATCCATTGATATTAGAAAAACCATGTTCGTGGAGATACAACAACTCATGACCGTGACCTAGCCCTGGAATTAGTATTTCCAAATCCTTATTAGACAACTGATCTATGTAATCCTTTATTGGTGTCGTTATCCCTTTAGCGTTCCAGTGGTCGCTTTGTTCCAAATAACGGCTTTCCCAATATGACTTAATCTTCATCTTCTTCATTTTCTAAATCTAAAAACTCATTGATATCACGCAAGTCTTTCTTACTAGGGCGTCCTGTACCATAAGCTCTGTAATGACTCTTTGCTAACTTCAACATTTCTAGGTGTTCAAATGACTCCTCAGGAGTTGTATCACGCCTATAAATATCCACTAGTTTTGCACCTACTCGATTTTGCGGAATATCCAAAACAGTTAATTGATATACGATTTGATCCTTGCGCAACGTTATCTTATCTGTAGCAAAGACCTCTCTAGAAGGTTTTGCTACTTGCCCGTTGACAGTGATATGTCCTTTTTTACAAGCCTCGGTAGCTATATTTCTAGTTTTGTAATACCTAATGCACCATAAATACTTGTCAATACGCATAATTAAATATTAATTTTTAATAACAAAGTATACAAAAATAAAGTAAAATTGTATCTTGCACTACTAAAATAAGTCAAAAAAATGAAGAGAATTTTTGCCGGTCTAAGTATTCTATCACTAAGTTTATTTTTTGCAAACTGTAAAAGTGATGATAACGCAAATACAGGCGGAACAGTAGTTCCATTAAGAGATCGTACTGAGGTTTATACAGAGAATACTGATTCTATAGCAAAGTACTTAAAGAATAACTACATATATGAAAACCCAACTACTGGAGAAATCAAATTTGACAGTATTACTAATGGGATCTATGACGGTGAACCTACTTTAGATAAAGACACTAGGCTTAAATCAGTTACTTTCAAGAATGATTTATATGCTATTAAATCAATTGCTACAAAGACTATTGATCCAATGACTGGTATGTGGAAAGATGCAGTTACACGTCTTGAATATACCCCTGTAGAAGATGACGTTAAAGAATATACTATTCACTACTTCATCATCAATGAGGGAACTGGTAAAAAAGCAATGCCCATCGACTCAGTATATGTAAAAAGTAAGGTACATAACTTGGATAATGAAGTCGTAACAAATCCATACAAACCAGAGTATTACTCATTTCCTCTGACTATCCATGAATTTAATGGTAGAAATCTAGTAACTGGTAAAACAGTAGCTCGTCCTGCGCAATTAACCTCTGGGGAGAGACAAGTTTTATCACTTATTAAAACAGCAGAAGGAGTAAGTATTGGAGCTGATGGAAGTATCCAAACACAAGGTACACCTGGTAGATTAATTGCTATCATACCTTCTGGATTATATACCTTTAACAACCCTGTAGGAACAAAATTAAAAGGCTATCAACCAGCCATTGTAGATATTACACTATACAATAGTTTAGACAGAGATCATGACTTAGATGGAATTCCTTCTAAGTATGAGGTAGATCCTAGCAAAATAGGTACAGAACTAACAATGGAAGATTACTTCGGTTATTCAACAAGTGGTTTTGAAAAAACACCTAACTTCTTAAACATTGATGATGATGATGACGGTGTTCCTACTTATCTTGAACTTCAATACAAAGAAAACGGAATAGTGAAATACTACCAATATGATGATGAAAGACTAAAGATCTGTACAGATACTCCAAACTATTTAGATAAAACGTGTCGTCCATACATGGAAGATGGTGAATGGGTTTGGAAGAATAAAAAACCGTAATAAGAATTTATTTGTATCACCTAAAACAAATAAACACAATATAAAAAAGACTGTCTAAAGTAATAGACAGTCTTTTTTTATGCAATTCATATTTAAACGACTAGACTAACAACCACCTTAAACATATCTTTTATCCACTCTTTCTTGACCTATACGTGCGGAATGGGTGCACTTTACTTGCCAAGAACCCTCTTCTGGGCTAGCAAACTGCACGTATTCTGCAATTATAGCAGAAGCTTGGCAACAAATACTTCTTTTTTAGGATCTCCATAAGTGGTAAAAGGCTAAAAAACAAGATGGTACAGACTACTTAATTTTTTAAAAAAAATTCTCAGAGAGTTAATTACAATCCAACAGTACGTAATGCTATTTTTCAATATAGCTATAACAGTAAATCTGCCTTCCTAAAAAGGATAGATAACTAACGTAGTTTTTGCAACCCAATATTAAATAGTCAACACTCTCCTATAAATAGCAAGAATAGTCTTAGTCGAATTCCAAGGCCTTTACATTTAATCGTACAAATAAGTGTGTCTTCGCATACAGATAGAACTCAGCCACAGTCAAAAAACAAAAATCGTCCACTAACAAGTATCTGTAGAATAATTTGATTTATTACTACAATAAGAACCTATTTTGAGCAATTACCTTTTAAGTTTGACACACTTACAACCTTAAAAGCTATTAAGGATACTTAACATCCTGTATGCTTTATTTCCAACACCTCACAAATATCAAGTCAACACTTGTATTAAAATGGTTTAAAGTTCATTAAACACCTTATAAGCTACCACCTAAGTTATACATAAAATTTTATAAAAACAGATATAACTACTTTAGCTTGCTGATAAAAAAAACAATTACCTGAACCACTATAGAGAACTAGACAATTCATTTGACTACTACACAATCTAAAACTTTAAAATAAAACCACATAAAAAAAGGTAACTCAGCTTGAGTTACCTTTTAGTATTATATGATAGCTAAAATAGCTTATTTTCTATTAATCGCCTTTTGAGCCTTCTCAATAATAGCAGCAGCATTTAAACCATATTTTTCCATTAATTGTTCTGGAGTACCTGATTCACCAAAAGTATCTTGTACCGCAACAAATTCTTGTGGCAATGGGTTATTTAAAGTTAATACTCTAGAAACACTTTCTCCTAAACCACCTAGGAAGTTATGCTCTTCTGCAGTCACGATACAACCCGTTTTTGCAACTGATTTTAAAATAGCCTCTTCATCTAGTGGCTTGATTGTATGAATATTGATTACTTCAGCAGAAACCCCTTTTGCCTCAAGTTCTTCTGCAGCAAGTAAAGCTTCCCACACTAAGTGTCCTGTAGCAACAATAGTTACATCAGTTCCTTCGTTTAATAAAACCGCTTTACCGATTTCAAACTTTTCGTCAGCTGGCATAAAGTTAGGCACTACTGGACGTCCAAATCTTAAATAAACAGGACCATCATGTTCAGCAATTGCTAAAGTAGCCGCTTTAGTTTGATTATAATCACAAGTGTTGATAACTGTCATATTAGGCAACATCTTCATTAATCCGATATCTTCTAGGATTTGGTGAGTAGCACCATCTTCTCCTAAAGTCAATCCAGCATGTGAAGCACAAATTTTCACATTTTTCTCTGAATAAGCTACTGACTGACGAATCTGATCATAAACACGTCCTGTAGAAAAGTTAGCGAAAGTACCTGTAAAAGGGATCTTTCCACCAATAGTCATACCTGCTGCTAATCCAATCATATTCGCCTCAGCAATACCTACTTGGAAAAAGCGATCTGGGTGATTCTTTTTGAAATCATCCATCTTAAGTGAACCAATCAGGTCAGCACATAATGCCACTACATTTTCGTTCTTTTGTCCTAGCTCTGTAAGTCCTGCTCCAAAACCTGAACGTGTATCTTTACTTCCAGTATTTATATATTTTTTCATTTTGATTTCAATTTGTGTGGATTAATAATCTCCAAAAGATGTTTCTGGGTTTTGTTTTAAAGCTTCTTCTAATTGAGCATCACTTGGTGCTTTACCATGCCAAGCATGTGTCCCCATCATGAAGTCAACACCATTCCCCATTTCTGTATGTAATAATACACAAACAGGTTTACCCTTTCCTGCTTTCGCTTTCGCTTCTTCGTATCCAGCAATAATTGAATCAATATCATTACCTTTCAACACTTCTACTACTTCCCAATCAAATGCTTCGAATTTAGCTTTTACAGATCCTAAGTTCAATACATCTTCTGTTGGTCCATCAATTTGTTTACCATTAAGGTCAACTGTAGCAATTAGGTTATCCACTTTCTTAGCAGAAGCATACATCATAGCCTCCCAATTTTGACCTTCTTGTAACTCACCATCTCCCATTAACACATAAACAAGGTGGTTATCATTATTCAATTTTTTTGCTTGAGCAGCACCTGTAGCAACAGATAATCCTTGTCCTAAAGAACCAGAAGCCATACGTACTCCAGGTAATTTGTCATGTGTACAAGGGTGTCCTTGTAAACGCGTATTTATTTTTCTAAAAGTTGCTAACTCACTCACTGGAAAATACCCACTGCGAGCTAATACACTATAAAAAACAGGTGAGATATGTCCATTTGATAAAAAGAATAAATCCTCATCCTTTCCGTCCATTTTGAACTCCTCTTTTCTGTCCATTAATTTTTGGTATAAAGTCACTAAAAACTCTGCACATCCTAGAGATCCTCCTGGGTGTCCTGAGCTTACAGCGTGTACCATTCTAAGAATATCTCTTCTTACTTGTGTAGTTAACTCTGTTAATTGTTGTGTGTTTGGTTTCATTACTTTAATAATATAAATTATTGCTATACAAATATAGTACTAATTTGTCGTTTTACTACCTTTTATGCCCGCCTTAATTAAAATGCAGGTTTAACTTTTATAGCATTGTATTAATCAAAATGATGTAAGTTTGTAAGAATCAAAAGCTACTAATCAAATGAATACTCCACTTATATCACTTAGTACAAAAAACTTAACCATCGGTTACAAACACAAAAATGGGGTACTCAAAATATTAGAGAATATCAACCTCAGTCTATCTCAAGGACAATTAATCAGTTTATTGGGAATTAATGGAATTGGAAAAACAACCCTCTTGCGTACCTTAACAGGAGAATTTCCCTCTCTTGAAGGAGAAATAAACATCTTTGGAAAAACTCTTAATACATACAACAAAACAGAACTAGCAAAGCTAATCAGCGTCGTACTTACAGAGCAGCTTACGGCTTTTTCACTAAGTGTTTATGATTTAATACGCATCGGAAGAACTCCATTTTTAGGGTGGCGAACTACTCTCACTGTTGAAGATGAATATTGGATCAATAAAGCTATTAGCTATTGCACATTAGAAGAGTTACAAAACAAACAGATAAACCAATTAAGCGATGGACAATTACAACGTGTATTAATTGCTAGAGCTATCGCTCAAAACACACCTATTATCATATTAGATG
This sequence comes from Myroides pelagicus, assembly GCF_009711055.1. GTDB lineage: Bacteria > Bacteroidota > Bacteroidia > Flavobacteriales > Flavobacteriaceae > Flavobacterium > Flavobacterium pelagicum. The sequence continues at coordinate 49,764 of NZ_WMJY01000020.1, forward strand.
AGCCGGCAAGTCATTTAGATTTTCATCATAAAGTTGCATTATATCGCATCCTAAAAAAACTAGCTAATGAAGAAAAAAAGACTATACTACTTTCCAGCCATGACATCAATCTAGCTTTACAACTTAGTGACCAAGTGATAGTACTAAAGAAAAGTTTTTCCTTTCAAGGAAAAACAAAAGAAGCGATCAAAAGCAAGGTTTTCGACAACTTCTTTTCAGATAGTTCTATACAATTCTGTGAAGAACAAATGCGATTTATTCTGAAGGAGTAATACTCGTATGACGCTTATTTTTTACGATATTATCCATTGTCCAAACAACTTGTTTTTCAAATGGATCATTGCGAAAAGGACAGTCACTCTTTGCGCATATTTTACACGAAAAAGGTTTACAGTCGTCCATGTGAACAAATAACTCTAAGTCATCTCCAAATCTATCACTAAACCCTTTTTCTAATATTTCAACTTCCTTATGGCCTTCTACAATATTAAAATACCATGGAATAGTCATATGGCAATCAAAATGTAAAACACTCCCATACTTAATAATACGCAAATTGTGTAAGTCAATCCAATTATCTTGACGGTATTCTTGAAGAAAACCGACAACCTCCTCTAGCAATAATTCGTCTGTTTCATCCATTATTCCAGAGATAGCTCCACGGACAATTTTATATCCAGTCACGATAATAATAAGTGCAAAAAGAAGAGCTACTGCCCCATCTAACCACTGATAGCCTGTAAAATACATTAATATAAGGCCTATGATAATCCCAATAGTAGAATATGTATCTGACTGTAAGTGCTTTCCACTAGCAACCAAAGCGAGTGAGTTATTTGTTCTTCCTTGTTTCACAGCATACCACCCCAAAATATAATTGACGATAGCAGTAAAAGCAACTAATAAAATTCCGTAATCTAATTTACCTACAGTTTCTGGGTGAACAAAATTCTTTATAGCTTCAAAAATAATAACGATGCCCGCCATAATAATCAATCCACCTTCAATTGTAGCTGAAATAAACTCTACTTTTCCATGTCCATAAGGATGGTTTCTATCGCGAGGTAAAGAGGATAGATAAAGGCTATACAGCCCTACAAAACCACTAACTACATTAATAACACTTTCTAAAGCATCAGTCAATATAGCCACCGAGTGAGTCATGCTCCAGGCAACAACCTTGATTATAAATAGCAATACACCAACTATTGCAACAACTTTTTGAAATTGAAAGTTTTCTCTAGCTTTAGTATTCATATTTGATTGTTATAACGATTCTAATTCTATTACTTCTCCAACCTGCATTCCTTGTAAAGAATAAGCTCCAATACGCACTCTAACCAAGCGCAAGGTAGGAAAACCTACTGCTGCTGTCATCTTGCGTACCTGTCTAAATTTTCCTTCTGTCAATACAATTCTAACCCAACTCGTCGGACCATGTCTTTCATCTCTCACTCTTCTTCCCTCACCTACCCAACTTGGCAAAACAGACAAAGTATCAGCTTCACAAGACTTAGTCGTATACTTCTCTCCTTTCACTCCAATCTCTACCCCATTGCACAACTGTACAACAGCTTCAGGTGTAATTAAACCATCAACTTGTGCGTAGTATTCTTTTTCATATTTTGCCCCTCTGACTAATTCACTTTTCATACCATCAGTTGTCAATAAAAGTAATCCTTCAGATTGTTCATCTAAACGACCTATAGCCATAGTACCTTCTGGAAAGTCATACAACTCACCTAATTTTCGCTTAGTTCTCTTTTTCTCATAAATAAATTGACTTATAAATCCATGAGGCTTATACAGCATAAAATGGCGATGTATAGTATGTTGATTTTGCAAATGACTATTCTTTAAAATTTAACTAGCACAAAAGTAGACATTACACATATGCTAAACATTAGAAAACAATTATAATTTTTTAATTATGGAAAAACAGAAACGTAAAAAGCGTTGATCGCCTCAATATACCTTTGCCCATGGTACTCATCAGATAGTGCTTGAAAACCTTGTAAATGACCACCTTTAAATAGAACAACCTCATTCTTTTCATTAAGATATTTAGCACGATAACTAGCTTCTGGTGAAGTTAACCCATCGCGATCCCCTGCAAAAAACAAAACAGGAAGAGTTAGTTTACTCAACGCCAACTCATATTTATCCACACTATCAGGGATAAGTAAATCTCTATTCAAATGTTCTTTTACTACTTCTACAACCTTCTTAGGATTTGACACAAACCCTTCTGCAATCAAATAATCGTACGTATCCATAGAATAAAGCTCTACCGCGTAAATAGTCCCCATAGATAATGCCCAAATACCTATTGGTGTATCAAAACGCTTTTTAGTATAGTCTAAAACAGCTTGAAGGTCTGTAGTAAAAGCATCATAATACAGGGTGTCTTTCGAAACTTCAAAAGCTTGACTTTCACCAAAGCCACGATAATCAAACATCACTACAGTGTATCCTTGATTAACTACTTCTAAAACCTGTCGTACATAATAAGACATATTACCACTATCACCATAGGCTAAAATCAGGGTACGGTGCAAATCATTCTCAGTAGTAGGAAATGTAATCCAAGTTTTCAGTGCAAAATCATCTTTTGTTTTAATCTCTAAGGCTTCAAACTTAAATGAAGAATTACCTGGATGATCAATATATTTTTTAATAGGTTCAACAGCATATAAATGAATTGAAAAAACACAAAATAAAAATACTAGACAAATTCTCATACGTTTAAACTTTTACTCTAATCCAAAGATAAAAATAAACATAGTATTTTCCGTAATATTCAATACATTCACTAAAACATAGAACAACAAACAAAAAAGAGACAAACAAAGTTTAATAGCAATAAAACTAGTTTAAAACTAAGGACTACATAAATAAATGCTTATTTTTGTTTACTATTAAAAATAACACATTATGCAACATATCATTGATCGTTTCATCAGTTATGTAACTGTTGACACTGAATCTGATGCTTCTTCAAACACATGCCCAAGTACTGAAAAACAATGGGACTTGGCTAACCAATTAGTAGAAGAACTAAAACAAATAGGCTTAGAAGATGTAACCATTGACGATAATGCTTATATCATGGCTACACTACCTAGTAATGTAGAGCACGAAGTACCGACTATCGGTTTTATTGCTCACTTCGATACATCACCAGACTTCACAGGAGCTAATGTAAAACCACAAATCGTAGAAAACTACGATGGAGGAGATATCGTATTAAATAAAGAACAAAATATCGTACTATCACCTTCATATTTCAAAGATTTACTTCAATATAAAGGTCAAACTTTAATCACTACTGATGGTACTACACTATTAGGAGCTGATGACAAAGCAGGTGTTACAGAGATTGTATCTGCCATGGAATACCTAATTCAACATCCCGAAATCAAACACGGTAAGATCCGTATAGGTTTTACACCAGATGAAGAGATTGGTAGAGGAGCACACTTATTTGACGTTGAAAAATTCGGTGCTGAATGGGCATATACAATGGATGGAAGTCAAATTGGAGAATTAGAATATGAAAACTTCAATGCTGGATATGCTAAATTAACTTTCTCAGGAAAAAGTGTTCACCCAGGATATGCTAAAGGAAAAATGATAAATTCAATCTTATTAGCAAACAAATTTATCAAGTATTTACCTAAAGACGAAGTACCAGAAAGAACAACTGGATATGAAGGTTTCTTCCATGTAAATCACGTAACAGGTAGTATTGAAGAATCAGTTGTAGAATTAATTATTCGCGATCACAACTTAAAAAAATACGAAAAGCGCAAAAAACAAGTTGCTAAACTTGCAAAAAAAATAAACAAGAAGTATAACAAGAAATTTGGTGGACCAATCGTTAATTGTGAAATTGGTGACCAATATTTCAATATGAGAGAGAAGGTTGAGCCTGTAATGCATATAGTAGACGTTGCTGAAGAAGCAATGAAAGCATTAGACATTAAACCATTAATCAAAGCTATACGTGGTGGTACAGATGGTTCACAACTATCTTATATGGGACTACCTTGTCCAAATATATTTGCAGGAGGACATAACTTCCATGGTAAATATGAATATGTACCAGTAGAAAGTATGGTTAAAGCAATGCAAGTAATTGTAAAAATTGCTGAACTTACAGCTTCTAAAAAACAATAACGAATAGTCTCACTATTCAAAATATAAAAGCCCCAATTAGTTAGACTTTTGGGGCTTTCTTATATAAAGAACTTTAAAAAATTCTATTACTTAATCTCGTCTGGATTTTTATTCAAAAGACGTTGTTTCAATTGATTTTCAGCTTCTTTTAATTCAACTTCCGCAGCTCTTCGCTTCTCTCTACCCTCGGATTGAATACGAACAATCTCATCAATAGTCGTTAATATGTCACCATTTACCTTTTTGATAGTTTCAATATCAACAATACCACGTTCCGTCTCTTGAGCAACCTTAACAGTCGCATCTTTAAGCATTTCACTATTTCGAGTTAATAGAGAATTAGTCGCATCATTGACTGCTTGCTGAGCATTAAGTGCTTGTTGTGAACGAGCCAATCCCAGTGTTAAAACCATTTGATTTTTCCATAAAGGCAACGTATTAACAATACTTGATTGCAACTTCTCCATTAACATCAAACTATTGTTTTGCACCATTCTAATCTGAGGAGACGATTGTAATATTACCATACGGGTTAATTTCAAATCATGAACCTTGCGCTCAAAACGAACAACTTGTTGCTCCATATCCTTATAAGCTTGAATTTTAGAAGGGTCATTATCATTTTCCGCTTCTAACTTTAACTTTGGTAAAGTATCTTGGTGTAGCTCGACAAGCTTTTGATCTCCAGCTTCTATATATAAAGACAACTCTTTAAAATACTTCTTGTTTTCATCAAACAACTTATCAAACATAGCTACATCTTTCATCATGTTTTTATAATGACGTTCAAGTTGCAGCTCAATTGCATTAATATTTGTTTCTACTTTACTATACTGTGTTTGAAGTCTCCCAATCTTCTTTTTTATTGAATCAAAGAATGGGAAAAAACTCTTCTTTTCAGCAATCCCCTCAAAAGACTTAATCTCTGAGCGCAAACCAACCAGAACATCAGAAGTTTCTCCTAAATCTTTCGTTTGAACTTGCTTTAATACTTCGGTAGCAAAAGCACTAGACTTTAATTGACTCCCAGCACCATACTGTATAACTTGTGTCGTATTACCTAAGTCAATACTTTTCTTAAATACTTCAATTTGCTTTTTATCTTGTTCCGAAAACTCCATAGTAACTTCAGATGCAAGCTCTCTTTCCTGTCGTAATTGTTGAATATCTTTTTCCATAATTATATCTATAATAATCCTCTTGATTTCATATCTTCTAAATAGGCTGTTGATTCAGCCTCTATCTGCATCTTAGAATACTTAACTTTTTCTAGTAGTTCATTTTCGAAAGCAGTACTAGCTTGTTTAAGAGTAAATCTAAGCTTTTCTTCAGCTTTATTCATAACAACGTTATCCAGCTTAGATATTTCTATTTGATAATATTGCTGTAGAATATTCTCAATTGAAAAAGCATGACGCTCTAAGAAAAGCTCACTTACGAATTGATTATTCTTATTTGATATCTCCTTCGTAATATAAATCATCTTTGCAATGTAACCTTTTATCTCGTTATTCTTTACTAACCCTTTCCATTTATTCAAACTCACTATAAAATCACTAATAGATAAAATTTCCGATATCTCTTTTCTTCGAATAAAGTCCTTATAATCGTAGCTTGTATCCCATCGTAAGTTTATTATACTTCTCAAGTGCAGTCTCTGTAGATACAAACGGAAATACATAGCAGTAATTACAGCAGCACAAAGAAATACTGTAAAGCTCAATAATTTAAAAATGCTATCGTCACCTGCTATTATATAATAACTATAAACACCTATATACAAAGCCAACCAGAGAAAACTACCATAGAGTAAACTTCTTATTTTCCCCAGAATCCCCATATGTAACATAGCTATTGGCGGTATAACAAATGGGAAAAATAACCCCAACAGTATAAGCCAACTACTTTTAATCTCCCAATTCCTATCTTTAATCGTAAACCATCCCATTACAATATCCCCCTTCCTTTTAAAACTGAAATATAAACAGATGCTTCACTATCAACTTCTAAAACTTTCATTTCAATTAAATTAGACAATTCATTTTCAAAAATAACACGAGATTGAATGATTACTTGTTCTAAACTTTGCTTAGTTCCAATAACAGTGGGATTAGAAATATAACTACTATCTAATTCAACATACTGCTGTAATACATTTACAATAGAGCTACCATGTCTCAAAAAGAATAAATCTGAAGCATGATCATCTTTCGTTATAATAATATTAGTAAGACGTATAATCTCATCAACACTCTTGATGAGCTCAGGCTTTGCTAATTTATTTTTCCAATACTCAAGTTTGTATATAAATTCATCTTTAGTACTTTGAGAATCACTTTGAACAGAATTATATTGGCTAATAACAGCATCATAGTTATACTCTTTATTCTTCTCTAAACTAATGATATTCTGTAAATCTAGGCGTTGTAAATACTCCCCTAAATCCAACGACATATAGACTACATAAATGTAAAAACTAATGAAGTTTACAGCCAAAACATATACAGAATCCACATCAGCAACTAGGAAAAACAAAGCTAAGATCAAAAAAAACAAATAAACTAAAGCTATAACACATGAATGCCAAAACCATCTATTAACATTAACAATACGACCAAAAACAGCTATTGCAATAGGTGTTAAAACACCAAAACTAATAAAGCTGATACCTCCAACAACTCCTAATAAAATTAAACTATTCTTTATCTCCCAACTATTGGACCTTCTTGTAAACCATCCCATGAACTTCTTATCCTAATATTCTATCTAAAGATACCAAAAACGTAGAAAAAAGATAAATATTTAACTTATAAAAAACAGAGCGATCAGCATTTTATGCAACAAAAAAAGCCCCAACAATTAACGTTGGGGCTCAATTCTATAAAATCAAAAAAGATTATTTACCTTTTTCCATTCTTTCTTTTAACTCAGCAAGAGCATCAATATCACCTAGAGTAGTTTTCTCAGCAGCGTTATTGTTTACAGCTTCAGCTGTTTTAACATTTTTCTCTTCTTCTTCACGGAAGATAGAAGTGTGAGAAGCTACAACTCTTTTGAATTCTTTATTGAACTCAATAATTTTGAATTCAGCAGTTTCTCCTTTTTTCAATTTCTTACCGTCTTCTTTTTCTAAATGACGTGTAGGAATGAAAGCAACAACATCCTCTTCGAATACTACAGTAGCACCTTTATCAACAACTTCAGAGATTTCTCCAGAGTGTACAGTACCTACAGCATAAGCATCTTCGTATTTATCCCATGGGTTAGCAGTAGTTTGTTTGTGACCTAAAGATAATTTACGTCCTTCTACATCTAACTCTAAAACAACTACGTCTAACTTGTCTCCAACATTTACAAATTCAGATGGGTGTTTGATTTTCTTAGTCCAAGATAAGTCAGAGATGTAAATTAATCCATCAATTCCTTCTTCTAATTCTACGAACACACCAAAGTTAGTAAAGTTACGAACGATACCTACATGCTTAGAACCTACAGGATATTTAGCAGTGATATCAGTCCATGGATCTTGACTTAATTGTTTGATACCTAAAGACATCTTTCTTTCTTCTCTATCAAGAGTTAAAATAACTGCCTCTACTTCATCTCCAACTTTCACGAAGTCTTGAGCAGATCTTAAATGAGTAGACCAAGACATTTCAGAAACGTGGATTAGACCCTCAACACCTTCTGCAACTTCGATGAAAGCACCGTAATCAGCTAAAACAACTACTTTACCTTTTACTTTATCTCCAACATTTAAGTTAGCGTCTAAAGCATCCCATGGGTGAGCGAATAATTGTTTTAAACCTAATTGAATTCTTGTTTTCTCATCATCGAAATCTAAAATAACAACATTCAATTTTTGATCTAACTCTAACACTTCACTTGGGTGGTTAATTCTTGACCAAGATAAGTCAGTGATATGGATTAATCCATCTACACCTCCTAAGTCAATGAATACACCGTAAGAAGTAATGTTTTTAACGACACCTTCTAACACTTGACCTTTTTGTAACTGACCGATAATTTCTTTCTTTTGAATCTCGATATCAGCTTCAATAAGTGCTTTGTGAGATACAACAACGTTCTTGAATTCATGGTTAATTTTAACTACTTTGAATTCCATTGTTTTATTCACGTATTGATCGTAATCGCGAATTGGTTTAACGTCAATTTGAGAACCTGGTAAGAATGCTTCAATTCCGAATACATCAACAATCATACCTCCTTTTGTTCTACATTTAACGAACCCATTAACAATCTCTCCAGTTTCGTGAGCAGCAATAACTCTATCCCAAGCTTTTATTGTACGAGCTTTTCTGTGAGATAAAACTAATTGTCCGTATTTATCTTCTCTTACATCGATTAATACTTCAACTTTATCACCAACTTTTAAGTTTGGATTATAACGGAATTCGTTTAAAGAAATAACACCTTCAGATTTAGCATTGATATCAACAATTGCATCTCTATCAGTGATTCTAACAACTACTCCTTCAACAACTTCTTCATCATCAGTTGAAATGAATGTTTTGTCTACTAAGCTTTCAAATTCCTTTAACTGATTATCTTCAACAGCATCAATACCGTTTTCGTAACGGTCCCAGTTAAAATCGTTTAAAAATTCCTCTTGTGTTTTTGTGATTTCAGACATAGCTGATAATTAATTTGTATTCTATTAATTTGTAGATCTCTAATGTTAATACATTTAATAGAAGTGGTTTTACTTTTTATATAAATAAGCTTTTATAGAGATCAGCTAACATAAAAGCAGTGCAAAAGTAATTCTTATATACGAATTACACAAGACTATTACCTAAAAAATAAACATAAAAACATGACTGCAAGTCAATTAATAAAAAGGCAGACTACTCTATAGTAGTCTGCCTTAATCGTAATAATAAAAAATAAATTCTAATTAAGATATATTTAATTGCTCTTTGTCACGCGATACTTTAGAAGACTTTTGCTTCTTCAACTTCGAAAAAAACTTACTATTTTTATATAAATCCCAATTCATCAAAGCTACGCTCACAAGTACCACAGCTAACCCACCTATTTGTAAACTCGTAATAATATCATCTGTGAAAAAATAACTTAAAGCAACTGCCACGACTGGATTTACATACGCGTATGTACTTACTTCTGTAACAGGTCTGTTTTGTATCAACCATATATAAGAACCAAATGCCAATATAGAGCCAAACGTAATCAAATACCCTAATGAAAACCACCCAGAAACAGAAATCTCATTTACTTTAAAAGCTGCAAACTCACCATTAAAGCCAGCAACCATTGCAAATAATACCCCTGCTGTTATCATTTGCCAAGAAGTTTTCACCATCACGTGTAAATCTTCACCATCTCCTTCATTCTTATCTTTAGAATATTTTGAATATAATGAACCAATAGTCCATGCTATTGATCCTAAAATCAACAAAAACATACAGAAAATATTCAACATACGTTGAGACTCATCACTAGTTATGGTAATTTGTTCTGCAAACAACATTATAACTCCTACAAAACCCATTACTAAACCTAATACTGTGGGTAAACTAGAAAAATTATTCTTCCATTGAGGTTTATCAAGAATTATGAACCATAAAGCCGCTGCTGCTGCCATAATAGCAGCGATACCACTAGACACGTGCTGTTCTGCCCATATCAAAGCTCCCATATCAATAAACAACAGCAAGAAGCCCGTGATACATGCCTGCTTAACAACTTTCTTATTAAACAACTTATATCCTTTCATTTTACAATAAGTCAACAAGATCAAACTTGCTGAAAAGAAACGCAATGTTCCTAATACAAATGGCGTAAAATCACTTAATGCTTTATGTATAAAGAAAAAAGTAGACCCCCACACAAAATAAACCACAATATAAGCAAATAAAACCGCTCCTTTACTTGCGTTATTATTAACTACTGCTCCCATACCTAATTTAACTTTTCAGGAATTATTAATTTATTATCTTCTTTTACCGTTTGTAAAACAATTATTGTTCGTGTAGAAATAACGCCTTGAATACGTGAAAGAGAATTTCTCATTAATGAAACTAACGCTAAAGAATCTGAAGTTCTAACCTTAATCATATAACCATCATCACCCGCTATATCGTGAACTTCCAAAACTTCAGGAATCTCAGCTAAAAGTTTCCCCGTTTCCTCATCCCCAATAATTTCATCTACCTTTATAAAAATAAAAGATAACATCTTTTGATCGATTGCATTTGGATTAACCTTTGCATGATAAGCCAACAATACTTCCTTTTGCTCTAATTTTTTCACGCGCTCTAATACTGCTGAAGGTGCCATACCTAACTCCCTTGCTATTTCAGAGTTATTAATTCGTGCATTCTCTTGCATCATACGCAATATAGTCAAATCAACTTCATCAAGTTTATATTCCATACCTTTTAATTTTGCAGCTGCAAAGGTAATACAAAGAATTATATTCGCAAAACAATAACTTAAAAAGAATTATGTTCAGTATAATGAAAAACAACCGAAAATAATTCGAGTAAAACAATTATAATTAATCCTAAAAAAGTATAAACAAAAAAAGCCT
>NZ_WMJY01000021.1 GCF_009711055.1 Myroides pelagicus
TTAAATGCTGTTGCATTTATTTGTTGAATCTAAGTTTTATTATCAAGTTTTATGGTTCAAATGTACTTAGATTATAACGTGATTAGTCGTAAACTATTTGATGTGTTACATAAATTATGTGAAATCTATTGGGATAAATTTAGCGTGTTTTTATATAACTCTAGTTGTGTGTGTGCTTATAGGTAGTAAATTGTAGTAGACTGTCTTGTTTGGTATTAAAAAGTAGTTAATGACCAATTGGTGAGTTAGTTGTTGATAAACGAAAAAAGGGCTGTCTCATGAAGACAGCCCTTTGTCGGGGGACTATAATACCAAGGTGTATAGTAAAATTTAGTTGTGTATATTAGTCCGAATTTAGTATTGAGCAATTAAGTAGTTAATCAAATCTGTTGTAGTAATTATTCCAACTAGATTTCCATTTTTGTCATTAATAGGTAAAGAGTGGAAACGTTGTTTTGCAAATAATTCAGCTACTTCTTTTACAATTGTATCCTCAGTTACGACTAATGGATTTTTCGTCATGATGTCTTCTAATTTATAAGCGTCATAAATATCATTTAGTGCTTCACTATCTATTCCTGTGTGAGAGAACCCTATTTTTAGAATATCGTTATGACTGATTATTCCGACTAATTTGTCTCCATCTACTACTGGGATATGACGGATATTGTAATCCGAAAATAAAGCATTTACTTCACTTAATTTTTTTGTGGTTGGTACGGCAATTAATACCTTAGTCATGATTTGAGATACTGGTACTCTTTGTTTCATAGTATTTTTATTTAGGTTGTTATGTTTTACTACAGCAAATTTGCTTCTAAAATTGTTGGAAGTACATGACAATTCATAGGATATTTCTTTTGTTTTTTTCGTAACTTGTATAGTTGTATTCTTGTGTTCTTTTCTTAAATAACGAAATGGACTAGTAAAACAGCTTCATTTGATTTAATTTTGTTCACGATCAACAAGACATATAAGGAGTTTTCGAATGAATATAGTTGCTTTTGCAGAAGTTTTTAAGGGAAAGATATTTAGAATACCCGATTATCAGAGGGGGTATTCTTGGACCCAAAAGGAATTGAGTGAGCTTTGGTATGACCTTTATAATACGCATCAACAACGCAATGCTTTTCACTTTACAGGTATTTTGACCTTTAGTGCTTTTTCAAGAGCTGATTTAGAAAATGTTCGAAAAGAAGGGTTTGTTATTAGAGAGGATAAGCTACTCATTGACAAGGAGTATTATCAAGGATATAATATTGTTGATGGACAACAGCGTTTGACCACTCTTTTGATTCTGTTAGCTGAGTTAGTAGCTGCTTTGGAAGATGAGCAGCTAAGTGCTGACCTGACGAATACTTATTTCAAGAAGAATGATAAGACGGGTAATAAATATGTATTTGGTTACCATATTGATGTACCATCTCACAACTATCTTATCCGTGAAATATTTAATGAGCGTGATTATGAACGCGAGGAGACAGAAACTTTATATACACATAACTTAACGATTGCTAAGAATTATTTTGCTGAGCAAGTAAAGAAGCTTCCTGTTATGGAGCGTAGTCTTTGGGTAGAAAAAATCACAAAACACTTATTGTTTTCTATTCTAGATTTAACTGAAAATAAGGATAGGCCTCTAGATGTTTCAATGGTATTTGAGACGTTGAACTTCAGAGGGAAGCAATTGTCTAGCTTGGAGCGATTGAAGAACCGAGTATTGTATATAGTTTCAAAGCAATTAACTACGCCTGCTACAATACAACGCAGTCGTAAAAAAGTCAATCAAGCGTGGTTAGAAGTGTATAAGTGGTTAGGTAGAAATCCAATGCAAGCTATGGATGACGACGCTTTTTTAAAGGCTTTTTGGCTATTGTATTTCTCTAATACTTCAATGGTTTCAAATGACTTTAAGTCTTATCAAAAGCAGTTGTTTACGGTAGACTTTCAGCTAGAAGATTCTTATAACTCGACCAACCATGCGGAGGCTGATGCTCTAGATAAGTGGTTGAAAAGTATGCGAAAGGCTGTCGTTATGTGGTATTTTATCAATAATCCTTATGCTGTTAATACAGATGAGGATTTTCATTACCATTTTACCAAGCCGATACAAGATGCTTTATACCGATTAAATAACTTTCCCAGAGGATATGGGAAGTATATGTTGAATCTCGTTTTAGCTATTCTGATGAGAGATTTACCCGAAAAGGAGGGAGATACTCCATTAGAAAATCAGGATTTACAACGACTCAGTGCTATTGAGCGTTTGTTGTTTGCTATCGAACGACACAATGTGATGTGTTTCTTGCTACAAGGAAATAATTCTAACCTCAATCAAGAAGATACCTTTAGAGATATTAATTTCTATTATCAACGGGGTCGTGCTTATACAAATGAGTATTTGATTAATGTATTGATGGAACAGCGCGTGGAGCATTTTAGATGGAAGGAAGTCATTAACCACATTCACAAGGGACAGCGTTTTCGCACCTGGGCAGGACTGGATTATTTCCTAAAGACTATTGAAGAAATAAAAGGAGGTGTAGTAGATAAAGAAATGCGAAAAGTCGATCCGAAAGTGTATCTTGTGTATCCAGAAGACAACTACTATAAAGAGCGAAGCTATTACGTCGAAATCAATAAGATACTGAAGGTTAATCGCGATCGATATAGTTATTCAATTGGGAATATGTTTTTGGCATATAATCGCTATGAGCCAACAAGTTTTGACCGTATTCAAGAAAAGGTTCACAATGCCATTAGACATAAATACCGAACCACTAAGACTGAAGAGGGACTATTAGTGTATAATATTTGGAATAAAGAAGCTATAGAGGAGAGAGGGCGTGAGATGATGGAGCAGTTTATTCAGTATTGGGAATTACCTCCAATCCAAGATACAGAAATGCGTAGACTTCTGATTTTTGAAGTTTAGCCTAAATAGGAAAGCAATACAGAATGAGTATAGACTACTCAGGTTCAGACATTGTTCAAGTATACCTGCAGTATTCTTGCCCTTTTCTTGCCAATAGAATGCTTCTGGGCTCGTATACTGCACTTATACTGCACGTTTGGCTCAAGAAAGGGTAGAGTTGGCAAGAAGTACTAGTTTGCAAAAGCTATTTTCCGAATAGTAAAAAAAGAATAACCTCCTTTGATAAGGAGGTTATTTGGGTGTTATTTTACGTTATTTAAAAACATTTGTTTTGTTTTCTCAATACTATAACCTTTATTTTCTTCTAACTCAACTGAGCTGATAATATTGATTACTTTACCTTCTCCGTCAAGGACAAAAAAGAACGGGAAACCAAGTTTCTTTCCTTCTGGAGCATATTTATCAAAGACAACATCGTTTTTGTTGTTTTTTGAGTAATTTAAGTGGTAATATAGGTAGTTTTGGTCAACTACTGTTTTAAGTTCTTCTGTCTTCTGAACAAAGTCATTGAAGCGCAAACACCAAATACACCAGTTACCTCCAGCTTGTACGAAAACTTTTTTTCCTTCTTTTTTAGCTTGAGCGATTAGTTCGTTTAGACGGGCATCTGCATCTTCTGTCTCGTTATACGGTTTGCTTAGTGATTCTTTTTCTTTATTTACAGCAGCTTTGGCAACTTCTTCTGTAGTAGTTTCAACAGTATCTTTCGTTTCAGTTGTTACTTCTGTGGTGTTATCTGTGGCTGGCTTTTCTTTTTTGTCGTTACAGCTTGTGATGGTTAGTATAGCTGTAAGAAACAAGGTAGAATAGATTAATTTTTTCATCGATGTGAATATTTGGTTATTGTTTCTTCTTTCAGGGCACAAAGTAAGAAAAAGAATAATACGATACCGTTCTTTTAAGTGTGAATTATGTCAGAAAGATGAGAAAATAGAACAGTTTCCAAAAAACAGAAAAACTTCTAATAGAAGACATTGTATAATAAAACTATAGGAATTCTATTGATAATATGATTTTTTAGACTAAATTACAGAAGTAAAACAAGAAGAGTAAATATGACTATACAAGAATTAAAAGAAAGGGTAACATTGCCGATTATTGTATCTCCGATGTTTATCGTATCAGGTACGCGCTTAGTGATTGAATGTTGTAAGAATGGTATTGTAGGGACTTTTCCTGCACTAAACGGTAGGAGTTCAGAGGATTTTGAAGCGATGTTAAAAGAGGTGACTACTGAGCTAGCTAAGTTTGAACAGGAGACAGGTAAAAAAGCAGCGCCTTTTGGGGTAAATATTATTGTCAATAAGACTAATCCAAGGGTAATGCCAGATTTGCAATTGTGTGTGAAGTACAAAGTACCGATTATTATCACTTCTCTGGGAGCAGTCAAAGACTTGGTAGATGCAGTCCATAGTTATGGAGGATTAGTGTTTCACGATATTATTAAAAAGCGACATGCAGAAAAAGCGGCTGAAGCAGGAGTAGATGGTTTGATCTGTGTAGCAGCAGGAGCAGGAGGTCACGCAGGTACTGCTAGTCCATTTGCTTTGATATCAGAGATTAAGCAGTTCTTTAAAGGAGCAGTTCTTTTAGCAGGGAGTTTAGATACAGGAAGTGATATACTGGCAGCACAGACGATGGGTGCTGATTTTGCTTATATGGGAACTCGCTTTATCGCTACTGAGGAGTGTGATGCTGTGCAGGAGTATAAGCAAATGATCGTGGACTCAGGGGTCGATGATATTTTATATACTGATGGAGTGTCAGGGGTTAATGCTAATTTTCTTAAGCCAAGTATTGAACGTGCAGGATTGGACTTAAATGAGAAAAAAGAAGAAGACTTTTCTCAATTAACAGCAGCGAATAGCAAGGCATGGAAAGATATTTGGTCTGCAGGTCACGGTAGTGCGGGTATTCACCAAGTGCTTAGTGTAGCTGGTTTAGTTGATCAGTTAAAACAAGAATATAAGCAAGCTCTACAAGTGAATAAAACGATTATGGATCAATTAAAATTTTAATCGATTAGATTTTCATTACGGGGAGTATAAATCAACGAACAACTTAAAACTATAAAATATGGATCAACAGACCTTTAAACAAATATTGACGACACAAATACCTATTGCTTGGATAGCAGGTGTGCGATTAGAGAGTTTTAAACCCAATGAAGTAACGACTTATGTCGAATTAGATTTTCTAAACCAGAATCCTTTCCAAAGTATGTTTTGGGCTGTTCAAGGTATGGCTGCTGAGTTTTCAGGAGGTTTGATGTTATTAACTAAGATTAAGATGTCTGGGCAGAATATCGCTTCATTAGTGGTAAAGAATGAAATGGAGTTTGCTAAGAAAGCAGTAGGAAAGATTAGTTTCAGCTGTGATGAAGGAGAAAAAATTGACCAGGCAATAAAGCAAGCCATCGAGACTAAAGAAGGTGTACTTATTCCACTAACTACCATTGCTAAAGATGAGCAGGGAGATGTAGTGGCTAAGTTTTTATTTCACTGGAGCATCAAGTTAAGAGCGTAGTGTTAAACAAACTATTTTCGATAGATAGAAGAGGGGCAATCTGAATAAGGTTGCCCTTTTTGCAGTGTAGCGTTAGTAGAAAAAGAAAAGAGGCTATCCCCTATAAGGGGACAACCTCTAATTCCTATTGTAAAACTATTTTATTAACTCAGTATTAAGCTTTGTGGTTTCTGAAAACCAATTTGTTGTCAAAAGCATCAATCAAAATCATACTGTCAGCTTTGATATTACCAGCTAGTATTTCTTTAGATAATTGGTTGAGCACTTCTTTTTGTACCACACGTTTTACTGGACGTGCTCCGAATTCAGGGTCATAACCTTTAGTAGCTAAAAGGTCTTTTGCCTCAGTTGTTGCTTCCATGTGTATATTCTGTTGAGCTAACATTTTGAATACACTATTTAATTGAATCTCTACAATTTGTAAGATATCATCTTTTGACAAAGGAGTAAACATGACAACTTCATCAATACGGTTCAAGAATTCTGGGCGAACACTTTGTTTTAGTACATTTAATACTTCTACTTTAGCATCTTCAGCAGCTTGTTCTATATTATCTGCATCTTCAAACTTCTCTTGGATAATGTGACTACCCATGTTTGAAGTCATGATAATAATAGTGTTTTTGAAGTCAGCTAGACGACCTTTGTTGTCTGTTAGACGACCTTCATCTAATACCTGTAGTAAGATATTAAACGTATCAGGGTGTGCTTTTTCAATCTCATCTAACAAGACTACTGAATAAGGTTTTCTGCGTACTGCTTCAGTCAATTGTCCACCTTCATCATATCCAACGTATCCCGGAGGCGCTCCTACTAATCTACTTACACTATGTCTTTCGCCATATTCGCTCATATCTATACGCGTCATTGCATTCTCATCATCAAACAGATACTCGGCTAATGCTTTTGCTAGCTCAGTCTTACCAACTCCAGTAGTACCTAAGAAAAGGAATGAACCAATAGGTTTTTTAGGGTCTTGAAGTCCCGCTCTACTTCTGCGCACTGCATCACTAATAGCTACGATTGCATCTTGCTGACCTACTACGCGTTTATGTAATTCGTCTTCTAAGTGAAGTAGTTTTTCTCTTTCGCTTTGAAGCATTTTAGTCACTGGTACACCTGTCCATTTTGCTACTACTTCAGCAATATCATCACTGGTTACTTCTTCTTTGATTAATGAAGTACCACTTTGGTTTTCTTCCAGTTGCTTTTGTGCAACCTCTAGAGCTTCTGTGGCATCTTTAATCTTTCCGTATCGTATTTCAGCTACTTTACCATAGTCACCTTCACGCTCAGCTTTTTCAGCTTCAAGTCGATACTGTTCAATCTCTTGTTTGATGGTTTGAACGCGATCAACGACTTCTTTTTCCGCTTGCCATTTGGTAAAGATTTCATTTCTGTCTTCTTTTAGGTTGGCTAACTCTAATCCTAACGTTTTTAGTTTGTCTTCGTCATTCTCGCGCTTAATTGCTTCAATCTCAATTTCTAACTGCATTACTTTACGGTCAATAACGTCGAGTTCTTCTGGTTTTGAGTTGATTTCCATTCTCAATTTAGAAGCTGCCTCATCCATTAAGTCAATAGCCTTGTCTGGTAAGAAACGGTTAGTAATATAGCGCTCTGACAAATTAACAGCTGCAATAATAGCTTCGTCTTTTATACGTACTTTGTGGTGAGCTTCATATTTTTCTTTAATACCACGAAGGATAGAGATGGCACTCTCAGTATCAGGTTCATCTACAATTACTTTTTGGAAACGACGTTCTAGGGCTTTATCTTTTTCGAAGTATTTTTGGTATTCATCTAAAGTTGTAGCTCCGATCGAACGAAGTTCTCCACGAGCAAGAGCAGGTTTTAGAATGTTAGCAGCATCCATAGCTCCGTCACCACCACCAGCACCAACTAGGGTATGAATCTCATCAATGAATAAGATAATATTACCTTCTGCTGAGGTTACTTCTTTTACCACTGATTTTAAACGTTCTTCAAATTCTCCTTTATATTTTGCACCAGCAATCAAGGCTCCCATATCTAAGGCAAAAATTTGTTTGTCTTTTAGATTTTCGGGTACGTCTTGTTGTACGATACGGTGTGCTAAACCTTCTGCAATTGCTGTTTTACCTACCCCAGGTTCACCGATAAGCATTGGGTTGTTTTTGGTACGACGACTCAAGATTTGCAACACACGTCTGATTTCCTCATCACGTCCGATTACTGGGTCTAGTTTACCTTCGTTGGCCAATTGCGTTAAGTTATTAGCGTATTTGTTTAATGAGTTATAAGTATCTTCTGCTGATGCAGAGGTTACTTTAGCTCCATTTCTGATTTCATTAATAGCTGCTTCCAGTTGTTTTTCTGTAACTCCTTGATCTTTTAATATCTGTGCTACTTTGCTTTTTGACTTGAAAATTGCCAAAATCAAATGTTCAATAGATACATATTCATCTTTCATTTTTGTAGCAATAGCCTGAGCTTCTGTAACTGCTACGCTAGCTTCTCTTGAGAGGCTTAGTTGTCCACCCGATACTTTAGGTAAACTTTGAATTGTCGCATCTAATACACTTTTGAAAGTATCCAGATTAACGTTCAGTTTTTTTAGTATAAAGGGAGTAACGTTTTCATCTACTTCAAGAATTGCTTTGAAGATGTGTTCGTTTTCTATTTGTTGTTGGCCTAATCCCTGTACGATAACTTGCGCACGTTGTAGAGCCTCTTGTGATTTTATTGTAAAATTATTCAAATTCATATCTTTAGCTTTTTTGTTCTTTAGTTTTATGCTAGGTAATAAGCAAGAGGTGTTCCAATGTTGTATTCGTGACTATATGGCATTTAAATCAAGTGTATAAGTTGTAATTATTGACAAAAGGTCATAAAATATTTAATTTATTTGAATTGAAAGGTCATTTTGTCTTAGTCTAAGTTAGCTAAATTATCTTGTACTAACGCGTTTTATTTAAGTGTTTTTGGTTTGAATTAAGGTGTAGTCCTTAAGTGTAGGAGAATAGAGTTAAGGCTTAGTTGTACTAAGTAATCCATCTTAACTAGTAGTAAGCGATGTGTTATTAGGGTTGTATAGTGAAGGGAGATTGTGTACTTTTGTAAGTATAAGATTAGTAATTATGGAGTGGATATCGTTAAAGGATAAACAGCAATTGGAAGAGTTAGTTGCGTTATCTCAGCAAAAGCCTGTTGTTATTTTTAAGAATAGCAATCGTTGTTATATAAGCAAATTTGCCTTGAAGAATTTTCAAGCTTCATTTGATAACAGTAAACAAGTGTTGTGTTATATGGTTGATGTAGTAGCAGATCGACCAATATCACTTGCTATAGCAGATCTGTTTAAGGTAGAACATCAATCACCTCAAATTCTATTGATTGCTGAAGGGAAGTCTGTTTTTTCTACTTCACACGAAAATATAGATGGAGCAGCTTTGGAAAAATTGGTGCTAACTATTGCGTAGTGTCATATAATCAAAGAGAAAAGCCTCATCGGCAGTCGGTATAAATATCAAAAAGCCTCTTGTATAGTAGTATATACAAGAGGTTTTTAGGTTAAGCTGGCTATCTGTGTTTGGCTTCGTTTATATTGAAAGTGTATTGAACCCTTTCTCGTTTAATTGGAAATAGTATTT
Organism: Myroides pelagicus; assembly: GCF_009711055.1. GTDB lineage: Bacteria > Bacteroidota > Bacteroidia > Flavobacteriales > Flavobacteriaceae > Flavobacterium > Flavobacterium pelagicum. The sequence goes on from NZ_WMJY01000021.1 coordinate 9,094, forward strand.
ATGAGCATTCGGTGTACCGATGAAGTAAGAAGGTAGGTCGGCTAACTCTACGCCATATACTTTAAGGGCAAACTCACATACTACTAATTTTATTCCTGCTTTGTTAGCAGCATCTAATTCTGCACGGTATTCAGGGTTGTTTAGCTCTTGTACCATTTTTCCCATGATTACGATTTCAAATTCTGCTTTAGGATTAGCTGCTAATACTTCTGATCCAGTCATGATTGACGCACGCATATTTTTGATTGACTGTACTAAGATGGCAAATTTCTTTCCTTTCACCTCTTGGTATTCATAGGTTGATGTAGTGTTTTCTGTGTTTCCAGCTACAGCTACTTGACTAAAAGTAGCGACTAATGCTAAGGCTAATACGATTTTTTTCATTTCAATTACTTTATGGTTTTTAACTAGAGCAAACATAGTGAGTAATCTACAAGACCACAGTAACAATTGTTACATAGCGTGGTTTTTGAATAGCCTTTTAGTGAGTAATCATTTCTATTGAGTTAGCTTACTGTGAGGGTAACAAATGTTACAGCAATAGCCAAAAGTTAGCCTTACATTTGACTTTTATTTAATAACGTCAAAGAGATGATTACATATTTTAAAAAATGGACAGCCATGCGCTGGATAAGGGTAGGATTAGGCATATTATTACTGATACAAGCTTATGATGCAAAACTGTGGATTTTAGCAATTCCTGCCGTCTATCTATTTGTACAAGCTTTCTTTAACTTTGGTTGTAAAAATGATTCTTGTAAACTTTAGTCTAATATGTTGATTATTATTGTTTTGAGATTTGTTTTTTTTGAATTATAATTGAAACAATAAGCTTACTTTAGCAGTGTTTTTAAGAAATAAAAAAATTATGAAACAAAGATTATTATCAATAACTATGTTTACCTTATTGATGGGATTATGGTTAGGATGTCAGGATAAAAAGGAGACGGTCCCATCAAGTAATACTTCTGAAAATACCGTAGTCACGATTAATCAGCCAGTAGATGATCAACTAATGGCTAGTACTGAGGAAACTACAGGTGTAGAAGAATATATAGATCCAGATAACCCTACCATATACCCCAATACTTTTCGGTTTGCACATCATATGATCATGTTGGGGGAGTTTCATGCTGGTGAACTTACAGATAAAATAGCCCAAAAGCAATGGATTGGACTCGTAAAAGAGTCTTCAGATACCTATAGCTTAGTTCCAATTCGTCCGAAAACTAAATTAGTCTATGACGTAGTCTTAGATAATGAAGGAGAAACCACGGCTACAAGTGTTTCGGTAGATGGAGAAGAAGTAGTTTTTATGATTGAAGACGAGCTTGTTATTTCGAAGGACATAGTCACTGTTGCTACTATTCCTACTATCATATACCCAGGGGAGACTATCAAATTCAACTATCGAGGAAAAAACTATTCTCTACACGCAGAGGGTGAAAAGGAACAACCCTATACCTATGAAAACGAGGAAGGAATTATACAAACAGGATATACTATCACAAAATATAATTTGTATCTAAAGGTTCAAGGACAAGATGATAAAATAACTTTATTGATGTTAGATCGTTTGGAAGATGCGACACCAACTATTGAGTTCGCAGGTGATTTAAATGATGATGGGATCATAGACTTACTAATTAACACAACTTATAATTATAATATGTATCGACCTACATTATATTTATCTAAAGTTAACGGAGATAGAACAGATATAGTGCCAGTTGCGGCAATTACTAGTTTAGGTTGTTAGTCAGTAAAAAAAAGACCTAATAGAGACCTCCGAAGCAATTAAGTGTGCTCGGAGGTCTTTTCTTATTTTTAGTGAGGAGTATGGCTTACATATAGTTTTAAACTTTTAAGGAAGACCTATATATTTAAGATATACGAGGTTATATTGGTGTTAATCATTGAACCTTTTTCTTCTTGTGTATTCAATTGAAATTCACAGTTATCCGAGAAGACATTGTGTTCCGATATACCGACAATATAGATTAAATAGTCTATTTTTTTACTACCTTTTTGTTGTTTTAATTCAATAGTTGCTTCTTTTGGGGAAGACAAGTCTGATGTTATCCAATATTGGGTGGTTATTAGTGAGTCTGGCTTTTAGAGGGATACGCGATAGATTTTATCTAGTAGTGTTGGAAGGTGTTGAGTTATAGCTTCCCTTTATCCTTTACTAATGCCAAAAATTAAGTACGTTTTTATCTACATTTTGTCTTTCGATTTGGCGTAAATGTATTCTATCATTCAATAGAAAAGAAGGTTAAGTATTGTCTTTTTTATCACTCTCAAAACGCACTAATAATTTGATTAAAAAAAGGGTTCAACAGCTACCGAACTAATGATGAGGTCAATACAGTCAAGTTTTTACAAGGTTTTTACAACTGTTGTTCGGGCCTTCTTCGGAAGAAGTACCTAAAATAGGGGGGCTTACCGAAGAAGACTCGAATAAGTATCGAATGAAGCTTGGCAAATACTGGGGTAAACAATGTTTCGGATAGCTTAATGAATGAAATTGACAGGGCGAAATGCGAAAATAAAACACCTTCGATGTAGGTGTTTTTTACTTGTGCAGAGAGTACATTTTAACTGTTGATTAGTGTACTTTTTAAATCATCAGTGTTGGGTAACACATTGATATATTGCAAAGATACGTTTTTTTTGATATAGATGGAATTTTGACATTTGACTCATGGAAAGAATAGAGTGACAAATTTGTAGAGTGCAAAAAAAATGAAGTTAAAGGAGAACTAGCTAAAAAAAGCGTGAGACAAATTTGTCTCACGCTTTAGTATTCTTTTTTAATGAAAGAACAAATTCGTTAAAATAGTTGATTCGCAGGTAAAAGCATATTACTCACTTCGCCAAATCCGATACGAACTTGATTGTTATCACAGTATCCTTTCATAATTACGGTATCATAATCTTGAATAAAAGTACGTGTACTACCGTCTTTCATCGTTAATGGTTTTTGACCCGCCCAACTCAGTTCGAGCATTGAACCATAGCTAGACTCTACAGGTCCAGAGATAGTACCTGATCCCATTAAGTCTCCTGAGTTCACTTTACATCCGTTAATGGTGTGATGAGCTAGCTGTTGGCTCATTGTCCAATACAAATATTTAAAATTCGAAGTGGATACCAAAGTAGATTCACTGTCTTTTGGCTGTACATATACTTCTAAGTGAATGTCAAAGGATTTATCTCCTGTTTGTTGTAAATAAGGTAGAGGAGTAGGTTCTTGTACTGGGCTAGCTACGCGATAAGGCTCTAAGGCGTCTAGAGTAACTACCCATGGAGAAATAGCTGTTGCAAAGTTCTTTGCTAAGAAAGGCCCTAGTGGGACATATTCCCAAGTCTGAATATCACGAGCACTCCAGTCATTTAATAGAACCATTCCAAAGATGTGGTCTTCTGCTTGATCCACTGGAATAGCTTCTCCAAATAAATTTACATCTGTAGTAATAAAACCTGTTTCTAATTCGAAGTCGATGCGTTGAGAAGGGCCAAATACAGGTGTTTTTTCTCCTTTAGGAAGCGTTTGACCGTTTGGACGTTTGATCGATACGCCAGAAGGAATCACTGTAGAGCTTCTACCGTGGTATCCTACAGGTATATGTAGCCAGTTTGGCAATAGCGCATTGTCAGGATCTCTAAACATCATACCTACATTGGTAGCGTGCTCTTTACTAGAATAAAAGTCGGTGTAATCTCCTATTATAATAGGCAATTGCATTTCTACAGAGGCAATAGAGAAGATCACGGCTTCTCTGTGTTTTGTATTATTTTGTAGCGTATTATTATTGCTATCAAAGATTTCGGCTACTCTATTTCGAACAGCTCTCCAAGTTTTCTTCCCAGCGGCAATGAAGTCATTTAATGAATCCTGTAAGAACACATCATCTGTAAGGTCTATTCCTTTGAAATAACCAAGCATCTGTAGAGCGCTTAAATCAATTGCATAATCACCAATTCTCGTTCCTATGGTGATAATATCTTCTTGCGTGATAAATACTCCAAAAGGAATGTTTTGAATTGGAAAATCAGAGTTTTTATCAACGTTTAACCAAGACTTCCTATTTGGGTCGTTTGCGTTAATTGTCATAGTATAATTTTTTTGCGTTAATAGTGTAACTCAAATATATAATTAAGACTTAAAATAACAAACGTTTTTTGTACATTTGGGAGCAAATAAAAATGAAACACACAACATAAATGAGAAAAGATACTGAAATTTTCGACCTAATTCTAGAAGAACACGATAGACAAGTTCATGGAATAGAATTAATTGCTTCTGAAAACTTTGTAAGTGATGAAACTATGGAAGCTGCGGGTTCTTGTCTAACTAACAAATATGCTGAAGGATATCCAAACAAGAGATATTACGGGGGATGTGAAGTAGTTGACGTAGTAGAGCAAATCGCTATCGATCGTGCAAAAGCACTATTTGGAGCAGAGTACGTAAACGTACAACCTCACTCTGGATCTCAAGCTAATACAGCTGTATTTTTTGCATGTTTAAAACCAGGTGATAAGATTTTAGGATTTGACTTATCACACGGAGGGCATTTGACTCATGGTTCATCAGTTAACTTCTCAGGAAGATTATATGAGCCAGTATTCTACGGAGTAGAGCAAGAAACAGGAATGCTTAACTATGACAAGATTCAAGAAATAGCAACTAAAGAGCAGCCAAAATTAATTATAGCTGGTGCATCTGCATACTCTCGCGATATGGATTTCAAACGCTTCAGAGAGATTGCTGACAGCGTAGGAGCTATTTTGATGGCTGATATTTCTCACCCAGCAGGATTAATTGCGAAAGGATTATTAAGTGATCCAGTACCTCATTGTCATATTATTACGACAACAACTCACAAAACATTAAGAGGACCTAGAGGTGGTATCATCATGATGGGGAAAGACTTTCCTAATCCATTTGGTATCAAGACCCCTAAAGGAGAAGTGCGTATGATGTCTTCTTTATTGGATAGTGCAGTATTCCCTGGTAATCAAGGTGGTCCATTGATGCATATTATTGCTGCTAAAGCAGTAGCTTTTGGAGAGGCATTGTCTGATGAGTTCTTTAAATATACTTTACAAGTTCAGAAAAATGCTAAAGCTATGGCTGAGGCATTTGTAAAAAGAGGATACAATATTATTTCTGGAGGTACAGACAATCACATGATGCTTATCGATCTTAGAAATAAAGATATCTCTGGTAAAGAAGCTGAGCAAGCATTAGTAAAAGCTGAAATTACAGTGAATAAAAATATGGTTCCATTTGATGATAAGTCTCCATTTGTAACTTCAGGTATCCGTATCGGTACACCTGCTATTACCACTAGAGGATTAGTTGAGTCAGATATGGAAGCGATTGTAGCGCTAATTGACAAAGTGTTAATGAACCACACAGATGAGCAAGTAATCGAAGAGGTTGCTGATCAAGTAAATGAAATGATGGAAGAAAGACCAATGTTTGTTTGGTAATCTTCTTATAATTGAGATATAAAAAAGCCACTTGAAATCAAGTGGCTTTTTTATATCTGTATAATAGCTAATGTATTCTAAGAAAAGAAACAGTAAAAGTTAGTAGTTTTCTCATCAGTTTGTATTGTGAAGTGATGTCCCTGTTCATCTTGACCATAGGATACATCAAAGTTTTGACCATAGGTCATTTCTTTTTTGAATAACATATCAATAGTGCGACAGTGTTGTAAGTCAATGCCCTTTGCATAGGCACTATCCATAATCCAGTCAATGTACTTGATGTTGGTAACGTGATTGACCATATCGAGATCCGAGTATCTTACCCTATTATCGTCTATTTTCAATAGCGGTGTTTTAGGAGGAATTTGAAAGTTATTCTTGATGGTGTGTTTATCAGGGTATTTGATGAAGTGATCGTGTGGTAGAGCCATTAATTCAGGTCTTCTCTTGACTGTGTTAATGATAACCCACATCGAACTAGCATTAGCAATTAAAACATCTCCCATATAAACCTCAAAGTTTCTTATAGAGCGAAAACCGTCTAGTTTTTCTATCCAAGTAACAATATCAATGTCATCTTGCCATTTAGGCAATTCTTTTTCCTCTATTTCAATTCTGAATTTATTGACAACCCAAGCTTGGTTAGTGGGTTGCATATCCCAAAAGCTAATACCGCCTTCGACAGCGTGTTCTGAAGCGACATATTGTATCAATCTACTAAGCGAAGATAGTTTGATATGTCCATCTGGAGAGCAGTCAAAGAAATCGATCTGAAAACTCCTTCTGTAGATAGAAGTGAAGTTAGGAGATATAGGCATGTTATTTTGTCTGTTTATCTATTGTGTCAATAATTGTTTGTAAGTCTGTTGTGTAGTCAAACCAGTGAACATTTTCAGTTCGTTTAAACCAAGTGATTTGTCGCTTAGCGAAGCGACGTGTATTTTTCTTAATCTCTTCAATAGCGAAAGCTAAGTCAAATTCATTGTCTAAGTAGGAGAAAATTTCTCTATAGCCAACCGTTTGCAATGCATTGTGCTCTTTGAAAGGATATAGTTCAGTAGCTTCTTTGATTAAGCCTGCGTTAATCATGTTATCTACTCGTTTGTTAATGCGATCGTACATCAGCTCTCTATCAGCTTGTAACCCTATTATAATAGGGGTAAATGAACGCAAGGTTTCTTTTTGTTTCAGAAAAGAGGAGTAGGGCTTGCCAGTTCCTAGGCAAATCTCCAAGGCACGTATTACGCGTTGAGGATTGTCTAGTGCAACTTTTTCGTAGTGTATAGGGTCTAATTCTTTTAGCTGGTTTTGTAAGTGAGCTAAGCCAAAAGTATCAAGATCGTTGTTTAACTGCTCTCGAATACTAGGATCTACATCTGGGAAATTGTCTAAACCGTTTAATATGGCATTGACAAATAGTCCAGATCCACCCACCATGACTTGTATGGGGTTTTGTTGAAACAACTCGTCTAGTTTGGCAATGGCATCTCGTTCAAAATCCCCAACGGAATAAGAGGTGTGAATACTTATATTTTGAATGAAATGATGGGGTACAGCGCTTAATTCTTCATCAGAAGGAACAGCAGTACCAATGTACATTTCTTTGTAGAACTGTCTACTGTCACATGAAATAATTTGGCTCTTGTAATGTTGGGCAATTTTAATACCTAAAGCTGTTTTTCCAATAGCAGTAGGTCCAATTACAACAATTAAATATTTATTATTTTTTGAATACATCATTTAGTTTTTGACCGCAGTTATAGCAGTAATTAGCGTCTTCATCATAAATAGTCGTGGTACAAGCAGTACAGTTTCGTCTTTTACGAGCATCAATCCTGTTGCGCTTGATATTAGAGAACTCTGCGGTTACAATACCCGTAGGCACAGCAATAATTCCATACCCCAGAATCATAATCAATGAAGCGATCATTTGTCCTTGCAAAGTCTGTGGTGCAATATCTCCATATCCCACAGTAGTCAAGGTAACGATACACCAATAGATACTTTTAGGGATACTTGTAAAACCATTCTCTTTTCCTTCAATGACATACATCAGTGCTCCTAGAATAATGGATACAACTAATACGAAATATACAAAGACAATAATCTTTGTTCTACTGGCTTTAATAGCTAGTTTTAGGTGAGACTCTTGTCCAATATAGGGAACAAGGTTTAAGATACCGAATAAACGCAATAGACGAATTGCTCGAATAACTGTCAATACTTGTGCATCTACAATGAAGAAAGATAAATACATCGGTAAGATAGATATGAAATCAATAATTCCATAGAAACTAAATATGTACTTTAGTGGTTTCTTATTGCACAAGATCCGTAGTACGTATTCAATAGTAAAAAAGACAGTGATTATCCACTCAAAGACTTTCAAGCTAAAGTGATGCTTCATGTCAAAGCTCTCAATCGATTCGAGCATGACTAGCACAACGCTCAAAAGTATGACAGCTAAAAGAACTAAGTCGAATAGCTTACCTGCAAAGGTATTTGCACCATAAATAATGATGTAAACTTTCTGCCTAAGTATTTCCCATTTGTTTTTAAATCTTCTCAAGATCTTTGTACTTTAAAAACGCGTTAGCTTATAATCTTTCTTTTTGTTTATATAATTCAGAATTATATTCCTATTGTTTCTATTGAAACTGATGCTTGTAAGGTTGCCTTGTAAGCGTTCAATAGATGAATGAATCTGATAGTTTAAGTCAAAGAAGCAATAACCTTTAAGTTTACCTTGTTCTAGAACTATGGCACTTTTCTCTTCTACTTTTCTTCCTTTGCTTATAATAAAAACATTTCCTTTATCGATATTGTAATCTGCTAAAGCTTCTTGTAAGCGGTTATTATAAGTTGTATTATCTAATTCAAGTGTTACTGTAAAGTTATCTTCTGTATACTTTTTGCTTTTCTTCTCATTGATAATATCAACATAGTATGGCAGTTCTAATTTACTGGTGATACTTTGAACAAATCTTTTAGCCTCTGTGGGAGAGGTAAAAGCCATTATATTGCGTTTTCTGCCGTCGGTTTTTTCAATTGAGAAATAGTTGAAGCCATTAATATTAGTTTTGATATACAGCGAATAAGGGAATACATTCTTCTTGCTTACACGATTATATTTCGGTTTATTAATATTAACTTCTTCAGTCTCTTTTAGTAAAGCAATAAGTTCATTTCCAGTTCTTTCAAAAGTGACGGTATAGGTTTCTTGTTGAATTTTTGAAAATACCTTATTATCACTAGTAAAGTGTTGAAGCACTTTCTTTTTGATATTTTGACTACGTCCGATATAAATGATTTGACCTTCTTCATTGTGAATATAATAAATACCAACTGATGAAGGAAGGTTGTCAATGATATCTAAGAATTTAGGATTAATACCAGTCTTAATGTCTGATTTGATCATCGACTTGAGAATAGTCTTTTCGTGATCTTTAGATAAGAGTAATTGAAATAACTTTAGTGTAGCCATTGCATCTCCATTAGCTCTATGTCTATCAGCGATAGGAATACCTAGTGAACGAACTAGCTTTCCTAAGGAATAGGACTTAGCTTCAGGAAGAAGTTTTTGAGAGAGCTCTACAGTACATAATGTTTCCCGATGAAACTCATAGCCCAATCGTCTAAACTCTGTTCGTATGACTCTGTAATCAAAATCTGTATTGTGAGCTACTATAATACAATCTGTTGTAATCTCTATGATTCGCTTAGCTACTTCATGAAATTTAGGAGCTAGTCTAAGCATAGCGTTGTTTATACCCGTAAGTTTTACAACAAAGGGTTGTATTTCAATTTGAGGATTAACTAAGCTGATGAATTGGTCAACAATTTTCTCACCATCGAATCTATAGATGGCAATTTCTGTAATTCCTTCTTCGTTAAACTGTCCTCCAGTTGTCTCTATATCTAAAATTGCGTACAAACTGATCTGTTGTATTAATTAATAATTTCGGTGTCCAAATATACTACTGCCAATTCGAACCATCGTACTACCACATTCAATAGCTAAAGTATAGTCATTACTCATTCCCATTGATATTGTTGTTAGTTTTAAAGAGGATAGAGCACAATACTTTTCTTTAATAGAGTCGAAGGTCTGCTTAAGAGCAGTAAACTCTTGTCGCACTATTTCTTGGTCATCTGTAAAAGTAGCCATTCCCATAAGTCCATGTATCTCAATGTTTCTTAGTTGTTTAAATGCCTCGCTTTCTAGTATTTCGATTAGCTCTTGATTATCTAATCCAAATTTAGTGTCTTCTTTGGCAATAAACATTTGAAGTAAACAAGGGATTATACGATTGTTCTTTTTAGCTTGTTTATCTATTTCTTCGAGTAATTTAAAACTATCTACACCATGTATTAACGATACAAAAGGAGCCATATATTTGACTTTATTTCGCTGTACATGACCGATCATATGCCATTGAATATCTTTGGGTAGTACTTCGTATTTTTCTGCCATCTCTTGGATTTTATTCTCTCCAAAGATGCGTTGTCCCGCCTGATATGCTTCTTGTAAATCAGATACAGGCTTGGTTTTAGATACTGCCACAAGTGTAATATCTGTAGGTAAACTTGCTTTTATGTTGTTTAAATTATCCGCTATACTCATTTTTCTCTTACATTAGATTTCATAAATTAATAAACCATTCATAAACTTCGGTTCAATATAGGTGCTTTTTGGAGGCATAATTAAGTTGTTTTCTGCTACTTCTTTTATTTCCTCTACGTTAGTAGGGTATAGCATAAAACCGACTTCATATTCTCCATCATCTACCATTTCTTTGATAGTCACAATAGATTCGTTACCTGGGATGTAGTCGATACGAGCATCATTGCGCAAGTCATCCAACCCAAGAATAGGGTGCAGAACTTCATCGTATAAGATCTGTGCATCTAGCTGTTGGAGAATATCATTGGTTCTCTTGGTGTTTCTCAACTTCAATGAATAAAAGTCGCCATCGAGATACATACCAAATTCCATCTTTTGTGTAGGTTTCCACAACTGTTGTTCTTTATTTTTAATAATAAACTTTTGTTCCAACAATTCTAAAAACTCTTCTTTGGTATAATTATTCAAATCGTGAATAATTCTATTGTATTCGTATATTTTAAGGTTTCGCTCAGATATTAAATAGGTCATCACTGAATGGTTATGACCTTTTAGGTTTTCTGGATCTTCTTCTTGGAGTAGGTTAGCAGAGGCAAAGCGATGATGTCCATCGGCTATATACATGCGATCTACTTGCTCAAATTGCTCACATAACCAAGTGATATCCTTATCGTCTTCAACTCTCCATAGGGTATGTCTTTGCTTGTCTACAGTGCTGAAATCGTAAATAGGACGAGTGGTTTTACACTGATCAATCCAATGATTTATATGTTCTTGATCAGGGTACATCATTAATACAGGCTCTGTATTGAATCTTCCATAATCCAAGTATTCTTTGAATAACTCAACGCGATATTCTAGTGTGTCTTCATGTTTGAGTATCACATCACTGCGATAGTCTTCTAAAGTTGTTCCAGCAATTATACCTGTAAATACATGGTGTCTTGTTTGGATTTGATACAAGTAAAATATAGGCTTGTCTTCTTGCACTAGTATATTTTCCTTTTTAAAGTCTTTAAGCTTGGCTGCAACCATTTTAAAGCGCTTATCGCTTGTTACCTTTTGTGGGTTAACATAAGCAGGGTGTAATACGTGAAGAAAAGAAAAAGGGTTATAATCTATTAGATAAGCTAATTCTACTGCTGAATAGTCTTCGAAAGAGCGACAACTTACCAAGCTAACTTTATCTCTAGTTGGGCGAATGCCTTGGAACGGAAGTATTTTTGCCATTTATTGATGGTGTGATAATCACTAGATAAGCATGTATTATACCACTTATCTAGTGATGTTAGTATTTGTTATGCAAACATTTTTGCTACTTTCTCAGCTTTTTTGCTTTCAGAATAGTCATAAAACCCTTCTCCAGATTTTACTCCTAATTTTTTAGCCATAACCATGTTTACAAGCAAAGGACATGGAGCGTATTTAGGATTTTTAAATCCTTCATACATTACATTTAAGATAGATAGGCAAACGTCTAATCCAATAAAATCTGCTAATTGTAACGGTCCCATTGGGTGTGCCATACCTAACTTCATTACTGTGTCAATTTCTTCTACACCAGCAACGCCATTGTATAGGGTTTCGATTGCTTCGTTGATCATTGGCATTAAGATACGGTTTGCTACGAACCCAGGGTAGTCATTTACCTCTGTAGGTACCTTGTCTAGTTTTCTAGATAAGTCCATGATCACTTTTGTTACCTCGTCAGAAGTACTGTATCCACGAATGATCTCAACAAGCTTCATGATAGGAACTGGATTCATAAAGTGCATTCCAATAACTCTTTCTGGGTTTTTAACCACAGAAGCGATTTGCGTGATTGAAATAGAAGAGGTGTTTGATGCTAGGATAATATCTTCAGAACATACTTCACTTAATTCTTTAAATATATTTAGTTTTAACTGTACGTTTTCTGTTGCAGCTTCAATAACTAAGTCAGCATTTACTACACCGTCTTTGATTTCAGTATGTGTAATGATGTTTTCGATTGTTGCTTTTTTGTCAGCTTCAGTTATAGTACCTTTTGAGATCATGCGATCAAGGTTTTTAATAATTGTATTCATACCTCTTTCAATTGCTTGTTCAGAGATGTCGATTAAGAATACAGTAAACCCTTTTTGTGCAAAAGTATGTGCTATTCCATTTCCCATAGTACCTGCACCGATAACTGCGATATTTTTCATATTATAGTATAATTTTATGTTAGTTTATTATTTGTCAAATGCATCAATGATCTGATGCGCTAAACGCAATGCTGCTGTTCCATCTTCTAAGGTAACAATTGGAGTTGTCTTATTGATGATCGCATCGTGAAAAGTTTCTAATTCATCTAAAATAGCATTATTTTGATGAATTTCAGGGTTGTCGTAATAAATTTGTTTTTTAACTCCCTCTGCGTTTTGGAATATCAAGTCAAAATCCCCAGGAACTTCAGGTGCTTCTTTCATTTTTACTACTTCACAAGTCTTCTCTAAGTAATCTACAGAGATATAAGCATCGCGTTGGAAAAAACGCGTTTTTCTCATGTTTTTCATTGATATACGACTAGAGGTAATATTAGCGACACATCCATTTTCAAACTCTACTCTTGCATTAGCGATATCTGGAGATTCACTAAGAATAGAAACTCCACTAGCACTTACGTGTTTTACGGGAGATTTCACCACACTTAAAATAGCATCAAGGTCATGAATCATCAAATCCAGTACTACAGGCACATCTGTTCCTCTAGGGTTGAATTCTGCTAAGCGGTGTGTTTCAATAAACATTGGGTTTTCTATCTTTGATTGGATTGCTAAGAATGCAGGGTTAAATCGTTCTACATGGCCTACTTGTCCATATACATTGTACTTCTTTGTCAATGCGATTAATTCTTCTGCTTCCTCAACGGTTGTCGTGATAGGCTTTTCTAGGAATACGTGCTTGCCAGCTTCTATAGCTTTTTTGGCACAGTCGAAGTGTGAAAGGGTAGGGGTTACGATATCTACAACGTCTACTGCATTGATAAGGTCTTCAATAGTATCGAAGGGTTGATATCCAAATTCAGCAGCTACTTTGTCTGCATTTTCTTTAAAAGGATCATAGAATCCTACTAAATTATATTTCTCTGATTGGTTTAACAGGCGTAAGTGAATCTTACCTAAATGACCTGCTCCCAATACACCAACTTTTAGCATGTCTATATATTTTCAACAAAAATATAACTTAATTTATGTATCGCATAAAAAATGGCGATAAACTTTGACGTTATCACTTATTGAGTTGTTGAAATAGTTAACTCTTTTGCATTGTAAGTTGACTGTTATATATCTTCAGTTCGACAAAGTGCTTGAAGGGGTTGATTGGTTAGTTAATTGGCTTGCTGTATAAAGAGAAGTCAGGAGTAGCTTTTGCCGTGTGAATAGTAGGGAAAGATCCGACTTAAAAGAGCTTACAAGGCCAAAGGAAGGCGTTTTTGTTGTAAATATTGTGTAAATTAGCGGAAATTTAATACTACGTGCTGTGATAGATTCACCTAAACACCAAGGGTTGCGCAATCGATTAGCGGAAGCCTTAAAAGAAAAAGGTATTGTAGATAATGCTGTGTTAGATGCAATTAGGGTTATTCCTAGGCATTTGTTTTTAGACTCGAGCTTTGAGGGTTTTGCTTACCAAGATAAAGCTTTTCCTATAGGTGCAGGACAGACTATCTCGCATCCCTACACGGTTGCTTTTCAATCCCAACTACTCCGGGTAAAGAAAGATGATAAAATATTAGAGATAGGGACTGGGAGTGGTTATCAGACAGCTGTACTCGTAGCAATGGGGGCTCGTGTGTATAGTGTTGAAAGGCAAAATGAATTGTATAAGAAGACAAGTTATCTTTTGCCGAGGCTTGGGATTCGTCCAAAGCTAATGACTTTTGGTGATGGATATAAAGGACTTCCTGGTTATGCGCCATTTGACTCAATCATTGTTACTGCAGGCGCACCCTTTATTCCTCAGCCATTGATGGAACAGTTGAAAATAGGAGGGCGTTTGATTATACCTTTGGGTGAAGAAGTGCAAATAATGACTGAGTTGGTTAGGATTAATGAAACTCAGTTTGAAAAATATGAATACGGGGACTTTAAGTTTGTTCCTTTGTTAGAAAATAAGAATTAATAAAAAAGCTTCCCTTGTCTAAGGGAAGCTTTTTTATTATTAAAATGATTTTTTAAGACGGTCAAGGTTGATTTTATTGTCTCTATCTTTAATCGTTTCGCGTTTGTCGTAATTCTTTTTACCACGGCATAGTGCTATTTCTAATTTAGCTAGTCCGCGATCGTTTAAGAACAGACGAAGGGGAACGATTGTTAGTCCTTTGTTTTGAACGCTTTTATTAAGGCTTTTCAGTTCTTTCTTGTTTAGCAGTAGTTTTCTTTCGGTTTTTGCTTTGTGATTAAAGTGTTTGCTATGTGCATATTCTTCAATTTGTGTGTTAATGGCAAATAATTCGAGGTCTTGAAACTCACAAAAGCTTTCAGCTATACTAGCTTTACCTAAGCGAATTGATTTAATCTCCGTCCCAGTCAAAACGATACCAGCAGTATATTTGTCTAAAATCTCATAGTCAAATTTAGCGCGTTTGTTTAATATATTTATTTTCTTCTGCATGGTGCAAAAATATTATTTTTAAATGAAATCTAATAGCAAAAAAAGAGTTGCTACAGCAAAGTAACAACTCTTTCTTTAATCCTTAAAATTTATCTTATAAAAAGAAGAATCCTACTGAAACTAGCCAAGTATTTGGTTTTGTTTTAAAATCTTTACTTACGTTGTTGAATCCACCGTCATAAGAAACATCTAGTGTAAATTGAAGCACATCAATACCAGCACCAACGCGATATCCGATATTTGACTTGTCAAAATTTTTGAAAGTATTATCGATGTCGTGTTTGTCAAAGTTGTCACCTACCATACTTGTGTAAACACCTCCGGCGAATGCACGTAAGTTGAATAAGGGTGATTTGATGATTTTATGACCAAAGACAACAGGTACTTCGATGTTTTTCATTTTAGTAGTTGTCGTTCCTTGTGTATTCGTAAAGTCAACATTCTTTTCAGAGTAAAGCATTTCTGCTTGAAGATAAGATTTTTTAATGTCAAATCTAGCCATAGCTCCTAAAGCAAACCCTGTAGCTGTTTTGCTGTTGTAGTCTTTTAATGACGTGGACATATCAGTGAAGTTAGCTCCAGCTTTAAGACCTACATGGAATGGTGAAGGAGACTGAGCATAAGTAAATAAACTACCTAGGGTAAAAAGTGCAGCTAATGCAAATGATTTTCTCGTTTTCATAATTAAGTTATTTTTATACAAACATAAATAAATGTTTGTTGACCACCAAGAAGTTGATTGCTGTAGATAATATTGTTTGATTGTAAAAATATTTATATTTATAGTTTTATTTAATATGTTTATACGTTTTTTGTCTGATTTTAAGTAAAAAAAGAGATTTTTTTAGAGTAGTCGATGATAGTAATAAAAAGACTAAAGTTCTGTTATAAATAGCTGGTTATTTATATTGAGAGTTGTAGTGGTGTTTTTTTGTGTTGGTTTTTATTATCTGTATAGATTCTTGAGGTATAGCTGCAGTATGCGTGCACATTCCTTGCTAAGAAAGGTGTTCTGGGCTAGTAAACCTGAAGGAAACTGCAGGTATTCTGGACGCATTGGTTGTTAGGATGATGTATTTAACGTGTAAAATAAGGGTAATGTATTTAGTTTTGATTGAAGAGATAGGGGGAAGAGAGGTTATTGTGGATATTAGAGGAGGTAGTTTGATAAGGATTTTTTTAGGTGGTTTGTATCAAGCTGAGATGTATAAAAAAAGCCTTTCAGTTTTCTGAAAGGCTTTTTTAGTGGGGAGAGCAGGATTCGAACCTGCGAAGGTTTCCCAACGGATTTACAGTCCGTCCTCGTTGGCCGCTTGAGTATCTCCCCTCCGGTATTTTAAAATATGATGTTATGATCTGAAATAGAACATTAGTGGGGAGAGCAGGATTCGAACCTGCGAAGGTTTCCCAACGGATTTACAGTCCGTCCTCGTTGGCCGCTTGAGTATCTCCCCTCCGGTATTTTAAAATATAATGTTATGTCTATAGTAGAACGTTTGTGGGGAGAGCAGGATTCGAACCTGCGAAGGTTTCCCAACGGATTTACAGTCCGTCCTCGTTGGCCGCTTGAGTATCTCCCCTCCGGTATTTTAAAATATAATGTTATGTCTATAGTAGAACGTTTGTGGGGAGAGCAGGATTCGAACCTGCGAAGGTTTCCCAACGGATTTACAGTCCGTCCTCGTTGGCCGCTTGAGTATCTCCCCTAAGCTTGTCGCTTATCTTTCTGTTAAGAACGGTGCAAAGATAGTGCTGTTTCCCTAATCTGCAAGCGTTCTGTTATTTTTTTTATAAGAATTATTAAGGTGTAATTGCTAAACCTTTGGTTATAAAAAAACTAGATTTGTATTTTTTACAAATTATTTATTGTTTGACGAATTGCAACAAGCTTAGTCATTAAGTTTTCGAAATGATCTAAGTGTAACATATTTGCTCCATCGCTCATAGCATGAGCTGGGTCAAAGTGAGTCTCTAAGAAAATACCATCTACACCAACAGCGATTCCCGCTTTAGCAATCGTTTCGATTAAGTCAGGTCTTCCTCCAGTTACTCCAGAGCTTTGATTTGGCTGTTGTAGAGAGTGTGTGATATCAAGTACAGTTGTTCCGAATTGCTTCATAGTCGGGATTCCACGGTAGTCAACGATCATGTCTTGATAGCCAAACATAGTACCTCTGTCTGTAAGCATTACATTCTCATTGTTGCAGTCTAGTACTTTTTGAACAGCGTGCTTCATGCTTTCTGGGCTCATAAATTGTCCTTTTTTTAGGTTTACTGTTTTTCCAGTGTTAGCAGCAGCAACTACTAAGTCAGTTTGTCTAACTAAGAATGCAGGGATTTGAAGAATATCTACGTATTCAGCAGCCATTTGAGCATCGCTTACTTCGTGAATATCAGTTACGGTAGGAACACCAAATTCTTTGCTCACTTTTTGTAGGATTTTCAAAGCTTTTTCATCACCAATTCCTGTAAAACTATCTATTCTAGAACGATTTGCTTTTTTGAATGACCCTTTGAATACATAAGGGATTTTTAGTTTGTCTGTTACTTTAATGATTGATTCTGCGATGCGCATAGCCATCTCTTCGCCTTCAATAGCACAAGGTCCAGCTAATAAAAAGAAATTATCAGCATCAGTATTCTTGATTTGTGGGATATTATTTAAGTTCATGGGTATCTGAATTAGATTATCTATTGTAATTTTTTCGTTTATTTTTCTTTACTTTAACTACTTCTGCTTTTTGTGAAGCATTTTTTTTAATTAAATCGATATTCCTTGTTTGTGAAAAATAGGAAACAATTGCTATGATGACTACACCGAATGACAAGTTGTTCGTAACACCGTTTCTTAGGAAAATATCAAATGATGCGCTTTTTTGTGCTTCTTCTAACGGTATATTGGTTTGACTAACAATTGCTTGTGTTAAAGTATCCATGAAAGAAGGAGTAACTTGATAAAAAGTGATGTATTGAATCAATGGGTAAAAAAATGTAATGAGGATACACATCACTAGTCCAGAAAGGAAAGCTTTTTGCCAAGTAATCATACCATCATAAAATTCTTTTTTCTTTTGTCTAATCCCTAACCAATAGAAAATTATTAGAATAAAATTAAAAAGTATTTCTAACAGGACTTCATATCGAATCTTTTCTATGTCATGAAAACCTAGTGATTTTACGATAAACATCCATACAAGAGCAGCAAGAGTTGCTATAGCAGCCCACTTAAATTCAATTGAGAAGTTTCTCATTTTCCTATATTAAAATTAAAACTCAAAATTAAAGTTTTTATTTTAGAGTATAAAATGTATTTTGTTTTGATTTTTTTTCTTATATTTAGAGTAAGAAGTGATAAGTTGATATGTAATAGTGCCTTATTTTAATTAATCAAAAAAAATAACCTCTAAAAAATGATTTATTATGAAAACAATTGTTTTGATTAGACATGCTAAATCTTGTTGGAATACAACGTCAGATGATAAGACAAGACCGTTATCAAATAAGGGAGTACGCGATGCTCATTTGGTATCACAAGAATTGATTAGGTATCTGCCTTCAAAATACATTGTATGGTCAAGTGAGGCGAAAAGGGCAAAGGAAACGGCTATTATCTTTGGTCAAAATATGGAAATTAACTTAGACTGTATTTTGTATAAAAAAGAATTATACGTATTTGAGGAACAAGAGCTGACTAAAGTCATAAAAAAATGTAAAAATGAACATGATGCATTAATTCTTTTTGGACATAACGATGCTATAACAAATTTTGTTAATAAATTTGGTAACGAAACCTATGATAAAGTTCCTACTTCAGGGTCTGTGATTATACAATTTGACACGGACAATTGGGAGGAAATTGATGTAGGAGAAATAGTATTAACGTTGTTTCCAAGAGATTTAAAAAGTGATGAGCACAAGTCCGCTTAAATACCATTATATTGATAGAGAGAAGAGTTGGTTATCTTTTAATGAGAGAGTATTGCAGGAAGCTGCAGACTCAACAGTCCCTTTACTAGAAAGATTGCGTTTTATTGGTATTTTTTCTAATAACCTAGATGAATTTTTCCGTGTGCGTTATGCGACAATCCGCCGAATGACTTTGATGGGTGAGAGTAATCGAAAATTGGGTAGTGGAGAAATTGTAAAGAATTTACTTCAAGATATAACCAAGCGAGTGATTGAGCTTCAAAATGAGAGTTTACGCATTTTGACAGAAGTAGAATCTAAGCTTGAAGAGCAAAATATATTTATTGTAAATGAGAAAGAGATAAACGAAAAGCAACAGGTATTCGTTAAGGAGTTCTTTTTACACAATGTATCACCAGACTTAGTAACCATTATTCTGAGTGATTTGGCGCAGTTTCCTTTGTTGAGAGATACGCATGGTTATTTAGTGGTGAAGTTAATGCTAGATGACAAATTAGTAGAGAAGCATCAGTCAGGAAAGATAAGAAAGGCTGTGTCGCCTGTTCGCTATGCTATTATAGAGATCCCGAATATAATCAATCGCTTTGTGGAATTGCCATCAGATGGCGATAAGAAGTATATCATCATGGTAGATGATATTATTCGCTACAACTTAGATTCTATCTTTAATATTATCGACTATACTGCTGAGGCTGCACATATGATTAAGATTACTCGTGATGCAGAGTTGGATTTCGATACAGATTTACACAAATCATTTGTAGAGAAGATTTCAAGTGGGGTGAAAGATAGACGAGACGGAGCAGTTGTTCGATTTGTTTATGACAGTGAGATGGAGGACGAGACACTGAAATTCTTATTGGAAAATATTGAGATTGAGTTGAATGATAGTATAATTCCAGGAGGAAGGTATCACAACAGACGTGATTATATGGGGTTTCCGAATATGGGAAGAACGGATTTAGTATATCCTAAATTAGTACCAGTAGGTGTACCTGATTTAAGTCTTGAAGATAGTATTATTCAGCAAGTACAAAAAAAGGACTATATGGTGTATACGCCTTATCAGTCGTTTTCTTATTTAGTAAAGTTTTTAAGAGAGGCAGCGTTAGATCCTCAAGTTTTGTCGATCAAGATAACGCTGTATCGATTAGCAAAGAATTCGCAGATTATTAGTTCGCTAATTAATGCAGTGAAGAATGGGAAGAAGGTAGTGGCACAGATTGAGCTACAGGCTAGATTTGATGAGGCAAGTAATATTTACTATTCAGAATTAATGCAGTCAGAAGGCGTGCAATTAATCTTTGGGGTTAAGGGATTGAAAGTTCATAGTAAAATATGTGTAGTAGAACGTTTAGAGAATAGAAAGGTTAAACGTTATGGGTTTATTTCTACAGGTAACTTCAATGAAAGCACTAGTAAGATATATACAGATGTAACGCTATTTACGAGTCATAATCAGATTATGAAAGATGTATCGAAAGTATTTGAGTTTTTGCAAGTAAACTATCGCGTACATAAGTATAAGCATTTATTGGTTTCTCCGCATTATACACGCAAGGGCTTTTATAAGTTAATTGATCGTGAGATTAACAATGCAAAGCAAGGTCTGCCAGCCTACATTCGATTAAAGATGAATAGTTTGTCCGACTTGAAAATGATAGATAAATTATATGATGCTAGCTGTGCAGGTGTTAAGATACAATTGATAATAAGAGGTATTTGTTCGTTAATACCAGGTGTACCAGGCATGAGTGAGAATATTGAAGCTATTAGTATAGTGGATAGGTTTTTAGAACATTCAAGAGTATATATTTTTGGAAATAATAATCAACCAGCTGTATATATATCGTCTGCAGACTTTATGACGCGTAATTTAGATGAACGGGTAGAGGTAAGTTGCCCTATTTATGATGAGGATATCAAACAAGAATTAATCGATACCTTTGATATTGGATGGAAAGGAAATTATAAGACGCGTATCCAAAGTGGAGACCTAGCGAATAAATATCGAGATATAAGTGAAGGAGAAGTGTTTCACTCTCAAAAGGAAATGTACAAATACTATCAAAATAAATTAAAATAATACGAAAGAGAATTCTATGCTAAAAATAAAAAAATACGCTGCAATTGATATTGGGTCTAATGCAATGAGGTTGTTAATCACAAACATTGTTGAAGAAAAAGGGAAGTCTACTATTTTCAATAAGAGTTCGTTGATTCGCGTCCCAGTGCGATTAGGTCAAGATTCATTTACTAAAGGAGAAATTAGTGAGGAGTCAAAGTTGCGTATGATTGATTCTATGAAGGCATTTTACTTATTGATGAAAGTAAATAAGGTAGAGCGTTATATGGCATGTGCAACCAGTGCGATGCGTGAAGCAGATAATGGCCAGCAAATCGTAGAACAGATATTTGAAGAGGCAGGTATAAAGATCAGTATTATTGATGGGGAGAAGGAAGCGAGTATCATTGCTTCGTCAGATTTGAAGTATTTTTTAAAGACATCTACCAATGTAATGTATATTGATGTAGGTGGTGGGAGTACAGAGTTTACTATTTTTTCAGATGGGGTGCAAGTGGCTTCTCAGTCATTTAGAAATGGTACTGTACGCTTGCTTAACGATATGGTAACCAAAGCTGTTTGGAAAGATATGGAAATCTGGTTGAA
Organism: Myroides pelagicus; assembly: GCF_009711055.1. GTDB lineage: Bacteria > Bacteroidota > Bacteroidia > Flavobacteriales > Flavobacteriaceae > Flavobacterium > Flavobacterium pelagicum. The sequence continues at coordinate 30,456 of NZ_WMJY01000021.1, forward strand.
GGAGAATACAAAGGATTTAAAGGATTTGGTAGTTGTCGGTTCAGGAGGTAATATTAATAAAATATTCAAGATGTCATCAAAGGCGCAAGATAAGCCACTTACTTATAGTTACCTTGTGCAGCAATATAATCGCCTAAGAGAGATGACATATGACGAGAGGATATCAGAATTAGGATTGAATCCAGATCGTGCAGATGTAATTATACCTGCTTTGCGGATTTATTCTAACGCGATGAAATGGAGTAATGCAAAGCAAATCTATGTGCCAAAAATAGGAGTGTCTGATGGGATTGTTAAAGCAATCTATTACGACAATGTCAAGCTAGATTATCAAACAATATAAGAATTAGAATTTTTCAATAGCTCCAAGACCAAATAAAGCAAAGTCATATTTGGCAGGGTCGATAGGATCCATTTGACGCAAAACCTTATCTAATTCAGTTAGGGCTTTTGCGTCATTTTGTTTGCGGTTTAACATACCTAGTTTACGAGCTACATTACCTGAATGTACATCTAACGGACATGAAAGTAGGCTAGGAGATATCTCTTTCCAAATACCTAGATCTACTCCAGCATTGTCTGTTCTGACCATCCAGCGAAGAAACATGTTGATACGCTTAGCAGCTGATCCTTTTAAAGGGTCAGATATATGCTTTTGTGTGCGAGGTAAGTGTTCAATTTCAAAGAAAGTCTTTTTAAACTCTGAAATCTTTAATTGCAAGTTTGCATCAGTTACAAACATAGCTTCTAGTCCGTGATGATTGCGGTATAGATTCTGTAGGGCAACGATAAAAGTAGCGAAGTCTATTCCATTAAAGGTTCTGTGGACAAAAGTAGCAAGGCTATCCAGTTGACTTTCTTTGTGGTTCATCACAAAGTCGTAAGGAGAATTACCCATAAACTCCATCATGCGATGTGCGTTTTTTATAATCATTTTACGATTTCCCCAAGCTATAGTAGCACTCAAAAAGCCTGCTATCTCTATGTCTTCCTTACAGGAGTATAGGTGAGGTATCTGAATAGGGTCATCAGTGATGAAACTAGGGTTGTTGTATAAAGTTGCTTTTTCGTCTAAGAATTCCTTTAAGTCAGTAAAGTTCATTGTTTATTCCTTTGAAATAATTTTACCATCTATCATGGTTAGTTTTCGATCGGCCATATTCGCTAATTCTTCATTGTGAGTAACAATGACGAAGGTTTGTCCAAATTCATCTCTCAATTGAAAGAATAGCTTGTGTAAGCTTTCTGCAGAATGTGTGTCTAGATTTCCAGAAGGTTCATCAGCGAAGACTACTTGTGGTTTGTTAATTAATGCTCTAGCTACGGCTACACGCTGTTGTTCACCACCTGATAGTTCAGATGGGTAGTGCTTGATACGATGAGAAAGACCTAAATGAGTAAGAAGTTTGATTGCTTCTCTTTGAATTTCAGTTTGGTTATTACCAGCAATTAACCCTGGAATACATACATTTTCTAAAGCAGTAAATTCAGGAAGAAGTTGATGGAATTGAAAGATAAAGCCTAAGTTAAGGTTTCTAAATTTAGAGACTTCCTTATCGTTTAGTTTAAGAATATCTACATCATTGATCAACAAAGATGTTTGATTGTCTTTTCTAGGGTGGTCTAGCGTACCTAAAATCTGTAGAAGTGTTGTCTTTCCAGCTCCAGATGCTCCCACGATAGATACTATTTCTCCTTTTTTGATGTGTAAATCAACTCCTTTTAAGACTTCTAGCTCGTCGTAAAACTTGTGAATATTAGTTGCTTTAATCATACTGTATCAAAACTTAATTGTCTGGCTAAAATAGTGATTTTATACAATATCCTTCTTGTCAAATGTAGGTTAATTCGATTCGTTGTTCTAAATTGATAAAAAGAGAGGTTTACTTTGTTTATAGTAAACGGAGAAAGGTGAGTTGTAGGCCTTATTTAGTAGTAAGTTTTAAAAAATGATAAAGGATTATAGGTAGTTGTATTTTGTTATCAATAGAAAAAGAAATACTTTTAATTTAGAATTTTCAAAATAATAATTATGAGCGATACAGGTATAGTAAAAAAAGCAATATTAGCAGGAGGGTGTTTCTGGTGTACAGAAGCAGTTTTTAAGAACTTAAAAGGAGTGTTGAGTGTCTTACCTGGTTATATAGGAGGTCATGTCGAAAATCCAACGTATGAGCAAGTATGTACAGGGGACACAGGCCATGCAGAGGCTATTCAAATAGAATATAATGCTAATGAAATTAAATACAATCAACTGTTAGAGGTGTTTTTCTCTACTCATAACCCGACAACGTTGAATCGCCAAGGAGAAGATGTAGGGACACAATATAGAAGTGAGATATTTTATTTTGATCAAGAGCAATATAGCATCGCTAAGGAATATATGGATATCCTTACTCAGGAGCATGTTTATGATATGCCTATAGTTACAGTATTGTCACCAGCTACGCAGTTTTATGTAGCAGAGGATTATCACAAGGATTATTTTGCATTAAAAGGAGATGTGAATCCTTATTGTCAGATGGTCATCAAGCCAAAATTGGAGAAATTTGCGAAAGAACATCAAGGGAAATTAAAATAGTAGTAAGTATTGTCAACTTTTTTTATATCTAAGGTGGGAATGATTTGGTTAAATCATAAAATTTTACTAAATTTATGATAGTTAAAAATAACGGTATTAAAATAATTTAATCTATTAACCCCAAAAAGTTTAGTTATGAGAAAGATATTTACTATTCTATTGATGGCATTAGCTTTTGTAGCTTGTAAAGATACAAAGCAGAGTAAATCGTTAGGCGATCAGAGAGCAGGAGAAAGTGTGATTGGTTATTATTATAGTTTTGTGATGAGTCAGCAGTTTGATTCTATTGCTAACTATGTAGATGATGATAGTTTTACAGATCAACAAGTAGCCGATTTATTAAAGGTGATTAAAGAGAGAAAAGATAGTTTGGGTACAGTACAAAGTTTCAAAATGACTGATTGGAAACTAACCGAACAAAACAAAAAGGAAAAAACAAAAGATTTCTATTTCGATTATGAGGTAACTTATGCTAATAAGACTACCAAGGAGAGAGTTTTCTTAGAAAGAGATGGAAAAGAGTTGAAGATTTCTAAGATTGAGTTTGATGTGCAATAAGCTGTACTAAACAAAGTATTTATAAAAGGAAATCCCCGAGAACTATTGTTCTAGGGGATTTTCTGTATTACAGAAGTCTGTAATTATGCTTTGCATTTCTTCTATCGTAACGGCCTTTAAGTCAGGGTGATTGCGCAACCAGTTTTCATGGTCTGCTTTTAAATCAGAGGTAAATGATTTGTGCTGCTGGTCCTCAAGCTGTGAAGCAATATCTTTTAAGCTTCCCTCTTTTGCATTTAAGAATTTATCTAGTTTTATTTTACTGAATAGTTTTACTTTTCGTATTTGCTTTTCAAAGAATTCAGTGTATTCTTGATTACCAATGGCTGAAAGCCCAGCATGGGTAATCTCTATCAGTTCAATCTCCCATTTGGTTTTGTATATATAGCTCGCTAGTCCATCTTGCTTTAGAGTGGTGAAGAAATAGTCTACACAATAGCTACTGAAAGCGTCTGGGTGCAACTCATCATCATTTACCTCAGAAGCGCGTAGATAATTAATCACTGAGATGTTTGAGTTAATTAGATCATTTGTTTGATAGGCGTTCTCTGATACTAGGATATATTGAAATTCTCTCATAAGGAATAATTTATATGGATAACAAAAAGGCTATTCAAATCGAATAGCCTTTTATTGGATATATTGTATTAAGCTTTTTGCTCTTTGTTGAAGTAAACTAAGTAATAGTACATTTGTTTCTCTTCGTCCCATCCTTTTTCTACAAATTTATCAGCACTCTCAGGGTTGATAAAGTCAAGTTTAATTTGAATGTTGGTATCAAGATTAATAATGTTCTTAATCTTTTTACGCGCATCTGTTACTGCATTATTAGCAATAGGGAAGTTACTCACATCTTCGATACTGTATTTCTCTGCCTTGTCAACTTTGTAATTTTTAAATTCAGCTGCTAGGTCTGGATTCTCAATTACTTCGTTGATGAAGTTGCTTTCTTCAAACTCATCATTTTTAGCAAAGTAGTTTACAGAGCGGTTCATAAACATTACTTCTTCTTTTTTATCTTCTGCAGGTAATACTACATCTTTAGCGAAGTCTTGACAGAACTTTAAATATTTCTTAGTCATGAATGCTTCGTCTTGGAAGATATCTACAGACAAGAAGTGCTCTAACCAATAACGAGTATCATATTTGTTACTGTCAATAGTTAAGATTTTATAACCTTCTTCTTTTTTATAGTTAAAGATAAGACAGCCTTTATCTAACTTATTCAGGTTGATACCTTGTTGTAGAATCATATCTAGATTTGACCCTTTTTCTTCAAATTGTAAAAAGTCTGCTTTGATCTCACTTTTGAATATACCAATAGCATCAACTGTATTGTTGTCGATTGATACATTGGTTAAGTAAGTCACGTACACCTCTCCATTTTTGATGTGTGGGTGATTCGATTGTTCGAATAAGTGTTTGGTTATTTTTTGAGATACTTCATGTGATTTCTCACGTGAAGGAGCATTAAATAATTCGCTTGCATAGTTGAACATTTCATTGAATTCTAAATCAACGTCATGTGCAAACTGGTAAAAGCTCTCTTCTTTTTCGCGGAATGGCTTGAAGAAGTATTCTTTTAATAAGGGAGCTATTTCGTCATTTAGCTTATATGGATCTTCTGATAAGAAGAAAGCTTCATTTCTACTTTTATTTCCAACTCTGTGTATAGAAAGTGTCTCTATATGAGCATTAAATAAGTTGATCATTGCAAAAAATTATATATAAAGTTTAACCTGTATAGGCGTGTAAATAGGTTTTAGTTCCAATTGTCTTCGTATCCGAAGTCTTCAAAACTATCATCACCACTAAACATATCAAAATCTTCGTCATTAAAATCATCGTCAAACTCCCCGAAAATATCTTCATTTGATACATGGGTAGCTGTGAATGATTGTGTAGGTATCGAATCAGGTAATACTCCATGAGAGAAAAGTAGCTCAGGATACGCGACTCCTGGCTCTTCTTCTTCAATAGCTCCTAATTCAACAAAGAAAGTAAACATGTTTAGAAAATCATAGACATAAATTATTTTAGTGTTATCCTCGTCTAGTACACTATTAAGCGTTGTAGAGTGCATTGTCTTTGCTTTTTGATCTTCTCCCATGTCGAAAAGTGAAATCTCTTCTTCTAATTGAGCCCACTGATCATCGCAAGCATAAAAAGAAGCTGCTTCCATTCCATCAAATCCAAACGCATTAACAATAGCATTGTGTAAGTCTTCTAAACTACTGTCATCTAATATCGCTATATCTCTAAAAATATCTTCTTCAGTATCAAGGATTACCCTAAATTTATAAACCATAATTATCTTGTGAGTTAGAGAGCAAATTTAAACTTATTATTCAGTATTTTAATAAAATTTACTAGCTTTTTATCATTGTTTTTTTTCATTAATCTCAGGGGTTTGACAGTCAGTTTTTTATATTTCTATTTACTATCTTACAGTTCATCTGTGTTTTTCTACAGTTGGGTAGTTTATCTTTTTTCCTCTTTTTATTTTGCTATTACTTTGTTCTAACAAAAAACCAAAGATTATGAAAGTTATTATCTCTATTGCCTTACTTTTGATTAATGCTATATTAGGACTATTTGATTTATCAATTGATTCTAATGCTATTGAGAATTTACTTGTGGAAAATAAAGGAAATACCATCGAGCAAGTATCAGATGAAAATCAACAACATATTATGAAAAATAAAACTTATGAGTACAACAAGACAGCAGGATAGTAGACCAGGTGATATTTTTAAAATAGTACTATTAGCTTTTGTAGCTTATGTATTATTTAAAACAATATTGAAGTTACACGGTTTAGATTTTCCCTTATATATCGGCTATTTGATCTTTTTCGGAGGCTTTTTTGTTTTGATTAATAAGTTTCTGAGCGACCGCTATACCGACTTAATTAATACAATGCTTCGGGAAGATGAGAAGAGTGTAAATAAACTAACGTTTTATTGTTCGTTTGCCTTTTTCTGGGTGTTCTTCTTCCTTAGTTTAATGATTAAGATGTTTCACGTTGTGATTATACAGGAGTCTCGATCGTTTGAAACAATTATTTTTAATGGCAATTTTAGAGCTGTATTGAATTTTGCCTTTTTGCTGACCATTGTTTATGCATTCTACATCTATACTAGGCTTAATGCAATGGCTAAAAATCAGCAGATCGTACAACAGAAAGTAATAACGGGTGCTGTCTCTGCGCAATTTGAAAGTTTAAAGAATCAACTTGACCCTCATTTTTTGTTTAACTCATTAAACGTCTTGGGTGCCTTGATTGAAGAGGATCAAGAAAAAGCAGTAGCGTTTAATCAATCTTTGTCTAGGACGTACCGTTATATATTAGATCAAAAAAACAAAGAGCTTGTCCCTTTAGAAGAAGAGCTAGCTTTTGCTAAGATGTACATTGAGTTATTGCAAATGCGCTTTGAAGATAGCTTGACTTTCGAATTTCCTGAAGCGATTAAACAGGAAGGGGCTAAGGTTGTTCCATTGTCTTTGCAACTGCTTTTGGAGAACGTTATTAAGCACAATAAAGCAACTTCGTCTAAACCTGTTCACATCGTAATAAAAGAGGAAGCTGAAGGTTATTTAACAGTTCGGAATAATTTGAATAAGAAAACTATTATAGATACCCGAAAGGGAATAGGACTTGAGAATATTGCTACTCGTTATTCTTTATTGACATCAAAACCTATTAAAGTTGAGGAGACTGAAGACTTCTTCTCTGTAAAAATACCAATACTAACTAAAAAACTAGAACATATGAAAATTATTGACGTACAAGAATCTGATCAAGAGCTATTAATTGAAGCTAAAAAGAAAATAGAAGAATATAAAAAATTCTATGCTCATTTGACCTCCTTTATTTTAGTCAGTGCCTTTTTGATAATGATAAATTTGATGACTTATGATGGGTTTATGTGGAGTTTTATTCCATTATTCGCTTGGGGTATTGCTGTGGGATCTCACGCAATGAAAGTATACAACTACAATCTATTCTTAGGAAAAGATTGGGAGGATAAGAAAGTACGCGAGTACATGAATGAACGCAAGAATGATAATGCTAATTGGCAATAGTTATGCAGCAGAAGATAGTTAGTACTAAAGTACTCAGTAAATATAAGGCCTATTTGTTTTCATTTCGAAACCGGACGGTGTATTTAATCTTACAATTGCTTTTTTATGCTTTTATTTTATGGAGCTATTGGTATGGTAGAACAGCAGATACTGATTATCTGCGATGGAATGTATCTCAAGATATAACCCAGCTTACGAATGTGTTTTTCATCTGTTGGTTATTGGTGATTTTGTTTAAATTTATCATTCACTTTGCTGCTTTGATTCCGGGTTTATCTTATCTGATGGATCGTTTAGAGCAAAGAGAAATGGATAAAATAAAAAACACTTTAGCATATCAAATTACACAAAATGATAGATATTAATATAGTAATCATCGAAGATGAGAAACCTGCAGCTAGGTCTTTAGAACGCAAATTGGAGAAATTAGGTTATACATCAAATGCGAAATTGACCAGTGTAGAAGAGGCTATAGAATGGTTTGGCTCTAATAAAGAGCCAGACCTTATCTTTTTGGATATACAACTTTCCGATGGGCTGTCTTTTGAAATATTTGAACAGGTTAAGATCAATAGCTCGATTATTTTCACTACTGCTTATGATGAGTATGCTTTGCGTGCTTTTAAGTTAAACAGTATTGACTATTTGCTAAAACCTATTCAGCAAGATGAACTAAATGCCGCAGTGGAAAAGTATGTTCAAAATAAGCAGGCTTTTTTTGGTTTTAATGAGCAGCTTTCTATGTTTACACAGTTTATGTCAAATAATACTGTAGAGTATAAGGAGCGTTTTGCTGTGAAAATAGGTACACAGATTAAGATTATATTGGTTGCTGATATTATGTGTTTTTATTCCGAAAATAAGGCATCATATATCAAAACGTATGACAATAGAAATTATCTTATTGACTATACGTTGGAGGAGGTTGAAAGGTTGTTGTGTCCAAATACTTTTTTTCGAATTAATCGAAAGTTTATTACTGCGCTTAGTGCTATAGAAGAAATACATACTTATTCTAATTCTCGTTTAAAGATTAATCTGATAGATTTTCAGGATGATGAGCTGATTGTTAGTAGGGAAAAAGTTAATGATTTTAAAAAGTGGATAGAAAAATAGTGGATAACTTAAAAACTTCCTTATTTTAGAAGAAATTTAAACGATATAGAATAATGAAAAAATTAAGTGTTTTATTCGGGTCAGCACTACTTTTAATGGCTTGTAATAAACAATCTCATATCACTGCTGAGGTTGCTAATATCCCTGAAGGGACAAATGTTGAATTACAAACAATAGCTTTAGGAGCAATAGAGCCAACGACAGTATCTAAAGCTGTAGTGAAGGATAGTAAAGTAGTTTTTGAAAATACTTTCGCAGATATTGATGAAGCATTTTTAGTGTTCAGTGATTCTGAATCATCTCTAGGAGCGGTTCCTTTTATTGCAGAGAAAGGGGATATTAGTATTTTTTATGATAAAGATGAGATGACTAATATTAAAATAGGAGGTACAGAAGGTAATGACAAGTTGCAAGAATTACAGGCGGCTATGACTCCTAAGATTCAAGAGTTGCAAAACTTTTTAAGTGAGCAAGGTCTAGCACTAATGATGCCTGCGGAAGAAGGTGATCAAGAAGCACAGAAAAAACGTGCAGAAGTTGAGAAACAATATGAATTAATGCTTGATGATGTACAGAGTTTCCCTGCTAAGTTCAAAGCTGCTAATAAGAATAGTTCTGTATCACTGTTGATCTTGTCTAAAGAGGTACAAGCTAAAGTGAAATCTGCAAAGGAGTTTCAAGAAGAGTTTGATCAGTTTCCTATTGCATTAAAAAGTTCTACTTTAGGAAAGAAGACACAAGCAGGTATTAAGTCTTTATCAGAAGTAAAAAGTGATATTCCAGCAGTAGGGAAGAAGTTAGGTGATTTTAAAGCCTTAAATCCTAATGGAGATGAGGTTACTTTATACGAACATATGCAAGGCAAAAAGCTTTTGCTAGTAGATGTATGGGCTGCTTGGTGTGGACCATGTCGCAGAGAAAATCCAAACTTTGTTAAAGTCTATAACTTGTATAATGATAAAGGATTTGAAATTATTGGGTATTCGTTAGATAAAAATGAAGAGGAATGGTTAAAAGCAATTGAAAAAGATAAACTGACTTGGACACAAGTATCTAATCTTAAGTATTGGGAAGATCCTATTGTATCAGCTTATGGTATTCAAGGTATTCCAGCAAACTATTTAATTGATGAGAATGGTATTGTATTGGCTATGAACCTAAGAGGTGAAGCTTTAGAGGTTGAAGTTAAGAAAGCATTAGGACTATAAGTCATTGTTTTTTGATACAAACAGAAAAGAGAGTCTATTTATTAGGCTCTCTTTTTTTGTAGTGGTGTGATAATATGAAAAAAGGAAACCTTCTTAACGATTGTAAGAGTGTTTCCTTTGTATGTATAACCTAGAAATTAGGCGTTAAATTGTATTTCTTATAGAAGTTATCAATTACTTCAATTACTTCATCTGCCGTATCTACTAGTTTGATTAAGTTCATATCTTCTGCGCAAATGTTGTTGTGCTTTTCTAAGATTGTACTTTTAATCCAATCTAATAAGCCTCCCCAGAATTCTGTTCCTACTAGTACGATTGGAAACTTTGCTATCTTCTTGGTCTGAATCAAGGTGATTGCTTCGAATAGCTCATCAAGTGTACCAAACCCTCCTGGCATTACTACAAACCCTTGAGAGTATTTGACAAACATTACTTTGCGAACAAAGAAGTAGTCGAACTGTAAGTTCTTATCGTGATCGATATAGGGATTGAAGTGCTGTTCGAATGGTAATTCGATATTTAGTCCTACAGATACTCCTTGTCCTAAATGTGCTCCTTTGTTACCTGCTTCCATGATACCAGGTCCACCACCAGTGATCACACCGTATCCTGCTTTACTTATTTTAAAGGCAATCTCCTCGGCTAGTTTGTAATATGGACTATCTTTTTTAGTACGTGCTGACCCAAAGATAGAAACACAAGGACCTAAACGGCCAATGCTTTCATATCCATTTACGAACTCTGACATGATCTTAAAGATTGCCCATGAGTCGTTTGTTTTTATTTCATTCCAAGATCTTTGTTTGAATTTGTCTTGGATTTTTGCTTCTTCGCTGTCAAAATTTTCTTTCATATTATCCTAATTTTTTAATTCAGCTTTTAAAAACTGAGCTGTATAACTTTTTTTATTTTTCACTATTTCCTCGGGTGTACCACAAGCTACAATTTTACCTCCTTTACTTCCTCCTTCATAGCCCACATCAATAATGTAGTCGGCTAGTTTGATTACATCGAGGTTGTGTTCGATAATTAGTATGGTATTGCCCTTCTCGACCAACTTAGTTATTACATCCATTAGTACACGTATATCCTCAAAATGTAGGCCAGTTGTAGGCTCATCTAGAATATAAAAGGTGTTTCCCGTATCTTTTTTAGACAATTCTGAAGCTAGTTTGATACGTTGAGCTTCCCCTCCTGATAAGGTGGTACTTTGCTGTCCTAATGTCAAGTACCCTAACCCTACGTCGTCTATCGTCTTTATCTTTCTATATATCTTCGGAATATTCTCAAAGAATTTGACTGCTTCTTGAATAGTCATGTTTAAGATATCGGAGATAGACTTTCCTTTGTATCTTATCTCTAAGGTCTCTCTATTAAATCGCTTTCCTTGACAAGTTTCACATTCTACATATACATCTGGCAAAAATCCCATCTCTATTGTTCGTACTCCTGATCCTTCACAGGTATCACATCTTCCTCCTTTGACATTAAAACTAAATCGACCTGGCTTATATCCACGAATAGCAGCTTCAGGGGTTTGTGCGAATAGACTTCTAATATCGGAGAATACATCTGTATAAGTAGCTGGGTTAGAGCGTGGTGTTCTACCGATAGGACTTTGGTCTATACAGATCACCTTGTCGATGTGTTCGATTCCCTCGATACTTTTGTATGGCTGTGGCTTAGCTACAGCATTAAAAAAATGAGTGTTCAAAATAGGGTAAAGAGTTCCGTTGACCAACGTTGATTTCCCAGAACCTGATACTCCCGTTACACAAGTAAGAGTTCCCAATGGTATTTCAATGGATACATTCTTTAGGTTATTTCCTGTAGCACCCACTAGTTTTAGGAAGTTACCATTGCCTTCTCGTCTGTGTTTTGGTACCTCAATTTTCATTTTACCGTTGAGGTATTGAGCTGTTAGGGTATCTTCTTTAAGTAACTCAGCTGGTGTACCAGTACTAATAATTTTACCTCCATTTTTTCCAGCTTTTGGCCCAATGTCGATGACGTAATCAGCTCGTTCGATCATATCTTTATCGTGCTCTACTACTAATACAGAGTTACCTATATCGCGTAATGACTCTAGTGATTTGATCAATCGTTCATTGTCGCGTTGGTGTAGTCCTATACTTGGTTCATCTAGGATATAAAGTACCCCTACTAGTTGAGACCCAATTTGTGTGGCAAGACGAATGCGCTGTGCCTCTCCTCCAGAGAGTGTACGAGAACTTCTATTTAGCGATAGGTAAGTCAGTCCCACATCACTAAGGAATGAAAGTCTTGTATTAATCTCTTTCAGGATTTCATTAGCAATACTACTTTGTTTACTACTCAATTGTTCTGGCAATTCTTTGAACCAATTGATTAGTGTTTCTATATCCATTTGGATTAACTCTCCAATGTTTTTTTCTCCAATTTTGAAGTATAAAGCTTCTTTCTTTAGGCGACTACCACCACATTCTGGACAAGTAATTTCGTCCATAAATTCTTTAGCCCATCGTTTGATAGAGGCACTTTCGCTTTCTTCAAATTGATTTTTTATAAAATTGACAATTCCCTCGAAGTCTATCTTGTAGTTTTTGGTGATTCCTGCTACTTTAGATACTACTGAGAAGCTCTCATTTCCTCCATTCAAGATGATCTCCATTGCTTCTTCGGGTATTTTCGAAATTGGATCGTTTAACGAGAACTTATAGCGCTCTGCGATAACTTCCATTTGTTTGAATATCCATGATTTCTTCTCATCTCCTAGTGGGGCTATTCCCCCGGCTTTGATAGAGAGTTTATTATCGGGAATGATCTTTTTAAGATTGACTTGATTGATCGTGCCCAAACCATTACAGCAGTCACAAGCTCCTTTAGGAGAGTTAAATGAAAAGTTGTTTGGCTCAGGTTTTGGGTATGAAATACCAGTGGTTGGACACATCAAGTGTCGGCTAAAGTATCTGTAGTTATCAGAATCTTGTGCTAAGACCATAATAATATCATCACCATAATTCATGGCAACTTTGACACTCTGAGCAATGCGCTGTAAGGTCAGCTCTTCTTGATCTACTGCAATGCGGTCAATGACAATTTCTATATCGTGTGTTTTATATCTATCCACACGCATACCGGGCTCTATATCTTTAATCTCTCCGTCAATGCGTACCTTCAGAAAACCTTGCTTAGCGATTTGCTCAAATAACTCTCTGTAATGTCCTTTTCTGGCACGTACCACAGGGGCTAAGATATTGATGCGCTTTCCTTCAAAATCTTTCATGATCAGTTCCTGTATCTGCTCATCAGAGTAGCTGACCATTTTTTCTCCTGTATTATAGCTATAGGCTTCTCCAGCACGAGCGAATAATAAACGCAAGAAGTCATAGATCTCTGTGATCGTTCCTACAGTAGATCTAGGGCTCTTGTTCGTGGTTTTTTGTTCGATAGCAATTACAGGTGATAATCCTTCTATTTTATCGACATCAGGGCGTTCTAGACCTCCTAAAAATTGTCTTGCATACGAGGCAAACGTTTCAATGTATCGGCGTTGTCCCTCTGCATAGATGGTATCAAAGGCAAGGGAAGACTTTCCCGAACCTGATAATCCTGTTATTACAACTAGCTTTTCGCGCGGAATAATCACATCTATATTTTTTAGATTATGTACTCTCGCTCCTAAAACTTCTATGGTATCGTCTGACTTAATCATATTTTTTAGCAAAGAAACAAAGATAAGCATTTATCAGCTTTTAAAGAAGTTTTCAATACTTTATCCTAATGCATTAATGATGTGTTTTTGTCGTATATTTTATGAAAAAAGAAACTTGTCAAATGAGGTTAAATGTTTTAATACTCAAGATTTTTACATAAATCACCTTGAATAGATTTATTGATGTCTAGAGTACTATAATAAACTATTGAACTTAGTAATCTTTGATTTTTATAAGTATTGATTACTGAATATGAAAAATGGGTGTTTTTTACAGTTCGCACAATGCCTATGTAGTTTTGCTGAAAAAGTTAGTTCGACAGTTACCGAACCATTGATAAAGTTAATGAATTCCAGGCTTTATCGAAGTTTGTGTGAGTGTTGTTCGGGACTTGTTCGGTAGAAGTGCTGAAAATAGGGGGTATTACCGAAGAGGACTCGCAGGAGTATTGAATAAAGCCTTGTAAATACAGGGTTTAACTATATTTTTGGTCGCAAAAAAAATAAAATAGATGAGGCAAAATGAGAAAATTAAAAACTTGGAGTGTTGGTGTTTTTTATTTGTAAAAATAAGGAAGTCAATTACTTTGATTCGTGTAATTGTTTGATTTTAGTGGCTTAGTTGAGGTGTTCTTCAGTATAAATATATCAATGTTATTGTGCTGGATAGGAGTGAAACGATAAAACCCTATCAGCCAATGGGTCGATAGGGTTTACTAATTGCTTATTGTGCGTTAAAATTATTCTGTGGTTTCCGCTTTTTTGAATGTTAGTACGACAACATCTCCAGCTGTAAGTACTAATTGTTCATCGACAATATCGTATTTCGTTACACTTAGTAGTGTTTCTGTGAATAAGGCATCAGCGACTCCCTCGCAGAACATTTTTGTTCCTGCTAGGTTGTCCCCAATTGTCAATCCATTTGCTTCTTTGTTTTCAAAGGTTCCCATTAGGTTGTTACACCCGTCATTACCGTATAATTTACCTTCTTCTTCGAATGTTAAGGCTGGTTTTTTGCTTGGGTATAGTTGATCAATTGCTTTTCCTTCTGCTCCAGCAGAAGTAATCGAAACTAATTCCCAGCTTCCTTCTAGTGCATTTGTAGTTTTCACTTCTTCTTTTGCTGTTTCAGCAACTTGCTCTGTTGTTGCAGTTTCTTCTTTTTTCTGTTTGTCATTACAGCTTACAAATCCTATTGTTAAAACTGCTGCTAATAATAATACCGTCTTTTTCATGGCGTTTGATTTTATTGTTTAGCTGTAAAAATAATGAAAAACTAGATAAATGCTATTGCTATTTATGTTTTTTAATAGTGTATTTGTCTTTTTTAAATAAGTGTATTCAAGTAACTAGCGATTGTGACGTTGTATAAATTACAAGAAAAAGGGGCATAGCAGTTTGTGCTAGCCCCTTTGGTTTAATCAATATAGTTGATAGTTTTTTTTAATTCAGTTACTGTTTGGTTAGAACTAGCTATTTTTGCTTTTATTGAAGTTCATTCGTTTGGAGAAATACATTAATATCGCTAGGATAGCAAATAGTCCAACACTTCCTACGATTAAAGCAGCTTCTTTTAACTGCAATAAGAAGAATAAAAAGGCATAAAGTAAGGATAATAGTCCAAAGATGGTCAGGGATATTCGTAGGTTTTTGCTCAACCCATAGATGAAAGTGGTGATGAGTAGTATTGTCGCACTGGCAGAGATTATATAGGCTATACTGAAACCTAAGTATTCTGAGAAGGAAAGTAATAGTACAAAGTTAATACATAAGGCAAACCCTACTAATACATAGTGTAACAAATTAATCGATAAGTTTTTTAGGTTTTCCATAAAGAAGAACGTTGCAAATGTTAGTCCAATAAATAGCAAGGCATATTTTGTAGAGCGATTTACTTTGCTGTAGAAGTCATTCATTTGCATAAATTCCAATCCATAACTAAACTGCTCTAGTGAATAGGTATCTTTAAGATTTGTATTAACAGGGAAGGATTGAAATATTGTCCAAGAAGGATCTGTTTGGCTAATTTCTTGATTCTCTGTGTCAGGTAAATAATTTCCAATGTATTTAATATCTGAATAGTCAGTTTTTAGGTTAACTTTATTTTGTTTTGCTGTAGCTAAAAAGTTTAGCTGAGTAGACCCTTTCAGTTGCAAAGGGAAGCTTACCTCAGTCATGGGAGTTTCTAGGCTTGTCAAGTCACAGCTAAGCAGGTTTAGAGAACTGTTGTTTTCTAAATTTGGATCTTGTTCGAAGACCAAGCTAGGGGTGTTGTTTACTGTTATTTGTTGCATAAAGCCTCTACTATCTGAAATAGCGAAGATTAGCTTAACTTTGGTAAACTCAGCAGGGCTTTCTAGTTTAAGTTTTTTGGCGATTGTTTCTAGGTTTTGAAACTGGGCATTGAGCATTAAATCAGCGTTGTATAACGTGACTTCATAGAGACTTCGCTTTTTTATTTGGGTCTTGAGATCACCAGTTATGCTTTGATTTATAGGCATTATTAGATTCGTGTTTGTTTTTTTAACAACGTTATTGTCTTTTAATACATATTCTTTTTGGTATTCGACATAGATAAAAGGACCGTAGATTGTTTGGTGCTGTCCCCATTTTGAGGTTACTTCATTGGTTACTTCAGCTTGAAAACTTTGGCGTTCTGAAATAAGGCTGTTAATAAAGGGAATACAGATCAGAAGTACGAGTGATAATACACAGATTACAATTCCCTTGATCATTGGTTTTTGATTTTCTTTGTTCATGTTATTTAGTTTTTAAAAGTACTTTGTTTTTCAAAGTAATTAGTTAAAAAAAATTATTTTATGTTTTTAATTATATTTTCCAAATAAGCTAGGTGTTGTTCGAAGGCTTTTCTTCCTTGTGGCGTAACGGCATACGTAGTATTGGTCTTTCGACCAATAAAGCCTTTAGTAACACTGATATACTCACTGTCTTCAAGGTTTTTAAGATGAGAAGCTAAGTTGCCATCGGTTAGGTTAAGAAATTCCTTAAGGTCTTTAAACGAAAGAGATTCATTGACCATCAGCCCGCTCATTATTCCTACTCGAATGCGGTTGTCAAAGACTTTGTTTAATTTATCTAAGTTGAATTTCATATTTTAAAGGCTGTTTTTGTCGTATTTATTCCATAAGATGATTCCATAGAGTAGGTGGGTAAGTCCGAAACCTAAGGCCCATAAAAGTAAGTTGTAATCAAGAAAGTAAAAAGCTAATAATCCTAAAACAATATGAATTAACGCTATTATCTTTACTTCATTGACTGTTCCATCTTGAACTGAATAAAGAGCTAAACCATAAAATACGAGTGTTGTAGGTAGTGTGAATGGCAATAGGTTGTGCTTGTACCATATCAGACACAAGATTCCTGCTATAATTAAAGGGACTGAAAAACGAATAAGTAAGCGCTTAGTCACTTTGTTTAAAAAAGGTTGTCCTTGCTTTTTTGTTTTTCGTATAGTAAAGAAAAAGCCTCCTGTTACTGCTACAAAAAAGGTAATTAAAGCCAATAGCAATAAATTTGTAGCGGTATATGCAGTCTGGTATGGATCTGAAAGGCTTAATTCTTGATAACTGTATAATGATTTTGTCTGCCAATTATACAATACTCCACTCGCGATAAGTCCGCAGGTACCTACCCAAATACCACTCCATCCGCTTAGACTTAAAAACTTAGTGGAGCGCTCCATTATTGCTTTGATTTGGTTTAAATCATCAATTGCTTTATTACTCATGATAAAAGTACTTTGAAATACAAAGTTAATTAAATAATTGAAATACAAAACGAAAAAATAAAAATATTACAGTGTGTAAACCGTGGGGTTGGTAAGTAGTGAGTATTGGTATATTTTTATCAAAATAGCAAAAGGAAGCATAAAGGAATGAATTCTTTGAATTTTAATTCGTCTGTTTTTTAAAATCGTTTAATTTTGCAGGTTTAAATGCAACAACACAATGAAAAGATTTTTAGAAGACTACTTTCAGTTAAGTAGTCATGGTACTACTATTAAAAAAGAATTTGTAGCAGGGATAATAACCTTTCTAACAATGTCATATATTTTAGTAGTAAACCCTAATATCCTAGCAGATGCAGGAATGGATAGAAGTGCGCTATTTACGACGACGGCTCTAGCTACAGTATTTGCCACTCTATTGATGGGGTTTTATGCTAAGCTACCCATTGCTCAGGCTCCAGGAATGGGACTTAATAGTTTCTTTGCTTATTCAGTAGTACTAACGCTAGGATATTCATGGCAGTTTGCATTAACTGCAGTTTTTATAGAGGGAATTATTTTCTTATTACTTACCTTTTTCAATGTACGAGAACTTATAGTGCGCAGTATACCAAAGGTACTTAAAGAAGCTATACCAGCGGGTATAGGATTGTTTATTACCCTAATTGGTTTAAAAAGTGCAGGTATTGTAGTAGGGGATCCCAACACACTGGTTCGATTAGGAGATTTTAGTCAGCACACTGTTTGGATTACATTACTAGGACTTGTGGTGACAGGTATCCTGTTGATTCGCAATGTAAACGGAGCTATCTTGTTTGGTATATTAGCAGCGACAATATTCGGTGTGATTTTAGGTGATGTAGCACTTCCAAATAGAGTAGTAGATTTACCACCTTCTATTGAGCCGATCTTTGGTCAGGCGATAAAACCAATGTTTACAACAGAGGGTTGGAATCAGATTTTGTCTATTGATATGGTTGTAGTGGTTTTTACTTTCCTTTTTGTTAACTTATTTGATACAGTTGGGACATTAATTGGAGTGATTTCTAAGACAAACCTAGCAGATAAAGATGGTAACTTCCCGCAAATGAAGAAAGCGCTCTTTACAGATGCTATGGGAACAACTGTAGGGTCAATATTAGGAACAAGCTCGATTACCTCTTATGTAGAGAGTGCCTCAGGTGTAGCTTCAGGTGGACGTACAGGTCTGACAGCAGTTAGTGTGGCTTTGATGTTTGCGCTAGCACTTTTTTTAGGACCAATCTTTTTGATGATACCACCTGCAGCGACTGCTCCTGCATTAATTGTGGTGGGGTTATTTATGATTACTTCGGTTTCAAATATTAATTTCAATAATCTCTCAGATGGGTTACCTGCATTTTTGACAATTGTATTTATGCCCTTTACCTATAGTATTGCAGAAGGTATTGTATTTGGTATTTTGAGTTTTACTCTATTAAAATTAGGAGCAAAACAACACAAAGATATTACACCGACTGTTTATGTATTGGCAATTCTGTTTTTGATTAAGATAATTTTAGATGCTATGTCGTTAGCAAAGTAAGGCAAAAACATCAATTACTCTGTCATATAATTCTCGTATATTGTTGATTCAAAACAACAAATTAAATTATGAAAGTTAGAATAGGTATTTTAGGTATTGGTGGTGTAGGAGGTTTTTATGGAGGACTACTGGCGACCCATTACCAAAAAAATTCAGATGTAGAAATAGTGTTTATTGCTCGAGGTGCTAATCTTGAAGCGATAACTGAAGATGGTATTAAAGTTTGTGAAAAAGAAAAGGAGTACGTTGGTAGACCTAGTTTGGCGGTAGATTGTATTCAAAAAGCTGGCAAGCTTGATTATATAATTTTAGCGACTAAGGGATATGACTTAGAAGGGATTATTGCTGATTTAAAACAGGTAGTTAAGGATCAAACCGTTGTGATTCCTTTATTAAATGGAGTTGAAGCTTATGAAAAGCTAGTTGAAGCGCTTCCAAAGGGGGCAGTATGGCAAGGGTGTACCTATATCGTTACTCGGTTGATTAAACCAGGAGTAGTGGATAACCCAAGTGGACGCCAAAGAGTGTTGTTTGGGCTAGATGGAGCACTGCTTAGTCGAATGAAAACCTTTGAACAACTATTAGTAGATGCTGGAATTCATGCGGTAGCAACAAATGAAATATCTCGTGAGGTTTGGGAAAAGTATATACTTGTGTCTTCTTCTGCTACAGCGACAACTTATTACAATACTACTTTTGGAGGGGTGATGGAATATCACGCCGAGCAAATGAATCAATTGTTACACGAAACTGTAGCTGTTGCAAGAGCAAAAGGAGTTAAGTTGTCAGATGATATTATTACTGTTGTTCAGGATCGCTTGCGCGCAATTGCCTATGAGGCAACAACCTCTATGCATAGTGATTTTCTAAGCGGAAAGCAGCACAATGAGTTATCTATTATGACTGGCTATATTGTCAAACAAGGTAAGGCATTGGGGGTTGATGTTTGGTTGTATGAACAGATGTATCATTCCTTGAAGCAACGAACGGGAGAAAAGTACACTATTGAATAAACACTAGTTAAAAGTTATAAAATAAAACAAGGGAGCTCTAAAGAGGCTCCCTTGTTTAGTTTGAAAAAAAAATCACTTCACTCTATTATTTTGTTTGTGTCGAGTCATTGTTTGTTTTAGTAGGAACTGTTGGTTCTGTTTCTTCTTGATGAAACATTTGTTTCATCTGCTCTTGTTGTAGTTGCATATCTTCTTTCATCGCTCTCATCATTTGCATGAAATCATTAGAAAAGAAGTCTTCATCAGTGTTGTTAAACATAGAGCTTTGCATATTAAAGCTACTTGAATTACTATCGAATAAGTCATTTCCAGGAGCACTAATCTCTAGGTACTTAACCCCATCTTCATTTTCGTGGATATTAACAGTATAAGGACTTATTCCACTTGAATTGTATTCAGATTTTGACTGAGAATATCCTCGCTTGTCTTTAAACTTTGTAGTAATGGAAATAATCTCTCCCTTATCATTTCTCTTGATGTTCGAGAATACTAAGTTGGCTATTTTTTCATTGTTTACTTCTTTCTTTATCAGCTCTAAATCTGTATCTTTAGTTTCTTTAGTAATAGTGTACTGGTAGGTAGTGTTTTTTATCTTTACTTCATTTTTTTTATCTTGTGCATGAGCATAATCCATAGCAGCAGAGATAAATAAAAATGCAAGCATAAGAAAACCTCCAATACGTTTTTTGTGTTTAACTAATTTTGTCATAGTTGATATGTGTTTATTAGTTGATGATTAACTGTATTGCTAAAGTAGTTTTTATAGTTTTAAAATAAATATAAAAAACGCTGTAATAGTGTTAAAAAAAAATAATATGACAAGCGAATTAGTTAAGGGTGTAGGGGTGCTTAAAAGCTCAGAAGGTAGGGATATACTAACAGATTATACTTATCCTAAAGATAAAGAGGTTTTGCCATTAGTAATTTTTTGCCATGGATACAAAGGATTTAAAGATTGGGGAGCTTGGCATTTGGGGATTGATGAAATAGCGCGTAGTGGTTGTTTTGCAGTAAAGATGAACTTTTCGATGAATGGAACAACCAAAGATGCTCCAGAAGACTTTGTGGATTTGGAAGCATTCGGCAATAGCACATATAGTCAAGAACAGCGTGATTTAGCAAGTGTGATAGCGCACTACAGGTCAAATCCCCTAGTAGCTAATGATAGGGTCTTTTTAATTGGTCATAGTAGAGGTGGAGGTGCAGTATTGTTGCAAGGTTATCACAATGAAGAAGTTACTGGGATCATTACATGGGCAGGAGTTTCTGACTTTAGGAAGCGATTTCCACATCACGAGCGTTTTGAAAAGTGGAAGCAAGAAGGAGTCTTTTATGTAGTAAATGGACGTACAAATCAGCAAATGCCACATTATTTCATCTTTTGGGAAGACTATATAGCAAATGAAGAGCGTTTGAATGTACAGAAGGCTGCACAACATATCAATAAGCCTGTATTGATAGTACAGGGAACACAAGATCCGGCAGTCCCATTAAAAGAGGCGCATTTATTACATCAATGGATAAATGATGCAAAGCTAGTAGAGATAGAAGGTGCAGACCATGTATTTGGTGCAAAACACCCTTATTTGAGCAATGAGCTGCCTAGTGATTTGGCTGAGGTTATTGGTCAGACCATTGATTTTATAAAGAACAATTAGTTAAAAAAAAGCGAGAGGTATTACCTCTCGCTTTTATATTTAGATAGACACTAATATTAGTTTTCAGAACTCTTACCACAATAGTAGCACTTACGCGCTTCAAGAATTAATTTGAATTGTACTCCAAATAGGACAGAAGCCAATACTAAGTGAGCTGCTTGGGATCCAAATGGGAAGTGAGCGTAATTCATTAACACGCCTGTAAACACTTCTAAAATCAATAAGATTAGTACCCATTTCATTTTTTCAAAGCCAAGGTTTAATCTACGATTTAAATAGAATAAGTAGAAGTTTACTCCCAGTATTAAGAAAGAGAAACTTCTATGAATATAGAACTCCGTTGTTGGAGAGTTTAACCATAAGTATTCATTGCCAATACCTGCTTGAACTTGCTCATCAATAAACTCTCTTACTTGAGTTCCTAGTACCACTTGTAGTAGAGTAAAGGCTAAGGAAACAATCAAGAATGCTTTGAATTGACCATTGTACTTTCTAATTTCAGTATTTCTATTTCGAACTGAGTGAATAATAGCAATAATGATAGCTACAATTACTAGAGCCATAACCATGTGCACGGTAATCTTCAGCGGGTTTAAAACAGAGTAAACAACTACAGCACCTAGCCAAGCTTGAAATACCATTAAGGCTACAACTAGCCAAGAGGATAGGGTGATTGATTTTCTATCTCTCCAATATGAAAAAGAGAAGATCGCCATTAATAAACAAGCAAATCCAGCTAAAGCACCACATAATCTGTTTACATATTCTGTCCAGGTGTGTTTTGCATTAAACTCTGCATAATCATGTCGAGTATATTTTTGCCAATGTGAAGCATCGTATGTAGCTGTGGTTGTAAAGCTTTCTTTTGCTTTCCATAAGCTCTCATCGTGAATAATCATCTGTCCTTTTTCATACTGACGATCTGCTTGCCACTGTATTTCCTCTATTTCTGTAGGAGGAATATAGTAACCGAAACATTTTGGCCAGTCAGGACATCCCATTCCTGAACCTGTCATCCTTACCGCAGCTCCAGCAAAAATCACTAGATAAACTAGTATCAGTGAAGCTTTAGCCATAGGTAAAAAATAATTTCTCATATATTGTATTTATTTTTTATTAACTACTTCTAATCCCATCTTTGCTGCTTTATTTAGCATATATTGATAGGCTGGCTCATATTCATTAGGAATAACTCCTTCTAAGATTGCTTCTTTGATGGATTCTTTAATCGATCCAATCTCTCTACAAGGTTTTAGGTCAAAGATTTCCATTATTTCTTCTCCTGTAATCGGTGGTTGGAAGTTGCGAATATGGTCGCGCTCTTCAACTTCAATAATTTTCTCTCTTACGATCTTGAAATTGTTGTGGTATTTCTTAAACTTATTAGGGTTTTTAGTGGTAATATCCGCTTCACATAAAGTCATAAGGTCTTCTACATTCTCACCTGCATCAAACACTAGTCGTCTAACAGCTGAGTCTGTAACTTCTTTTTGCGCTAAGACTATTGGTCTAGAGCTCATCATAACCATTTTTTGTACAAACTTCATCTTTTGATTTAGTGGCATATGAAGACGCATAAAAATCTTTTTCACCATCTTTCCACCAAGGAATTCATGACCGTGAAATGTCCAACCATTTCGCTTAGAATAGCGTTTGGTAGGTGCCTTGCCAATATCGTGCAATAGGGCAGCCCATCTCAACCAAAGGTCTTCTGTGTTTGGACATATATTATCCACTACCTCTAAGGTATGGTAAAAATTGTTTTTGTGAGTATGTCCTTCTATTTCTTCTACTTGATTTAATGCTGTTAGCTCAGGGAGAATCAAGTCTAATAGTCCTGTTTTGTATAGTAATAAAAACCCTTTAGAAGGCTTATTGGTTAATAATATTTTGTTTAATTCCTCTACAATGCGCTCCCCTGAGATGATGTCTAGACGTTTGTGATTTGCAGTGATAGATTCAAAGGAATCTTCTTGAATAAAAAAATCTAATTGTGTTGCAAATCGAATAGCACGCATCATACGCAATGGGTCATCAGAGTAAGTAATGTCTGGATCAAGAGGTGTACGTATGATTTTGTTGTTCAAATCCTCAACGCCATCAAAAGGATCAAGTAGTTCTCCGTAGTTTTTTTTGTTTAAAGAAAGAGCTAAAGCATTGATTGTAAAGTCGCGTCTGTTTTGGTCATCTTGCAGACTACCATCTTCGACTACTGGCTTTCTGCTCTCGAAGTGATAAGATTCTTTGCGAGCGCCAACAAATTCAACATCAATATCCTCATAGCGCAACATGGCAGTACCATAGTTTTTAAACACTTGTACTTTGGGCTGAGTAGGTAAAAGTTTAGATACCTCTAAAGCTAGCTTGATTCCACTACCAACAGCTACAATATCAATATCTTTTTTGGTGTTTCGTTTAATCAAAAAGTCTCTGACAAATCCTCCGATTACATAACTATCGACCTTCAGGTTTTCTGCGGCTTTAGATATGTACTCAAATATTGGGTGGGTCAGGGCTTCTTTATATATTGTTGTTTTGTTATTCATAATGATAAAATACAATACAAGCTATTATTTTCTAAGTATTGTAACTTGGCTATTAGCTTTTAGTTTTATTACAGTTGAAGGTTTGACAGTTTTAGTTTCTGCTTGTCTAAGGTTTACAATATAATCAACTCCGTCTTTTATATCTTGCGAAATTTCTGAGAAATTAGCAGGGGAAAACATACCACTAACATTAGCAGAAGTAGAAACAAGAGGCGATTTCATTCGTTCAATTAATCGGAAACAAAATGGTTCAGACACCACGCGTACCCCTAGAGCATTATCACTTGAGATAATCTCTTTGGCTACATATCTAGGATTGTCCAATACCAATGTGGTTGGTTTATCGCTATAGTCCAATATTTCCCATGCTACCTCAGGTATCTCATTAAATACGCGGTGTAATAATCGATCTCCATTGACTAAGACAATCATGCTTTTTGATTCAGCGCGTTGTTTTAGCTTGAATATCTTTTTAATAGCTTCAGGATTATTTGCATCACAACCTATTCCCCATACCGTATCGGTAGGGTATAAGATGATGCCTCCATTTTTGATAACCTCGTATGCTCTGTGAACTTCTCCTTGGATATCTTCCATTGTTTTAAAAGTTGTAGTTTTTGTGGGGCTAAAATTACTAAAAAAATAAGAAATTTGCGTGTGATTAAAGTCAGGAAACTTGCTATAGGAGGTGACAAAGCAGATAATTATGTTTTTTTTAAGAACTAGCAGGTAAATTTGCTTTAATTTTAAGAGCAATATCCTAAAGGGATTTTAATTTTGTAAGGTTATGAGTAAAATAAATAGAAAAGATTTTGATAAGACTGCGGTTTTAGCCATGTATGCTAAAGTGACTAAAAACACTTTAATGGAAACCTTAGGGATAGAATATATTGATGCAGGTCCGGAATACTTAGTTGCTACAATGCCTGTAAATTCAAAGGTTCATCAACCAATGGGATTATTACATGGTGGGGCTTCTGTAGCTTTAGCAGAGAGTTTAGGAAGTGGAGCCTCATTAATGTTAATTGATCCAGAGACTCAAGAGGTAAGAGGGGTGGAGATATCGGCTAATCACCTTAAGAGCAAGCGTGCAGGAGTAGTAACAGGTACAGCTAAATTGGTTCACAGAGGGCGAATGCTTCATTTGTGGGAGATTCGTATTACTGACGAGAATGGTGAGCTTATTTCTTTATGTAAGATCACAAATATTGTTATAGATAGAAGAAAATAGATATGTATTTTTATAAGTGTTTAACTAAACAATTACAAGATAAAAAACCATTTGTAGTCTATCGAAAACCCAATGCTTCAAAGATGGTTGGTTTGTTTCAAAAGACTTTTGATTTACACCAGGTTAGGGATTTTAGTGAAATAGGCTTTGTTATGGCTCCTTTTTCACAGGGACAACGCTTTTATATTCCATTAGATCAGGCTGCTGTATTGGTAGATCAGGCGCCAGTAGGAGAGATGAGTTTTGAACAGAATGTATTGGATTACAATGATCAGCACGCTAAACAAGCATTCGAATCCTTGGTGTCAAATTGTATAGAGGCTATCGATCAAGGCCTGTTTGACAAGGTAGTGCCTTCAAGGAAAGAAATAATTAAGGTTAATTTACAAGAAGATATACAAGGTCTTTTTCAGAAGCTATGTATATCTTATCCTACTGCTTTTTGCTATGTAATGTATCACCCAGCTATTGGCATGTGGGCTGGGGCTACACCAGAGTCACTACTTAAGATTAATCAAGGGATATTGCAAACGATGGCTTTAGCAGGTACCCAGCTAAACCATGATAGAGAAGAAGTGATTTGGCAGGCAAAGGAGAGGGAAGAACAGGCTTTTGTGACCGACTTTATTATCAAGACTTTAGATCCACTTACAAGTAATATAAAGACTTCTGAGCCCTATACTAAGCGAGCTGCAAAGGTAATGCATATTTGTACAGATATTACCGCAGAACTAACTCAAAACAATCTTGAAGAGATCGTAACAGCTCTTCATCCAACCCCAGCTGTATGTGGAATGCCGAAGGCTAATGCTCATGAGTTTCTATTAAAACAAGAGGGGTATCAAAGAAAGTATTATTCCGGGTATATTGGGGAACTGAATTGTGATGTAGTCAATCAATCATTAAGCAATGTTGATTTGTATGTAAATCTTAGATGTATGGAGGTAGAAGAAGATAGGGTAAATTTGTATATTGGTTGTGGGGTGACTAAAGATAGTGATCCGCAGGCTGAGTTTATCGAAACAGTTAATAAATCATCGACAATGAAGAAAGTGTTGATGTAGATAATTAAGTAGAAATAAGTAATAAGATGAAATTAGATATATTAGCTTTTGGTGCGCATCCAGACGATGTTGAACTAGGATGTGGTGCAACAATAGCAAAAGAAGTAGCCTTAGGTAAAAAGGTAGGTATTGTTGATTTAACCAAAGGGGAGTTAGGTACTAGGGGTACCGAGTTTACTCGTAAACAAGAAGCCGCTGATGCTGCTAAGATATTAGGTGTAGATATCCGAGAGAACTTAGGTTTTAGCGATGGTTTTTTCACCAATGATCGTGAGCATCAACTGGAAATTATTAAAATGATACGCAAGTATCAACCAGAAATAGTGTTGTGTAATGCAATTGATGATAGACATATTGACCACGGAAAAGGAAGTAAATTAGTTTCTGATGCGTGTTTTTTATCGGGGTTAATCAAGATAGAGACTGCTTTAGATAAAGAGAAGCAAGCCCCTTGGCGTCCTAAGCTAGTATATCACTATATTCAATGGAAAAATATAGAACCCGATTTTGTAGTAAATGTTGAAGGATATATACAGCAAAAGGTAGATTCTGTAATGGCTTATAAAACTCAATTTTATGATCCAAACTCAGATGAACCATCAACTCCAATTACCTCAAAAAACTTCTTAGATAGTATTACCTATCGTGCGCAAGACCTAGGAAGACTAATTAATAAAGAATACGCGGAGGGTTTTACAGTTGAAAGATATTTAGCAGTCAATAGTTTAGATAATTTGCTGTAAAATTTTTCATAAAAAGCTTGCGAAGTATAGAAAAATAGGTACCTTTGCAACCGTTAAAGATACACGGTGATTGTAGCTCAGTTGGTTAGAGCGTCGGATTGTGGTTCCGAAGGTCGTGGGTTCGAGACCCATCATTCACCCTAAATAAGGATGCTTGATTTCAAGTGTCCTTTTTTTTTGCTATTATTTGAGTTGATTACTATAATAACGAAGGTTATCTCGGATCAGTCTCAAAAGTTGTGTTTATGCATAAATGCTTGGTTTTTAGGAGAAAACGAACTTATCTGGGATCAATCCTAAAAGTTGTGTTTATGCATAAAGT
>NZ_WMJY01000022.1 GCF_009711055.1 Myroides pelagicus
CTATGATGCCTCCGTACAGTTTTGGACTTCAGTTTGTGTTGCAACCTTATCCGATACTTTGAGCCTTATATATGGTTTCTGTTGGTCAGGTCAAGGTTTTGCCGTAAGCTTCCTTCAGATTCCACCTCACGATGGACACCCTTGCTGTTGGCTAACACTTCCCACTGTAAAGGCGTGTTCGGGACTTACACCCTATAGTTATTGCCCATGCTGGGCACACAACAGAAAAGGGATACCTGGTACTGGTATCCCTTTTTCTGAACTATAACACTATAGTATTAACTAACTATTCTAGAGCATCGTTGAAGTCACTTTCTTTCGAAGGAGTCTTCCATGTCCAATTGTTTCCTTGTGTTGGTTCAATAGTTTTTGCTAGAGAAACGTTGTAGTTTCCTCCTTCTTCCACTGACTTTCTCACAATTGCTTTATTCCAACGCTTGTGGTCAAACCAGTCAAAACCTTCTCCCCATAATTCTAATCCTCTGTATTTCACAATCTCGTCAAATACTTTCGCATCAGCTACTGCATTAGCATCGTAGTTTGGATCTCTATCCTTATTTAACTCTGCTAACATTGCTTTTGCCGCTGCTGGACCTTCTGTGTGTAATTTAGCTTCTGCTTCGATTAGCACCATCTCAGAAGATCTGAAATGGTTCATGTTTCCAACTCCAGGATTGTCATTGTTTTTAATTTTTAACTGCATATATGCAGCTACTTTCGCATTTGATTGGAACTCATAATTATCTCTAACATACTGATCCATAGGCGATCCATTTTTAGCTACCCCAGTAGTTGCATTATAGGTACTTGCATCATATCCTGTTGGATCTAAGAACAATCCTTTGCGAATATCAGTATTAGGAATGGTCTCAAAAAACTCTTTACTAATACGCTTTGGATAGTTACGAACCGCAGAAGCGTTAGAATTATACCCAATATAAGCAAAGTAAGAGTAATAGTACAATTGCTCATCAGAAGCTCCATAACTACTCCAGATCCACTCTCCTGTTGGATTAGAGAATCCTTTTTTATAATCAGCAACACTCATTAAAGGATAAGCTGCTCTAGCCATTGCCGCCTCAGCTTGTGCTTTTGGATAATCTTGTTTATTCAATGCTGCACGTGCATAAATTGCATGAGCTACACTTGCATCAATTTCATAGTTTGCTTTTCTTGTGTAGTTTGCTTGGGTAAACAAGTTAATTGCCTCATCTAAGTCATCATAGATTGTCGCATATACATCTTTCATTGACGAAAGAGGTAGATCCTTATCTTGATCAGGTGTCAAACGCAATGGTAAAGCTTTAAACTCACCATTTTGTGATTTATCCCACGAGTAACCATATAACTGTACTAACATTGTATAAGCATACGCTCTATATGATAAAGCTTGTGCCTTTAAGTATTGCTTCTCAGTCACTGGCCCATCTACACCATCAATTCTCGCTACAATTTCATTGGCATTTGAGATAATCATATAGTAGTAATGCCAAGGGTAATAGTTATAGATTGAATTAATGTTTTCATAGTACTGCCCATTGATAATCACAGCCCAACCTGCTAAATCCACTCGGAAATTTGCTCCTGGATATTCTCCGTAATACATCTTAATAGTCCCCTCTCCATTAAATCCTTGCGATGATAAATGCTGAGTAGTCATAATCTTAGCAATACCATTGATTGCCATTTTCACATTCGCTGTTGATCCAAACGCTGTATCTGGCGATGTTTCATTAGTCGGTAAAGTATCTAAATATTCACTACTACAAGAGCCTAGTGAAATAGATGCGGCTAATAAACAATATTTTATATATTTCATTTTCATAATATTCCTAATTTTAGAATCCAACATTTAATCCTAAGATAAATGTTCTTGGTGTAACATATCCGTTTCTATTAATCCCTCCAAACGATTGTTGTGGGTTCATACCTTGTAGTTTAGAGAACGTGTATAAATTCTCTACCCCTAGGTTTAAGCTCATTTTACTAATGTTAACTTTTTTCAAGAAATCCTTTGGAAAATCATAGTTAATCGATACGTTTTTAATCACTAAGTAATCACCGTCTTGTAAGAATCTGCTTGAAGTAGCTGATGCCAAATCATCTCTAGTATAATCTACAACAGGAATTCCATTTGGATCTAAACGATTAGCCGAATCTGCTGTCATACCCGATGGCGTTCCATCCCATGCTCCTAAAACATCACTGTGGATAGCTCCTGGTTTAGCACTAACAGACATTAAACTAGCGTAAGCGTAGTCATATGTTTTTCCTCCGATTCCGTAAGTAAACAACCCGTTTAAAGAGAAGTTTTTATACGTTAATGTTGTAGAGAAACTACCATCTACCGTTGGAAGAGCGTTACCTGACCAATCGCGTTTAGCATAAGTTGTATGTTTTGAGTAGTACTTATCTCCTATTTGAACTAAGTACTCATCCGGCACAGCATCTTTACCTGGTGCAGAACCATTCACATTGTAAGCCTGATCATCTACTAAGTAAAGCGCATCTCCTGTTAATTGATCTACCCCTGCATATTGGTATAACCAGAAGTCATAAATACTTCTTCCCTCTACGCGTTTGTATAATCCTGAAATAATACCGTTTTCTCTATTCTCTGCTGGAAGAGTAACAATCTTGTTTTTCAACCAAGTTGCATTTGCTCCGATATTCCATTTCCAATCTTCAGTCTTGATTACATCTACATCAAAAGATAATTCTAAACCATTATTCGAAATACTTCCCACGTTACTCAACACAAATGGTGAAGATTCTCCTGTTGACACAGATCCCATTGACAATGGCATTTTCAACTCAAACAATAAGTTTTGAGAACGTTTATCAAAATACTCTACAGTTACATTTGCTCTTTTAAACAAACGAGCATCAAGACCGATGTTGAATGAAGACGACGTCTCCCACTGTAAGTCTTTATTTCCAATTTGTGATTTGTAAAGTGCAGCGTTTCCACCATTTTTCAAAATCGAATACAAGTCTTGGAATGCGTAGTAATCTGCCGCACCATCATTACCTACTTCACCATAAGAAGCTCTAAGTTTTAAATAGTCAACTGCTTTTACATCAAAGAAATCTTCATTTGTGATAATCCAGCTACCTCCAACAGACCAGAAGTTACCCCATCTATTATCTGGGTGAAACTTAGAAGAAGCATCTCTTCTGAATGATGCATCAGCGAAGTATTTGTTTTTGTAAGAGTAGTTAGCTCTTGATAAATAACCCTCTGTTCTATATACGTTGATATAATCGTATAAGTTAGTCATATCGTTGAAATTAATCAAGTGATCTTGTCCAGCGAAATTCTCATTCCCTTTCATTGCATACAAATAATTGTACTCAGTGTGGTAATTCTCATGACCTAATAATACCTCAATACTGTGATCTCCAAATGCTTTGTTATACGTTAATAACTGTTGAGCAGTATAGGTTTTATATCTGTAATTATTTCTTCTTGAACGTCCATTGTTACCAGCACCATCACCGATAATTGCGTTGTCATATGTTCTATTTTCTGAGTTTCTCAAACTTAAATCACCCAATACTTTGAAAGTAAAGTCGTTTAAAAATTTAAACTCTGCGAAGAACTGCCCTGCCACAGTTGTTCTATATGATTTAGACGAGTTTAACTCATTTTCCCAAATCACGTGTCTTCCTTCGTACTGCTTTCTTGAGTCATCTCCTGAATCATAGATTCTATTTCCAAACTCATCTAATACAAACTCTCCTGTAGCTGCATCGTGTTTATGCACTGGGTAAATAGGAGCTATTGTACGTGAGTACATAAATGGATTCACATAAAGTCCTGAATCACCAGCTGAAGCTGAAAGACCATTTGACTCTTGGTGAGAAGCATTAATATTTCCTCCTACTTTTAACCATTCTCTTACTTGGTAATCTGCGTTGATACGCGCTGTAAAACGCTTGAAATCCGATTTTTTAAAATAACCTTCATTGTTTAAAAATCCAGTCGAGAAGTATGCCCCTCCTTTATCATTAGCCACACGACCACTCATATTTAAATCTTGGTAGTACCCTGTACGCTCGATTGGATCATACCAATCTAAGTCACCAGCATATCCTCCTAAAATTGAAGCATCTTGTCTTAATTGACCATTTTCAAATAATTGATCATCTGGTTGATTATAGATATTCAATCCTAAAACATTCGAAATAAGCGTAGTATTCGCTAATTGATTAGCTTGATCTAATGTTTTACCGTCTGTAACCAATGAATTGCGGTAACCTTTCCACATTACATTCATAAAATCATTAGCTCCTAGGCGATCATATTCTTTAATTCCACGGTTATACAACCCTTGTTTAATATTTACATTAAAGAACCCCGCTCCTTTTGATGCTTTCTTAGTTGTGATCAACACTACCCCATTCGATGCTCTATTACCATATAAAGTAGAAGAAGACGCATCTTTTAACACAGACATACTCTCGATATCATTTGGGTTCAAATCAGAAATATTTCCTCCAAATGGCACTCCGTCAACTACGATTAATGGATCGTTACCACCACTAGTTAAAGAAGAGAATCCACGAATACGGATAGTTGGCTCAGCACCTGGTTGTCCAGAAGTATTATTTACACGGATACCTGCTGCAGCTCCTTCTAATGCTCCTAAAGCATTGGTCGCTGGTCTTTTTGCTATTTCATCTGGCTTAACCATTGCTACGGCACCAGTCACAGCTTCTTTTGAAGTAGTACCATATGCTACTACTACAATATCATCTAATACTTGATCGTCTGTCTTCATAACAATGCGATACGTATTATCTTTTCCTATTTTTATTTGCTGTGATTGATAGAATACATAAGACACCGCTAAAGTCTGTCCTTCTGTCACCTGTAGGGAGAAAGCACCATTCTCATCCGCTCCTACTCCTTTATCTGTACCTTGTATTAAGACAGTTGCACCGATTAATGGAAGACCATCTTGATCGACGATTACTCCGTTGATCATCTTCTTGTCTTGTGCAACTACTATACTTGATATCAGAAACAACATCGCAGTAAAGTAATTTTTTGTTTTCATAAGGTTTATATTTAGTTAATTTTAACTTTGGCAATATAGCATAATTTCAAGCAATATTACAAACCTATTATAACTGAAAAGACACAAAAATTACATAAAATAAAATTACATGTTAATTTTATAAACTAAAACACAAATTAACCCACATTAAAACAGTGCTTTTATTAAAACTTTAACTAAGTAGAGGTGTAATTTTATACATTTTAAAATAACAAAAAGCAAAAAACAAACATTAACTCTATGTTAATATTCAATTATTGAAAGTATTTATTAGCGATTAAAATCATTATAAAGCCTAATAAGAAAAACCTATACTAAAAAATCAACAATTACGAGTATTGTATTTCCTCTTAAAAAACTTACTTTTCTATCGCTGTTTCTCATTACAAAATCTTTGAATAATATAACTTCAATCCGTCATTTTTATATAAGTTATCCTTTTTTATTATACGGTAATTAGTTTCAAAAAAAAGACTAGAAGCTAATCATACTAAGCCTTATCTCAATTATAGTAACACTTTACCTAGCCTTATTCTTATCCATTTGTCTATCTCTTCGAGATCCTCCTAAAGAACAAGTAGAATATAAATCTGTCTATTCACTACAATCGCAATACAAACTATGCTTCACTTTCCAGCAAAAAAACGAACAAATGATACCCAACAAAACAATATATACTACATGACAGAAATAGACACTAAAAAGGAAGCCATCAAAAAGCAGCAATAAACTTAAGCGCCTTGATAATTCCAGTTCTTTTAGACTAATAGAGTACCCAAAACAATGGTATTTCTTACCAAGTTTCTGCTATAGGTGCAGTACGCTACACGTATAGGTCAAGAAAACACCCATACAAGAGAATGATAAAAAGCAAAATAGCCGTTTTAAAACTCAATATATTACAATTGACATATTAACCTATAAAACAAATAATGGAGCGACTAAACATACAACAATCTTTCTGTCGTATCATTAACCATACTTATGGTGTTTTTTATAATTCAACAGAATTCATTTTTTCTTTGAATAATACACTTTTAAAAAATCTACCACACCAGCAATTAGTCATTTGTCAAATAAATACATCTATTTTATTCGCATAAACAAAGATTATATGGCTAATTACTACAACAAATTCACCTATTAAACAAAAAAGCAGTTTCTCTACAAAAGAATCAGTCCCATATCATCGGACGATCCACATTCATCGCTCGAAGATAAGCCGTAAACTGTCCTGCATGTACCGATTCGTGATAACCAATGCGCAATAAATACTGTCCCAATGGCTTTAAAAGATTATTACCTGGGTGAATTATCTGTTTATTTAATAAATCATCTGATGAGAACTGCTGTATCGCCTCCAAAAAAAGTTGTCGATAAGGCTGAGCAAAAACCAATTCATCTGCAATAGACTCAAACGGTCTTCCCTCCCATGGAGTTTGATAATTGGACATATCTTCACCTGTGATGATTTTAGTCCAACCATAGTCCGCCTCTAACACATGCCTAACCATTTCGATAGCAGTCATAGCCTCAGGGTCTGGCTTCCAAAAATAATATTGTGCAGGAAGAGCTTCCCATAACATTATACTTCTTCTTCGGATCTCTTCCAAATTCAAAATAATCAAATCCCTTGAATTCATCATATTACTTTTTTTAATTTATACTAATCGCATTTGGTATACATAGAAAGTGATTCTATTTTCAACAATACCTTTTAAAGTCAAGCAACTTCAACCTCTACTCTAAGTTTCAGTTTAACGAAGATACAATATTAATAGTTTTCACTCCATAAGAAGTCCCTCAAAATCAAAGCAGAACACCAGCACTACTATAGGATATTTAAATAAAAACGGCTATTTCACAAAAGCGAAATAGCCGTTTTAAAACTCAATATATTACAATTTGCATATTAGCCTATAAAATTAATAATGGAGCTACAAAACCTACAGAAAGTCTTCCTGTATTGTAGTTTTCTAGACCTATTGTATTTTTAGCATAATCTGAGTAGTTGTAGTAACGTCCTACGTAAGTAACAAAGAAACGCACATTCAAGTCTTTGAATGGAATGTATTGTACTTCAGGAATAAATCCATAAGCCGTACGCATGTGATTTGTACCACTATCCGGACCCGTTACGTTTTTACCATAAGCATCACTAGTCATCACGCTCAACATCAAGTTCCACTTAGGTGTAGGCATATACTCCATACGTACCCAATGCTCCATATAAGAAGTATCTTGTGCCGCTTCACCATTTAACTGATCACTCAACATACCTGTCACCAAACCTTTTCTATCAATTCCTTCATTCGAATATTTGAAGTCATACATGATTTTCAGTTTGTCATCTTGGTATTTATGACCTAATGAATAGTAGTTCATTCCTTTGTTTTTAGCTTCTTGGAAGTAGCTGTAACTATAAATAGTCTCGAATTTACCACCAAAAAAACTACCTCTCCAGTTAGTCACATAAGCCATAGCTGTCTTAGACTCTTCAACTCCAGCAGGAATAGATGCTCCATAGATCGAATTAAAATTACTGTTACGCGCATTTAATACTTGAAATCCTAAAGAGTGATTAGCGTTTAATTTTTGATTAACAGCTACCCCAGTAAGAAAGTTGTCCGCATACTCCAAGATATCATTGTACTCTACGATATCAATTGGGTTAAGGTCAAATTCATACCCTCCCCAATCAGCGCTCATCTTACCAAGCATGATTTGAGTATTTGGCGTAACATCTACACCAATGAAAGCTAAGTCAGTAGAACGTGCAATATGATCTCTATCGGCTGGTTCTTTACTTTTAGTATAGCGGTCTCTAAATCTAAAGTACACTTTGTCGTGGATTTTACCTTTAATTTCTAGACGACCTTGGTTATTATTAAACGCCGAATTCATGTGATTTCCATCGGTAAACTGATTGTCTAATCCAAAACGCATATTAAAGATCACATCAACGTTCTTTAATAGATTTTGTCTTTCTGTTGGGATAATCGGCTTAGCGATAGTATCATTACTCGATTGCTTCTCTAAGGCCTGGCCAAACATAGCAGCTTGCCCCATAATAGCCATGATTAATAATAATTTTTTCATGTTATGATTTTTTTTATTCACTATTACATTACAAAGGAACCAATCAAGAAGCCGGCAGCTATCGCTACCACAATGGCTACAATTCCTGGTACCATAAAACTGTGGTTGACCACAAACTTTCCAATCTTAGTACTTCCGGTACGGTCAAAGTTGATTGCAGCCAAAAGAGTTGGATAACCTGGTAATACAAAGTCAGAATTCACAGCAGGGAAAATTGCAATCAGTGCTGGATTTGACAATCCTAGTGCCATACCTAATGGCATCATTGTTTTGGTAGTAGCCGCTTGACTAAACATCAGTGCTCCTAAGATGAACACGGCGATGGCGAATGTCCACGGGTAAAGTGTTACTACTTCTTGTAAGAAGCCTTGAATTTCCACTTTATTGTGACTCATAAAAGTAGCACTCATCCAAACCACACCGAAGACAGAAACAACAGCAGTAGCCATCGAACTAAACAAGCTTACCTGTGTTACTTTTACTGCACTTGTTTTGGTAAGTAAAAGCATCGCAGCTGAAGCTGTTAGTGTAACCATACAAATTACAGCTACCATCTGAAGTTCTCCATTGGCTTTCATAATTAAGCTAGCTGAACCCGCTTCGAATGTAGGCAATAAACTAGGAAATGCTCCTGCTACAACAATCATCAATACAGCTATTGAAAAAATGATAACAGATAGTTTAGCCCCTTTGCTAATTTGTTTTTGCTGACCTTCATCACCAGAGTCTAAACTCGCTGCAAAAGCAGGGTCTTTCATTTTTTCTAAGAAGATTGGATCTTCATTAAGCTCTTTACCTTTTTTAAGCACCACCAAACACGAAATCAATATTCCGATCAAACAAGCAGGAATACAGACTTTCATAATGTCGATTAGCGCTCCTGGATACCCTAGGATACCTGCACCTGCAAAAGCAGCAGTAGCAGCACTCATCGGACTACCTGTAATGGCCAAGTGAGAGGCAATAACCGACACACTTAGTGGACGCTCTGGACGGATACGCTTTTTGGCAGCTACCTCAGAGATAATAGGTAATAACGAATATAAAAGGTGGGCAGTACCTGCGAATAAACAGAAAAAATACACTGTAAATGGCGCAATGAATACGATTTTAGAAGGATTTGAACGAATCACTTTTTCTGCCAAATGCACTAAGTAGTCTAGTCCTCCACAGGCTTGCAAAGTCGCAGCCGTAGTCACAATAGCCATAATAACAAGCATCACATCTATCGGTGGATCGCCTGGGCGCATATTAAAGAAGAAAACAAAGATGATAAGTCCAACCATCCCCATCACACCTAGACCAATTCCTTTCATTTGAGAGCCAATTAAAATCATGGCTATCAATATTATAAACTGTATTAACAACATAATGTATCAGTTTAATCACACCTTATAAGGGAATAAAAAAAGGAGCCTGCACGAATAAAATTCACGCATTTGTGCTCCTTTTTTCATTATTTTAAAGAATCTTATATACTTTACTTTTGATGCTTACAAAGAAGACAACGTTTATAAAGTACCCCTTTAGTGTTTGTTAGTATTTGAAGAAAATATCTTGAATTGCGTTAGCATCAGCTGTTCTAGTTAATGCAAGCATCAATAAAATACGCGCTTTTTGTGGGTTTAAGTCATCAGCAACTACAAAACCTAGTGCTTTATCATCTACCTCATTGAACAAAGTAACACGTCCACCACCTGCTCTAGCAGATCTACATACAGCGATACCACTTTTTGCAGCAGCCTCTAATTCAGCACCTACTTGAGCATTGAAGTTACCATTACCCATACCAGCGTAAACAATCCCTTTTACTTTTGCCTCGCGAAGAGCTTTTACAGTAATCGCGCTAGCATCAGCATATCCGTAGATAATCTCTACTTGAGGTAATTTCTTAAGCCCTTTCACATTGAATTTCGCCTCAGAAGAACGCAGTGATTTGTAGTAATAGCTTACTTTACCGTCATAGATTAAACCGATAGGTCCAAAATTTCTAGATTGGAAAGTAGCTATATTTGTAGTGATAGTTTTAGTCACATCTCTTGCAGCGAATACAGATTCATTCATTGCAATTACAGGACCAATCCCTTGGCTATTAGGTGAAGCCGCAACCATCACAGCATCTAATAAGTTTCTATTTCCATCTTGACTCATCGCAGTCGAAGGACGCATAGCACCTACAAGTACTACAGGTTTGTCAGAATTAACAGTTAACTCTAAGAAATAAGCAGTTTCTTCTTGAGTATCCGTACCGTGAGTAACAACTACACCTTCAGCCTCATTGTTGTCAAAGATTTCGTTGATGCGTTGGCTCAATTTTAACCATGTGTCGATATTCATATCTTGGCTACCAATCTGAGCGATTTGCTCACCTTTGATATCTGCCAAATCATGGATTTGAGGAACAGCATTTAATAAATCATCAACAGGCACTTTACCAGCTGTATAAGCAGCTTTTGTAGAAGATTCCCCAGACCCTGCAATAGTACCTCCTGTAGCTAGGATGATTACTCTTGGTTTTTCACCTTTGTCTGAATACGCTTTTTGTTTTTCTGCTTGCATTTGGAAAGTAAACATTACTCCAAATACGATTGCTAATACCTTTTTCATCTTGTAAAGAATATTAAGAGTTTATTAATTTTGGATGGATCAAGTTTTCTAAAGAATAGATTTCATCCCATTTTTCTTGTGTGATTAATTTGCGCTGAACAACCACAATCTCGTGAATGTTTTTACCAGATAACAACGCTTCTCCTGCTACACTAGCACATACTTCGTATCCAAGGATTGGGTTTAACTGAGTAACGATTCCGATACTACCCATTACTAAGTTTGCACAGTGCTCTTTGTTTGCTGTAATACCAATAATACATTTATCAACTAAAGTTTCCAAAGCATTTTTAAGGTATTCCAATGAAGTAAACAAAGCAAATCCGATAACTGGTTCCATAACGTTTAACTGTAACTGTCCAGCCTCAGCAGCCATTGTCACAGTAAGGTCTTGACCAATAACGTAGAAACAAGTCTGGTTAACAACCTCAGGAATTACAGGGTTTACCTTACCAGGCATAATAGAAGAACCAGGCTGACGAGCAGGAAGGTTAATCTCGTTAATTCCTGTACGAGGTCCAGAGCTCAATAAGCGTAAATCATTACATATTTTAGAGATCTTCACAGCAGCGCGTTTCAGTGTACTCATGATTTGTACATACGCTCCTGTATCACTTGTAGCCTCGATTAAATCAGGAGATAAAGTTAAAGGTAGATTAGTTTCTTTTGCTAAGTAGTCTACACATAACTCAGGGTATCCCTCAGGTGCATTTACTTTCGTACCGATAGCAGTAGCTCCCATATTTACCTCTAGAATTAACTTTTGAGCTTCTTTTAGTCTATCGTAGTCTTCATTCACTGTAGTAGCAAAAGCGTGGAACTCTTGTCCTAGTGTCATCGGAACGGCATCTTGAAGTTGTGTACGTCCCATTTTAAGCACTTGGTCAAACTCGAGTGCTTTAGCAGCAAACGCTTTGTTTACTTTTTGCATTGTCTGACAGAAAGACTCTAATTTTAAGTATAAAGCTAAACGGAATGCTGTAGGATAAGCATCATTTGTTGACTGAGAACAGTTAACGTGATTATTTGGATGGACAAATTGGTATTCACCTTTTTTGTGTCCTAAGTGTTCTAAAGCGATATTAGCAATTACTTCATTGGCATTCATATTTACCGAAGTTCCTGCTCCTCCTTGGATCAAGTCACTCACGAATTGATCATCGTATTTACCAGCGATAACTTCATCACAAGCGAAGCATATAGCATCTGCAATCTCTGGTTTTAATACTCCACAGTCTTTATTAGCTAAAGCTGCAGCTTTTTTTACCCAACCTAATGATTTAATTAGGTCTTTTTCATTTACTAAAGTAATTCCAGTAATGTTAAAATTTTCAATAGCTCTATAGGTTTGTACCCCATAATATTTGTCATTAGGAATATCTAACTCTCCTAAGAAATCATGTTCTCTTCTAGTATCTTTCATTTTATACTATTTTAGAAATTATTTATTAAAAATTGAAAAAAAACAAACAGAACTCTTTTTGTACACTTGCCAATTGACTTTTGCTTTTAGCCCCTGTAACTTTCTATTGATTTTCGATTACTTATCTACAAAAACAATTCCATTTCTTTTTTGATAATTCAAATATAAAGAATATTACTTAATAAGAATATGGTAATTTATCATGTTTTTATTCATGATAATTACATAAAATGGATTCACTAACCTATAATCACATAAAATGACTTATTGCGAATAATCAAATTATAAACACCATACATCTATATTTTATTAAGAACCTAAATAATAAAAACAAATAACTTAATTATTAGCAACAAACCTAACATTCTAGCTAATGCCTATTTTTGTCTTTTAAGATAATTTAACGTTTAAAATCTTAAAAAGATTTATTGAATATTTGTTGAAATCAATGATTTCAGTGGTGAATTCTCTCTCTTTTTTTTCGAAAACTATACCTAAAACTTCCAAAAAAGCTCTTTCTAGAAGTATTAATTATTTTCTTAAAGAAAAGTTAGAAGCCTATCTTCTAATTTCATGTGAAATCCTATCTTTTTTCACTTGATTTTTGTTGTGTTAAGCCCATTTTTGTTAGAAAATAACTTTATCGACCTCCAATACCCCTTAAAAATCACTTCATTTTCTCATTAGTATATAACAAAAAAGTGAGCCTAACAATGCTAGACTCACTTCTTTTTTAATCTTCTACTTTTAATAGCCTTATTTAACCATATACTCCACTACTGTATTAGCCTGTACATATGCAATCGCCCAAGCCATAGTGTTAGCATATAAAACACTATTATATACCATTATATCGCCATTATACTTTTTAGCAATTGGCTTACCTGCTGATGTAATAGCTGCTGGATATATATTTATATCTTTATTAATTGCATTTCCTGAAATCCAACCTCCATCGCCAATGTATAACCCAAAGGTTGATGTTTAAGCATCCAAGCCAATGCAGCATCTTTATTATTAACCGCGATAGGAAGATAATCCGATGAATATCCTTTAACATATAGTGAATTATTTACATCACTACCAGCTGCCAACCCTCGAATATCTCCAAAAGGTCCATTGATTAACGGATCGTCTACTTGTTTAATTGCATTAGTAGGTGTCGATACACCACTGCTAACAACTGTGCCTACTGAAGTACTTATAGCATTAAGCATATTCTTTATATTTTTCAGGATTGTTTTCTTGAGCGTGAATCACCACTCCTTTTTTATTTTTGACAAAATCGGCTAAAATCTTAATTACCTCATTATCTGCGCCATAAGCAAAGCCAATTACAATAACATCAATCTTATTATTATTAATAAAATTCTTTAAATACACACCTTTACTACCCTCACCATCAACCAGCTCAATACTCTCGACTTTAAGAATTCCTTTTGGACCAAGGTTAGCTGCTGTTTTTACAATAGCCTTTGAAGAATGAATTTGATCTGAAGAAGCAGGTTGATATACTCCGGCTCCAAGCCCAAGAACATTAATCGTTCGATATCTAAAGTCAATGGATTGACTACACACATTTACACCAACAGAACTATTGCCACTTATTGCATAATTATATGTACCTCCATCAACTGGAATACCTTTGGCTCTTAATAGAACGGATTGTTTACCTATAGAT
The DNA here is from genome assembly GCF_009711055.1 of Myroides pelagicus. GTDB lineage: Bacteria > Bacteroidota > Bacteroidia > Flavobacteriales > Flavobacteriaceae > Flavobacterium > Flavobacterium pelagicum. The sequence continues at coordinate 13,874 of NZ_WMJY01000022.1, forward strand.
TCAAACAGACCAGTAGCAGAAAAGCTTACTCCGTTTACCTCATTGGTTTTTATAAGGTACTCTCCTGGGTACTTCACATCTACCATTACTTCCAAAGTATTCTCTTGTGTCATCGCAATTCCTGGGGAATACACACCGTGTCTAACCGTTTTCGAGCAATCCAGTAAATAATTAACCGGCTGAGCAGCCACTGATACATCAAATGAACATGACTGTGTCAAACCATCAGCTGACATTAAAATATAAGTATTCACCCCAGGTGTTGTCGGTATACCATTAGCTGTTAGTACTATTTCATGCTCACCCATACTATCTAGAGTTAATGGTCCAGAGCTAAAATACACCCCTCCTACTTCATTAGTCTTTAAGGTAGTTACGCCAGTAGCGTATACAGTGATCGGAAGAATCACAGTATGATTAGCAGTAGCTGCTTCATCTTGTAAGTAATCTCCTTTAACTACGGCATTCGTACAGTCAACTGAAAAACTAATATCTTTTACCTCTACATCTATGGCAGGACAAGTATTAGCCATATCCGAATTGGTAACTAATGTAAAAGCATTTTTTCCTGAAGCAATTGGTGTTCCCATGGCTTGCAATTCAATCTCAACCTTACCTGTTGTTTCAAATATACCCGAACCAGCAAAAGAATAGCCATTTACCTTATCTGTATTAATATTCCAATACTCTGGAGAAGTTACATTAACAGTAAATGCTAACTTATCAGCTTCCGTTAACTTTAAACCAATAAAGCACGCATCTGGCACTCGTATCGTCGCACACTCCACCATATAACTTACAGCAGCTCTACTAACAAACACATTAGGATGACAGTCACTTTCTCTACGCTTATCTAAATATATAGTCAATTTATCACCTGCTTCTCCGGTAGTATACCCCTTACTAGGTGTACCTGTCCCACTGAGCATCAGTGTATAACTTCCCGCTGCTGGAAAAGTTCCATTGTCAGAAAAATAATAGCCATTCTTACTAATAGCTAATAATTCGTAAGTACCAGGCTCTGTCACTGTCACTGTTAAGGTGATAAAGTTAGAAGCATCTAAGTATTTCCCTTGTTTGTACTCTCCATTAACAACAATTTCACCACAGTGCTTATCACTTATATCAAATACTGCTGATGGTGGTGTACCACAAATACTCAACCATGTCGCTTGAGCTTGGCTCCTTTCTTAAAGACAACTAACTTTAAGAAATAAAACCTTAAAAAACGTCAATTTTCACCTACTTATCTTTCGTAATGATCCTAAACATAAAAAAGGAGACTTCTTATCTAGAAGCCTCCTCTAAGTATAATTGAAAAAAAAATTATCACTGGGGTTATTCCCAAAAATCAGCAAAGTGATGAACAGGTCCATGTCCTTTACCAATTGTGTATTTTGCACCAGCTATAAGTACTCTTGTTATATAATCTTTACCCCGTTGTACCGCCTGGTTTAACGGCAACCCTAAGGCTAAATAGGCCGTAATTGCAGAAGATAACGTACAACCCGTCCCATGGGTGTTTTGTGTATAAATACGCGGCGATGGCAAGTATAACACTTTGTCAATTTCTGCATTGTATAATACATCTGTCAATACCTCCCCAGCAACATGACCTGCTTTTAACAATACTGAAACCTGTCTATTACACGATAAAGCACGCGCGTATTCAGCTAGATCAGCTTTCGTATCTATCTTCTGTCCCAATAAGACTTCAGCCTCTGGTATATTAGGGGTTAGAAGTCTTACCTGAGGAATCAATACTTCTTTTAGTGTATCAACCGCCTCTTGTTGCATAAGTTCATCTCCTGATGTTGCTACCATCACAGGATCTAAGACAATATTGGTTTGCTCATACCTGAATAGAACTTCACTTACTCCTTGAATTAAAGACTTAGCGTGCAACATACCTATTTTTACAGCATCACTGCCGATATCTAAGAGTACAGAATCTATCTGTCCCACGACAAAATCAACTGGTATAGGATGTACACCGCTTACTCCTACTGTGTTTTCATCTACAACTGCTGTGATAGCTGTAGCTCCATAGCACCCCAAAGCCGAAAAGGTCTTTAAATCTGCCTGTATACCTGCTCCTCCACTTGGATCACTCCCTGCTATACTCAATGCTATTTTATACCTCTGACTCATTGCTTCTGATTTTATCTATATGCCAATAATTTTTAACACAAACCCTAAATATGCTGTATGTGAAGAGACTAAAAACGAAAGCACAGTACACAAGCTAAGCTGCTGCTTATACCCTAAACATTTTCGACACTAGATCAAATGCACAAACAACAAAATGGGCACAGCTAGCTTAGTTATGTATGTTTACTGCGTTGGCTTTTAAGCAAAAAAAAAAGACCGTTTTACACAAGCAAAACGGTCATCAACACAATATCTTGAATAATTGTAGTCCTAGTACAACTATACTTTTCTATTTTTTGCCGTTTCCCTACGATGTCAATTACAACATATCAGGTTCTAGGGTATTATCTCAGCTTACTAAAGCACCCCTAACAGTACTTTACAAACATACATTTAATAAGGCAACCTACCTATAGTTTTCACAATTATTAACTTAGCTGTGAAATTATATTTTTTTAAGTTAAAATTCATCTATATTTACAAATCTAATCACTTAATTGAAAAAATATGAAAAAGAAAAAATCATTTCTATCCATGTCAATTATTGCTCTTTTGATGGCAAGTTGTTCTTCTGATGATACTCCTACCCCAACCCCTGTTCCATCAAACGATATTTATGTGGTAGAATCTATGCAATCAGATTACTACTTAGCTAATGACAAAGGAGAGTTTGACAAACCATATGATACAGAAACAAAAACTTTCACCTATGACGACAAAGGAGCCTTAATTAGTCATACTATCGAATCGATTGACGATATAGGACAACCAACTGAAAATATACAAAAGTACAAAGGTACCTATACCTATAACGACAAAGGATTATTAGTTAAGTACAAAAGTGTTGACCTTATAGACAATACTGATTTCTGGGACGCAACCCTTACGTATAATGCTCAAGAGCTTGTCAGCGAAATTTACGATGCTGTAGAAGACTTAAAAACTACCTTTGAGTACAACGATCAAAGACAAGTCTTAAAAGAAGTTGTGACTACTGCGAATAATGTTAACACTATTATGTATCAACACAAAGAAGGTAATATCATACTTGTTGACAACAGTCCGAACACCTCTACACCCGAACAAATGAAGTTCAGCTATGACAATACGCCTAATCCTTTTAAATACATGCGCGTTGACTTTTCATTAGATGACTATGATTTTACAGGTGAATTTTTAGGATTTGTTCACAACAACAAAAATAGCGTGACCAAGTATCAATACAATGATACGGAAGTACTTCCGATTGAATATACTCTAGATCCCAAAACTGGTATGCCAATAGAACAAATTACTTATTTTGAATCAGATAAAAGCGATAAAGAAGTAATTAAATACACCTACAAAAAAATAGAGCAAAAATAACCGCTCTATGAATTACCCCCAGCAGTAGCTCTAGTAGTAATTTTGAATATACTAAGTCCCTTTGATTGTTTAACCAAAGGGACTTTTTATTTGTACAAAATTCAAATCGTAAACACTTATTAAAACAAGTTTACAAATACCCCTATAGCTACCAAATGTTTTAATGATTACCTTCCTACTTTAATTTTTCTTTTCATGTCTAATGTGATACAACAAAACACGAATAAACCAACAATTACCTATTATAATAGAAAGCAAACATTCCGAGAATTTAGACTCCACGACTAAACACATTCGAGAATGCAGGTGTAATCATTCGATTACACCTTTTTATTAAAATAAGAGAGCTGCATTCCATATGAATACAGCTCTCTTTATTTACAAAAAATACGGTTTCTTACTATTCTTCGTGAAAAGCCAAAATAGGCACATAAGTATGATAACTAAGCTTCTTAGTCACACTACTTGTAAATAGCTTTTCAAAGAAGTTTCTACTGCGTGTGATAGACACTAATAAATCAATATTCTCTTGATCTAAAAACTCAAAGATACCTTTCTCAACATCACTTGCCTCAACGATATAGAAACGAACAGGAGAATCTTTATAATTTTCTTCCCAGCTCTTCACTACAGCTCCATCAATTTTATCTTTAGACGTAGCTACATGCACACATTTAATCGTTGCACCAAAACCATTAGCCATTGGAATTAACTTGTCTAAAATTGCTTTATCTTGCGTCTTAAACAAAGTAGAGAATGCAATAGACTTCACCCCGTCGAAGATAGCATCATGCGGAACACTCATCACAGGGATATCTAATGAACTAATAGCATTAGCAGTATTAGAGCCTAATAGCTTTTTATCCAACCCAGAGTTACCATTGGTTCCCATTACCACTAAGTCGATAGCCTCTTCTTTCACAACCTTTTTCATAATCGTATTTAAGAAACCTTCCTCTAGAATAAAGTGCATAGGCACATGGTCTAAATTGTGCTCCTTGGCAATCTCTCTAATTTGTGGTACCTGATCTTTGAAATTTTCAAAGTTGCTAAGTTCTATTGTCTTATAGACATCTTGCACCATCACAGGGTTTGCCGTTGCAGAGATTACTGGCATTTCATAAGCATGCAAAACAAATAAACTAGCTTTTTGATTATCAGCCATTCGCAGTGCATATACTAGTGCATTATTAGCTGTTTCAGAAAAGTCGGTTGGGAATAATATTTTTTTCATAGTATGTGATTGTAATGTTTTGCATAAAGATATGAATAATCTTTATTTTCTAATAATCTTTTAACTAAACAATCCTACTACTTTATTCAAATTACAATGACGACTTTATTTGGCGTTAAATATATAAATACTAATATTAACCTATCATTAAACTTAGCAAAATCAATCAATCAAACCTTATTTAAATTTTATTTAATATTTTATGTTAAATACATAAAATAAATAACTACACTTATGTTAATTATACTGCCAATTTAAGTCATAAACATTTTAAATTAGCTTTTTAATAATTAATCAATCATATATCGCTTTTAATACGTAATTAATAAACAATCGCTCTTTTATTTCTTACATTTGCAACAAACACCTTATAAACGAAATTGTATTACTATGCAAATTGTATCTGTCAAAAACCCCATTGACGATCTTAGCTTAGAAAGAGAATTGAATGAAATCGATTCTTTAATTCACCACGCTAAACAAAGGGGTGAGTCTGTTATTTATATTGACAAACTATCGTACCAAAATCACTTACTGTTGATTGAAAAGAATTACACCATCAAGAAACTGATGAAAAAAAGCGCATTGTTTAGCTTTTTAAAACGACCTAAGAAATACTACGCTATCGAGTTTCCGGTCTAGTATATTTCTTAAACTAGATATTTATTATAAACACCACTAACGTCATCTTAATTACGCTTTACACCTTAATTTTTATAACACCCGTTTATAGTTCAACTAATCTAGAAACAGCAATTGCGACTCTATTGTAACAAAATACGATACAATCGCAATTCCTACTATAAGAGAATGCCTGTGCATTCTCTTTTTTATACCCTCAAACCACCTGTGTTTCCCTACATTAAATATACTCACCATACCCTATACCCTAGGCACAGTCAAAAATCCCTCTATCGCTATCCCTTCACGCCCTTTTTTTCAAAAACATTTCCATCTTTTACTCAGACTTCCTTGAAGTATACGTGCACATTGCTTGCACTTTTGTTGCCAAAGAAGTGCTCCTAGGGTAGTATACCTCAAGAATACTGGAGTTATTTCTCAATCTTGGCAACAAATAAATCAAAAAAAGAGCATTTCATCTGCTTAATCAAAGTCTAGAATTAACAAAGAACTTCAAAAAAGCACTTATGCTATAAACATATTATCACAAAAAAAAAGTACAACCATCAGGTTGTACTTTATCTATGCGTTGAGTTGTATTTATCCTATTTTTACAACTTTGCTATTTTCCTTCTCGGCAACTTCTTTGCGCAATGAACTACTTGAGAAGCGGTGATCGCGAGAATTGTAATACAACTCTATTCCCTTTTCTTCACAATATGTTCTTCCCGTGAAGCTCTTATCCTTGTACTCTACACCTAAAATTCTCACGTCTATCTTAAACGAACGCAATACATCTTCTAAGTCTTGCTCTGTAGCATAAGGGATAATCTCATCGACGAACTTACATCCTTTCAGCTGAATGTAGCGCTCTACTACTGACTGTGTAGGTTTGTTTTTCTCTGGACGATCAAGCGTGGGGTCTGTTTGCAACCCTACGATTAAGTAATCACATTGTCTCTTTGCATCTTCCAACATCTTTATATGACCTGCATGCAACAGATCAAATGCACTAAAGGTAATTCCAACTTTCATACAATTCTTTTTACATTTTAAATAAACGATTCTTTGACAAACCTTTATCCTAAATAACTTTTTCCTTTTCCATGAAGAACAATTACTTCTCTACTCCCTGCTTCTAAAGCCTTTGAATCGCCGAAATCATTGTTTTCAGGGCAAAAGTATAACTATTTTTTAATATTTAATATTACTTTTTTGTTATCGCCCCTCATTATGCTGGGAGATTGGACCTAAAAAGATACTTCTTATTCCCTATACTACTAAAAAAGGCATATAATGGATATTATATGCCTTTTTCTTTAACTTGTATGAATAAACGTCTTTTAAGATCAAAACAATTTATTCGAATCACACAAGTAATTTTTGCTATTTGAGAAGCAATAAAGTCCCCACTACTACTGTTCTCGCGGGCTAAATTATGAAAACTTTTAATACAAAAAAGTTAATAATGCGATTTTAACTATTTTATTTAATCTCAAAGCAAAACATATTACTCATTTAGCAACGAAACATACGCATTTGTAAGATTATCAATAAGATCAGAAGCAATAAGATTAACTTTATACATTAGCTTTACGGCACAATCTCCTGCTAATCCGTGCAAATATACCCCTAAAAGGCTCGCTTGCTCACTCGTATAGCCCTGAGCGAGTAACCCCGTTAGTATCCCTGTTAATACATCTCCTGCTCCTGCTGTTGCCATACCCCAATTGCCCGTACTGTTAAAGTGTATTTTGCCACAAGGCCAAACAACCGCTGTATGTGCACCTTTGACAACTAATACAACTTGGTACTTTTGAGCGAATGCACAACACAACGTTAGCTTTTCAAAATCAGTTTCCCAAGTCCCTATCAAACGCTCTAATTCTTTAGGGTGTGGTGTAAGTATACTTCCTTTACCCAGATGCTCTAATAACCTTTTATCCATCGATAAAAGTGTTAGCGCATCGGCATCATATACCATCAAATGATTTGTATTTTCCCTGACAAAATTTGCAAACGCTACTTGCGTTGCTTTAGCTGTCCCCAATCCTATCCCCACGCCTATAGCCTGATACTTCTCCACAATAGGAAAAGTCACTAGGTACTCATCAGATGAGCCAACCATACACATCACTTCTGGATTTGCTGTCTGCATGATCGAATACCCACAGCTAGGGACATAAGCCGTAGTAAGTCCTGCACCTATACGCATACAGGCACGACTTGCCAAGACTGCTGCTCCCATCATACCATGACTACCACCAATAATCAAAGCCCGTCCAAAGGTTCCCTTATGAGCATATTTTGTAGGTTTGTGGATAAATGGTCGTACAATATTCGCTAACACATACTGATAATTACTCTCAAACTCCTCTACCGCAACCTTGTCTAAATCGATGGATACCACCTCAAAATCATCCATGTACTTTGCTGAGTCAGGTAACAGCATCGCAATTTTAGGTGCGTGAATCGCATAAACTTTTGATACTTTAAATACCGGAGCTCCTACCGGTGTAGGTCCATCAACAAACATTCCAGATGGAACGTCTATTGCCAGTCGATCCTTACACTCGACCTGGTTTAACCAATCCATTACTTCTCCCCACTCTGAAGGTAATACTTCGCGAAGACCAGTCCCTATCAGGGCATCAATCAATATATCGTCTGGCTTGATCGAAAAGCTGAATTTCTCTGGATTAAACTTCTCGACTTTAATACCTCTATCCTCAAGCAATTCTTGATTGCGCAAATTGTCTGAGCTATACTTTTTACTCTGAAGCAAATACACCTTCACGAATGCCCCTGCCTCTTTAAGTAATTGAGCTAAAGCTAATCCATCACCACCATTGTTTCCCTTTCCACAGAAAATGACAAAACTACTGTGATAAAGCTTATGTCTATTACTAATTGCCTCAAACAAGCGCGTAGCAACTCTCTCCATCAGCTTAAACGACGAAATATACTGATTTTCTATGGTCTTTTGATCCAACAACCGAATTTGCTCAGTGCTTAATATTTTCATACTTTTTTAATTTATGCTTTTATTGATTGATCTAAACCTAGCACCTATTTGTGTAAAACCTCATTATAGATACCTCACTAAAAGTATCCCTTATTCTGTGATAAAACAAATAAACTTCTTGTCCTAGATTAAGTAAAAGCTCATCCATACAACCTATCTTTGACCTACAATAAAACAAATAATAAACATGAAAATAACCGCATTTGCCGCAAGTAATAGCTCAACTTCTATCAATGGTCAATTGGTAGAATTGGCGACTAAATATTTCCCAAACGATCAGATTAATCTTTTGGATCTAAATGACTTTGAAATGCCAATTTACTCAGAAGACAGAAATAAACAAGGTGTACCTAGCCAAGCTACAGCGTTTAATCAAGCTATAAGTGAAAGTGATGCTTTAATTATTTCATTAGCTGAACACAATGGATCATTCACTACAGCGTTTAAAAATATCTTTGATTGGGCCTCGAGAGAGGATATGAAAGTATTTAAAGATAAACCTATGCTTCTTCTATCTACTTCTCCTGGAGCAAGAGGCGCTTCTGGTGTTCTCCAACAAGCCCAAAGTATTTTTCCTTATTTTGGAGGAAACATCATAGCTAGCTATTCACTTGGACAATTTTATGACAACTTCAAAGATGCAGAAATTATAAACCCTGAACAAAAAGCGCTTCTAACCCAAACCATACAAAATTTTAAAGACCATTTATAATATACTTACAATTTCATACTAAACTATTCATCCCCTTGTTAGTGTATCCACGTATTAGCAAGGGGTTGTTTTTAACCTACTTGTTTATTTTACTTCTCGTTATCTAATCAAGTAATATTACAAATTAACACCCTTCACCTCTCACATTAAAAATCAATCAATTAAACACAAAAAACATTATAAAGAATTAATCATATCAACACTATTAAAGTAGTTAAACATACCTTCGCTCTATCTATCTAATATTTTTTTCTTACTTTTAACAAAAAAGAAAATCATTAACTCTATTAAATTAATCAATATGGAACTTCACAATATTGGAGAGCAAGAACATAAGTTCTACGTACCTGATCAAACGCAACATGATCTACTAGAAACAGGTAAATACACTAAAATAACAGCGGTTATCGGTATGGCTATCTTAGGTCTAATTACCTTAGTGATTGTAGCTATTATCGCAGGTATTGGAGATGAATTTTTAGAAAGCATTATGGGAAGTGCTTTTTCTGATGTTGACACTAATGTCGCTATGCTAATTGCTATTCCCGTGTTAGGTATTTTTGCAATTATCTTTTATTTATTGACCTTATTAACTAAGTTCTCTAAACAAGTAACAGAAGGCATTAACAATCAAAGTGATGAAGATTTAGAATTAGCTCTAGAGTCACTAGGTAAATACTTTAAAGGCTCTGCAATAATGACCATTTGCGCTATTGGACTTGGAATCTTTGCTTTGTTTTTTGCAATTATAGCTGGTGCTGGTGCGCTTGCTTCACAACTATAGTCCAAAATCAATCAACAAAATAAAAAAGACAAGTCATGGATATTCATAATATAGAAAATAAACAAAGTAAAGGATTAGTATTTACAGAAACTGCACAAGACCACATTGCTAAAATGGGAGGCTGGGCTATGTTTATGGCGATACTTGGATTTTTAGGTGTTGCCTTTAGCGTTATAGGTGCAATAGGTACTATAATAATCGATCCGCTTTCAGGAGTACTCAATATAGGTATAGCAGTAATAAACGCTCTAGCATCGTTAGGGCTATACAATTATGCTAGCAAATGTAAAGCCTTCACAGAAAACAGAAGTGATACAAAAGCAGTTATTGATGCTTTTTCAGGATTAAAACGCTACTTCCTATTTACACTTATAGCAACAGTAGCCTCTTTTATCATCGCATTGATAACAGGAGTATAAACAATTCGTATCTACATAATTTAAAAAGCGTACTATACCCTAATATAGTGCGCTTTTTTATATTGGGCAATCCCAAGAGTTTTTAGTATTTTTGCCATACTTTATTACAGACAATTAGCTAGAATGAGAAACTACAACGATTCAGTATTGTCTTATACCGAACTATTTTAACTCGCCTACACGCTATTGTTTCGACAGTACAAAAATGGCATATGTGTAGTTCACCAATACATTAAAAAAAATACAATGGGAGATAATTTCTTTGTCCGATTAATCAGACAAGAGAGCAAAACACTATTCAAATTAAAACAAAGTCAACGCTTGTGGCATATACCTCTTATGGCCATGCTAGCCACTGGAGTACCCCTACTCACGGGTTGGTACTTTGACAATCTTTCGGCTGGATTACTAGCCTGTCTATCGGGATTAGTGATTCTATACTTACCCTCTAACATTCCTACACCACAGCGAATGCTAACAATGTTAGTGTGTTCGTTCGGCTTTATGCTCAGCTTTGCCGTTGGGATTACCTTTAGCTTTAATCTCTATCTTTCAGCCTTGGTCTTTGGTTTATTTACAACAGCAGTTCATTGGATAACACTCTATTTTAAGACACCTCCACCTGGTAGTTTCTTTTTTATCATGGTTGCTTCCATGTCTAGCAATATGCCTTTTGACTTAGCCAGTATCCCAACGCGACTAGGATATGTAGCTATGGGAACGATGTTTGCCTGTAGCCTAGCGATGATCTATAGCTTACTAATAGGCAAAAAATACAACAGTAAAACAGCCATACCACAGATCTATCACGTCCCTATAAAAGAACAAGTAGAATACCTAATTCGCTCACTGATTGTCGGTGGATTCTTGTCGTTTTCACTATTAACAGGCAATCTATTAAAATTAGACAACCCCTATTGGATACCGATTTCTTGTGCTGCTATTATGCAAGGGATAACGCTATATCACGTCTGGCAAAGAGCCTTACAGCGCATAGCAGGAACATTTGTTGGTTTGGCGCTATGTTGGTTGCTCATTTCCCTTTCAGACTCACCACTGTATTTCTGCATTTGTATAATGGTCTTACAGTTTATAATAGAGATGTTTATCAGCCGAAACTATGCTGTGGCGGTTATTTTTATAACTGCACTTACGGTATTACTAGCCGAAGCGGGGAGCACAATGATCACTACGCCTAATTTGCTAATACAATCGCGCTTTCTAGACATTGTTATTGGGAGTTTAATTGGAGGAATTGGCGGTTGGTTTCTACACCATGAATACCTGAGAAAACAAACTAGAGATAGCCTAAGAAATACGCGTCTGCAATTGCTAAGAAAAAAAAGAGCCATTGTAAAATCAAAAAGATAAAGAGATTACTTGCTTTAATACAAGGACAACCAAAGGACAAAGTACACTTTATCTCTACTTACTTTTGTCCGAATTGCAGCAAGGCCTCATAAGGATCACCTTGTAAGTTCAATAGCTTAGCAAAAGCGGGTTCTGTTTTTAGTCCAGCTTCTTTAAGTGCAATAATCGCCTGTTTGAACGCTTCTCCTTGCTGAACCAACAATTGGTGTTCGACCAACATATGTCGGTAACCATTTTGGCTCTCTACAGGGATAGACTGAGCAAATAGCTCTACTTCATAAGTACCAATGAAAAAACCGACTACTACAGCAGCTTCTCCACAAGCTTGCTTTTCTCTCACCTGATAGCCAGGGTAATGCCCAAAGTATCGATTCACCAAACTTATAAAAGAGACTTTATCTTGATAGGTACAACAAATATCTAAATCACTACTAGCAATGGCGATATCAATAGGATAAGTACCAATAAGTACAGGGTCATGTATGGCTAATATTTGCATAACCTGATGTGTATCTAAGAGTTGATAAATTTCTTGTTGGACAGCAGTACCCGTTTGAAGATAAGAAAGATCTCTAAAGTTCATGGTATTTAAGGCTTGATATTACATAAAAGATTCACTATGCACTGGCCAAAGGTAATGATTAAAAAAACTAATCAAGACTAAAGTAAATCAAATCCTTCTGATATGACTCAATACCTGTTCTGTAATACCGAGATAACTCGCCATATTAGCACTAGACACACGAGTAAAATGATCGCCTAAATCCTTGAGTAAACTATAGTAACGCTGTTCAACAGACATGGTTTGCAATTGGTAAGCTCGCTGCTGTAGATCCAAAGCATATTCTTCTACCAATCGACGACAAATAAGATTGAGTTCTGGATACTCTCTAAAAAGTCTCAACATAACACTGTTGGAAATACAATGTACCAAACAGTCCTCCATACACTGAATATTCTCGTTAGCCACGCTGCTCTTATACATTTGATAAGTCGCAGGCAATATAGTGTGATCAAAAGCATACCAAGTATCTATGGTTCGAACTTCTTTAGTGTAAAAACCTCGCACAGCCCCCTTCTCTATGGCATATAGCGCCATAGGACTCTGTCCTCGCTTTTGAATAACCGTTCCTTTTTTTAGGTGAACAGTCTGTATATTTTGCTCGATGACCTCCTTGCATTGAGCAGAGATATATCCATATTGTTCAAAAAGCCTAATCAACATATTCATGGTAACACCCTTTCTTAACAGATTGCTATAATACCTCTAAGTTACCAAAAAAAGATCGGTTTGCCTATATTAATTCCTTACTACTCATTGAGCAATAATACAAAAAAAGCACTTTTCCTTTTAAACATACAAGGCTAATACATTTTTACCTTCATTAACCTCAACAATAACAAGTAATACACAGTAATTCACTAGAAAACAATAAGCTAAAAATAATTTATTTTTATTTATAATGTGAAGTTTGGCGCAGTAATTGAAATATACTTAATACAAGTTTGATAGTTTTTTTTTATCATTGTCAAGCCGATCAAATAAGAGAGTAAGTTTTTTTTCATATTTTTTCGCTAATGATTAATCCTATTGTAGAGGAGGATTAATGAGTTAGTTTTATAGTAAGTTTTTTTTTTAAAGTCCATTTTATATCCCCTATAAAATGGACTTTTTGATACAAGCAGATTGATATAACTTCCTCGCTCCTATCCTGATGCTCGTATAAAAAGACGTTTAGCTTACTATATCGTAGCTAATAAATTCGCATTTTGTTATAATCGTATGTTTTTTTAAAAAAATACACCAAAAATTTTCAACATTGGTATAATATATGCTGATAACTATTCATCAAATTTATTAATTAAACACATATGGACGACTTACTATTATCCTCTGAAGTAATTGGATATGTCATTGCCTATGTTACTCTTATTGTGCTATTTTCAATACGCATACTAAAGAGTAAACACATTGTCCTTGATGATAAATATTTGGTGGTCTTATTAGCTGTAGCTTTATTACCTATAGGGGTAATCTACGGAATATATCTACGGTATTTTGAGTCAAACCAAGCTAAACTACGCAAAAATTAATGCACTTACATACACTTGAAAAGGAGCTTATTACTAACTGTAATAGCTTCTTTTCTATTTAAAAAAAAAACGGTAATTAAATCCGTAAAATACTTATACAAAAAAGTAAAAAGTCTTCACTTATAAAAAGTGAAGACTTCTCTTGTAAAAAAACTAACAAAAAACTCAAATACGCACAACCATAAAAACGGTTTATATTGCGTAACTCAGTCCTAACATATATGAATTATAGATAGTACTTTCTAATCCAAATCGAGCAGCCGCATTCAAAGTAAACGACTGGTAACTAATGCCAAAACCAGTGCTAAGAGCATCATTACCTTGACCAAATAGCCCTCCCACACGAACAGCATATCGATTGTAAAAACTATAATCAATCCCTAGACTATACTGCTGGCTAAAATCATACCCTGATGTGGCAAAATAAGCACTATAGTCCATAGCTAAAGTTATCTTTTGTGTAGAAGTAGTCGGCATACTTATATCTCCTCCTAAACTCAATTTAGGCGATAATTGCTTAGAGACATCGCGATAGACATACTGACCTATATTACCTATTTCAGCCCCTATGCTATACTGCAGATTGTCCAATCCACCCGTATAAAAAGCTCCTAAAGCTAAGTGATAAGCCCTGCCAGTATGTATCATCTTTTCACTGGCCATACCCACTTTACTATACACTGCTAAAGCACCTGTCCACTGATAAGCATAACCTATATTAACTGTATTAGCCTGCAAATCTATTTTACGAGCACCTTCATTAAACTCTCCTTGTCCAAATCCGTCTATACTCCCCATATCAAAATACCTTCCACCAATAAAAAAGGCACTGTTCTTATAACGGTAAGCAACACTTGCCGTATGCAAAGTCATAGTACTCTCATCTGTGGGTAAAAAACCGATATTGTAATCAGCGCTAATATGCTTCCCCGAAGCCAACATCGCTGATGGGTTGAGAAATACATAGCCCTCAGCTGCCCTAGACATACTGACTTGCCCCATACTCATTGACACTGGAGATACAGGCGCTTCTATTAATGCAATAGGACGATTTTGTGCATGTGTTATTACTGATAAAAACAGTAAAACTATTGTCTTTACAATTCCTTTATTCATTGCTCTATTCTATTATTGTTTAACAAAACTTTGTTTGTACTGCTCATTGCCTTGATTAAGGACAACTTCATACCTGCCTGGGCTCAAACTATTCACATACAACACATAGGTACGCTTTAAAGCGTGTAATTCCTTTGTATTGAAGATTTCTTTTTTAACTTGTCTGCCTAAAACATCTCTAACGGTCAATTGTACTTCTCCGTGAATACTATCACCTACTTTTAAATAAACGATATCCTCTGCGACCTTAGGATATAAGCTATATATCCCTTCATTAGCATAGACAAATACAGGAAGGACAACCTTTGTTTTCTGTGCGTGTTTATCTGTTACCCACAAAACTATTTCTCCCTTTCCTTGTTGTTTTGGCTTTATTGTTAATACACCTTGATTTAAACCAGCTGTATACACAGATGAAGTCGCTGTCTCTAATTCAAACTGTAGTGATTCTACCTCTTCGTCATTAATTAACTGTTTTAAATTCACTTGTTTTAAACTATTAAGCACAACATTAAGAGAAGATTGGCTTTCTATTAAACGAGGTGGATTGTCAAAACGCTTAGTAAATCGAAAGACTCTTTCACTTCTGGCTCCATACTGATCCGTTACCTTCAAGACAATCTGATGATCTCCTTTGTAAAACTTACTGGCCTCTAACTTCACTATTACGTCATTTTTTGATCGCCAATGGGTAAGCTGTGCACTATTACTCAAGCTATAATCCCATTTTTGTTGTTCTGGTTCTTCAATACTAAAGGCCAGTTCCAAGACGTCATTCCCTGCTAATTCAACTGCCAGATTATCATCAATATTCATGTGAATAATAGGCGCGCGATTCGTAAGTGTAGTAATGCCTTGTTGATAAGCTACTAATTCGGAAGCTTTTCCATTACGCGCATAAGACCTAAGGGCAAAAAAGTATTGTGTTCCACTCGATAATCCTGTTATTTTTCGCTCCAGCAAAGCATCTTCAACATTGTAACTCGCTGGTACTTCTAAAGCAATAACCTGTTCACTGTTTAGATTAGCTGAAGTAATTGGTTGGCTAGAGACATACAATGTATAACTCTCGATATTGAGCTGCTCTTGATTTGCCGCTTTATGTGCCTTCCACGCAATGGTAATAGACTTATAACTTCGCTCAATAGACTCCGACATAAAGTATGGAATACCAGGCAAAGCTGTATAGTCAACCTCAGCCAAGGCTAAATGGGCATCAATATATCCTTTTCCTAATTTATCGTGATACTCTTTTACATTATAATTATTAGCATCCACACCTTTGACACTTGTCAATAACTTTTGCTTTAACTCCCTATTGGTATAACCTTGTCCCCCATACTTAGAAACAATCAAACTTGCAATACCACTCACATGAGGAGATGCCATAGAAGTCCCTTGCATATATCCGTATTTGCCCTGACCGTGCTCAGATACCACTGTACTTAATATACCTGAAGTCATCTTACCTCCCTGATAAGGATATTTCTTACCAATTTTACTCGATCCACCAGGTGCTGTAATATCAACCCA
This sequence comes from Myroides pelagicus, assembly GCF_009711055.1. Taxonomy (GTDB): domain Bacteria; phylum Bacteroidota; class Bacteroidia; order Flavobacteriales; family Flavobacteriaceae; genus Flavobacterium; species Flavobacterium pelagicum. The sequence continues at coordinate 30,299 of NZ_WMJY01000022.1, forward strand.
TGTTCCATAATTGGTATACCAAGAAGCAGAAAAATCTGGAGCATAAGCTGCTACGGCAATCACATTAGGTTCTGCTCCTGGGTAAGTCTTATACGATGTGTTGTCATTAGAAGCTGAAAATACGACAAGCCCTCCTTCGATTAATGGTTCTTTTGTGTGCTTATATCCTGCATTTTTTATGAAGTAGTCAATCGCCACTTGAACAACTCTTGGGGTAGATAACCCTACGTTATATCCCCAAGAGTTTTGTGAAATTATCGCTCCATTATTCGCTCCATAGACAATAGCAGCCGCTGTATGATTAGAAGATTTAACTGAAATATTTCTAGGAGAATCCGGATCGTTAGGATCGTGATTAGGATTAGCTTTAAATATCTGTGAACTCATTACCCGTACTCCTGAGAGAGGTGTTCCATCTCCTCCTGCAATACTGGAAATTCCCTTGCCATTATTATTAGTCGCAGCAATGACACCCGCTACGTGTGTACCGTGATCATGTGGTTCTATTTCACCTGTCTCATCGACAAAGTTGTACCCATAAACATCATCAATATACCCGTTGTTGTCATCGTCAATTCCATTGCCAGGTATCTCCCCCTGATTAACCCATAAATTGTCTTTCAAGTCCTCGTGGTAAATATCAATTCCTCCATCAACCACACAAACTATGACTTCTGACTTTCCTGTCTGCTGCTTCCATGCTGGAATCATATTAATATCAGCACCAGCTATTGAACTTACAATATATTCATCACCCACTTGGTAATTTCCAACAGTCCCATCATTAAGATAGTTCCACTGTTTATCAAATAAAGGATCATTGAAAAAAGCTGAGCTATTGCTTTGACTAACCACTTTTTCTTCTGTAGGTACTATTGTATAACTTCCCAATACAGGCTCATATACAGGCTCAACATAGGCGACAACATCACGATAATTGTCATTGCTTAAAGTTTGAAACTTTGGCTTTTGAGCATCTTCACTTAACAACACAGTATACCAAGCATGTAGATTTTCTTGTACTTGTTTAGATTCATATTTACCTGCATAAGGAAATACTCTTTTTAGCTTATACCCTCCTACTGATTGCAAATATTTATCAACAGAAGCATGTCCTGTAGGATAGGTTAATTCATTAACCGTATTGTCTAACTGCTCAACAATACTTCCTTGAAACTCAACAGTTATCATGCCTTTAACTCCCTGTTTCAGTTTTTCTAGGTTTTCTTGATTAGGAACTTCTCGTGAGTCAAATTCTTTATCACAAGAAATGACACACAGACTAAGTAAGAAAATAGAGAATAGTTTTAATTTCATTTCGTATTAAGTGTTATAGTATGTTTTTAATTCATTAAAAAAGGTAAAAGACTTTTACCTCTAGGGCTATTCGATTATTAACTGCTACATCGTAGTTAGACAAATCAATAGCATAAGGCCCTTGATAATACTCGTTTGTCCAAGCATACTTCCCTGATAAAGCAACACCTAAGGTTTGCTGCTTAGTTATTGCGTGCTGATAAGACACTCGCCATTGTACTGAAGAGTTAGGTTCTGTTCGCAATACAAAAGGAATATATGACTGCCTTATAGCAACCTTTTCAAGTGACTTATACACTTTATAAGTACTGCTTAATGATTTGTGATTTGCATAAGACAAATTGATATCTAAAGAACTTTTTGTAAACATCTTTGTGTATCCCGTTCCAATACTAGCGGTTAAAGACTCACTAGAGACTTGTTGTTGATGATAAAGGTATTTCTCCTGATACAAACGATGTTTTAGTTTTACCCAAGTCATAAGCTTATGGGTTTGATCAAAGAATTGCTTTCGCTCAATGGTCAAAGCATTTTGCCAATCCTGTTGAGAATAAAAAGCATTTGTAGCTACCTTCACATAGTCATACAAATTCTGAGAAGAAGACACCTTCTGGCTCTCATAAATATGCTCACTACCTTTGCTAAAACTATTATTCCCCTGATACATCCATGACCAGAAGCCACGGGACCCTTGATAATCTAAAGCAAACATAGGGCTCAGCACATGGGTATTTCGAGTAAATAAGTTTAACTTAGTATTACTCTCAAACCCCAGTTGACTATTGTCAAAAGTATTCATATACCTATAGTTATAGTGTATATTTGCTTGATAACTCCAACGCTGAACAGGTTGCCGTATTTGCTTATAACCCAACGAACCTCCTGCTCCAACGACTGTCATTGAACGCTCATAACTTTGTCCTACTTTAATGGGAGTGTTTTTCCACTGGCCTAAACCGATAAACTGTAAAACTGCTGGAGCTTTATTTAAGACATTACTACTACTGATCATTTGGCGATTAAACTCTGGATACACCTGTAAACTGATTAACCCTTGCTTTGTTCGCTGTAGCAGTCCGACATCTACCTTAAACCAAGAGTCATAAATAGATAAACGTGGTTCGGTAATCCTCGAAGAAGCAACTCCTTTATAGGAAATTCCGATTCCCAAATAAGTATCGTCTTTAGCAAAACTATATCCCCCTTGAATCTGGTAATGCTCATATCGCTTATCCCCATTACCTAAAGTATCAGACACTAAATAAGGATAATATATCTCAGGATTAATCGCGTAGTTTAGCGTACTATTTTCTCGGTTTTCTTGACCATAAGCCATAGTACCAAACAATGTTCCTTTACTGGCTTGTGTAAAAAATCCTTTAGCCTCTACCTCACTAAACCTCTGACGATCACCCCAATCAAATTGATAATCTCCCTTAGGCACTTGATTAAAACGATGACCAACAGACACTGTTCCATTGCCTATAAACTCACTCCAAGTCCCTACCTCATCAACAAACTCCTTGGTGTAATGATTAAAAGCGGGATTATCTGCCAATGCTTTAAATCCGTGATAAGTTATCGACTGACTATCTTCATTTAGATAAGTTTGTTTAGCTGCTTTATAGATACTTTCTTTATCTGGTTGAGCCCACATACCCACCGATACAAAAACAACAATAAAGTATATAAGTATATTTAATTTCATAACAAGCAATTAAAACAGATTAACAATCAATTCACTTCCAAAAAAAGGAGCTAATGCTCTTCGTTGGGTACGCTGAAACTTAGTCTTGTATGAAGGAGACAATTGCAAAAGATTATTGGCAAAAAAGGAGAGTTTAACATGTTTATTAAACTCCTTAGTTAGTTTGACATTCCACAGCATAGAAATTGGCAAACGCTCTTTGTTATACATGGCTGAAGAAAAACTGCGCATCAAAGCAGAAAAAGCAGGATTACCCTCTATCTCTTGTGGAGTTATCTCGCGTGTATTTCCGTCCAAATCCATAATACGACTAGGATACTTACTTACATTATCACCCAAACGATACGTGTCCAACCAAGTAATCTGTACGAAATTTGAAAAGATCAGTTTCCAAACCGGCAAATGAGTATTAATCCAAACATTTGTATTAAATCGTTGGTTATACTGCTTGTCAAAACCATCGTAATACCCCACATAAGGATATAAGTTATTATCATTAGTAATTGCAGGTCGATGCATCACGGGTACACCACTAGTGTATAAGGTGTGATAATAAGCACCATTAATCTCTATATCGGAAGCAATCGCCTCCACCTTTGATAAAAACAATCGATACTCTATTCCTTTTTTGACTACTTTAGCACTATTGACAGGCGTACTATTAATGGTAAAATCTCGCTTTTGATAAGGATCTAAATCGTCTTTTGTCGGTTTATGGTCAATTGAACTATCCTTTAATTTGTAAGCCGTATAAGCTACAGGCTCATAGATTGAAAAATACTCAACTCCACCGTTCATCTGTTCTTTAAAAGCAGTAATCGACAGAGATAATTTCTTGTATTTCATATCCCACCCCAGCTCTATTTTCTTGTTTTTATTCTCTCTCACATTGCTATTTAAAGGATCTAATACGTGTGTATTTATCAAGACATAGCGATTGTGTTCTTCTGTAAAATATCCATTAAAAGCAACAAAGTCTTGATACACCTTATCTGGATACAAAAAGTCTATAGAAGGCAGTTTATTCTCAATACCAAAGCCTATACGAAAGCTATTGATTAGTAGTGCTTGATCAGCTAGTGTTTTTGAATGCGTATAAGCTAATTGCAAACGAGGCTCTATAAGCAACTTTGAGGCCAATAAATAGTCTTTAGGCAGATTGTACATTGAAGTAGTACGCACTCCTAAAGAAGCATTCCACTCATGGGTATTCACAACATAACGCAACTTAGTCTCGGCATAAGCCGCTTGGTGTATCAAGGCCGGAATACTAGCATTCGAACGAGGTCGTGTAAAAGTGCTTGACGGATAAGGCGGTCGTGTAGGATCTACAATTACCCCTGCTCCTTTATTTTTGGTATAGGTCAAATTAGTCCCTACAAGTACACGCATAGACAAATATTCTGACAATTGTAAAAACTTATTGGCTGATAAACTCGTATAAGCATTCATGGGCTTATTTTCAAAGGCGTAAAAAGTGTAATATTGTTGGGGTAAGTAACTCGCCTCATGCTCACCAGCTTCCAATGCTGAAGGGCTGATTTGTACAGATACATTTTCTACTTTTTTGTAATGTTCAAGTAAATCACTTGTATAATCTACAGATGCCTTGAAGGTAACTTCATCAACAATAGGTGAGTGAATATTAGCTACAACATTAGCAGATAAACCATAACGAGTATAAGAAGTCTTATAATTTTCCCCTTTGAGTCGGATAACCTCATCGTCTTTTCGATTCTTAAAAGAACTCACATAACTTCCTCTAAGATTAAAATCAATTGATTTACCCCAAAAAGCAAATTGATTATCATAGTTAAGCTGCCCTGTAATTCGCTGATAAGCTGACTTAACCTCTCTAAGGTCATTACTCGAGGAGATGTAATCAAGTCCAGCATAGAGCGTTCCCAGCTTAGGAGATAGAAGCATTCCTTTTCCTATATAGGCAAACTTATTCAAAGGGTCAAACTTTACCCTTGTTCTCAAAGGAGACTTTCCCTTTTTAGAGGTAATCTTAATATTTCCACTACTGAGATTCCCCTGAGAGGCAGAACTAATTCCCTTGTTTATTTCAACTTGTTGAATATGATCGGTAGATAGTGTGCGTAAATCCACACCTGTATTAGTTGTTAAGTTAGCATTAGATCCAGTAATACCTGCCATCTGTAAGCGATAACCATCATTTTGCATAGGTACCCCATCAACAGTTACCCCCATACCAAAAGACGTACTTTTATCACTCCCCACTTGTCTGGATGAGATTAACTCCCGTGTATTAATTGTATTGGGACGAACCATTCCCCCGGGCAGCAAAACAAATATATCCCCAACAGAGATAGGGTTAATATACTCTAATGCTTGTTGATCAACCTTTGCTTCACTTGTTAATGGATTGGTATAAGAGGCAGAAACCACAACCTCTGAAAGACCAATACTTTGAAGTGCTAAAGCAATAACTAGGTGTTCTTCTCCAGGCTTTATAACAATACTTTTAGGCATATAGCCTAAACTACTAATCTGTAAGCTAAGTGAAGTTTGACCGTTAAACTCAATTGTAAACTGACCATTTATATCTGTCTGTAAGCTTAATTGCCTTTCGGTCAATACCACCGTAGCAAAAGCAATCGCCGTTCCTGTCTGGCTATCGACAACACTAGCCTGAAGAGAAGCTTTACTCCCTTTTTGGGCCATAACCATCGGTATAGATAGTAAATAGAGTGATAGCAGATAAAAAATTGATTGAAAAGAACTAATATTTTTCATTATATCAATAAAATAGAGGTACGTAGTGTACCTCCATTTTGCATTATTTTAATTGCTATTTACTTTTTAGGATAACTTTTTTGTCCGCCAACATTTACAATAAAGTCAGCTGAACTATTATTAGTATCAGCAACAGTCTCTTCTCCATTTCCTCCAAGTACAGGCTTACGCTGAACGAATTGCTCATTAAAATTGTCAAAGCTAGATCCATCAATTAATACAGTTCCTCTATCTACTGACTCAGGTAATACTTTGTGATAAAACTCATCTTTCATTCCAGTTTCTACAGCATCCAATACATACTCTGTCGGTAGACGCAAATAGTCTTGAATCATCGTTCCCATAGATGCAGGGTTTGGAAGTTTTTCAGTGTGCTGGGCAATAAACTTATCAGCAGACTCTGGTAAACGGAATAAAATCATCGGAGCCGCTCCTGAATACTGCCAATGAAAGGCTTGAAATATTGAGTGATTTACAATTACATTATCTACAGCAGGATTATCTACAGTCATTCCTCCTTCTACGTAAATCTCTAAATCAGCGCCTGACAAGTCAAGGCTGTTGGGTTGATTGCCCTTCTCATTGTGGTTAATGGCTGAAAAAGCAATAACTAAGCTCTCATTAGGCTCTACTTTATATGTCTTACCATCTCCAGGAATTGTATAAAACTGACTGATGACAATCTCATTGGGTAAGTACTTACTCATTGCATCACCTACCTCTAAACTGCTAAAATCTCCAGCCACACCAAATGATAATCCATCAGCATATAATGCTTTATCTGAAATATTGCGTATAGTAAAATATTGTTCGTAATAAGTATAAGAATATCCGTTCTTAGCACCGTTAAAATACAGTTCATCTAAAACAAAGGAAGTATTCTTTGGACTAACAACTAAATCAACAGGTAGTGACAAAGTCATTTGACTTTCTGCTACTGTAAACTTTGTGATCTGCCCACTCATAGTTACAGCATTGTCTACTAGGTCTTCAGCTTGAACACTGAAACTACCCTTTGGTACATTAAACACTACTTTACCAACTTTATCAGCTTGCTTCTCTTGAATTTGTCCTGATTCTAATTCTTTTAAAATTACAGTAAACGTACTATAATCCTCTACTACTGTTTCACTGTCTAAAGCGATGGTTAAACTACTTAATTGATCGGCAGCATCTTCTTTCGAACACGATACCAAAACAAATAAGGATAGTGCTAATAAGGTAAAATACTTCTTCATGTTTGTTTGCTTTTAAATATTTTTATTTAGTTTTATTTTAAATAACAGCGCAAATATAGGGGCATATAAACTAGATTACCAAACACTACTTAGAAAGAATCTAAATACAATACAAGCATACTATTAACAAAACAATCATTATCAACCAATTACACAAACAGAACAAAACCCCCTTTTAATTGCCATATAATGACTTCTAACACCCTTAAAATAAACAAAACACACTAAATAGTATTAATTTCTATTACTTTAAAAAGAGAAATTACACTCTAGTGAACAGAAATATAAAAATGAAACAAAAAACAAATTATCTAGAATATTTCTACATAACATAACCGAAAGACAGGAGTGATACGACTATAAATTATAGCCCTATAAAGAACAAAAAAAGGTTCTCACCTTGAACAAATGAAAACCTTTTAGGTAAAGAATAATAAAAAAATCAATTAACGCTGACAATACTTACTCTTAAAAGTAAGCTTAGTCATTATTAGCATATGAAAATACTACTTTCCTTATTTAACTGTATACTATCTATACTTACTTTGTCTATTTAAGACAATCAATAGATAATTCGTAAAAATCAATCAATTTACAAGCACAGTACTCTATTAGTATTATCAGTACACTAAATTACTAATAAATTAACTATAAAAAAACTAAAAATAAGACAATCTTTCTCACTAAAATATACAAACTTTTATTGTCCAATATCCACTGAAAACCTTTGAGATAAAACACAAAAAAAGGTCAGTAAATACCAACCTTCAATATCATACATCTTTTAGTTTATTGCTTAATCGCCTTAATCATACGATCATTGCCGACCATATCTTTTCGGAGCTCTATATCCTTAAAGTCAAGAGAGGTGAATAGTGCCTTAGTTTCCGCCCCTAAATATTGATTAATCTCATAAAAAAGCATTCCCCCTGTCGACAAACTCCCTTGAGCTAACTGAGCGATTTGACGATAAAAAATTAACGGGTCATTATCTTGAACAAATAAAGCCAGATGGGGCTCATAGTCTAATACATTCTTTCTGATTTCTACCTTTTCCAAGTTTCGTACATAAGGAGGATTGGACACGACAATGTCATAAGTAGCAGGCAAAGCCTCTAAAGCCAACACATCTTGTAAGATTGTCTCTACCTTCACACCGTTAGCGACAGCATTAGCTTTTGCCATTTCTAAGGCTTCTATAGACACATCCATCAAAGTTACCTGCGTATTAGGAAGTTCCGCGGCTAAGGTGATTCCAATACATCCACTTCCCGTCCCGATATCCAATATGCGAATCGCTCTGTCTTTAGGTGCACTATTGACTACCCACTCCACAAGTTCTTCTGTTTCTGCTCGAGGAATTAAGGTAAAAGAATTTACCTGAAACACTCGTCCGTAAAAATGCGCTTTGCCAAAGATATACTGAATCGGCTTTTCTGCGGTCAAATCAGCCAATACTTCCTCCCAAGCCGCTGCTTTTTGCGTTTGCATCGATGGATCCATCACAAGATCAATGCGAGACTTTCCTTCTAATTCCTCCAAGGCAATATAAAACAATTGCTGAGCTTCTTCCTTATCATATATAGGCGTTAAAACAGTTGTAAAACGCGCTTGAATTATCTTAATATCCATAGTTAACAGCTAAAAACAAATGACTTCTAGCGAAAAAGATTAAATTTGTTCAAAGATACAGCTTTATCAACTTTGGAAAAACACGAATTATATATTTCTCGCTGCTTACAACTAGCCAAACAAGGCACCTATGCAGCGCTGCCCAACCCTTCAGTTGGAGCAGTAATTGTTCACAACGATAAGATTATTGGCGAAGGCTTCACCTCTGCCTATGGCGGTCCTCACGCCGAACCCAATGCCATAGCATCAGTGAAGAATCCTGAGCTGCTCAAAGAAAGTACGCTATACGTGAGCTTAGAGCCGTGTAGTCACTTTGGCAAAACACCTCCTTGTGCGGATTTAGTGATTGAAAAGAAAATCCCTAAAGTAGTTATTGGCACCATAGACCCTTTTGCAAAAGTATGTGGTCGCGGTATTGAGAAGATGCGCGAAGCTGGTATAGAAGTTATCGTCGGCATTTTAGAAAAAAAGTGTCAAGAAAGCAACAAGCGCTTCTTTACTTTCCATCAAAATAAACGTCCCTATATCATCTTGAAATGGGCGCAAACCGCTGATGGATTCATTGCTCCAAACACCCAAGTAGACAACCGCCCTTTTTGGATATCCAACAACTATTCCAAGCAATTGGTACACAAGTGGAGAAGTGAAGAAATGGCTTTTTTAGTAGGTACTAATACCGCGTTAAAAGACAATCCATCGCTTACCACACGTGATTGGTATGGCAAAGACCCTGTACGTGTCTATCTAGATCGAACAGGTAAAGTAACCCAACCAAACGCTTTACTCGACGGTGTGGCTAAAACAATCTGTATAACAACCAACAATGACTTAGTCTCTACAGACAAGGTTGTTTATGCTTATGCGGACTTTAGCACTAATTTACCTCAGCAGATTTGTGATATTCTATATCAGCACAATATCTTATCGGTGGTAATTGAAGGAGGCACAACTACCCTTGACGCTTTTATCAATTGTGGTTTATGGGACGAGGCTCGTATCTTTGTCGCCCAACACAACTTGGGTGATGGAGTAAAAGCTCCCCAAGTTCCAAGCAGTAATAATACAGTACAACACCGTATCCTAAACGATACGTTAAACATCGTAAAGAGATAACATGAGTGAAATCTTAGATTCATATAAAACCATTAGTCAACCCACCCCTGAAGTCTTATACAAAGAAAAAAACAGTAAATTCTTTGGCTATGCCTTCCCTATCAAAAGTGAAGACGAAGTAAAAGACACCTTAGAGCGCATCAAAAAAGAACACTACAATGCTAGACACTGGTGTTATGCCTTCCAATTAGGGGCTGAACAGGTCTATTACCGCGCCAATGATGACGGCGAGCCTAGTAATACCGCTGGAGCACCGATACACGGGCAAATACAGTCTTATGAGGTCACAGATATACTTATTGTAGTTGTTCGCTACTTTGGCGGAGTCAAACTAGGTGTAGGTGGACTAATCACCGCTTATCGCGCAACGGCTCAAATGGCTATGGAAGAAGCCGATATCGTCGAAAAGACCATTGACAAGACCTTCAAAGTGCGCTTTGAATACAAGGATATGAACAACGTCATGCGTGTAATCAAAGAAAAGAACCTAAACATCATTGGCCAAACCATGGAGATGAGTTGCGAAATCGAACTCTCTATCCGAAAAAGCGAATATGACCAAGCCCTTGAGGCTTTCGTCCCTTTCTACGAAGTCAAAGTCGTAGAAGCAACCGCTGATGATTATTGATATAAACAGACAAAGCAGCCCTAGGGCTGCTTTGCTGATAAGAATTGTTTAAAAAATTTAAACAGAACATGTCACTTACGTGATAAGATTTCTTCTGCTTTTCGAGCAATAGCCTGATCTGCATCTTTAAGCGTCCTTTCAGCTACTTCTCTTGAAATATTATGACTATTCTTTAAACAATCATTTAGCCACTTCTCAAACACTCTTTTTCCTTTAGATTGATTAATTGATCGCAATGTCACTTTTACAATTCCTTTACAATTAACTAACTCAGCAATTTCCTCATTTGACATTTTATCTCTAAACTTCATAAATAACTCTTCACTAGAACGCACATGTTCATAATCATATTTATGCTCCTTTGTAATGCCAAGAAACATCTTCGTATTTTGCCATAAGCTTCTTCTTTATATTGCACTTAACTAAAATTACAATTACTTAAAAACAATACCCTGTATTATTTCCTAAAACCACACTGTCACTACACAAAAAAAAGCGACTGGAGAAAACCCCAATCGCTTGTTTAGTTATAATAATTTGGAAACGGTATTGATTTTTTTGTCTTACCCCCTTACCGAGTTAAAGGCGTCAATTACTGATATACCAAATATAGTGTATATCTAAGGAATTTATATATTTTTTATACGAACGCTTTCTAAATAAATACTCTTAAGTCAGTAAAAGTAACCTTCTATTTAAACCAACCTATTATTGCTATAAAAAATTATCGCACACAACATCCGTAGTATCAAATAACTAGTAAAACTTAACTATTCTAACCTTTATTATGTTTTGTGAAATGAATTTATAAGGTATACATTTGCTATACTTTTATTTAATCTAAATAAATATTGTGTAATTTAAATTTATAAAAATGATTAAAACACATTGGTTAGTCTCTAGCCTATTACTAGCATTAACACTAGGTGCATGTACATCTTCTAACGATACGCAACACCAACAAAGTGAAGTAGCAATTCAAAAAATATCAATTGACAAACTAAGTATTGGTTTAAACAATAACAAACAAGCCACACCAAATACACCACTACCAATTCAGGCTAAAATCAACTCCAAAAGCAAAATTAAAAAAGTAACAATACGACTTAAAAAGGATAATACTACTATATGGGAAAATAACTACACCGACATACAAGACCAACTTAATACCTCTCTTCCATTTGATCAATTACAGTCAAAAATATCACCAAATAGTAAACTCGCAATTGAAATAACAGCAAGTGATAAAAACAATACTTCTATTTCAATTGTTGAACAAATCGATTATTTAGACTTTGTTATAAAAGGTGTGAGTTTAAATACTATTTATGCTGAGGAAGTTTTAAATAATAAAATCTTTATAAACTCCACAAGCAGTTATTTAAATTATCAAAACCTAGATTACTCTGGCGAATTACAAAAAGTTCGATACTACTTTGAAAACCCAAATAATAAACAAGCTTCTTTTTATTTAGATACTAAGGTTAGTGACTTTGAAAAAGACACACAAAAACAAATTAACATTTATCTAGAAAAACAACTTCTCGAGTCCAATGAAAAAATAAAACCAGGAGATTATCACTTGTATATTGAGGTAACAAAAGATGATAAAACCTATAGCCCTGTGTTAATACAAGAAAATGTATCGATAAATGCACCAAAAACACAATATGAAACTACTGATGTGATTTTTAGTGCAACACCTAATTATGATAATAGTCTTGATCGAAACAAATTCTTCTTTGACAATAAAAGATTAACCTTCTTAATTAAAGGACTAAAAAATATCTATACAAAAAACCAAGATATAGAAATAATAGCCGTTAGGTTAATTGAAAACAACCCCACAAGCAAACCTCACTCAATACTAGTAAACTTCATATACGGCTATATGGACGCATCAATGGTTTTACCAGAAAACCAATTCCATGGTAGATCAAACAAAGACATTCCCGCTTACAATGCCTATATCGATATAATATATTCAAATGGATATAGCGAAGCTATATATGTAGGAGAGATTACTAAATACAATTAACAAGTCTAAACCCTTAGAGTTAATTTAGTAAAAACACTCAGTAATTACCACCAAATTAACACTATATAACTCTATAAAATAGATAAAGCGGGAATTATCACATAACTCCCGCTTTAACTATATAATTAAAATAATAAAACTTATTTATCTAGTCCCACAAAGGCTAAAAAAGCATCGTAGTGCTGAGCCAAGAAGAGTTGATATCCTTCACTGCGCTCCACACTCACCTTCTGAAAATCAGGTTGAGCAGCTAAGTAATACAAGAATGCTTCTACGCGATCACCTGGGATACTAAGGTCTTGTGACAATAAAGCTGGTGGATATTTCTCTTTAAAATCTTCTACGATCAAATTCAGCTTTTCATAAACAATGGCTTGTTTGTCTTTTTTGCGCTGCCCTGAAAATAGGTTAAACAAAGCATCTATACTGATACCAAGCCCTCCAGTGGCGGTAGCACTAGTAAGAGTATTGTCGCGTTTGAACTTAGCTTCTGCAGGAGTCAGCGTATTTTCAGCTGTCTTCCCAAAAAAGTCAGGGCCAAAATCTTTTTTAATGATAACGATTTCCTCTAGGCTCTGTCCCGGCTTAGCCAATACGACATTGACACGTCCTTTCTTCAAATCTTCCTTTTCCACGATATAGTCGGAAGTCACGCTATACTTACTAGTGAAGCGAAGCGTATCCCCTGCTTTAGCAAGAATCATATAGTAGCCTGTTTGATCTACAGCTACGTGTTCGTTACTTCTTCGGTTTTCGATATTCACCGGCACACTACGCCCATCGAGCAATCGCGCTCGTCCATCAACTAATTTTTGCTCTTGAGCAAAAGCTGTGGTAGCTATTAATCCAGCTAGTAAAACTAACCCTTTTGCAGATTTCATATTCATTTGTTTTTGTAAATATAGACAATTACTAAGTCTTTTTGCGAATAAATTTCGACTAATTCTTTAGTAGCTAAACTATTGAATCCAATTTTTCTCTGACGTAATCAGGTGCTGCGCAAGGACGTGCGTTTTCCATATTGACAAACACCAAAATTGAGTTGGCAGTAGTTAATAATTCGCCTTGTTCATTGTATAATTCATAGTCGAATTCGATCTTCACACCACTGGCTTTTTTAAAGATTGTTCTAACTGTAAGATTATCATCATACTTAGCTCCTTTTTTGTAATTCATTGTCAAAGATACCACTGGAAGCATCACTCCAAGCTCTTCCATCTTTCGATAAGAAACGCCTAAGTTGCGAAGCCACTCAACTCGCCCAATTTCAAAGTATTGCGCGTAATTTCCGTGGTAAACCACACCCATTTTATCCGTCTCAGCGTAGCGTACACGTAAGGTTGTGTTAAATGTTCTCATATATATTTTAGTTTATTTGCGTATTGTTTTTTTTTCTCTACGTATCATTTTTTTTTGATTATTACAATGACTAAAATGTTTTTTTATCCCAAAAATTGTTCACATATTTGCCACTGAAATCAATCATGGTTTCCACCCCTTTAAAATCACTCAAAAATAGTAACTGTTTTTTAATTCTAACCAAAAATGCGTGAATATACGAACATGACAGCTGAATCTGTATGGAACAATTGTCTGGAATTCATAAAGGATAATATTCAAGACCAAGCCTACAAGACTTGGTTCACGCCTATTAAGCCTATTGAATTGACCAAAGAGAATTCTTTGTGTATTCAGGTACCTTCTAAATTCTTTTACGAATGGTTAGAGGAACACTATGTAAAAATTCTAAAAGTAGCCTTAACTAAGCAATTAGGACCAGAGGCAAAATTATTGTACAAAATACAAATGGAGTCTGCCAATACAGGCAAACAACCATTCACAGAACAATTACCTAGTGCTCAAAGAAGCCCAGTAAAACCGCAAGAGTTAGATGTACCAATCCAAAACAAGAATCCTGAATTAAAAAATCCTTTTATAATTCCTGGTATTCGCAATGTCAAGATTGAGTCACAATTAAATGCAAACTATTCTTTTGACAATTTCCTAGAAGGGGATTCTAACCGTTTAGCACGTTCAGCTGGTTTGGCTGTAGCTAATAAACCAGGGGGAACTTCGTTCAACCCTTTACTTGTCTTTGGAGGCGTAGGACTTGGAAAAACGCACTTAGCACAAGCTATCGGTGTTGAAATCAAAGACCTATATCCTGAGAAAACGGTTTTATACATCTCTGCAGAGGTATTTACTCAGCAGTATGTGGACTCTGTGAAAAAGAACACAAGAAACGACTTCATCTACTTCTATCAATTAATTGATGTACTTATTGTCGATGATATTCAATTCTTATCTGGTAAGACAGGAACACAGGAAGTATTCTTCCATATCTTCAACCACTTGCACCAAAACGGCAAACAGGTTATTATCACTTCTGATAAAGCACCTGTAGAAATGCAAGATATTGAACAACGATTACTTTCTCGTTTTAAATGGGGATTATCTGCCGAGATACACCACCCAGATTTCGAGACAAGAGTAAAAATCGTTGAAGGAATTTTATTCCGCGATGGTGTTGAAATGCCTAAAGAAATCATTGAATACGTTGCTCAAAACGTATCGACAAATATCCGTGAATTAGAAGGAGCTATTATTTCATTAATCGCTCAGTCATCATTCATCAAGCGCGAAGTAACGTTAGATTTAGCTCGCTCGGTAGTTGAAAAATTCGTGAAGAATGTTAAAAGAGAAATCTCTATTGATTACATTCAAACAGTTGTTTCTGACTATTTCGACATCGATCCAATAACACTTCGCTCAAAAACAAGAAAGAGAAATATCGCTCAAGCTAGACAATTAGCTATGTATTTTGCCAAAAAATACACGAAAGCTTCGCTAGCAAGTATTGGTTCTCAAATTGGTGGACGTGACCACGCTACTGTGCTTCACGCTTGCAGAACAATTGACAACCTAATCGAGACAGACAAAGAGTTTAGAAGACATCACGACGATATCAACCTTAAATTCAACATGTAATGAAGGCAAGAATATTGATGGTTTGTTTGGGTAATATCTGCCGATCACCACTAGCTGAGGGAATACTACAAGCTAAGCTTCCAAAAGAAGACTTCTTAGTGGACTCAGCAGGTACAGGGGCATGGCACGTAGGACAACTACCTGATCCTCGATCAATAGAAGTAGCTAACAATTACGACATTGACCTGACTACACAGCGCGCTCGTCAATTTGTCCCAGAAGACTTCGACCGCTTCGACCGCATTTATGTAATGGATCATTCCAATTATGACAATGTGGTAAAATTAGCCCCTTCTGAAGAAGCTAAACAAAAAGTAAAGCTTATTCTAAATGAGTCTAATCCAGGGAAAGACTTAGAAGTACCCGATCCCTATTTTGGTGGACCAGGTGGTTTTTACAACGTGTATAGAATGCTAAACGAAGCCTGTGACAGTATAGCAAGACAATTACAAGCTTAGATAAATATACAAATGGAAGAAAGAAATTCTCTTCCATTTTTTTTATTCATACCTTTACCCCTATTAAAAAAGTTTACAACCTAACAATGGACAATACCAATACATACGGAACCTTATATCTAATTCCCATCACCCTTGGAGAGACGACTAATCCATTAGACGTATTACCGCAAACGGTCAAAAGAGCGATAAAAATGCTAGATATTTTTATTGTGGAAAACCAAAAGACAGCAAGGCGATTTATCAAGAGTATTTGTCCAGAGAAAAAACAATCTGAATTAATCTTATTACCCCTAAACAAGCATACGGAAATAAGTGAATACAAAGATTATATCAAACCATTACTGGAAGGGAAAAGTGTCGGAGTAATGAGTGAAGCAGGTTGTCCTGGGGTAGCTGATCCAGGAGCAGTAATTGTCGATTTAGCACATAAGAAAAACATAAAAGTTACACCACTTGTAGGCCCTTCTTCTATTCTATTGTCTGTCATGGCATCAGGAATGAATGGTCAGAGCTTCGCTTTCAATGGGTATTTGCCTATCGACAAATCAGATAAGAAAAATGCTTTAAAAAACTTAGAGAAAACCTCACAAGAACGCAATCAGTCTCAATTATTCATAGAGACTCCTTATAGAAACAATCAGCTCCTAGCCGATATGTGTCAGATACTCAACCCAAACACACTCATCTGTGTAGCTTGTGACATCACATTGGAATCAGAGTTTATTCAAACTAAACCAGCCTCATTGTGGAAAAAGACAAAAATAGACTTACACAAGCGTCCGTGTATCTTTATCATACACAAAAACTAATAGGGGTATTTTAAGCTCTTTTAACAGGCTTACAAATAAATAGTCGATTGAATTACATACCAATCACAAAACGCATAAAAAAGCACGTATTAGTTAGACTAATACGTGCTTTTTTATATATAATCGTTTGATATGATCTTTCTTATAGATCCACCAGCTGTTATTCAGATTTATCCGTTGGTTCTTTTTCCTTTGGCAATAAGAAGCCCAAACGCATTGATCGAAGCATCTTTTTGACAAAGTTCCAAAAGAAAGTATGTTGCCCAAAAATAGTTCCAATCGTTACAAGTAGCACCTTGTACATAGGCATGATGATGATGATATACAGTATCCAATACGGTACTGGGTGCATTACTCCTCTCTCTATACCTAAAAAAGATAGAATAGGCTTAGATACATAAGCCGCCGTAGATCCCGTAATAGCAAATACGACAAGAATAATGGTCAACTGAAAATTAGATGTCAACCCCCAACGTTGTTTTAACTTCTCCATTAATTGATTTTATCCAAGGCAAAACTAAGACTTTTTATAGTAGTAAAAAATTAAAACAGAAATTTTATAGATTTCTTATATATCTAGTCCTTTAGGTTAAAAATACACATAAAAAAAGACCATTGTACCAATGGCCTTTGTAGTTATATCTCAATTGATGCTATTGCCTCACATACGTAGTCGTGCATAACTTCTCTGTAATCCAAATGTGTCACCATTCGAAGCCAACCACCCCCCATATCGCTAATACTGATATTCTTTTGCTTCAATTTTTCAAAGAACTTTGGTATATCCTCGTTCTTGTGTAAGCGAAAGATAATAATATTAGTTTGAACGGGCAGAACTTCAGCTATCCAACTCTTTTTATTTAATGCCACTTCAAGCTGTCTAGCGCGCAAGTGATCACTTTGCAATCTGCTCACATTATTTTTTAAAGCATATAAGGCCGCAGCTGCTAAGTAGCCTGTCTGACGCATTGCTCCCCCCATCAGCTTACGCA
The DNA here is from genome assembly GCF_009711055.1 of Myroides pelagicus. Classification (GTDB taxonomy): domain Bacteria; phylum Bacteroidota; class Bacteroidia; order Flavobacteriales; family Flavobacteriaceae; genus Flavobacterium; species Flavobacterium pelagicum. Next base: position 47,983 of record NZ_WMJY01000022.1, read on the forward strand.
GGCGCATTGCCTTTTGAATATCAGCCTTACTTCCGATGAGAGCTGATCCTACAGGTGCTCCTAGTCCTTTAGAAAAACAAACCGAAATAGTGTCAAACAGCTTTCCGAAATGCGTCGGGTGTTGTGCCTTAGCTACTAAAGCATTCCATAGACGAGCACCGTCCAAGTGAAGTTTCATTCCTTTCTCATCACACACCGCTCTAATTCTCTCTATTTCAGAAAGCTCATAACAAGCTCCACCACCTTTATTAGTAGTATTTTCAAGACAAACTAATGTCGATATTGGATAGTGAAAATTACTCGCATCAGTGTACATATCCAAGACTTGCTCAGCTGTAATGCGTCCGCGATTACCATCAATCACCCCACAAGACACTCCACTATGAAAGGCTGGTCCTCCCGCTTCATATTGGTTAATATGCGATGATCGCTCGCAGATCAATTGATCCCCTGGCTGAGTGTGTAATTTGATTGCGACTTGATTAGCCATCGTACCAGAGGGAAAAAACAATGCCGCTTCCATACCAAAAAGCTCTGCCACTGTATGTTCTAATTCATTTGTACTCCCGTCTTGTTTATAAACATCATCACCTACTCTAGCCTTTAGCATATAATTCAACATTTCTGGAGTAGGCTTGGTAATTGTATCACTGGTTAAATTAATTTCCATATATAATTTGGAATAAGTATTTTTGTGCATAAATGTATTAAAAAATATGGTAACTACAGAACAACAGAAGGACATTATTGATCGCCTTGGTGCGTTAAGGAGGTATCTTTGACATCGATAAGAAATTAATCGAGATCACAAACGAAGAAGAAAAAACCTTTGCGCCAGACTTTTGGAACAACCCAAAGCAGGCGGAAGTCATCGTTAAAAACCTGAAATCCAAAAAGAAATGGGTAGAAGACTTTGATAGTGCAAAAAGCGCTATTGAAGAAATGCAAATACTTGTCGAATTTTATACTGCAGGAGAAGCAAGCTCAGAAGATGTAGAAGAGCAATACCAGTTGGCTCTGACGACAATTGAAGAATTAGAGTTTAAGAATATGCTTTCAGATGAAGGAGATAGTATGAGTGCAGTGTTGCAGATCACAGCAGGTGCAGGGGGAACAGAAAGTTGTGACTGGGCTTCAATGCTAATGCGCATGTACATCATGTGGGGGGAGAAAAACGGCTTTAAGATCAAAGAACTCAATTACCAAGAAGGAGAGGTTGCCGGTGTAAAAACAGTTACCTTAGAAATCGATGGAGAATACGGCTTTGGTTACTTAAAAGGGGAAAATGGAGTACATCGATTAGTTCGTATCTCACCATTTGACAGTAATGCAAAAAGACATACATCATTTGCATCTGTGTATGTATACCCATTAGCTGACGATACGATAGAGATCGAAGTAAGCCCTGCAGATATCTCATGGGAGACCATGCGATCAAGTGGAGCTGGAGGTCAAAATGTAAACAAAGTAGAAACGGCTGTGCGACTTCGTCACCACCCTACAGGAATTATCATTGAGAACTCCGAGACGCGTTCACAATTGGACAATAAAACCAAAGCAATGCAACTCTTAAAATCTCAACTTTACGAGATTGAATTAAAGAAAAAGCAAGCTATGCGCGATGAGATTGAAGCAAATAAGAAAAAGATAGAATGGGGATCTCAAATCAGAAACTATGTGATGCACCCTTACAAATTAGTCAAAGACGTGCGCACAGGAAAAGAGTCAACTGATGTAGACCATGTCATGGACGGAGGATTAGACGAATTCTTAAAAGCCTACCTAATGATGATGGGACAAAAAGAAGAAGATTAAAAACATGAATATAAAAATAAGAGCTACTTGTAGAAGTAGCTCTTATTTTTGTATCATATATTAACGAACTCATCGCTATAAAAATAGACTCACAAGATAGTAAACAATCATTGCTATAATAGCAGATACAGGAATAGTCAATACCCATGCCCATAAAAGGTTAATGGTCACCCCCCATCTCACGGCAGATATACGCTTGGTCACACCAACCCCGATAATCGACCCCGTAATAGTATGGGTAGTTGATACTGGAATCCCTAAATGTTCAGTCACATATAAGGCTACTGCTCCTGCTGTCTCAGCTGCTACTCCTTCCAGCGGTGTCACCTTAGTAATCTTAGATCCCATCGTCTTTACGATCTTCCAACCACCAGATAGAGTACCCAAACCGATAAAGATAAACGATGCTAAAGGTACCCACCACCAATGCTCTACAAATAAAGCAAAAGTATCTGCTCCTTCGGCCATATAAGCCGCATCTAAATCAACATTCATGTGGTAGTAAATTACTGCTGCTCCAATGATCCCCATCACTTTCTGAGCGTCGTTTCCTCCATGTCCTAAAGAGAATAAGGCCGAAGAAACTAACTGCAGTCGTTTGAACCATACCTCACATTTGTGGTGATTCATCTTTCTACAAACCCACATAATGGCTACGGTAATAAAGTAAGCCAAGACCATTCCTAAGAATGGGGCTCCAAAGATGAACAAGAAAATAGGAATTACTTTCTCATACACAATCACATCTGTTCCCCCTGGAGCAAAACCTCCTGCATGAGCTACAGCAGCTCCAATAAACCCACCGATCAAAGTATGTGAAGAAGAAGAAGGAATACCCAACTTCCAGGTGATTAAATTCCATATAATTGCCGCTACTAAACCAGAAAGAATAACCTCCAGATTAATAAAGTCAATATTGACTGACTTGGCGATTGTATTACCGATTTTAAACTCTCCAATGATATACAAAGAGATAAAATAGGCTACAAAGTTAAACGCTGCTGCCCAAAGTACGGCTTGAAAAGGCGTCAATACACGCGTAGTAACAATAGTCGCAATAGAATTGGCTGCATCGTGAAATCCGTTAATATAATCAAATCCTAAAGCCAATACGATAATAACGATCAGCATTATCCCTGCTTGATTACTCAACATTTCTGTGATAAACTCCATACGTATAAAACCTTAGTGATTAAGCGTATTTTACAGTAACTGCCTCTAGCACGTTGGCTACGTTTCTACAACTATCGGTAGCAGACTCCAAAGCCATCATTACTTCTTTATACTTAATTATTTCGATTGCGTCATGTTCGTTTTCAAAGATATCAGCTACAGCTTTATCAAATACTTTATCAGCTTTGCGCTCTAGTCGAGAAATATTCTTACATACCTCAGCTAATACATCTAAGTTCTTCATGTCCTTTAGCTGCATTAACCCCTTAGACACTTCACTACACGCCTCTAGATTAGCTTCTGTAAGTTTGCGAAGTGGCTTAGTCACTTTATCAATTTGATAAAGGCGCATACGAGAAGCTGCATCCGATAAGTTATCTGCAATAGCATCAACACCTGTAATAAGGTTGTGAATATCTTCTCGATCAAAAGGAGTAATGAAATTAGTACCCAATTCTACACGTGTAGTTTGTGCGATTGCTTCTATTTCTTGTTTTAGAACCTCAACATCTCTTAATAATTTATCTCTTTCTTTGGCAGGAGCATTTACTGCTTCGTGCAAAGTTTGTGAAAGCGTCTTAATTTTATTAGCTGCTTGCTCAAATAATGGATAGAATACTTTATCCTTTGGTACTAAAAATTGAAAAATACTGTTTAATGACATTGTAAATAAAATGTGTGAATAAAACTTTAACAAATTTACATTATTCTAATTAGAAGTAATGCCCTTACTTCTTGTTTTTTTACTACTCAATTGTTGTGCCACTTGTTTCATATAAGGCGATTTTTTGTATTTTAGCCAATAAACAGAGCGACCTATCATTGAAAAAACCAAAAAACTATGGATATAAACTTCAATAAAAACGAAGACCACAATAAACTTTTACTATCAGACTTAAAGAGAAAATTAGTCAAAGTAAAGTTGGGTGGTGGAGAAAAAAGAATAGCAAAGCTACACGATCAAGGCAAACTAACAGCTCGCGAACGTATTGACTACTTGTTAGACAAAGACAGCAAGAGCATAGAAATAGGGGCGTTTGCAGGAGAAGACATGTACCCAGAGCACGGAGGATGCCCTTCAGGTGGTGTAGTGGTCAAAATAGGCTATATTAAAGGCAAACAATGTATTGTGGTGGCTAACGATGCAACAGTAAAAGCAGGTGCATGGTTTCCAATCACTGGAAAGAAGAACCTAAGAGCTCAAGAAATTGCTATTGAAAACAAACTACCAATTATCTACCTTGTGGACAGTGCAGGAGTATATTTACCACTACAAGATGAGATTTTTCCAGACAAAGAACACTTTGGGAGAATATTTAGAAACAATGCTATTATGAGCAGCATGGGGATAACCCAAATAGCTGCAGTTATGGGAAGTTGCGTCGCAGGCGGGGCATACTTACCGATCATGAGCGATGAAGCACTAATCGTCGATAAGACGGGAAGTATCTTCTTAGCTGGAAGTTACCTTGTAAAAGCAGCTATCGGAGAAAGTATAGACAATGAAACACTAGGTGGAGCAACAACACACTGTGAGATATCTGGAGTGACAGACTATAAAGCAAAAGACGACAAAGATGCCCTAGATACAATAAAAAACATCGTGGATAAAATAGGAGACTTTGACAAAGCAGGATACAACAGAGTAAAAGCTGTAAAGCCAGCACTACCTCAAGAAGATATCTACGGCATATTGCCAAAGGCACGTTCGGAGCAATACGACATGATGGAAATCATCAAGCGACTAGTCGATGACTCTGCTTTCGAAGAGTACAAACAAGGCTACGGACAGACCATAATCACAGGGTATGCACGTATAGACGGCTGGGCTGTCGGTATTGTCGCTAATCAGCGAAAAGTGGTCAAGACTAAAAAAGGTGAAATGCAGTTTGGTGGAGTTATCTACTCTGATTCAGCAGACAAAGCAACCCGCTTTATCGCTAACTGTAATCAGAAAAAAATACCTCTAGTATTTCTTCAAGATGTAACTGGGTTTATGGTTGGATCAAAATCAGAACACGGGGGAATCATCAAAGATGGCGCAAAAATGGTAAATGCAGTATCTAACTCTGTAGTACCTAAATTCACGGTAGTAGTCGGCAATTCATACGGAGCAGGTAACTATGCTATGTGTGGTAAAGCCTATGACCCTAGATTAATCTTCGCATGGCCAAGTGCAGAACTAGCAGTAATGGGTGGTGCACAGGCTGCTAAGGTACTTATGCAGATTGAAGCTTCATCACTAAAAGCAAAAGGAAAAGAATTGTCTGCTGATCAAGAAGAAGAGTTATTCAATAAAATTAAAGCCAAATACGACAACCAAGTATCTCCATACTATGCGGCAGCCCGCCTATGGACTGATGCAATCATCGACCCACTAGATACCCGTCAATGGATCTCAATGGGTATCGAAGCAGCGAACCATGCTCCTATCGAGAAACCTTTTAACTTAGGTGTTATTCAAGTATAAACATAATAAAAGGGGAAGCAACTTGCTTCCCCTTTTTATTTTTATTTAGATAAAGATATTATAACTTCCTACAGCTTTATTGTTTACTCTAAGCAATTTATCTAAATCATCCTCAGTAACTTTTTTACCTTCTCTAACTTTTCTTAGTACTTTTCTCACCTCTCCTAATTCATTCGAAACAGAAGAGTAAAAACTAGTATAAGAGTCTAGTTTATGTTCTTTCGTTAGTTCCTCAACATATAAACCTTTGTGTTGTTCAAAATTAGTTTCAATCTTTTTGTACAAATCTTCTAACTCTTGTTTTTTTCCACCTTCTTCAGCTTGTGTATAAAACAAGTCAACTAACTGCTCTATACTTTTCAAATCCCCTTTTACAGTCATAATCGCATCTTTAATTGGAGAATCAGCCAGAATGATAGCTTCCGCTTTTTCAGTTACCACATCAACCTTATCAAGAATTAATGGTCTGATATTCTGACAAGCTTCATAGGCCTGCTCTAATGTTTTAGCATACTCTTCTGCCTTAATCCATTTATTGTCTTTGCAATCTTCATTGTTTAAATATTTGATATATACAACACCTGTTCCTGCTATCAAATCTCTATTCTTTTTGTACTCCCCTACTTTTTCTTTAAAAAAAGCTTGTTCTTCTTCCGATAGCACAGTAGGTGGTACTGTTAGACTTTCATTCTTCTTATTCAATCCTATTCGGTGATCAACAAAAAACACTTCCTTTGGAATTTCATAACGTTGTAATGTTTTCTTTTTCTCGGTAGCATTAACTAGCTTAACCAAATCACTTTGTCTTGAATTAAGATAAGAATTAGAATCATTCATATAGTCAATTACCGTATTAGTATAACCGATAATTGCATTTGCTTGTTCCATACCATCTACATTCTCCCCCCCTACGTTTTTGTTATCCTTACAGCCTATTGCTAAGAATAAACACACTCCTAATAAAGTAATTATTTTCTCTCTAGTTATTTTTATTTATAATTCACATAAAATCAACACTATTTATAAAAACAAACGCAACAAAAACACACAAATAAACAATTTTAAAAACAAATAAGGAATATTAAAATATACCACCGTGAATTCAAGTTATAAATGCAACATTAGTCATT
>NZ_WMJY01000023.1 GCF_009711055.1 Myroides pelagicus
GTCTTAAATACTCAGCAGTTTACAATAACGAAATTGTACGTTGGTGTAACAGAGCGGGTATACAAAAGCATATTACCTTCCATAGTGCTAGACATACCAATGCGGTACTACTCTTAGAGAATGGAGCGGATATTTACACGGTTTCCAAGCGCTTAGGACATCGTGAAATTAGAACAACTCAAATCTATGCTAAGATCATAGATAGTAAAATGAAAGAAGCCTCTGAGCTTATTCCTGAGCTTAAATNACACGGTTTCCAAGCGCTTAGGACATCGTGAAATTAGAACAACTCAAATCTATGCTAAGATCATAGATAGTAAAATGAAAGAAGCCTCTGAGCTTATTCCTGAGCTTAAATTTGGATTTTAAACTAAGGGGTTGATTACAGATTATAATTATGCTAAAGCCAAGTGGTACTTGAAAGTACACTTGGCTTTGATTTTATCCTACCTAGTGTTTAATTTCATAACGCTTTCCCCTTACAGAGAACAAAAAATCTTACTAAAAAGAGTAGAACTTTATCTTGAGCTCATTATTGAAATTTAGATAAATTAGGGGGTGATTTTATTACCACAATACTTATACTTTCTTTTTCTTAGCAGGCAAGGCAATTTAATAAAGTATTAAAAAAGGTCCCTAAATTGGAAAATAATTTGTAAATCTGTATAAACCAATTTAAATTATGAAATTGAAACCTATAAAATCCGAACAAGATTACCAAGCTGCTTTACAAAGACTAGAATTGATTTTTGATGCACTTCCTGGAACGCAGGATAGTGATGAGCTGGAGAGTTTAGGAATATTAATTGAAAAATATGAAAAAGAACATTTTACTATAGATCTACCAAATCCAATTGAAACAAGTAAATTTAGAATCAAGTAAATGGCTACACACGAAATAAAACGTAAAAAATAACACTATGATTAAATTACCCTATTTTGGAGCACTAGATCTAAATGAAGATTATTTTGAAGCTAGTTTTACAACAACAAAAGGACAAGACGTTTCTTTAAACATCGACTTTGAAGGAGACAAACCAACAACATCAGATTTACAACGTGTAGCAACTTTTTTGGAGAGCGTAGAAGAGCATATACAATCCATAAAAGATCAACTACTAACTAGTGCTTTTGCTGAGGAAGTAATGGAATACATCGATCATCATCGCAGTGAATTAGCTGATGAACCTCTAATTCAGTCAATTACTTCTTCTGAACAATTTGTTGATGCACTAAAAATATATGCTATTAATATTTGCCCTACCTTAGAAAAACGCTTTATTTCTATTGACTTCTCTATTGATGAAGATTTAACTCAATATTTATTGGTTGTTGATTTAACACCTGATCTTTCAATTCACTATATCACTATGGAAAGTTAAACTATCATATTATGACTCCTTCTCTACCAATCAAACACTGTGATGAATGCAACAGTTTGTACTACACGCATACTTCAGCAATGGAGGGACTATGCCCTACTTGTGCCCACGTCTTGTACGGATATCCCAACTGTAACCATCTTTTCGAGGGTAAGCACTGTGTCCATTGTTATTGGGATGGGAGCATGAGTTCCTATATTAATTCAATACTAGAAACAAGGAAAAGGTAAACGAGGTGTTTACCTTTTTTATTTTATACTAATGTAATTAGTGATAATTTGAAATTACGGAGATATCCTGAATTCTTTCCAAACAAGCCAAGTACTACCTAAAAGTACACTTGACTTTAGTCGTTTATGATATAATAGTAGTTTGCTTCCAAATCTAAAAACAATTGATTATGGAACCTATTAAACTTATACTTGAAAAACTTGATTATCTAGAGCAACTTATTATCTCTAATAATAAGGAAATACTATCTGTTGAAGAACTAGAGAAATATACTGGTTTTAAAAAATCATATATCTATCACTTGGTTCATTTTAGTAAGATCCCCTACTCTAAACCTAATGGTAAATACTTATTCTTTGAAAAATCTGAAATTGATGAGTGGTTACTTAAAAACAAGTCTTTATCTGATGATCAACTTCAGGAAAAAGCTCGCGAATATGTCTTGAAAAAGAGGAATATTTAGGAGGTTTTTCTTGAATTAAAATGTCGGCGCAAAAAGTTATGGTCCTTTATTGGTGAAGGATAAAGGAGAATGTAGTACACTTGAAATTTACATTTGAAAAAAATGTTAGCGTAAAATTATAAAAAGTAGAATAATGTAAACATAAAAAACCGATAGCATAAGCTATCGGTTTTCAAGTATCTTAAAGAGGGATTTACCCCCTACTCCGTAAGTCTTATAAATAGCGACTTTCAGGCCTTGTTTTTTTGTGTGCCATGAATTAGATCAGCTTTTAAGTCGAAGATTTTTAATATATTAATACTATTTCAAATATAAAAAGTTTATCTATTATCATCTTCAAAACTATCCCAAAAATCAGCATCTAACTTTTTAATTTCAATAGTTTGTTCTACTTGCATACCAAGTCCATACTCATAAATATACTCTGCCAAATCCTTTCCGTCAATCAAAACAACTGTAGTAGATCCATTTAAACTCTTTACATAATCCTTCGCTCCTTGTGTAAAATAAGATGTCGTGATAAATACCCCTTTATTAGATTGAGCTACAGCTAATGCACCTACAAAACCTTGTATATCTTGTCTCCCTACCGATAACTTAGAGTTGAACCTTTTAGCTTGAATGTGAATACGACCAAAACCAAGCACATCTTCCTTTATAACACCATCTATACCTCCATCGTTAGAAATCTGCGTTACCAATCCTGAATCTTTAACTTCACCACCATATCCCATTTTTTGCAATAACATCACAACTAATCGTTCAAAAGATGCTGGACTCTTACTAAGAATACTTTCAATAATCTCATCATAAACAGCATTTTTAATATTTGTAAAAGAGGCATACAACTTTTCAGAAGGTGTAGCATCTTCTTGTATTCTCGAAATTCGAAAATCATTTATCAACTCCTCTCCAGAGTTTTTTTCTTTTCCCTCTTAGACATTTTATCATCTATATAATAATTTATCTTTTCAGGTGTCTTTAAAAGTTCTTTAGCCTTCGTATTAATAACATAAACTCCACGGCTGGGTTTATCTAATAAACCAGCCATATTCATATAGCTTAATGCCCACGAGATACGATCATAAAAAACATGCCCATTACCTGATGGATACATTTCATTAATCTCTTCATCTGTTAATTTAAACCTCTCTGCTAAAGGCTTTTGAAACTGTTTTAATTTATACTGTTGACCATCACTTAAAATTTCAAGTATTGGTACTCTTAGTTCATCATGTTTAGGTATAGCCATTTCATTCTATTTACAAAACTAATTAGTAAAGATAACTTAGGTTTATAAGATAACAAATAAAAAAACACCCAATCATACAGCACTATTTTATTCATTTTATCTCTTTAAGAATCCTAAGTAAATCTTCTTTCACTGAATATCCTTTAATATGAGCACTTAAAAATCCTAATTTACAGGAAACACTATTTACATCTAATCTCCAGTTAGTTGAGAATAAAACTTTTTGAATTATTTGTACCAGCTTATTTACGCTATTAGTTTCATTTCTATCAGATAAATCTTGAGCTGAAAACTCTACAGTTAAATATCTACCAACTTGAGGTTTTTCAAATTGAATTTTAGTGAATTTTGCTTTTTCAAGTTCTTCAGATAATACCTTTTCTATTTGTGCTATATTTAATTGTTTCAATTTATTGACATCAATTTCGCTATCTAAATCAAGACTAATACTTAAATTAGTTATTGCCTCTAAATCTTCATAAAAAGTATTTGACCCTATAAAATCTGCACAATATTTTTTTCGTTCATCTTCATTGATAGGTAATATCTTTGTGCCAGAACGATTTATTTCTATAGTTTCAACCTTATCACATTGTTCACAGGTATCAATTAAAGTCAACTTACCATTTGTTTCTTTTTGAGTACTATTAAGCTTCCCTCCACAATAGCTACATAGATGTTTGGCAACATAGAACTCTCTACCATCAGCATATACTGCTTTTTTAGGTAGATGTTTATCATTACATGAAAAAACAAATATTATCTCTGAATCATTTTCTACAAAATCAAACATATCAAATTTCATCTGTTCAAGGCAAGTATTACATCTTACATTTTTAGGTATAGATACTGATTGAATTAATCTATCCTTTTTTTCATCTTCATAAATACGGGACTGTATAAGTTTCTCTCTTTGCCTCGCAAAATGAACAGCTGTATCTTGATACTGCATTTGAAGCTTAAAATAATCAGAATCATGCTCTGAATTCTGATTAGTTTTTATTTTTTTGTAAACTTTCTCAATTTGCAACTCTAACTCTTTAAGCTCTTCTATTGTATGTCTATCATATTGATCATTATAAAACTGATCAGGTTTTCTAAATTTTTCCATACTCAGATTTCCCTCTTTTATCTGATTATAATCTATTTAATAGTATTATTACCATATAAAAGCACGTTTGATATTAGATATCTAAGTTTAAACTTAAGGTCAAAATCCATGTCTAACATTTCTGCCTTCCCACACATTTCAAGTAAATTTTGAAGATTAGTAATCTGTTGATCTTTTTTCCTTTCAAACAGCCCTTGTAGTTGTGTTAGCCCCTTAAACATACCTTTTGTATTACAAACTTTTTCAGCGATTTTTTGTCTGAGTTCATCTGGATGCTGAGCATCATTATAAAATTTAAAATCTTTTTCTACTTGTTTTAAATAATCAAATAAATCTGATATTGATTCAAATAACTCTAACAATGTATCTTGATTTATGGTATGGTTTGCAGTTGTTTTATTTTCAATTTTGTTATTGTCCTTATCTTTTTTAGGGAACAAGTATATCTTATTGTTATCCTCGTTATTTTCAGGATAAAACTCTATACTTGTATGTACTCCTAAGGAAGCATTTCCTGTATCTTCATTTCTAATTGAAATAGAAGGTCTAAAATAACCAACATCTTTTATTGATACCTTTTTATCCAAAGAAATAATCATATCTATTTTTGATTCTCTTAACGAGATAGATGAAATAGTAAAATTAACCTCCTCTCTCAAATGAATTTTATTCAATTCAAGCATTGATAAAACAAAAGATTCAGCAATCCCATATTCCTTATATTGCTTACTATTTATACTTTTGACATAGTATAGATCTTTATTTTTCAATACTCTAAATATCTTGGGTTTAACATCTTTTGGATACTTATCAAAGTGTCTTTTCCAAGAAATATTCAAATCATCTAATAATTGACTTTTATTTAAGTTCTTAGATTTATTTAAAGACTTTACATATTGTGATAAACTTCGAGCTTTATAAAACAAATCAAGTGAATCATAAATAGCTACCGCCTCAAGGTTCTCTATCATTTCTCCTGTATTTTCATCAATACAAGCTTCTTTGATATTAAAATAATAGTCGTACTTCTTCTCTTCTGGATTCTCTTTCAAAAAAGTATCAACTTTATTCTCAGGTACAGTTAATCTCAACAACTCAAATCTATCGACATAGCTCTTGATTTGATTATATACTATATCAGCCTTATCAATATTGATCAGGATATTCTTATCTAAGTCATATTTATTGATAATTAATTCTTTTAGTTCTGTATCCTTAATTAAATCTAAGAGATCATCACTGAAAATATCATTTTTTGAATCTACATTATACAAGTAATCTGTTTTTGTTTTAAAATAGACATAATTTGACATAACAAATAGGTTTTTAGAAGGTTAACTTCAAATATATCCAATTATTCCTTTTAAAACTCAAATACACATATGAACTTATTAAACTTAAAACAAAGGCATCTAATCAAAACTTAACGATTGATAGACGCCCTTCATTTTTATTATTAAAAACTTAAAATTTAATTTTATTCACCATCAATACATTCTGAATTTTATTTTTTTTAACAGCTAGTTTTTGTTTTCTAATTCCATTCTTTTCATTGATTTCAATTAAAAGCGTTTGCTTATCAGAGAAAGTAAACTGATCCAACATAAAAACATTGTCTTGTTTACTTTGGCTATTGATCGTTTGAAAATCTCTATAACTTCTAATCGGTTTTAAACTGACTTCGTGAATTGTAGTTCGTTTTGTAGTTCTTCTATCTTTAATTTTAAAACTAACGTAGTCAACCTCGTATGGTAAATTGCTTTTGTTGTTAATAGAAAGATGAAAGTAAAGTTTACCATCTTGGGTATAGATACTTTTTAACCTTGCTTCTACTCCATAATTTTTACTTTTGATATTTAGCTCCTTCTTATTCTTTTTAATAATAGCTTTCATAAAAAGATCTGCTAAACTTGCACTGGTAGTACCTAAATCTTTAAACAGAACTTCACTTTTTTGTTTACTATTCTGTTTTTCAAATTTGGTTAAGTCATAACTCAATTGTATTGGTTGCTCTTTGTAGATAACATTAAAGCTATAGTATTTACCATCGTTTGTAATTACAGTAAAGTTTGTAGGTTTAATATCTTCTTTTACACTTTTTAAACGAAGTACATTAGAGGTAGCCTCTACTTTGTTGGCGATTATTTCGCTACTTCCTAAGTCTACATATTCAATGCTACTTGGAAACAGAATATGCGTTGTTTTGTTTTGGGTAAGCTCTATCTCATATGGTGTTACCTCAGCATTAGATAGATTGATAGACTCTTTGTTCTCTTGAGCGTTTACTGTATTTACTGCTAATAAACACAGTAGCATATATTTTATAATTGTTTTCATAATGATTTCTTTTTATGTTTTTATTTGATTAGTTATTATTCTTTGGGAACAAGAAACAGTTCTTGTCCTTGTTTTAATGTTACTCTCTGGGCTTTTACTTTCTTTGAAAAGTATCCTGACACCCCTTGGATGAGTCCTTTGGTTAGGTCTCCCGCTATTTGATCTGATGCAGATTTACTCATTGATATCCTCGTTCCTGCTGTTTGTCCCATATTGGCAATGATTTCTTTTGAGGCGCTTATTTCTTGAAGATCTAATACCTCAAGTCCTTTTTGTCCATAGTTATCATAACCAATAAGTTCTGTATCAATGATATTATCGTCGATCTTAATAGAGTTTACACTTAGCTCTAATCGTCCACTGCTTACTTTGACTTTAGCAATGAGCGTACTTGCTTCAGGTAATAGAGCTCCATCAATTACAATGCTTTCTAAGAGTTTTAGTTTAATGTAACCTTCGTTTATAATAACCTGATCTTCTTTGATACTGACTCTTATACTGTTTTTGTGAGTTTGCGTTTTAGGTTCTCCTTCGGCGGTATAAAAGGTTGGATTATTTTCAAGATTAACAGGTAAAAAATCCAGTAAACTTGTTGGTTTTACAAGTGAAGAGACAATCTCTTTACCAGTTCTATCAACCACCGTTATAGCTTGTTTTTTACTTGAAATTGTTTTAATGTTTGTAGTCTGATTAGTTGGTGGTAATTCAGCTTGGTTTTGACCACCTGGCAAATACTTTGCTGCCATCTGAAAAGACTTTTCCATAAGCTCTAATTGGCTATCAATTGTAATAGGCGTTGGAGTATCTTTTTCTTCTAATTGCTTTTCTAACTCTTCGATCTGCTTTTTAAGCTTATCAGTTTCTTGATTTTCTGTATTATCATAAAAACTACTCAATACATCTTGGCTTTGCTTATAGTTTTGATAAGACTGCTCATAGGGCGTGTAAGTTGATTCTACATTATAATCTTTGTGATTATAAGTATTAATTGACTCGTCTTGCGACTCATTCCAATAATCTGCTAAGGAATGCATCTGGTTTTTATTTTCTTGTTGCTTCTGCTCCCATAGTTCTTTTTCATAGGCTTTGGCCTTGTCTGTGGGCATCCCTTGTGTTATCGCCTCAGGAACCGAATCATTGTGAATGATAAGCTCTTTGTCTTCTGGTTTAAACAAAAGGTACATAGCCCCTAAAAACACAATACCCATTAAAGTAAAGACGATATGCTTTTTGTATTTTTCAATGATACCTTGGAATACCTTATTTTCTTTGGGTACTTTCTCTATTTGGTGGGTTTTATCTATTTGATTGTGATTCATAATTAATGGTTTTAATATTTGATTTTGATTCTACCTTTTGCTTTTCAAGCAAATACTTTACAGGTCTGATATTGTTTTGTTTCTCTTGATTGTTTAGACTGTTTCTTATAAAGCTTGTCTTTATAATCAAAAGGCAAACAAGGCTGTAAAGTGTATATACAGCAAGTAATAAAACTCGTTGTCTTTTTATTGAGAAGCTATTCCAATAGGTCTGTAGCCTACTGGAATAGCTATGTCTTAAAAGTTGTAATTTATTCATGGATTAGTTTTTTATCGTTTAACAACTTCTAAGTCTTTGTTCTCAACAACAGTAAACTTTTCAATGATAAACCCCTGAGGGTTATTATCAGACCTAACCGCAGATATAAGCTGACTACTTGTAACAAGATTTCTTTTAGTGAGATTACTTGAACGTATGATATACTGGGTAGCATAAGTCATTGTCTTATAGGGATAATTATTAAAATCTATTTGAATGCTATCTACCTCAACTCGCTGCTGAATATTCCCTGAGATAACACGACTATAGTATCCCTTTTCAAGTAGATCTTTGTAGTAGTCAAAAGCACTTTTATCAGCAAGGTTAAATGCTCTTTGCATATTACCTTCTATAGCTGCCTTTTCAGGTGAGAGGGTAAAAAATAGCTCATGAAAGCGCCTTACGTGTTCTCTTGCCTCTACTGGCCTATTTATACTTGCGTCTTGAGAGAGAGCTAGCATAAGAGATTTACCTTTGTCCAGCACATAAATCTTCTCTCTTTGCTCTTTGGCAAAATCATAGCTTTTGTAGATAGTAAATCCAACTACTAAAAGACAAACCGATGCAAATACAATAGCATAAAGCCGAATCTGTTTAAAGCTATTTTCTATATTTCGAAGTGATTTAAATTCCATAATACTTTTATTTTTTAATTAGTTGTCCTGAAATATTTCCGACAGCGGCGCCTGCACCTGCTGTGGCTATATTTCCAGTTGTAGAAACTGTTTTGTTCATATTGCGCATAAAGTTTCCTGCTCCTCCTGCTTGAATTACCCATCCTGTTACTGTAGGAATTGTAAAATATCCCACAATACCAATGATCATAAAAATCGCATAAGCAGTATTAGAGGTATCAGGGACAAAACTTGGATCAGCAAGCATCTGTATATCTCTTTCAATAATTAAAGATTGAATCTTAGCAAGCATACTACTAAACAAATCGGCTACTGGAAGCCAGAGATACACACTGATGTACCGTGTGAGCCATTGCAAGAGTGTAGATTCAAAACCATTCCATATCGAGATAGCAAAGGCAATTGGACCAAGTATGGAAAGTACAACCAAAAAGAAAGTCCGAATCGTATCAATAACAAGAGCTGATGCTTGAAAGAGCATTTCTAATATCTCTCTAAAACCATCTCTTAAGTTCTTTTGAAAATCATATTGCCATTTCTCTAAATACATTCCTGTCATAGCAGCCAAATCAGAAGGAGACCAACCTAGTTCATCAAGCTTTTTATCAAATTCTTCATCCGAAACTAAATAGGCAATCTCAGGATTTCGTAGCATTGCCTCTTTTTCTAAAATATCTTTTTTCTGCTGTAAAGAAGTCATATCAATCACTTGACGCTCTAAAATCTGATGTGTCCCCTTAACCACAGGACTCAAAACCGTGTTTAATGTTCCAAGAACAAGGGTTGGAAAAAACATGATACAAATACCCAAAGCAAAAGGTCTTAGCATCGGATACACATCAATAGGTTCTGCTCTTGCTAAAGCTTGCCATACTTTAATACCAATGTAAAAAAGAGCACCAAGACCTGCTAAGCTTTTAGCCACCCCTGCCATCTGGGCTGATAGAGGCATCATATCGTAGTAGAGATTCTGAAGTACCTCATGTAAATTACTATCTCCCATAACTACCAATATTTCTGGTTAGAGGTACCATACATATCAAGTACTCTTTGAGTATCATTTTTCTTCTTTGACCTTAAGATGCTGATACCTATATTTTTTCTGGTGTAATAACTAACAAGGTTGTGATAGTTTTTTACTTCTTTGTAAACCCTGTCTATAATATCCATACGCTCTTTATCATTTAAAGAAAGACTCGAGGCGCTTACAATCTGCTTAAGCTCCTTGACAAGCTCTGTGCTTTCTTGAAGTAATACGGAATACCCATTTGCAATAGCTACAAGTTCCTGTGCAGAGAAATTTGGATCATTAAGCATCTTGCCAAAGTTCTTGACATAGAGCTCTGAAACTTCTCCAACAAGTAACACTGTCTGTTGAACCTTTCTTGCGTCCTTGACAAGATTGTTTACCGCTTGAAGCTTGTCATAATACTCCTTACCTTGTTTATAAACCTTCTCTACTTCTTTAAAGTTTTTAATTACATTACTAACTGTTGAAGAAGTCTGTATAATTTCATTGGCACTGTTTAATATGCCAGATGCCAAATTAGTGGGATCTGTAACTACCCACTGGGCATTCATCTGTATTGGTAGAATTAGTAACATAGCTACCACAACTACCTGTAATAATTTTTTCATTGTAATATGTTTTAATTGATTGTTTATTCTATTGATTAATTATTCACCTCCCTCTTTTATCGTTAAAGAAGGTGGATACAAATGTTACTGGTTATACTCTTCTTGTTTTTCTTGTACAAGACGTTTTATTGCCATCTCTACATTACCATCGAGTTCATTAGCCAAATTCATGACCTGTAGTTTTTCAGTCTCTTCAGTGGTATAGGCGAGATACTCCGAATAGCTCACTTCTGTAGCATACACACCTGAATGAGTACCTCCAAGACCAATCCATACTTCTTTATAAAGACGGTTTGGATTATTGTTTAAGTTAATTGAAAGTATCTGAGCTTTTTCTTTGTCAGTGAGTCCAAGCATAGCTTGTATATCATCAAACTTGTTCATATACTTTCGCTGGTCAAGAAGTATTTTACAGTCGGAATTATTGATAATACTCTCCTTTACAATCGGAGATTGAATAATATCATCCACCTCTTGGGTTACAATAATAGCTTCTCCAAAAAACTTTCTAACAGTTTTAAAAAGATATTTAATGTACGATGCCATCCCCTCTTTGGCTATGGCTTTCCAAGCCTCCTCAATTAAGATTAGTTTGCGCTGGCCTTTAAGTCTACGCATCTTGTTTATAAACACTTCCATAATGATAATAGTCACTATAGGAAACAGGATTTTATGATCCTTAATGGCGTCAATTTCGAATACAATAAAGCGTTTATTGAGTAAATCAAGCTCACTTTCTGAGTTTAATAAATAGTCGTATTCTCCGCCTTTATAGTAAGGTTCTAGAACATTTAAAAAGTTTGCTAGGTCAAAGTCTTTTTCTCTAACTTGTTTATCTTCCAACTCAGCTTTGTAATCTGTTTTGATATACTCATAGAAAGTATTGAAGCTTGGTTTTATATCACTGTTTTGAAGTTTTTGGATGTATCCACTAACAGCATTTGAAAGCGCCACTTCCTCTGCTCGTGAAGGTGGCTGGTCATCTCGCTTCCAAAGCGTTAAAATCAGAGTTTTAATACTCTCTCTTTTTTCAATATCAAAAACCCCATCATCCGTATAAAAAGGATTAAAAGCAATTGGGTTTTCTTCGGTGTATGTAAAGTACAGCCCATCTGTTCCTTTTGTCTTTGCTTTAATCAGTTCACATAATCCTTGATAAGAGTTGCCTGTATCAACAAGCAAAACATGCGCGTTTTGCTCATAATATTGCCTTACCATATGATTGGTAAAAAAACTCTTTCCACTTCCCGAAGGTCCCAAGATAAACTTGTTGCGGTTGGTGATAATTCCTTTTTTCATAGGTAGATCTGAGATATCTAAGTGAATCGGTTTACCAGTAAGCCGATCTGCCATTTTTATTCCAAAGGGAGATAGTGAGTTTTGATAATTAGTCTCCCCTGTAAAAAAGCAAAGTGCTGGTTCAATGAACGTATAAAAGCTTTCTTCACTTGGAAAGTCAGCGCTATTACCTGGCATACCTGCCCAGTAAAGCGCTGGAGCATCTACCGTATTATGTCTTGGTACACAATCCATTGAAGCTATTGCACTTCCACAATCATTTTTAAGCTGTTTAAGCTCACTATGATTATCTGACCATGCCATTACATTAAAGTGAGCTTTAATGGATGTTAATCCCTTACTATGAGCTTCATTTAAATATTCTTCAATCCACTGCTTGTTGATTTGATTCGCTCTACTGTATCTGGCAAGCGAGTGCATATTCTTGGCTGATTTTTCAAACTGCTTTAAATTGTAATCACTATCCTCTATAAACAAATACTGATTGTAGATATGATTACAGTTAAGCAAGAGTCCAACAGGCGAGGCAAACGATAAAGTCATACTACTTTTATCAGTTGATAGTTTTTCATAGCGAGATAAATACGACACCTCACTTGGCAGATCATCCGTACTTGAAAGCGTATGTAAAGAGATACGATTATCTCCTACTCTCACCTCATCCGCGCTAATAGCAATATCCTGAAGACTTCCTCTTTTACTAGGACTTAGAGTCAGATACTGCTCTATGAGTCCACTTTTATCTTCTGAGCCTATGAGATCTTCTTCAGATAATTTAATTAAGCTTATCAATCCACTGTCGTTAACAATTTTCTCTAATTGCGTAGTTGCTTCTAAAAAACTTTGAACGGTGTCTTTATCTCTCATTTCTTTTGGAATGAGCTCTCCTCTTGTAAGAGAAGAAAAGTTACTCTGACTTTTGATTCGTTCTTTTGTGGTCTTTGTGATAAACAGATAACAACTGTGATTCAGATAGGGACGTTCATTAAAATGCCTTTCAAAGCTTCTACTTAAATAGCTTTGTTCTGCGTCTTTAAAATCAGCTTCATAGCTTTCTTTTACAAACCAATCCTGTTTGTGTATCACAGTAAACTCAGGCAATGTTTTAATCGCTTTATGCCACGCGCTATGAATAGTCTCATACTCTTTATCTGAGATAGTAAATATCTCAGGTAGAATTACCTTATAACAAACCGTGATATCTGCTTGTTTGGAAACAATACAGTTGTTCTCAACCGATAGAATCGGAAACATTCGCTCAAGAGTATTTGTCTTAGCTGTATTTCTCATAGGTTCTTAATTTTAAATTTCTACTTACATACCCTTTGACCTCTTTTCTTGAGATGATATACTTTGGAAAGTATTTTCTTGCCTGAAGCTTCATAAGTCCATACTGACCGTATTTCTTGTTTAGTGAAAATACTTTGTAAACAAGATAGCCAGATGTACTAAGGCCAAGGGCTAAACAAACTAAGTTGTTTACCCCTGCCATATACAAAACCATAACAAGAATTAGATTACCTAAGAGTCCACCGGCAAAATAAAACAGGTACTGCGCCTTGAGCCCTTTAAACTCCACGCTCGATCCAATGCCTTTATTGATACTATACTTTTTCATAAGCGTATCGTTTAAAGGAAAAATGAGCGAAGAATTGTAGCCGCTACAATTAAGAAGATACAAGCTCCAAACCAGCTTGCCGCTGTCTTGCTTGTATCGGGATCACCACTTGAAAATTTGTTGTACACCTTTACCCCTCCAATAAGACCTACTACTGCTCCAATAGCGTAGATTAGTTTAGTGGCTGGATCAAAGTACGAGGTAACCATTTGGGTAGCTTCTGTGATTCCTGCTGTTCCGTTTCCTTGAGCTAAGAGTGGCAGACTACTTAGTACGACAAGTAGTAAGAATAGCCTTTGTTTGGTTGTTTTTGTTTTCATAAGAATGACATTTAGTACGTTATAATCATGCCCTTCGCATGATACTTTGGTAAATGTCTTTGGAAAACTGTTTAAGGGATTGATTGTGGAAGTTAGTGGATGTGGATTGCCTTATCTGTCATATTACTATTTATCATAACTTAGTAAAAAACTAATTTCAAACATGTATTTATCAAATATCAAACTGTGGAATTTTAGAAAATTTGGTACTAATGGAGAATTAGACCTTGCTAACCCTAATCTCAATTTAAATTTCACTAAAGGCTTAAATGTAATCGTAGGAGAAAATGATTCAGGAAAAACTGCTATCATCGATGCAATCAAACTCGTTTTAAAAACTCATAGTTATGAATATCTCCGAGTAGAAGACAAAGATTTTTTTCAAGATTCTACTAGATTCCGTATTCAATTAATTTTTAAAGGACTCACTACTCAGGAAGCTAAAAATTTTACTGAATGGTTAGCATGGGAAGGTTCAGATAACAACATCGAGTGCTACTTGCAACTAAACTATGATGTAAAAAGGAGTAATAACAGAATCTTACCTGCGGATATAAAAGCTGGGGTTGATGATGAAGGATATTTATTAACTTCAGAAGCAAAAGAATATCTAAAAATCACCTATCTCAAACCTCTTAGAGATGCAGAGAATGAATTAATAGCTAAAAAAAATTCTAGACTATCTCAAATTCTTGCAGGGGATCCAACCTTTAAAGGAAGAGAAAATGACCATGAACTTGTAACGATTTTTAATAGATTAAGTACTGATTTAGAGAATTATTTCAAAGGAGAATTTGTAACACATCATGATGATGAACAAGGTGTCCCACAGGAATATGCCCCTCAAGAAGGAAGAGCTATAAAAGACAAAATTGATGGATATATCAAAGATTTTTATGATGAAAGACATCAAACATTATTTAATTCAACCACAAATAACATAAAAGGTATACTAGAAAAACTATCCCTTTATTTAGAAAATCAAACAAACCCTGGACTCGGTACATTAAATAGGTTGTTTATGGCGGCAGAATTACTTCATTTAAACAAAAGTAATTGGACTGGTTTACGACTTGGCTTGATTGAAGAATTGGAAGCTCATTTACATCCTCAAGCACAAATGCAAGTAATTGAAGCATTTCAAAAACAAAAAGACATTCAACTTATCCTTAGTACACATAGTCCAAATTTAGCTTCAAAACTGTCTCTTGAAAACCTTATTGTTTGTAATAATGGGAACGCTTTTCCTATGGGACAAGGTCTTACAAAACTTAATCCTGTTAATTATAAATTCTTAGAAAAGTTTTTAGATACAACTAAAGCTAATTTATTCTTTGCCAAAGGAGTCATATTTGTTGAAGGGTGGGCAGAAGAAATTTTATTACCTAGTCTTGCTAAGTTAATAGGCTACGATTTGACTAAACATGGAGTATCTGTAGTTAATGTTGGCAATATTGGTTTTGAACATTATTCCAAAATTTTTATACGAAACAATGAACCATACATGACTATACCAATTTCAGTAATAACTGATTCTGACATTAGAGAATATGTCAAAAATGGAGAAGAACTAGAACTACGTGAACAAAATACAGTATCTAGAGAAACTATTGCTAAAATAGAAGAAATAAGTCGTAAAAATGATCAATCAGTAGAATACTTTATTGCCCCAACATGGACTTTGGAATATGCTTTATTTAAATCGACTTCCTTAAGTGATTTATTTCAAAGTATTGTTCAAACTATTCATTCAAATACACCTTGGGATAACGACTTTCAAAAAGAATTAGCTCAAAAACTAATCAATCGAGGGTTGAACAAAACAGAAATTGCCTATCAAATGGCTGATGCAATCGATCAGGATTTGCTATTGGAAGAAGATATAAGAACTATTCAAATAGATATAAATAACGAAGAGGATACTATTAATTATTTAATTCAAGCCATTAAATATGCAACAGGTAATAGAAATAACTGATCAAGATATTCAATATGCAGAAAGCATACTTCTTCCTGAAGGTAAAACTTTTGATCAAGAAAGAAGAGCATTTATTTGCAATTTAAACACCTTGGATTTACAAGCGGTTCCTGGAAGTGGCAAGACAACTGTTCTTTTAGCCAAGCTTCTTATATTAGAGGCTAAGCTCCCTTTTTCAGATGGTTCTGGTATATTAGTTTTATCCCACACTAATGCAGCTGTAGATGAAATTAAAGAGCGCATACAAAAGTACTGTCCTAAACTTTTTTCATATCCTAATTTCATTGGTACTATACAAGGATTTGTGGATGAATTCTTAGCTATTCCTCTTTACACTCAAAAATTCAAAAAAAAGCCAATAAGAATTGACAATGAAATATATGAAGAAAAAATAGATGAAATATTTGGTTTAAATCTTCCTGGTTTTCGTGTTCAAGAGCAAAAAAATGCTCGTTACTTTTTAATTGGAAATAACTTTAAATATACCTTTAGATTTGATTACGTTAATAATGAAACAAAACTTATAAAAGGTATTAATGATATAGAACTGCCTATTACAAAACCCAAGAGAGGAAAAAATTGGCAAGATTTTACTGATAAAGAAAAGACAAGAATTAAAGAGTGGCTAAAACGCTTCAAATATAATGTTATGCAACATGAAGGAGTACTTCATTTTGATGATGCTTACTTCCTGGCAAAAATATATCTTATTAAATATCCAATTATTAAAACAATCTTGCAGCAAAGGTTTCAACTAGTTTTCGTTGATGAAATGCAAGACATGGATATACATCAATACAATATATTGGAAGAAATTTTTTTCATTGATAGTACTTCTATCTATCAACGTATTGGTGATAGAAATCAGGCTATTTATAATCCAGTAAAAACTATAGATATTTGGCAAGATAGAGCTTTAGTGTTACCTCTTAATGGTAGTCAAAGATTAAGCGCTCCTATTGCAAATCTTGTTAAAAAGTTTGCAATTGATACTAATGGAGGGAATTTTGATATTATTGGGTTGAATGACTGTGAAATAAAGCCACATATATTGGTGTTTAATAATGATACTATTTCTAATATATTACCTACCTTCACTAGTATTATCCGCGAAAATGATTTGCAGAATAAGGGAAAATTAAAAGCAATATGTTGGAATACTGATTGGAAAGAAGATCAAAGGAATCGCAATGATCCTAACAAGCTACGATTAGAAGATTATTATCCTTCTTTCAAAAAAGAAGAAGCAAAACCTAGACAAGATTACAATTGCTTAAAAAGTTATTTGATTTATTTTAATCGAGATAAAAAAACACTTGCCCCAATAAGAAAAAATATTTTAAATGCCTTATTAAGAATACTCAGATTAGAACGAATTAAAGATGTAAATAATACTTCTTACAGCATTCAACGGTTAATAAATTATCTTAAATTTTTTAAACCTAATGAATATGAAATTTTAAACCACAATTTATATAATTGGTCATTACAAATAGTTAAAGGAGAAGTTGAAGATGTTTACGAAAACATTAAAAATTATATTCCTGATTTCCTATTACTTTTTAAAAACGATGGTATTATAACTATGAGTGGACAATTTATAGATAGTGATCCAGAAAATATCATTGAGGTAAATCAAAATGAACTTATATCCAACTGTTATGTTGAAGGAGACGTAAAGATTGATATAGCTAGTGTACATTCTGTTAAAGGACAAACTCATGTAGCTACATTATATTTAGAATCTTCTTTTCAAGGCAGTTATGAATCTGAAAGGCTTTCGCCTCAGTTTCTAGGAAGTAACTTTAATGATAGAAGAGTTCATCATAAAAGCTCAACGAAAATGGCCTACGTTGGTCTATCTCGCCCAACAGATCTTTTATGTATTGCTATTCATCAAACTAGATTTGATCAATTAACTGAAAATCTTGATCAAAATATGTGGGAAATAAGATATGTGGAATAGTTTTTAATATTGGGGATTAAATATAATCCCCAATATTAAATCCATCACTACCTACTTCCTCTTTCTTTGGTGTTTTTACACTTAATGATTGATCTAGTAGTTTCGCTATTGTCCTTGCTGAATCAGGCATCGCCTGTTGGAGTAATTCAAGTAACTCAGATCCTTCTATTTTTGTTATTGTTTTTATTACATCCTCATTAATTAACTCTTGTTCAATAGAGTTAACAAAACTATTAAGCTCATCCATACTGACTCGCTCAGTAAACTCGTGATCTAAAGGTTCTAAATTCTTGCTTAGTTCTTTTTCTTCCTCTTCTAAATCAAGTTCACCATCTGTTTGACTCGTTAGAAACAGCTTTAATATAACTGGTTTACTTTCTCCTATAATGCTGATAGGAACATCTTGTTTAAAAGGTAGTTCTTCTGTTTTAGATTGGTTCTCTTGTTTACTGGTTTTATTTTTATCTAATAACAGAAGAGCAATTACAAGAACCAGACTGATTATGATAACTATTTCCATCAGTTAGAGAATTGGTTTAAAATGTTCTTGGAAATAAGCCTTGATATCATCTGCGTGATCTTTAAGATGCTGTTCTAAGATATTGTCAATATAAGCATATAGCGTTGTTTTATTTTCTTTAGATAATTGAACAAGGCGAATAAGTACTTCATGATGTTCAGGGCGGATGTACACCACCTTTCCTTTACTATTTGCAGGTAATCGATTAGTTAAAAACTGATCCTCATACTTTTTAATATCGTTTTTTTCTTCTGTTTTTTTGAATATATTTTTCATATTTCTTAATATTAAATTGGTTTATATTTTTCATTATAACTCTTAGTAATTTGCTCAGCAAACTCATCAAAGTGATTGTCTAACAAATTATCTAAATAGGCATAAATCGTTATTTTGTCCTCACCTATTATGTGAATGATACGAGTTAGTTTTTCATGAAATTCAGGTCTTATATACACTGTCTTACCATCTCTGGCATTGGTGTCTGATTTTTTGAAAAAGATACTCTCGTAATCTGTTTCAACAGATTGCCTTGTTTGTTTCTTTTGTTTTGAAACAGAGTTCTTCTTTAAAGGAGTGTCTTCTGTCTTTCTCTGTTCTTCTACTATTTCAATCTCTAACTGAGATGGTTCTTTGATTCCTTCTTTTCTAACTCCATCCACCATTAGACTCATCATTAGTTCTTCATCAATATGCGGTTGTTTTTTATTTTCTTTTTCCATGGTTTATAATTGAATAATTGTTAAAAATTCTTCTATAAAAAGATCTAAACCACTTGCTTTACTAAGACGTTTATCTGGTGGTAGTAACGTAGAGCGGAAAACAAACTTGCTTGTAGCTTCACTCTCCTTACGAAATCTTGTACTACTTTTAATCTGAGATTGCATCAAACTAAAATCTAATTCCTCAATGGCTTGATTATAGACATCATACAAAGGAGTACTCTCCCTCCCATCTACTTGGTTCCAAAACAGATTAATACTTTGTATTGCTGTCTCTGATTTTTTCATAACAACATCTCTCAGAAGCTGTGTAAAAACAAGCGTGCTTTCCATCACTACTCTATCGGCTGTGATAGGTGTAAAAATATAGTGCATGCCCGATAATGCATTTAAGATTCCAGCGGTATTAACCGTTCCTGGTAAATCAAAGAAAACTACATCAACTGGTATATTTGACTCACTTATAAACTGTTTAGCTGCGTTCAGTACATTATCTGCTTTCTCTTGCAATATTGGGTAGGCTTTTTTATTAATCGTTGTAAACTGCTTATAGGCGAGTTTTTTCAATACCACGTTTTCCATCACGATGGATAAATCTCGCTCTTTCATTTTCACAAGACTGTGCTGTGGGAAATCTGCATCAAAGACAACTACGTTGTAATTCATTTGATAATGTAAAATACTTGCCACTAACGTGGTAAATGTACTTTTTCCTACTCCTCCTTTTTGAGAAGAGAATGCTACAAAAATTGGTTCCTTTTTTGTTTTCATAATTGTATGTATTTAGCTATTTGCTTAAGTAAATAGATACGTTAGTCTATTAGTAAATTTGTAGTCATCTATACTTGTAGTTATTTACTTAGTTAAGTAGTGAACTATGTGTCTAAATAGATAGTTAGTTAAATGTTTAATTACCTGTTTAGCTATATACTTTTCTATGCAATACTTCACATAAATAGTTGAATAGCTACGCTTGTACTTAGCATAATAGATACTTAAATAACTACTTGTTACTCTAATTATATACTAATGTGCGTAATGACCTCATTACTTACTTTTTTAGATACATCAGTACTTTGTAACTGATCTATCTACCTATGCAAATATGATTATACATACAAAGAAACTTCATAAACCAGCTGAATCTGATTTATGGCATTTTGTGGTAATATTTGGCATTTTAGTGTCAAATAGTGGGTGATTTATTAATATGAAATCACTATAGATTTTACTTTGTAAAATTGGTGGATTACGTAATCGAAAGATTACAGCAAGTTATGTTTTGAGGCACCCGAAATTGAGATTCGAGCTTTCAAAACTACTTGCTCTTGCAGAGGGCTGGAAAACTACTCCGAAGTCGCTAGTTTTTGTTGAAATCATAGATAGACTCAAAATATTGAGCGGTTTACGGATTTCCGTAATAGAATTAGATAAAGTTTTAATATGTTTGAAAAGAAAATATTGGTTAATTGTTTTGTCATCCATAATATGTTCGTTTAGTAAATATTTAGTTTACAAAAACTAATTATATTAGTAACAGATTTAACAAAATACCCATATAGATGCTATTTAACAAAATTACATTGTACTTGTTTCGTAAAAAACAATGTTAGCTAATATTATTACCAACCAAACTTCATATGAAAAATGAATTAAAAAATATAATTTCTGAACTTGAAGGAAATTTGGATTTCGTCAAAAAATCAAATGAGATACAAATCGGTCTAAAAGAAATTTCAAGAAAATTAGATTCAAATGAAATTCTTGAAAACGATCAGAAAATTCTTGAAATAACTTTTCTAATTACAAGAGTTTGTTTAGAATTAAGTTACATAAAAAAGAATTTAATAGGCTCTGAAACGAAAAATGAGGAGAAATACTTTATCAAATTAGCTTATTTGAATATATATGAAGCTGTTAATTCATATAATAAAAAGATAACAATTATTAAAGAGTTTATTCCTAATGAATATTACGATAAGCAATTGAAAGAACTTAATAAAATTTTAACAAAATTTAAAATTGAATATGAATTTGAAAAAAAAATAAAGTCTGTTCGAAATAAAATAATTGCACATTTCGAGAGTGATATAAATGAATATTTTAGAGTTATAGAACAGCTCGATAGAAATAATTGTATTCAGATGATTAATACTTTTTCTTTGTTCTATATTTTCATTCTTAATTATATAACTGATTTATATCGAATAACAGTAAAGCCTTTACCTAAAGATTTTGACTTTGAAACGTTTTATAAAGATGCAATTAAAAGGTTAGAAACAGAGATTCAAAAAATAAAGAACATCAACTTACAAGGGTTTGACACAATGGCAGATTAAGACTAAAAATGAATTTTCTTTTTTTTGTTTACTTTGTCGTTTATAATTGAAACTTTTCGCTTCAATTTCCACCACTGACGCCAATCATCGAAACTTTAGCTTCAATCAATCAATCAATCAATCAATCAATCAATCAATCAATCAATCAATCAATGGGTTCAATAGTATGGAATCTTGAAAATTGTGTAAATACAATTTTAGATATTATTGTAATTAAAACTGGCATCGTTATTTCAGAAGATTATTTAATTGAAATTCTAAATCATGACTTTCCAAATTCTTATTTTGAAAATTATTCAATTAGAAAAAATAATGCAGTAAGAATTCGTTCAGAAAAATTCGATGAAATTTGTTGGAGTGTCAGAAAAAGACTTGGAGAATTAGAAAAAAACTCACCTCTCTTTATTCAAAATATTGATAAAATTTTAGTTTGGGAGGAACAAGGAATTTGTTATTCTTCTTTATGTAGAAAGATTCTTCAAATGATGAGTGATATTTATAATCCAAATAATCCTCAATTTATTGATCCAAAACCTATAATTGATCAATTAGTTTCTGAGAATGAATATCCTATTGAAGTCATCGTTGAAGCTTTCAAAGACATTCTACATAATCAAACAATGTCAAATACAATCAAACCCGTTGAAGAAATTCTTTGGGATGGAGGTATATCTTTGTCTGATTTATTTGAAAAAGAACATATACCACTTAAAGAAGATGAATTTATCGATCAGAAATTTATTAATTATTTACAAGCAAATCCAGAAAAGCTGCAATATATGCATTGGAGAAACTTTGAACGATTAACTGCAGAGTATTTTAATAGACAAGATTTTGAAATAGAACTTGGCCCAGGATC
This sequence comes from Myroides pelagicus, assembly GCF_009711055.1. Taxonomy (GTDB): domain Bacteria; phylum Bacteroidota; class Bacteroidia; order Flavobacteriales; family Flavobacteriaceae; genus Flavobacterium; species Flavobacterium pelagicum. Next base: position 22,246 of record NZ_WMJY01000023.1, read on the forward strand.
AAATGATGGTGGTATTGATATAAGAGTATACAATACAACTAATAAAGAAAAACCATATATAATAATTCAATGTAAACGACATAAGGAATCTCACGAAGTAAAAATTGAAACAGTAAAAGCATTTTATGCTGATTTATTATTTGAAGATGCAGAAAAAGGACTTATCGCTACTACTTCGAAGATTGCAACTGGTGGAAAAAAAGCTATCTCAATCCGTAAATACCCATTAAATTATGCTGAAAATAAAGAGATTACAGATTGGGTTAACAAAATGTCGAAAAGATAAAGAACTACCATCATATTGGCGAAATGGCTGTTTAAGAAAAAATTAAAAGTTTCTCCTTTTTTATTCGCAACAGCCTTTTATATTTTCTTTTTTTATAAATTTAGAAAATATAAAAAGTTGTTGTGTTTAGCTTAGTGCAAAATTGAAAGTTTTGAATTTCTAATCCACTACTATCACCAATATGCACACCGTTAGTTGCAACTTTAAAATACGACCATGAGAATAAATAGATTATCATCATCACATGTAGGAAACCAACCTGTAAGGGTCTTGCAACACAATGTGACTCTTCAATTTGAAACGACCAATCCAACTTTTGTTGAGTTATCTAAAACTTTAATTAAGAACAAAGGTCTTAAAAGTGGAATAGGATATTATATTAATGATAAAGCAATTCATGAAATGGTTGACGGTCATTATCAAACTCCATTTGTTGACGAACATGGAAAAATACACGTTCACGAAACGTTCCTTTCATACGTTTGGTGTGTGTGTTATTCAATGCTTGTATTATATGACGAAGCAATAGCAAAAGTTAGCCAAAATCTGGTATCCGAAACAATGCTTCATAAAATTGATACCAAGAAAATAGACAAAGCTCAAGAACTTTTTGATTATGCAAAATCATTAATTGTATATTACTCTGTGTGGGACAAAACCAATTTACCCAATCCAGAGGAGTATGCTGCAGACGACACCTTTTTTATAGAAAGAGCTAATGGATTGTTTATCTACGCAATGAATTTTATCCTGTGTCATGAATTTGCTCATATTGAATTTGACCACATAGAAAAAATAAAACAAGGTCGAAATACTGTTAGTGATATTCTAGAATTTGAAAAAGAAGCTGACCTAAGGTCAATGGAACTTGTTTTAAGTGGCGTAACAAATAATACTAAATTATCAGCAGAAATTGGAGTGCTTATGGGACTTTGCAGTATGTTGTTTTTCAAACAAAAATCAGAAACAACAACACATCCAGCAACTGATGACAGAATTCACAAACTAATTGAAAAGGTTAATGCTTCAAATGCTGATCCTCATTGGGGAATTGCAGTCCTTGCATTTAAACTTTGGGACAATCAATTCATAAAAAATTTTAATTGGCCAAAAAAAGTTCAAGACTTAAAAGAACTGTATGACTTGATAAGACAAGAAATTCAAAGTGAAAAAAGCAGCAGTTAACAAAGGCTTTGTGCAATAGCGACTTAAGAATAAAATCGAAGTTTGGACTTTTGCTTACTGTGTCGCTAAATTGAAACCTTTCTCTTCAATTCTACCACTTCACAAAGCCTACATGCGTTGTTATATAAGATATTTATAATCAAACTAAAATGAAAGATAATGTAACTGAACTTTTAAACATTGAATATCTAATTAGGTGCACTGTTTCACAAAGATCTTTTTTTTCTTCTTTTTATCCTTTGCTCAAAACTCAATTCTTCATAATCTATCTCTTGGTTATTGTTTAAAAGATTAAACAATGATACAAATTCATTATTATTAAAATTGGTAGTTTCAGAATATAAGTGCTCAAACATTGGATGTAACTCATCTGATTCATAAGTATTAATCTTTTGAGAAAGTATTAATATTGAATTAGTTTGATCTTCTGTTCTACTCCATTTTTTATTTAGTGTATTAGCTGATAACTCTTTACCTAAATCAGAACCTTTATAGACACTTTTTGAGTTGTGATCGATAAAAGTTACGCCATAGAAACGATTGTCCTTGTTCTGAAAGATAATAACGTTTATTCCATTATTTAAAAGTTCTTCTTTAAATTCTTCTAATGAGTTTGAAGTGTTTAAAGCTATTTCAATAGTTTGTTTTAAAGTAGCTTTATTGAGTAGGAATTTTAGTTTCTCTTTTGAAGCTTTAAAATGTTTTTCTAATTCGTGATAGCTTGCCCTTTTTCCAAATAAGGAAGCCTTAAAAGGATTACTTATCTTCTCCCCTTTTTCATTTATTGTAAAATATACTAAACCTTGTTTTGTTTGTCCGTTGTAAGATGCTTCTACCCTTTCAGCTCTTATATTAAATAGTGATAATAAAGCATTATAACTTGTTAGACTATCATAGTTATAATATGTGGGAAGATATCTTATTACTGAAGCTATTTGAGCTTTTAGATTGTTTTTAGTATAATCAACTGGTATAAATTGAATTTGTTTTGATTCCTCTTTTGTTTGACTTATAGAAGAAATTAGATTAAACTGCTTTTCAATTTCACGACAAGCTTTCATTGATTTTAAATGATCATATTTATCATCAATTTTCTTCCCTTCTAAATCTGTGCAAACAGTAACAATGTGAATGTGCTCTCTTTCTATATCACTGTGCTTATATACAATATAAGGCTGCTCTGTATAGCCCATCGCATTCATATACTGTTGAGCAATTTCATTTAAAGTATCATCAGATAATTTATCATTGGGATTAGGATTCAATGAAATATGCCGTACAACTTTTTCAGTCTTGTTATTTAGAAGCAAATAAGGCTCAAAGTGTTTGTAAACTTGAGCGATATAATTTGAAGTCTTAGTTGATTCAGGCAAGTTGCTTGTAAACAAAATGGAGCCTTGTCCTTTCTCAACTTTTAATTGATTGTAGGACAAAGCTCCAATAAGATTACTTCCTTTGCCAATCTTAGCTATCATAACTTATGAATTAGTATTAAGGTACTTATCTTCAAATTCCTTCGATAACTTGATAATGTAATAGCAAAGCTTAGATAAGTCCTTGGTATATTCTTCAAGTATTGAGATAGAACGTTTCGCTTTATCTTCAGAGAAGTATTGGTTACAAAGTTTTACAATTTGGTTGTAGTTCACTCCTACTGCCCTAAATTGATTAAACAGCTTAGTAAGTGTAGCATGATATTGCAATGCTGCTACATCTACTTTGACTGTTTTAACTTGTCTATCTAAAAGCATAGAAACAAGAAAGCTTGCTTTGTTTGTTATCCCTGATGATGCAAACAAAGCAAGCAATCGTTGGTTTTCAGATTCAGTGAGTCTAAAAACATGTCTGTATTTCTTAGGATCGGATTTTATTTTTCTTCCTCCTTTGTTTTTATTGATAGTTTGCATAGTATCTTATCTTGATTCTTGTCAAAATAAGAAACTCTTAAACAAACCTCTTTAAAATGACCTTGAAAGGTTTAATTTGGAAGTTATGTAATCCCCAAAAATATCAGGATATACTTTTACAAGAATATTATAATATGTTGTATCTGTTTCTTCGTCAACTAAACTATTAAGCTTATTTACTATTGTTCTCTTTTTATCTACTTTTTCTAATGCAGCACCTAATTCTGTTTTATTTAATACATATGAAAAATAATGATGAAGGCTCTTGTTTTGATTTAATACTAGTATCAAATACTGAACCCAGTTATTAAGATTCTTTCCAATTATTTGCATTCTTTTTGAAGATTCAACGAATAAAAGAAAACTAAGTATATTTCGTACTTTATCTAACTCCTCTAATTTACTAAAATTAGAATAATACATCCATTCATAATACTTTGAATCCCAAAATTTTCCCCCTTTTAAAATCAATAAATCTTTATCTTGTTCAGTAGGTTGGTAACCACGATAGAAAATAGATTTTTCAACCTTATAAAGCCTTTTTAATAAATACTCATTATTATAGATGTAATCCATTATTCCCTTTCCTAAGTTATCTTTTAGGTTTATATCAAAATCAAAATTTGTCGTTATAAGTAAAAACTCAACTATATTCATTGAGCTTTCTCTTTCTTCTTTACCGAATTGATATTGTTTTATATAGAATAAAAACATAGGTATTCCATCTATTGTTTTATTCAAGTCTACAGCAGACTTTAGTACATCAATCTCAAGATAACTAAAATTATCTACCTCTTTTTTTAGAGCATAAAAATTCCAACCTTTGATTTTATATGTTTTTATTTTACCTAATAATTTCTGAATTCTTTGTACTGCTGCTTCTTTTTTTAATTTTCTATCTTTCTCATGCTTTTGGCTTTCTATGTTTTGTTTAATTACCACAAGCTCTTTCTGCTTTTTATTAAAATCAAGATTAAAAGAAAAATAGAAACAGTAATATTCAGTACTATTAAAAATTAAATCACTTAATGAAATATCTTTTGTTATCCATTTACTATGCACATCTTCATTATTATAAATAAATGACTGTTTATAATTACATGTAAAAACAAGTTTATTGTCTTCATGATCTGCAATACTAAATAGATTGTGATCACTCCATACAAACTTAATATCTCGCACATAGTTATCTAAATTAGTAGGTAGACTTTTTAAGTCTGTTATCCATATTAGATAGATTCCATTATTCTTATAAAAATTATATCTATGTCTAATATAGTGTAGGGGTAATTTTGATAATTGAATTTCAAAAACAAGTTTCAATCCTTTATATTCACAGTATACATCTGGTCTTCTCTTTCCTCCACTTCCAAAAATAAACTTTGAATCAATATCAATAGAATTAATATCTACACCAGGTTCTTTCATTAATAAGTTACCTAACTTATTCTTTAATTCTTTATGCCTTGGACTTTCTTTACAAATTGCAGAGATTTTATAGGCTTCTAATAAATTGTTGTCTGGATTTAATAGTTCAGAATCACATAACACACAATATGTTGCTTGAGGTAGATGTCTAAAGTAAACTTTGTCTTTACTACTGTTTGCGCAAACTAGATTTTGCCCACATTCTACACATGTAAATCTAATAATATTAGAATTATATTGATTTCTTATTTCAAAACCATCCTTCTGAGACTTAATAGTTTCATTTAAATCTATTATTCTCTTTTCTTCATTATCATAAACATAGTCAATACTTCTCTCCTGTTTACTCATCCTTATGCATCCTATTGATATTATACATTAGCAATTTAATTAAAATAAAACTATCAATCTAATGTAGCCAAACAAAACCACTGCATTCCACTACAAGGTACTTTCTTTAATACAATTTTACTTTAAATCGTTAATCTTAATTACATTTATTATGCAATCAGAAGACGATTTAAAAGCTCTTGCTAAAATCCTAGCGTTTATGCGAGCAGTAAGCATTATAATAATGCTTATGCATTTATACTGGTACTGTTATTCTTTCTTTTTAAACCTTGGAATAACACACGCTGTTGTAGATAGAATACTAATTAACTTCAATCAAACAGCGGGACTGTTTTCTCATTTACTTTATACTAAACTCTTTTGTCTGGTTTTACTCTCTTTAAGCCTGTGGGGAGGCAAAGGCGTAAAACATGAAAAGATAACAGTCTCTAAAATCTTAGGTGTTTTTACAGTTGGTTTTAGTCTGTTTTTTTTCAATTTCTTTTTACTTGATTTTGGATATTCTTGGAGTACTATACTGTATATGGCAAGTACCTTTTTAGGTTATATCTTACTTTTGGTATCCGGTGCTTGGATTAGTAGGCTCTTAAACGACAACCTTATGCAAGACGTGTTCAACTTCGAGAACGAAAGTTTTATGCAAGAGACTCGCCTTATTGAAAATGAATATTCTGTTAACCTTCCCTCAAGGTTCTATTACAAAGGGAGATGGAACAATGCTTGGATAAACATTGTTAATCCTTTTAGAGCAACAATTGTTCTTGGTACTCCTGGTTCTGGTAAATCCTATGCTGTGGTGAATAACTTTATTAAACAACAAATTGAAAAGGGATTTTCCATGTATATCTATGATTTTAAGTTTGATGATCTTTCAACCATCGCTTATAATCATTTGCTTTTACACAAAAACAAATACGCTATTGCTCCAAAGTTCTACGTAATAAACTTTGATGACCCAAGTCGCAGTCATCGTTGTAATCCAATTAATCCATCATTTATGACAGATATATCAGATGCCTATGAATCAGCCTATACTATCATGCTTAACCTTAACCGCTCGTGGATACAAAAACAAGGTGACTTTTTTGTAGAATCTCCAATCATACTCTTAGCAGCTATTATTTGGTTTTTGAAGATTTATCAAAATGGAAAGTATTGTACATTTCCTCATGCTATTGAATTACTTAATAAAAAATATTCTGATGTATTTACAATTCTTACCTCCTACTCTGATTTAGAGAACTACCTCTCTCCTTTTATGGACGCTTGGGAAGGAGGAGCACAAGACCAATTACAAGGCCAAATAGCTTCTGCTAAAATACCACTGTCTCGTATGATATCTCCATCACTATACTGGGTGATGACAGGAGATGATTTTACTCTGGATATTAATAACCCAAAAGAACCTAAAATACTATGTGTAGGTAACAACCCAGATCGTCAAAACATTTACTCTGCGGCTCTTGGGCTTTATAACTCACGTATTGTAAAACTAATCAATAAAAAAGGACAACTTAAAAGTTCCGTTATTATTGATGAATTACCTACGATCTACTTTAGAGGACTTGATAATCTTATTGCCACAGCTCGTAGTAATAAAGTAGCGGTGTGTTTAGGGCTTCAGGACTTCTCACAGCTTAATAGAGACTATGGAGACAAAGAAAGTAAGGTAATTCAAAACACAGTTGGTAATATCTTCTCTGGTCAAGTCGTTGGAGATACAGCTAAAGCCTTATCAGAACGCTTTGGTAAAATCCTTCAAAAACGTCAAAGTATATCCATTAATAGAAACGACCGTTCTACCTCCTTCTCTACCCAGCTTGATACCCTCATCCCTGCTTCCAAAATCTCCACACTCACGCAAGGAATGTTTGTTGGGGCTGTTTCTGATAATTTTGAACAGCGTATAGAGCAAAAGATATTTCACTCAGAGATTGTAGTTGATAATGAAAAGGTGGCTAAAGAAATGAAAGCCTATCAAAAGATACCACAGATAACTTCTTTCTTAGATGCTCATGGTAATAATATTTTAGATGAAACGATTCAAGCGAATTACAGACAAGTTAAACTGGATGTGGAGTCAATAATTGAATCAGAGTTAAAACGCATTGAAAACGATCCTGAATTGGCTCATTTGATTAATAAGAAGAAGTAGTCTTATCTTTTAGTTCTTTAAGCTAGTAGTGTTTTTATTTTTTATCAATTATCTCACTAAGCTAGGTAATATTCCGCGGTTCGCTTTCAAAAAATTCCCCCATAAATGCTTGACCTTGTCTACGCTTTATTGCGTTGCTTTTTGAGCTTGCTTAAGCATTACCTGTAGCTGCTCCATAATTAATTTAAAAATATAATATTATGGAATCTACAGTTTTAAACAACAATTGGTTAGTGGCATCAGAGATAGAACTAATCTACAAATCTAAAGTTAAAGCATCTGAAAGACCAAGAATAGACTCTTCTTACTCTGCTTTTGAAATAGCTTTAAAAGCATGGGATGAAAATAAAATTGAACTTTTAGAACAATTTAAAGTTCTTATGCTTTCGAACAATAATAGAGTACTTGGAGTACTTGAAATATCATCAGGTGGTATTACTGGAACAGTAGTAGATCTTCGATTGATATTTGCAGCTTTACTAAAAGCAAAAGCAACTGCTTTTATCTTAGTACATAATCACCCTTCAGGGAAATTACAACCAAGTGATGCAGATAGGCAAATCACACAAAAGATTAAACAAGCAAGTCAAATACTTGATATTGCTCTTTTAGATCATTTAATAATAACTTCTGAAGGTTATTACTCTTTTGCAGATCAAGGCGTCTTATGACGCTTTTATCTTTTATTATATCTTTATGTCAAACTAAAACAAGAGTAGAGTGAATAGAATAAATTTTATAGAGACAGAGCAATTAATTTTAAGACATTTCACAGATGAAGATGTGAGTGATTTATTTCTAATTTTAGGTGATAAAGAAGTTAATAAGTTTCTACCTATGTTTACATTAGAAAATATCGATGAAGCTAAACTATATCTAAAAGAAAAATATCTTGATAAGTATTCAAAACAACAAGGATTGCACTTAGCTATCTGCTTAAAGAATGACAATATTCCTATTGGATATGTAAATATCAGTGCTGATGATAGTCATGATTTAGGATATGGATTAAGAAAGGATTTCTGGGGAAAAGGAATTTGTACTGAAGCCTGTTTAGCAATCATAGACAAATTAAAACAAACTGATATTCCTTATATTACAGCAACACATGATATAAATAATGGAGGAAGTGGAAAAGTAATGCAAAACATAGGAATGCAATACAAATACACTTACAAAGAACTATGGCAACCTAAAAACATAGAAGTCACCTTTAGAATGTACCAGCTAAACTTTGATAAGCAAAATGATAGGATTTATCAAAAGTATTGGGATTTATACCCTATTCATTATATTGAAAAACTTTGATTTATAATAAAAAGAAACCGTTAGCCAAATTCAGATAACGGTTTCTTTTATTTGTTATTACTTGTTTTTAAACTCAAACCCAGTAGTACAATCTTCTTTTAGAATAAGATAAGTATCGAACTTCTTCCCTGCTTTACTTGTCAATCCCTTTAACAGTTTGGTTTTGCTTTGTTGCATTAGGTCAGTGATATCATCAATGGATAGTTTAACTCCACATACCTCTCTAAATAATACCCAATTACAATCAGTATACAAACATTTCACTACCTTTTCTCTTAATTGAAGTGTATGCTGTTTACACTTGGGGCAAGATAAATGATCTGCGTTGTTATTTTGTTTAATGGCTAACAGTTCGTTAGTAATCTCTGTGGTATAATCCTCTATCTGTCTATGAAAGTCTTCCATATTGGTTTTATTCTCTTCAATATCTTTAAAAGCAGATTCCCATTTAGCTGTTAGAAGTACATCGGATATAAGTTTATCCTTGACTATTTCATATACTTTGAGTCCTTTCTCAGTTGGAACAAGTGACTTGGCTTTTCTTGTAATATAATCCCTTTTTAAAAGCGTTTCAATAATAGAAGCTCTTGTAGCTGCTGTTCCTATCCCAACATCTTTGATAATACTCTGAAGTGCCTTGTCTTCGACTTCTTTAGATGCGTTTTCCATAGCAGAAAGAAGTGTACTTTCTGTATACAATGCTTTTGGTCTTGTTGATTTTTCAAGAGTTTTAACTTCCTTAATTTTTAGGTTATCGCCTTGTTGTAAATCAGGTAAATCTATTACTACCTCATCAGTATTCGATAACTCCTTTCTTATCTCTCTCCATCTAAGTTCTACTATTGAAGAAGACTTAAAACTAAACTCATAATCCAAAACATTTAGAGTTACCTCTGTTTGCATTTTTACACAAGGTTCAAATACACTTTCCCATACTCTTTGAGCAATTAGATGATAAATACTCTCTTCTTTAGCATTAATCGCTGAAGGAAGTCTGTCTGTAGTTAATAGTCCATGATGATCCGTAACCTTTACATCATTTACTATCTTCTTATTAAGCCTTGTCATCTTTAGTTTTAGAAGCAGATTACTATACCTATTATCATCAGAGAGAACCTTTAATAAACTAGGAACCTCAGCCCATAGATCCTCGGGAATGTATTTACTCGAAGTTCTTGGATACGTAATAAACTTCTTTTCATACAAACTTTGAGCAATGCTGAGTGTCTCATCTGCTGAAAATCCAAATAGTTCATTGGCTCTTTTTTGAAGTGAGGTTAAATCAAAAAGAAGTGGGGACTCTTCTCTTATTGTTTTGGTTTCTACTTTTTGTATTTTAACCTCACTTTGTTTTTCAATTAGTTTTAAAGCTTGTTCTGCTTTTTGTTTATCCTTCCATTTATCAGTTGAAAGAGACTTAAATAATATACCTTCTTTTTGATGGACAAGCTCAATTTGATAATAGAGTTTCTTTTTAAAAGACGTGTTCTCTAAATACCGTTTACAAATAAGACTCAGCGTTGGTGTTTGTACTCTACCAAGGGAATACACTGAATCATTCATTGAAACGGTAAGCGCTTGAGAGGCGTTTATACCAACAAGCCAGTCCGCTCTACTTCTACTGTGACCTGCTCTAAAAAGTCCATCAAAAGCGCTTCCTTCTTTAAGATTTTGTAAGCCCTCTTTAATAGCTTTTTCAGTAAGTGAACTTATCCACAACCTTTTAAATGGTTTATCACAGTTTAAATACTGGTAGATATAGCGAAATATAAGCTCTCCTTCCCTACCTGCATCTGTAGCTACAATAATCTCTGAGCACGTTTTAAAGAGTTTATCAATGACTTTAAGCTGTTTTAAAGCTCCTGGATCAGAAGTGTATTTGTTTGCTTTTTTTATCTTTCTTGGAAGCAATAAATAAGACCTTGGTAAAATAGGCAAAGCTTCTCTTTTAAAACCTTGAAATCCATAATCCTCGGGCATAGCCAGTGATACTAAGTGACCAATTGCCCAAGTAACACAATAGCCATTTCCTTCTATAAAGCCATCCTTTTTTGTTTTGGCTCCAACAAGCGTAGCTATCTCCCTAGCTACACTTGGTTTTTCTGCAAGAATTACAATCATAGTCTATAGCTTTACATTTTACGTCCTTTTATTTTTTTAGTCTCATCCGCTTGTTTTTCTGATTGTGATTGCGCTTTTGACTGCTGTTCTTTGTTTGGGTTTTGAAACGAGAAGTCTGCTTGCTTAGTTTCTTTGTTATAAGTCACATAGCCTTGATACGTATTTCCTCTTTTATCCAACAGATCTTTGATGTAAATAGGTTTACCTTCTAGTAAATCGCTTTGCTGTTTTTCAGTAAGTTCTTTACCTCTAAAAGTTTTTAAATCATCAGAGAGTTGAGATTGGTTTTGTGTTTGAGCTTGACTTTGTTTATTGGTATTGTCAAACAAAAACTCAATATGACCTTTAGCAGCGTTAAACTGAATCTCTGCATTAAATAGATTTCCTTTAGCTGAGGTCATTCCTTCTACAAGAAGCGGTTTACCCTCTTTTAAAGTTTGGAGTTGCTCTTCACTAAGTACAATTCCTTTTACTTCCTTAGGTAATTGCATTTTCTCAACTCTTGTCACAACAAGGTTATTGGTTAGTCTATCTACGCTCACAACCGATGGAATCATTTCCTTAGTAGTTGGATGAACAAGATCCACTACCCTACCCATATTCCCTGTTTTTAAAAGGTTGTGTTTATCCTGCTTTGAAAACTCATGACCATAAAGCGGTACATTTAGATTTGGGTATTTCTTTACTCCTTCTAGTGCCATAACCACCTTACCTTCTTCGTTTTTCTGTAAAGACAGTCTTGCATCCAAAGAAAATACCGCTGATCCTAAGTCTAAATTTACAGCCACCAAATCCTTGGTTTTATAACCTTGTAATAGTGGTTCTAATAAATCCATTTCTTGCAATTTTTCTTTTGAAAGCCCAAGCCTTGCTAAAGAATCCCAATCAATGTCTTTAATATCAAACTTATTAGAACGATACTGTCCCTCTTCTTTCGTAGGTTCAGCTACTTTGCTTTCTTTCTTTGGCTCGTTACCAACTTCTGTTATCTGATGTTTTAAAAACAGCTCATGGGTAGGTCCTGTTTGATTGAGTTCTTTTTGCATTTGATTAGCCATCTTGATAGTCAATAGCTCTGGAACTCTAAAAAAAGTAAACTGAGTTGGGTTTTTAAGTTGACTGAAAAAATTAGAAAAGAAGTTGGAAAAGAAATCTCCGTTACGATCTACTTTTAAAAATTGATTTTGATTCTTTTTAGTTGGTGGTACTGTTTCAAGTTTACCTTCTTTATCCAGTCCTTTAACTACTTGAATCTTGTTTTTTGTTTTGTCATTGACAAGAAGCACATCGTACTCTACTTGTCTTTCAGTGGTTTCTGTACTCATAATACCTAGTTTTAAATGATTAAAAACTTAAAACTAAAGCCAAGAGTTCCTGATCATTAACTAGCGCGCTTTAAAGGTTACTCTTGGCTTTTAGCTGCTATTTACTTCTTGCGTACAGGATGTTTAAAACATTCTCTGATAAACTGATTGACATCAGAACGTTTGTAGTAGAGTTTACCACTAATTGTATAATAAGGAAGTCTACCGTCTGAGCGGTAACGTTGTAAGGAACGAGGGCTTATTTTAAAAAGTGCCATTACATCTTGGCTGTCTAAAAGCTCCTCTCCGTCTATAGTTTGAGTTTTTATAGGGAGGTCTTTTATATGTTCTGACAAGTGATCAAAGCGCGTCATAATACGCTCCATCCATAAAAGGAATTCTGTGCGATCTATATTCATAATGTTAGAATTTAATGAGTTAATTAAATTTGTTAGCTAACATTACAAAAGAACAAAGCTTGGCAAGATAAATCTGCCAAGCTCTGCCAATGGGTGGATTATTAATTAGTAATGAAATCTAAAATCAAAACAAATTATTTTGCTATAAATATTAGCAACACAGTATTTTCGAATAGCTATTTTTTAGATAAATTAGCAGTAATTAATTCTTTTTAAACTTATTACGTTATGGGAATCAAACCTGGACCAAAAAGAATTGCTATTTCAACAGGTAAACCTGACAGACGTCAGAGAGACAATAAAGATACTCCTGGAAATACACCTTCACTTAAGCCTCATAAACATAAGAAAGGTGATTAATAGCAATTAAAAAAGCACTGTTTTGTCAAGCAGTGCTTTTTTTGTAATACTTATATTTTTTATACTTCAATTTAAGGGGATGGTTGCTTAATTAAATTTTCCTAAATTAGCAATCAACTCATTATCAATTGATTTACATAAATTAAATTCATATGGCTACTTTTATACTAATATTATCGATTTTATTCTTACTCCTTGGAGTTGGACTTATATATTGGATTAATAGAAGAAAGTTTTACAGAAGAAATGTAGCGGGTTTAGAAGGTTTCTCAAGCTTTGAAGCTTCTCTATTTATACGTTTTATTGAACGCATTGGTAAATGGCTTGCTTACGCATTAATTCTTTTTAGTCTATTCTTATTTTATATTCATTATCTGGAAAAAGAAAGAATTGAGGATAAAAAGAAAAGGATAGAAATGGAAAATAATATTCTTTCAGTGGAATAGTATAAAAAGAAACTAACTCACTATTTTTTTTTGAAATATCTTTTTAATTATAACGATTCGTATTTTTATAAACTTTACTAAATGATTCTTAATTTGTAACTTTGTTAATGTACTTTAACAATAAATAGATCAAATTGGAAAGTAAGCAATTTATAGTATTCTTAAAAAATAAAACCTCCTTACTGTTTGAATACAAAAGTGATGTAACCTCTGCTGTATGTATTGAGGATAAATATCAAATTACATTTAGAAATGGTAAAACTTATAAATATGGTATCGATAAAGTACAATACCTACCCTTATTATCTACCCAAGCTAATGTTAGGATATATCAAAAAGGTATATTAAATACTAAATATGATACTGTGCATTATTATGGAGACTATTTTATTTTCACAAAAGATAAGGATAGTTCTAATCCAATTAAAAATGATACAAATATTGAAATTTGTCCTTCAGTTCAAAATTCAGAACATATAAAGCCTATCATAGATTACTTCAAAGACATCGTAACACAATCTATAGAAACTTCATTCGATGTTCCTATTAACGATAAAGGAAATGATAGTCCTCAACACATCAGTTCTAATATATTGCAACATGCTTTTAATTCTATTGATATACTAGATTCTAGATCAGCGTTGACCAAGTATCTCAATGGTTACAACCCTACTATTGAGATTGATAAAAAAAAATTAATATACCCTTTTGGTTGTAACCAAAGTCAGAAGCTAGCCGTTCAGACGAGTCTTAGCAACAGCATGACCATTATTGAAGGTCCTCCAGGTACAGGTAAAACACAAACAATCTTAAATATCATAGCAAATTTAATTATACAAGGGAAAACTATTGGAATAGTATCAAATAATAATTCAGCGATATTTAACATACAAGACAAGTTACAAAATTATGGTTATGATTTTCTCATGGCTACACTTGGAAATAAAGAAAACAAAAGCTCTTTCTTTAATGCCATAGATAAACAGACTGTCAATGGTAATTTAAAAAGTTCTAAAAATCAACTAGAAAAAGCTAATAAAAACATTCGAGAATTAGATTCAGTAATTACTACTTGTTTTAAATATCGAAATGAATTAGCTATTTTAAGATCAAGATTATCTGAAGTTACCATTGAATTCTCTCACGTCAGAAATGAACAACCCCTTGATTGTAGTGTGAAAGAGCAACTAGATAAGAAGTTTTATAGAAAATGGAATTGTGATCAAACTCTAAAAATGAAAAATCTATTGTCAACTACGGATTTTAGTAGTAAGCTTTCATTTTATAATAAGTTACGTCTTGTTTTACAATTTGGTTTTATAGATTTAAAAAACTTTCATCAATATCGTACTTTTTTACCTATTTATATAAATCATAAATTTTATGAATTATATATAGTAAAATTAGAACAGAACATTTTGGCTATAGAAAATTGGCTAACTTCAAATAATGAAACAGAAAATCTTAATTCTTTTATAGATTCTTCTAAAATTATCTTCAACAACTTCTTATCTAACAAATACAATCATCTAGACCAAATTGCCTTTACATCTAATAACTATCTCAAACATTTTAATGATTTTATTGAACGTTATCCTATTATTTTAAGTTCAACTCTTTCACTTCACACAAGTATTCCAAAAGGTTATCTATTGGATTATCTAATTATTGATGAAGCCTCTCAAGTAGATATAATAAAATCAGCAGTATGCTTTTCGTGCTGTCGAAATGCAATCATTGTTGGAGATAGCATGCAATTAACTCATATTGTTGATAATAAAAGTGAACAAATAGTCGAAGGCCTCCAGAAACAATATGCAATTCTACCTGCCTATGACTATATCAACTACAATATCTTAAACTCATTAAAAAGTTTATTTAAAAGTAAAATACAATCGATTTTATTAAAGGAACATTATCGATGCCATCCAACTATCATTGGATTTTGTAATAAAAAATATTATAACGATGAACTTATCGTTATGACTCATAATAAAAATCATCCTTTTAGGATTATTGAAACAAATATATCAGGAGAATGGGAGAATTCGAACCAGAGACAAATAGATGAAACTAACCTATATATCCAAAAAAACTATTCAGATTTTGGTAAAATTGGTATTGTTTCACCGTATAGAGATCATGTGACATTGCTTCAGAAACAACTAAAATGTGGCGTAGAAGCTGATACAATACACAAATTTCAAGGAAGAGAAAAAGAAGTAATTATTTTCAATACGGTTAAAAATAAAATTATCCCATTTATAGATAATCCAAACTTAATAAATGTAGCTGTTTCAAGGGCTATTAAAGAATTTATTATTGTAAAACCTGCTACCATGGACCTCCCTCATGGTACAAATATTGGTGATTTAATACGCTATATTTGCTATACAACCGATCCAAAAGAAACCATTATTAAAGGAGAAATTTGTTCTGTTTTTGATCTGCTATATAAAGAATATAATAAAAAGTATTCATCATTTATTTCATCGAATAAACATATTCAAGGATCTCCTGCGGAGAAAATTATTCATCATTTACTAAAAAATAAAATACTGGTAAATAAGGATTTTGAAGTAATCGATATGGTGAGAGAATATCGTCTTAAAGATCTTGTTTCTAATATTAATTTATTTGATGACGAGGAAACAAAATTTATTATGAGAGATTCTAAACTTGATTTTCTTCTCTTCAACAAAATTGATAAAAGTCCTGTTCTAGCCATAGAAGTAGATGGCGTTTCGTTCCATGAAAATTTAATACAAAAAGAACGAGATAAGAAGAAAGACAAAATTCTAAAAACAATTGGTCTATCAATAATAAGATTATCGACTAATAGTCATAGTGAAGAAAAAAGAATTATTGAAAAACTAAAAATAGCTATGCGAATTTGACTCTATAAACTATAGAGTATTGAAAAATAATCTATGGTATCTGTTTTTTAGATATACCTCTTCACTTCTTAATTTTTTTCTCCTTTATGAACAATTTTTTGAATACCTGCTGACTTCATATATTCCTTGAAATTAAAGCTAAAATTGAAAACATCACTAGGAGTATATCCTGTAGCTAAAACTATTCTTAAAAAAGTTGTGAGTTCTGGAACATTTTCTCGATTAATAAATCTATATACTTGTTTACGGTCTAAATTAGCTGCTGCTGCAATAGCAGCAACATCAATATTCTTTTCCGTTATTAACGCAATAAAATTATTGATAATAGCTTCTAAATATTTATCTTCTGTATCTTTCATATATCAAAAATGACATATTTGTCATTTTTTACATTGACATATTTGTCACAAAGTTTTATTTTACCTATATTTGGTCTATTAATGTCAATTATGTAATTATACATTTTTAGCACTAAATGAGTCTTGATGACATATAAAATATAAGCTAAAGCTTATTTATTTCTCTTATCGAAAACTGGCACTTTTCAATTTAGCAACGAGAAAATAAGTAACTTAGCCCATGACCTAGGCATGGGCTCACTTATTCGTTGCACGGTATGCCAGTACCTCGATTTGGATAATGTGAGTACCCATGCCAACTTATTTTATATAGGCTTGTCATTTACTTCTCACTTTATTGAAATACTTAAGTTTCGCTTTATATTAAACATACTACAGACTTCTAAACTATACCGTCTCCCAATTTGGTATATAGAGGTTTTAAAACAAAGGTGGATTTGTTTAGTGTTCGTTATTTTATGAATGCTTGCAATACCTTATCTATCCTTAATGGACTTATCGAATGTTCTATTCGAGAATTTATCAATTATTACATTTTATTAAACAACAAATTAGTAACTAAACTCACATTTAGCCTATGATTAAATTTTAGTTTAACTAAATCACATTGTTGTAGTTGTATCTAGCATGACTTGTTCGATGTTGGATGGCTACCCTATTACCTATTTAGTTAGAGTTATAACACATTTTGCGCTAGGTCTAAAAACAGTTTTTGGATGCGTACAGGATATCTATTGCCTTTTAATTCACATCTATATAATTCATTCATCCATTCGATTATAGGGCAATATTAATTAGTTAGTAAGGGAAAAATGCTATGAAATAAGACTTTCCTACTGTTCTATTGTTAATTATTAATCACACTTAAAACTATTTTATTATGGAAAAAACCGCTTACTATCTTGGTATATCTAGGTTGGTTATAATGTAGACGTCAGCCAGTAGTAAGCACAAAAACTCACAAAACATTGTGTGGCTTAAAGGGAGTTTTGAGCCATGCTAAAAGTCCATGGCTATCTCCTTGCTCTTTTGCATTTTGGGAGACGTGCTTAGAGTGAAGGAGATAGTTTTTTATTATCTATTACAAATTACCCATTAACTAACCTTTTGGTGCAACTGGCTGATCAAAGTACTACGGCAATATGAATCTTGATGATTTAAAGGCTTGTTGTATCAAAATCAATTATAAAATTATGAAAACTCAAATTTTGACCACTTGTGGTTATAGGATAGCTATGCTTGTTAGCCTTTTAATTGGCTATCCAACTTATGCCGTATCAAATGATAATCATTTGTTTTTTAATGCTTCTTACTTCTTACAAGATAAGCAGCAAAAAGGAATTATAAAACTCTCAGGAACCGTAAAAGACGCTCAAGGTGTTCTTGGTGGAGTGATCGTATCGGTTGGGAACAAAACTGTAGCCACTGATCTTGATGGAAAATATTCAATCGATGTAACTGTTGGAGATCGGATTACGTTTTCAATGCTCGGCTACAAAGAGCGATCCATAGTGTACTCAAGTAGTATGGGAGCCGTTTTAAATATTGAGCTACTTGAGGATACTACAACACTTGACGAAATTGTAGTTAATGCTGGATACTACACGGTAAAAGACCGAGAACGAACTGGAAGTATTGCAAGAGTGACAGCGAAGGATATCGAGTTTCAGCCGGTTGTGAATCCACTTCAGGCCTTGCAAGGTAGAATGGCTGGGGTTAGTATTACTCAGTATTCTGGTACTCCTGGTGGTGGGTTTGAAATACAAATTCGAGGCAAGAATAGTTTGTCCTTTGATGGTAACGAACCTTTATATATTATTGATGGAGTACCTATTGTATCTCAATACTTAAATGGTTTTTTATCTGCAGGAATATTAAATACAAAGATATCTCCATTAAATTCTATCAACCCCAATGATATAGAGAGTATAGAGATTCTAAAAGATGCTGATGCCACAGCCATATATGGTTCTAGAGGTGCAAATGGGGTTATCTTGATTACAACAAAAAAAGCATCTAAATCAACTACTCAATTAGTTATAAGTTCATCTACCTCCTTTAGCAAAGCTGTCAATCAAATGAGTTTATTAAACACCGAAGAGTTTAATAAATTACGAGAAGAAGCTTTTATAAACGATGGTATAACAGATTACCCAGTTAATGCATATGATATGAATGGAACTTGGGATAAAAATAGGTACACTGACTGGCAAAAAGAACTTATTGGTAATACTGCTGTAGGTCATGAAACTCTAATTGGTTTATCAGGAGGGAGTCAAACTACTTCGTTTAGATTAAATACAAGTTTAACAAACAACTCTACGATTTTTCCAACAGATAAAGGGTATAAGCGAAATGCAGTTTCTTTCAATATTAATCATCTAGGATTAGACAGTAAATTAAGAGCCAATATAGGAGTAAATTATGCTTTACAAAAGAACAATTTACCTGCTGTAGATTTTACAAAAACAGCTCTTAATCTAGCACCTAATGCCCCTGCTCTATACAAAGAAGATGGAAGTCTGAATTGGCAAGATGGGACTTTCGCAAATCCTTTGGCTCAACTAGATAAAACCTATAACAATCAAACTAAATCATTATCACTCAATGCTAACTTTGATTACAATCTAACTTCTGAAGTTTCACTTAAAGTCAATTTGGGTTTAACTTCTTCTGAATTCGATGAAAACGTACTTAGCCCTCACACAATTTTTAATCCTGGTTTAGGATTTACAAGTGAACGCTCAAGATCTGAAAAGGGTTTTGTAAACTCCCAAAGCTATATAATTGAACCACAATTAAATTGGCAAAAAAAATGGAATAAGCATTCTTTGATTATGCTAATTGGTTCAACCTTTGAAAATCAGCAAAACAACTCATTTAAAATTACAGGAAGTAATTTTAGTTCTAATGCCTTAATTAAAAACATTGAAGCTGCTAAAGTAAAAACTATTGACAATCTGACAAATTCTCAATACAAATATGCTGCAGTTTTTACTCGCATCAATTATAACTTTGACAGTAAATATATTGTCAATTTAACAGGACGAAGAGATGGATCCTCACGATTTGGATACAATAACAAATTTGGAAATTTTGGAGCTTTCGGAGTAGCTTGGGTATTTTCAGAAGAGAACTACTTACGCCATCTACCATGGCTGAACTTAGCAAAAATTAGATCTAGTTATGGTATAACTGGTAGTGATAATATTGGAGATTATCAATATTTAGATACTTACACTGTTAATAAGGGAAAATACGATGAAATTACAGGGTTATACCCTTCTAGATTGCTTAATGCTGATTTTGGTTGGGAGAAAACAACAAAATTTGAGTTAGCTCTTGATTTAACTTTCTTACACAATAAAATTAATGCTAGTTTACAATACTATAATAATAAATCTTCAAACCAATTAGTTGGGTATTCTCTACCTTGGACAACTGGTTTTGCCTCAATCACAAGTAATTTCCCTGCAACAGTTGTAAATAATGGATGGGAGTTTACTCTAAACACAAACAATATCGACTCAAAAGATTGGAACTGGCAAACAAATTTTAATATTTCATTTCCTAAGAACAAACTAAAAAGATTTAAAGATCTAGAAGATTCTACCTACAAAAACAAGTATGTCTTAGGTAAATCAATTAATATCGTCAAGTTATATCATCTAGAAGGAGTTAATCCTCAATCAGGGCTGTATGAATTCACTGATTATAATCAAGACGGACATCTAACAGCAGATGATAAACAAATCACAAAAGAAATAGGTATTACCTTTCATGGTGGTCTTCAAAATACTATTACCTATAAAAACTTATCATTGGACTTCTTATTTCATTTTGTTAAGCAACAAAACTATAACTATGATGCTTTATACAAGTATATAGGAGATCTTCAAACTAACTTACCTATCCAAATGCTTGATAGATGGTCTAAAGACAATATACATGCAAAGTATACTTATGCATCAAGTGGAACAGATTCTTCGCTTATGAATCTTTATAACAGATATATTGAAAGTGATCGAACCATCAGTGATGCGTCTTTTATTAGACTTAAAAACGTATCAGTTTCTTATAATTTTAATTTACCTAATAAAGGAATTGATTCTGTAAAAATCTACATACAAGGTCAAAACCTATGGACTCATACTAACTACTATGGACTTGACCCTGAATTTGTTCTATTAGGTTTTTCTCCTCCTTTGAAAACATATGCCTTTGGTGCTCAAATAACCTTTTAATTTTTAAACTATGAAAACTTTCTTATTAAATATATACACTACTTGCTTGGTAGTTTCATTGACCTTTTTTTTAAACTCTTGCGAAAAACTAATTGAAATTGATCTTCCTGACAATCAAATCAATACTGAAGATGTATTTAAAGATATAACAACGGTTAAAGCAGCCTTATCAAATATATACTTCAATGCTAAAGAAAATCCTTTATTTCGAGGAGGGATTAACGGCGTAGGCTGTGATTTTAGTCTTTATACAGATGAATTAGAACCTATTGATAAAAACAACATATTTTATCAAAATGCACTATCTGCAAGTGTTACGCCTGTTAAAGATTACTGGATGTTTGCCTATCGAGACCTTTATGCGATTAATGCTTTTTTAGAAGGCCTAAATAAATCAGAGCATCTTACAGAACAAACAAAAAGTGTTTTTATAGGAGAAGCTTTGTTTCTTAGAGCTCTATATTATCAATATCTTACCCAACTATTTGGAGAGATTCCTTATATTAAATCGACAGATTATAAAACAAATAGTAAAACAAATAAACTAGCTTATGAGCAAGTACTTCTTGAAATAGAAAAGGATTTAAAAGAATCGCTTGATTATTTAACCTATCAATATAGAACACTTGACAGAGTATATCCCAATAAAGCAGTTGCTGAATTAGTATTAGCTCAAAATTATTTACTACAAAAAAAATATAATTTAGCTGAAGAATTTGCCCAAAAAGTAATAAATAACACACAGTATAATATAGAGTTAGATATAAAATCAGTTTTTAAGAAACAGGCCAAAAGTACGCTATGGCAATTTAATTCATCACTGATTGACAACTCTAAGGTTTATCTACCAACTAAAGAAGCTAGCACCTATATTATAGAAAATCTTGTCAACTCTTCTTTAACTATTTCAGAAAAATTATTTCACAGCTTTGAGACCAATGATTTAAGAAAAACTCATTGGATTGGAGAATTTAGCAAAGACAATAAAATATATCCTTACTGTTTTAAATATAAAAATAAAGAAAATAATACAGATGAATATTCTATTGTCTTCCGTCTTGAACAAGCTTACTTCACCTTAAGTGAAGCCTTAATGTATCAAGGAAAAAACGATCGCGCAATCGAACAGATCAATCTTATTAGATCAAGAGCTGCATTACCTTTAATCGGTACTATAGTAGATACGCAAGAACTTGTAACAATTATGCTTCAAGAAAGCAACAAAGAATTCTTTTGTGAATTCGGTCATCGTTTTTTTGATTTAAAAAGAAACGATAGACTTTCTGAATTATCTCTTACAAAACCAAACTGGAGTGATGTAAATATTCTTTTTCCTTACCCTGAGAGTGAACTATTGCTTAACCCTAATTTACTACCTCAAAACTATGGTTATTAAAATGAAAAACTTACTTATATTATTAACAATACTAGTACTATCATTGGATGCATTTGCAACCAATGATAGTATATCTATTGATCAGCGCTGGTTAAATTTGCAAGCAACTTCCATATCTAAATCTGGTCAATGGATTGGTTACAGTTTATATAACCCCGATGATGTAAATAAAAACAAAATTTATATCTTAAATACTACAAATAGAAATAAATTTTTAATCTCAGAAAACTATTCTATACTAAATAACATCCTCCCCTTAGAATTTATTAATGACTTTAAAGCTATTTTGCAAAAAGGTAAATGTCTAAGCATTATTGATCTGAATAACATCGAAAAAACAGACTCCATAACTAATATAAAAAAACATACCATAATTAATGATTTCGATATATTAATTACACTAGATAATGAGGGGCTTCTTACAATAGATCAATTTATTCAAAATAAAAGGAATACTATAACTCAAATTCAAAATATTGATAATTATATCATTAGTCCTAACAAACAAAAACTACTGTATCAAATTAAAAATACACATCAATTAGAATCACTAGAACTAAATAACCTTAAAAAATTACACATTGGCCAAGTTACAGCCGATCTTTACAATCCAGTTTGGAATCAAGATCAATCAGAACTCTTATTGAAAGTAAATTCCGCTAAGTTTGAATTAATTGATTTCAATAATCATACAATTGAAGAGATTTTGCTTTCTGTAGACAGTTCTAAAATTGTAAATGAAAATACGGTGTTCTATAATAACAATGATATTTTATTCTCTTATAAAATTAAAACAGATAGCGTTATTAACACACAAGCAGATTTTGTAGATATCTGGAATGCTAATGCTAATGATTTACATTTAAAAAATTTAAATTACATACCGACATTCCAAACGATCAATAAACTTTTTATTTATAGAACTAAAAAAAGGGTATTAGATAGTGTAAATATAGATGATTCACTTTCAGTAATAACATTTCCTATTACAAACGCTATATTAAGTGAGAAACCTTTCAAATACTTTGATTACACGGTTTCATATCCCAAAAAACAATATGTTTTAAAAAAGCTAGATTCATCAAGCACCATATCCTTTGAGATTGACGCCAATTCTTATAATAAACTAAATCCATCTCTAGATTACAAACATTTAATTTATCAAACCAATGGAAAATGGGAGATTTTAAATACTCAAACTTTTGAAAAAAACCAACTTGATATAGATTGTAATGAAGATTCTTCAACATACTGGACAGAAGATTCCTCATCAATTATTCTTACTACTGATAAAGCCATTTATCAGTACAATTTAAAACATAAAACTATTAAATCATTAACTTCATTTGATAATCAAGGTAGGCTAAGTATTAAAAACTCACATAGAAGTGGCCCTATAACCTATATAAAGCAAAACATACCTTTGCTGTTTTTCTTTAATGATATCGACAACAAAACATCGCTCTTAATTTATAAAAAGGGTGTAATAAAAACTATAGTAAATCAAACAAGTAACAGAATTAATCCTTTATCTCTTATTTATACCAATAATTTAAAAAAAGTTTTATTTACTCAAGAAAACTATAATATCCCACCAGAGTTATATTATTTTGAATCAACTACTACTACAAAAATAGTTGATAATTATATTCCAACTCATCTATATAATTGGAGAAAACAAAAGCAAATAACACTTAAGGATTCAAAAGGTTTTAAGCTAACTTCAACTCTTTATTATCCAAAAAACTATGATCCAAACCTCTCTTATCCAATGGTCGTACATATTTATGACATACAAAAAAAGGATGCAAACATTTTTGATATTCCAAAACTATACACCGATAATGGACTTAACATTAGTCTATTAAATGAGCAAGGATATTTTGTTCTTCTACCTGATACTTATACAGATGATCAAGGAACAGGAATTTCCTCTTTAAATCAAGTTAATCTAGCTGTAGATAGTATTTTGAGTATCGAAAAGACTATAAATCCCTACAAAATAGGATTAAAAGGTCACTCATTCGGTGCTTATAAAGCTTCTTTTATTGCAACACACACTAATAAATATTCGTGTGTTGTTTCGTCATCTGGAGTATATGATTTAATAATGTTTAATTATTCGTATAATTATCATCTAAGAAAGCCTAATTATTCAAGAGTGGAAAATCATCAATGGTATCTTAATAAAAGTTTTGGACAAGACCCGAAAAAATTCTTAGACAACTCCCCTATTCTATATGCTCAGGATCTTCAAACTCCTATTCTACTGTGGGCGGGTATGAAGGACATTAATGTACCATGGGAACAAACTAGACATTTCTACGTAGCTTTACAGCGATATAACAAACCTGTAATTGCTCTTTTTTACAAGAACATTAATCATGTCCTTGATGCAAATATCTTTAAAAAAAATAAACAAGAAAGCATTGATATACTTAGAAGAACTTTTGAGTGGTATGATTACTTTTTGAAAGATAAAAAAGACATTGATTGGATTAATAACGGCTTATAACTATAAGGGTGCTACTTATCTTAGCACCCTTATTTTTTTAAATTAATCTCGTGGTTTGTACAACTGAATTGTACAAGCAGTTCCTCCTTCCTCAAGTCCAAAGACATCGTTTACTCCCCAAGAACAAAGCCCTAAACCAGAATTCACTTCTGTACAATTAAGATTGTTATCATTTATCATAACACACTCCTGAGAGAGTAAATCATGGTAATAATAAGGTTTTGGATAAATTGGATCTGTTAACCTTTCATTGTTGTTTATTGCATTTGTGGCAAATGCCGCGCTAATAGCAAGTGCAAATACCGCGATTGGCAAACCTGCTGTTTTAAAAAACTTTTTCATTACTTTAAAATTTAATGGTTAGTAGCTATTTTTAAAGGTTGAGCTAAACCTTAATAAAACTTGTCTATAAGTAATTTGGCCATTTTAAAACGTACAAGTTTTCTATCAAACAAACCATATAGATAATGATCCGTTATAATTAAATCAGATAGTTTATCGTCCCCTAGGTGGTTGATATAGAAACTTCCGAGATAACTATTATTTACAAAGTCATATACATCTACAATACTCGCTTGCCTCCACATTTTTCGAGATTCGTTTTGTCCCATAGAATTGGAAACTATTAACAGTAAGTTTCTATGTGTTACAACTATTGAATTAATTGCTTTTATAGGGGTAATCATTTTATTTTCTCCTGTAGACAATTTAGTAGCTGATATTTTTTTCATTTGTGTTGTATCTATTGTACTTTGTTCATTTATAACAATAAGTTTATTATCAGTTTGAATGAATTTATTTTTATAGTAATATGTATAAATAAACTTTTCATATTCTTTATTGTACACTAATATTCCGTCAGTATCAAACACTCCATCTGAAGTTGATTCTAACAAATTCGTGTTCAAATCAATTTGTACTGGACCTTCGCTATTTAAAAGACCTAATACGCTTTTATAATCTTGGCTACTTTGTCCTTTAAAAGCAATAGTTGTAGAGTCAACTGGAACCATATCAGAAAAGTAAACATCTTTATAGCTTAATATACCAGTTGTTTTTCGCTTTTTCAGGTCATTTAAAACTCCTTTAAAAATAATTGGTGTTGTACCATCAGCTAGGTAAAAATGAGGATATAACGTTTTAAATCTTAGATTAGAATAAGCTAGATTTATGGAGTCTATTGTGATTGAATAATCTTGCCTTTGCATTAGAGAATCAATCTCTATATATCTTAGAGGTGCAGTATAATTACCCAGATAAATATTGTCCTTGTAAAAGCCTGAAAAATAAAAAGAGTTTACCTGTAAATCTAAAGTTTCATCTTGTATTACTCCATGGGGTAAATAACGTCTAACAAAAGGGTTTTGCTTTTTAATAATATACTCCGAAGAGGTGAACAGCAAAATTAGCACTACACTACTAATCAGTGTAATAATTATGATTCTAAGATAAAATTTCTTGGTATTGTTTTGCAATATGTAAACTGCAACAAATCCAAGAATACTCACTATCAAATTAAACCACAGATGCTCGTTCCATCCCATTTTTTCAAGTATTCCGCCACAAGAACAAGGAATGAAATCGCTGTAGTTTAATATCAAATAAATATAGAGGGTAAATGCAACCATAAGCCCATAACTGAGATAGAGCCCTAGGAGTCTTGTTGTTTTAATACAAAGCAGTAAAGCAAATAATAGTTCGGCTCCTAGCACTAAATAAGCAATGATATTGGCGTAAGCGCTAAGCAGTGGGGACTGTGTTAGTTGAACCTGAAAAGCTTCAAAGGTAATGAGCTTACTTATGGCTGCATATACAAAAAGTAAAATATAGAAGTAGGATATTATAAGGACGTATTTGGCTTTCATAGTCATTGCATTTTGGGATAATCAAAACTACAATTCACTATAATTCAAATCAATACGTGTTTTCACGGTTTTTTTATCGTGTTTTCACTACTTGAAATCACTATCCTCAATATAATGCCATCGCAAGGCATATAAGATAACTCCAATAAAATTCTTAGAATCTGTTTTTTGCATCAATGTTTCCTTATATTTTTCAATAGTTCTTGTACTTAAATTAAGCATTTCAGCAATTTGTTTAACAGTGTACTGCATGGCATAAAGCCTGATTATTTCAATTTCTTTGTCAGATAAAACAACCTGTTGAGATGTTTTTTGATCCTCTATTTGATCCACAATATCTCGGATTTGATTGTCATAATAAAGCCCATCAGACTTTACAGCATAAATGGCATTTTTGAGTTTTGAAAATGAAATATTCTTTGTCAAATAACCTGATATATTATACTTAAGCATTCGCTCTATACTATAAGAATCATCAAAACTAGTAAGTATTAGAATTTTAATCTTTGGATAATCCTTTTCAAGTAAATTTGCTATTTGATAACCATCCATTATTGGCATCTGAATATCTAAAAAAACAATATCTATCTCTGTGGTTTTTAGTCTCTCAAATAGCTCAATACCATTGGAGCAATCAAACAAAACTTCTACATCTTCAACTTGAGAAAGCAAACGTAAAAAGCTTTTCCGAAACAACTTATGATCATCTACTACTCCTATTCTAATCATATTCATTTCTTTTTATTGTTATACTAATATCGTTCCCATCATCTGTAGAATCATGGATAAATTCGGCTTGTAGCTGTACAATACGAGCTTTTATATTTGATAGACCAAGTCCTTTATTTTGATTATCAAAGCTATATTTAACACCGTCATCAACAAGATGTAGACATAATGAATCATCTTGCCAAACAAGATTAATCATTGCTTTTTTTGCATAACTATGTTTAATGATATTATGGATTAACTCTTGTACAATCCGGTAGAGTTCAAATTTTTGAATTTCATTTAGTACAAAAGTTGGCTTATTTGATATAAACGTGAACTCAAGATCACTTACTTTTGAGACTCTTTTTATATAATTGTTCAAAAGAACGCTAATGGTGTTATCATTAACTAACGGAGGAGCTAAATTATAACTTATTCTCAGTGCCTCATCATAACACAGTTGGACACCATCGCGCAAATCTGCTATTGTTTCAGCCTGCATATTCTTATTGGGACTGAGTTCTAAAACTGAAACTAGATTTTGTATAGTTGCTAGATCACTACAAAGCCCATCATGCAACTCTTTTGCTATACGTTCCCTTTCTTTGTGCTCAACAATAAGATTGGTTCTTAATTGTTCTTTTAATTGCTCGTTATGGTGTCTTACTATCTTTTTTTGATAGAAAATAACTAGAATAATAACCATAATAGCTAAAGAGATCATAATGAAAGTTCCTAGCCAAAAAAATAAGTTTAAATCATTTTGCATACACCGATAGATATTGTTATTCTTAAAATCAAACTTGCTATAATATTAACCAGCCAATAATCATAAATATATAAATCGCTTTTATCAATAAAGCCAAGAAGAGTAAATACAGAAATCGTTGTGACATAATAAAAGAAAAGCCCCATTACAATAAAAAACTGACTCTCATTGTATAGCTTTAAAATCTTCTTCTGATTTGACACCTGTCTAACCCACAAAAAGGTACACAGCAAGACAAAAAAAGTACTGTATATTTTATTTATTCCGGTAGACATTAAATATGAGTCAGTATCAAAACAGCATAAAGACAAAATATAAAATAAAAGAAAAAGACCCAATAGACTATGAAAAAGCCATTTAGGTCTTTGGGTTATATAGTTTTCAAATAAAAAATATAAAGTTGCAAACTCAAAAGCTGGATAAATCAGATACCATAATACAACGCTAACTCCCATTTTTAGACTCACCACGTATTCATACGCAGATGAAAATGTCATAAGTCCAACTAAAGGTAGAACCACTCTATTTGCTTGATTGTTATACTTATGACCAGCCAAAAACAAACCAAGTGGAGTACATCCCGCTATAAGTGTTACATATAAGAGTATGCTGTAAAACATTAATTCATTTTTTTACTAATTGACTATCCTTGGGACATAAAGGAGGACAAAGAACAAGGTGT
Source organism: Myroides pelagicus (assembly GCF_009711055.1). Lineage (GTDB taxonomy): Bacteria > Bacteroidota > Bacteroidia > Flavobacteriales > Flavobacteriaceae > Flavobacterium > Flavobacterium pelagicum. The sequence continues at coordinate 50,954 of NZ_WMJY01000023.1, forward strand.
TCTAGTATAATTCCTTGTGTCATATCCTCTCCACTCTCATCCACACCCACCAAGACCAAATTACTTTGATTCGTATCAGAATTTAATCCTGGATAAATCCGAAGTCCAATGCAGCCTTCTTGCTCAAGTAACTCATTTAACTTATCAAGTCCTACAGAGTAACTCTTTGGTAAACTTGGATTATTCTCTTGGTAAGCATGGGTAAATTCAATAGCCTTATCAAGGCTAATTTGTGTTCCTGAATCCTTGTTAACATTCATAAAATTAAGCATTTAAAGTTAATAATGTAAATATTTATAATATTCAATTAAGATGCAATACGTGTTTTCCGCATATTTTATCGTGTTTTCACGTATTGATTAGTAAAGTGACTTTGTGTTATTTTAAAAAGGCAAATACTAAACATGTTTTTTATCCTTGCGATAGTCATAATTAACCAACCAAACTCAATAATTATGGAACATCAAAACATGATTTTAAAAAATGCTTTAAACTCAATTAAAAGTAAAGAAGCAGAATTAGGTCTTTTAGAATCTATTACTATTGAAAAAACACTAGAAATAATACATTTTATTCAGCTTGTACTTCTGAATATAAAATCCACTATTCTAAAAAATGGCTTCACGAATCAATCAGATGAAGTTGTTTTTTTTAAAGTTATTAAACCCAAAATCCTTAGTAAGCTAATTTTTTACAATAAAGTTTATAGGATAGAATTGAGTTGTCCTTTAGATTATACCTCTCAGCATAAATATTACCTTGAAAAAATAGAAGAACTGAATTTGGAATATAAAAAACACTTTAGTCAGTGTGATTTCTATAAATACTACAAATCAAACCGATCGGATAAAGATCTAGAATATTTCACTCTAGGTAAAATTACGCCACTTATTGGCATCAACAGCTTCGCTTTTGAAATAGATACTCTTTTTTCTACTTACTATGATTACAAGGTCTCTCGAATACTCGCTCATAATCTATTGCAATATTATCTACAAGAGAAAATAGATACACAATTAAGAAGAAATCAACCTTGTCCATCCATATCAGAGACACTTGTTTGGTCAGAATCTCAAAATGCACTTATAGAACTCATCTATGCTTTATATGTATCAGGTTCAATAAATAATGGAAAACTTGAAATACGCAAAATTGCGGTGCTCTTCCAACAATTATTTGGAATTACACTCTTGGATATACATCATGCCTTTCACCGGATGAAAACAAGGGCTAAATCAAAAACCAGCTATTTAGATAAACTAAAAGAAACACTAGAAGAGTATATGAACAAAGAAATTTGAATCAAATATGCTGATTGGATACTAACAAAATATGTTCATTACTAAATTTTAATCCTAATATATTTGATATCTTTAGACAATTAATCTAATACCTTACTGCAAAAAAATGAGTATTTGGGCAAACTATTCTAAAGAGCAACAACAAGAATATATTCAGTTTCTACAAGTATATGGAGCCTTGTCTAACCTGTTTAGACAAAAACAAGGAGATCCTATACCCTATCTAGATTCTAAGTTTCAAGAAACTGTCTTTGCAAGAGCTTTTGATTGTCAGAATGTTGATATTGGAAATACGCCACATGATGTATTGTCAATTATACAAGGACAACGAATTGGTATTGGTCTTAAAACTTGGATGGGAAGTAGACCTTCTTTTCAAAAAACCATGCAACTCAAAAGATATCAAGATGATATCAATGCTGTAAAAATGAACCATGAAGCTCTAGCTCATACTCTATCTCAAATCAGAAATGAACGATTAATTACAGATTACCAAAGGCTTGGATTAAACCCCGACTCTAACATCTACCATTATGTAACCCGTGATGAGGGACACTTTCTAATTAATGAGTGCGCCTATCCTTTAATTGATACAAGTAATCTAAAAGATTTTTCTTGTACAAATTCTGCATTCTCTTGGTCGGATGGATTAAAAGATTACAAATTTACTTTTGCTGATTCTCAAATCTGGCAAAAATTTGATTCAAGTAAAAAGGATAGTTTACTACTTGATCAATTTAAAGTTGATATTATTGAAAATCCTTTTGATTTTTTACTTGAGGCGTATATGACTCTTTTAGGAAAGGCTCAAACAATCAAGGAGGAAGACATTGTTGAAGTGTTCTTACCTTTGTATTCCTACAGAAGCCAAGAAGTGGAAGAAAAATCTGGATTAAACGCATGGAATGCGGCTCCAAAATCCAAAGGAAGTGGTATTCCAAGGCCTTTAAATGAAGTATATATTCCAATACCTAGAGAATTTCATGAAAAGAATCCAGACTTTTTTACTGCAAATATTTTTGAATTTGAAAAAGAAAGAGAAGCTTTTCAAGGAGATAAAAAAGATAGACCTGAAGTGCGCTTTCATCTTCAATTACCCAATGGCAAACGCATACCAGCACTTGTTACTCAAAGTAATATGAAAGGCTTACAATCAGGTAGCAATACAGAAGTGGATGAAAACGGGAAGCGCTATGGACAAGCTGCTCTTGGACAGTGGTTACTTGTGGATGTATTAGGGTTGAAGGATCGAACCCTTGTAACTCGAGAATGGCTACGAAAAAAAGAAACAGATTCAGTTAGACTCTGGAGAAAAAAAGGGGATTATTCTACCATTTATATTGACTTTGCTCCAATAGACTCGTTTGAAAATTTTATCAAAGGAGAGCCTGTTTCATTAGATCAGGAAAGTTAAATAGCTACTCTTTGAGTAGTAGCTATTTAATCATATCTATATAGCTCCTTCATCTAAAGCTGTTTCATAAATCATGAAAAGTATCTTAGATTGCATCTCACTTGGCACAATAATTCTTCCATTAGCTCTACTTTCCAATATTCCTATCTGTTTTGATGACAATCTTTTTACAGATTTATTATTTTTAAAATAATCATACATCTTTATCCAGACCTCATCTGTTATTTCTAATACCTTAACCTGTTTGTCGATATCATTATCAATCTTTTTATTTTGACTATCTTCTTTTCTTTTGTATAGTTTTTCTTGAACAGTAACACATAAAGATTCATCAATCTCATCAATATCTATTGCTAAGTCCTTTACTGCTAACCAGCAAGATTCTTGCTTTGTCCATTGAGAAATGTTAGCATGTCCCGACGGCGGATTAGTAATTCGTTTGTATACCTTTTGTGTTATATTTTCTAATATTTTAATTAGAGCTTTTGGCAAGGCTTGTTCTTTCCATATACTTTCAAAATTAAAAACTAAACCAGAATACTGAAACAATGCTGATAAATAAGCAATTGAATAGGTTACTGTCTGTGCTCTATATCCTCCATCATACCAAGGTGCGTCAGATACCATCTTTTCAACAGCTCTAAACATAATAACTTTAGAAATAGCCGCTTTAAAGTATAATTCAGAGATAGCCAGCCCATCTCTATCTAGCAAATCATTGATGTAATCAGCAAATCTTCCAAAATTAAACTCTGCACCTGGATATTCCGGTTTGATTTGTGCCAGTGATTTCGGA
>NZ_WMJY01000024.1 GCF_009711055.1 Myroides pelagicus
TTTATACCATTATTTTCAACGCTCGAGGTATTATTGTGCAATAAAGTATTATAAAGATTTACAGTATTATTGCTTTGATTATTTATACAGGCATAACTCTTAGGGCTAGTATTGTTGTATAACGTAGAACTAATAATAGTTAATATAGCATTATCATGAGTTGATATAGCCCCACCATCACCACTTGTAACAGAGTTATTATAAAAATAAGAATTTACAATTGTTGATTTAGAGCTTCCTCTATGATAAAAACCACCAGCATTAGCCCTAGATGAATTATTAAAAACCTTTACAGATGTTAAGTTAACCGTAGATTTATTCAGTGACTGCAATCCTCCGGATACTCCTGCTGCTGTGTTGTTAGATATTTCAGAATCAAAAACATTTAACTCAGAGGCATTAACAAAAATACCACCAGCATTTGAGTTTGTATTTACCCCTGTATTATTACTAATTAGTGAATTGTGTATATTAACTCTACTATTATTATCGATAAACATACCAGCTGCATGACGCCCCGAGGTATTATTAATTATCTCAGAGTTTACCACATTTAAATTTGAGCCAATAACAATCATTCCCGCCCCATGGTCTCTTGGCAATTGCCTTGAGCCAATAGTAACTTTACTAGATTGAGCATCTCCATTACCTTGGGTTATTTGAAGGTTTTCTAAATGCACTTGTAATCCATTAATTTTTTGGGCTAAAACAGTCACTGTATGCACACTGATATTGTTTCCTGAAAGTACAGACTTATATTCCGCACTTGGCTTACTACCTGTGGTTGCATCCTTTGGATATCCACCAATTAATTTAATATTGGCATTAATTAAAAACGTACGATCTTTCTCAAGTCCAGTATCAATCTGGGCATTATCACTTGGATAGTAGGTTCCTTGTTGCAAATGGATAATATCATTATTGTTTTTAGCCAATTCTAAGGCCTTTGATAGACTAGTTGTATTTTGCCAACTACTCCCATCTGACTGTCCATTTTCACTAACATAGTAATTATTGTAAGTATCTTCAATACTAGCTTTTTCTTGTTTAATGGACACAGTTTGAACAGCTTTTTCAGTTATCCAAACCTTCACCTGTGCTGACCTAGGCTCTAAGGCATAATTTCTTGCATAAGAAATAGCAATATTTGTTTGTCCTTTATCACCTTGATTAACACTGGTGGTAATCCATGAGGATTTCGACTCTATCCTCCACGGTAAATTAGAGGTTACAACAAGATTTAGTTCACCTTTATTTTTACTTACCTGAAAATCTGTTTTATCAATAGATAGGTCTGGATCTAAAACACTAAAACTGTATAAATTATCATCACTAGAACAGCTAAGAGAAAAAACTGAAATTAGTAGCAATAAAAAATATTTGATTGAAAAATTAAACTGCGTTTTCATGGGTTACTATTTTGCTTTAGTTATGATAATTCCATTAGCAACCGCTCTTTGATCACCTCCATTATCGGAAGGTAGATTTCTAATATCAAAATTGTTGCTAAATGAACCTGGATTAATAAAAAATGTAGAGCTTCCTCCTCCATCAAAATTAAGAGCACGATCAGCTCCTATGGCTTTCATAAACTCAGCTAAGTCATCATAATCCATACCGTTAGACCATGTATAATTACGCCCATCAACAACCATTAATAAAAGATGATTATCCTTTGTTGTTCCAATAGCTGTTCGGGGATGAACTGCATTGTCTGTTTGCAGGACTTTCTCTGAGTCCTTAACCAGCCATACCCCACCTGATACAGCATATTGCAAAGATTGTTTTTCTTGTTTAAACAACTCAATGTCTTTTAGATAAACCTTATTGAATTTATCTACTGCGAGGTATCCTTTATTTCTATCTATATAACTATCTTTTAAAACCATTCCATTAAAGACAAACACCCCTCTTGGAACTCCAGTGGTCATATCATAGAAATCTCCATTTACCCCACCTACAACCTCAAAGCGGTCATTGACTAATGCCTTTGCTTGTTGAGTCATTGGTTGCATGGAGAATTCCATTTTATTATCCGGCATTGAAGCCACCACTGATACATCAGGTTTATTTAAATCAATATCGTATAGAAAGGTTTTCATGGCTAGACCTTTTTTAGAAAGAAAAGCAAATTCATGTACTTCAACCCCAGGGGTTAAACTATAGGTTGAATCTTTGAATACCTGAGCCACTAAATTGCTATTGTTAACAAGTAGCTCACCTTTTGGAGTTTGTGGGTTTGATTTATAATCTGTAAAACTATCCTCAGCAGTAGTTTGACAAGAAACTTGCAAACTAATAAATAAAGTAAAAAGTAAAAATTTGATTGTTTTCATTAGTATCCTGGATTAGGGGTTAAGTTTGGGTTTAATTGTAATTCTCCACCTGGGATAGGCAGTAGGTGTTGATAGTCTAAAAGTCCTAAATGCTCTGTAGCCTTACCGGTACGCACATAATCATAGTATGAAAACCCTTCGGCTAATAGTTCCATTCTACGCTCTTTTAATACTAGTTCTAACATCTGTTGTTTGTTAGAGGGGTAAACTGGGTCAAGTCCTCTTTTTTCTCTTAATTGGTTTAATCTTTTTGTGGCCAAACCTATCGAAGAGGCCTCTGCACTGATTAAGTACATTTCTGCAAGTCTTGAGATAATAACCGGATCAGTTCCTGTTTGTCCACTAGGGTATTTATTTATACAGTCCTGTCCTCCGGCATTAACAAAAGAAATTGCATGTCTTTTGTCCTCTGGTTTAATAAGAGAGAGTATCTCTTTGGAAGGAGCATATACATAACTACCCTTATTGGGATGCCCATAATTATAAAACAAAGTACTAATGGTTATTGAACTCTCTGAGGAAAGATTCTCAAAGGCAAAAATCACTTCTGAATTGTCTTGTTTACGAAAGATTTTTTCAAATGAATCCAGTGCATATTTTCCACTTTCAATTAGAGACTCTGCTAGTTCTGAGGCTTTATCTAATTTATTTTGTGAAAGCATCACTCTTGCCTGCAATGCTACAACAGCATCTTTAGACACATAGTAGTAATTTTTAGAATCAGACAAAAGCTGTTGAGCCATTTCTAAATCTGCTTCTATTTGCTGCCATACAAGGCTTTTATCTGTTCTTGAGGGTTTCTCTAAAGAGTTTTCTAGTAACAATGGAACATCTCCCCAACGAGTCACTAAACTATAATAGATATAGGCTCTAAAATAATATGCTGTACCACTAACCCTTGTGGTTGTTTGATCCTTTGGTAGGTTTGCTGTTATCGATAAAACGTTATTTACTTGATAAAGTGCACTGTAATACCCCTTCCATCCATTAACAATAAGACTATTTAAAGGATTTAGTGTATTGTTTATAACATCTTTACTTGTTGTGGTTGTCCCTTGAACATTACCCCCTATGATATCATAGAAAATCCATGATTCTCGTCTAGGGTCATTTTGTACATTGTTATACATCCCGCGCTCGAGTGCTGGCAAATCACTAGGTGTTATTGCATCTGGTGATAACCCAGTACTTGGGTATAAATCCAGTTCATTACTACATGAATATAATGACAGAAATAAGAGTCCTATAATAATTTTTTTCATTTTAAAAGCTTTTAAAAGTTTACATTTAATCCTATTGAGAAGTTTTTAGTAGGTGGTACACCCAGAGCATCATTTCCGTAGAATCTAGCATCTAGATTTGCACTAACACTTGGATCCCAACCAGAATACTTCGTCAAAATAAGAAGGTTCGTTGCTTGCATATACACTCTTAATCCACTTAGGTGTATTTTCTCTAGTAGTTTTGAATTAAAATTATAAGCCAAGGTCATCGATTGTATTTTGAAATACGATCCATCCTCAAGCCATCTATCTGAGTTTCTATGATTATTAGTATCCCCCATTATTGCTCTAGGGTACTTATTAGTCGTACCAGGGCCTTGCCAACGATTCACATAATACTCCTCTAAAATTGGGAACCTATCTCCTAGCCTACCCAATACTCCAGACTTCCACTGGGCGTAGATATCATTACCATAAGAGAATGTAGTTTGAATATTCAGTTCAAATCCTTTATAAGAGAAACTATTGTTCCACCCTCCAAAAAACTTAGGATTCGAACTCCCAATAACCTCTCTATCGTTATCATTGATGATATTATTTCCATCGCGATCTCTCCACTTCACATCTCCGGCTCGAACACCTCTTTGATACTGCTGTTGTGGCACCTGTCCATCGTATTGGTAAATCCCTTCTTGAACAAACAAATAATAAGAACCTATATCTTTTCCCACTTGAAGAGCCCTATTGGCCCCGATGGATAAAGGCTCTCCATTATTGTCAATAAGCTGGGTGATTTTATTTTCATTTGAGGCTATATTAAAATTAGACTTCCAATTAAAGTCTGCAAAATCAAAATCAGTTGCCAAAGAAACCTCTATTCCTTTGTTTTGCATAGAACCTATATTGCTTAAGACAGTAGACATTCCTGAGGTTGCATGTATGGGCATTGAATACAACAAATTATTGGTGTTCTTTTTATACATATCCACCGTTAGATTTACTCTTCGCTTTAAAAAAGCTAAATCAATTCCAAGGTTAACTTGATTTGCTTTTTCCCAAGTAAGTCTTTGATTACCAAAACCAGACACTGCTATCCCACTTGCAAGTCCATAATCATTCCCTCCTGATAAAAGAGACTGATAACCATAGTTGCTAATTCCTTCTTGATTTCCAGTACTACCATAACTAAGGCGCAGTTTAGCTCCTAGGTCTATATTTTCCATAAAGGCTTCTTTATCAATATTCCACCCAGCAGAAAACGAAGGAAACCATCCCCAACGCGTATCGGGTGCAAACTTTGAGGACCCATCGGTTCGAAGTGACATGCTAAGCATATATTTACTTAAATAATCAATTGATAATCTGGAGAAATATGATTCCATGGCAAATTCGGTAATATACCCGGTAGCACCTTTAATTTCAGAGGCCACATTAATTACATCAAATGATGCCGATGGAAAACCACGTGCATCAATACCGGTTGTATTATTTTTTACCTTTTGAAAAGTATGACCAGCCATTGCATTGATTCCAAAATCATTAACAACCCCTTGATAAATTAAAACACTTTCTGTTTCAATATTCGTTATTGTACGCTTGGAATCAACCAATCTACCTACACCTGTCCCGTAAGGATGTTTTTCATTGTAGTACAAATAATCATAAGTATAATTATAGTCTGTATTCAAACTATTTTTAAAAGATAGCCCTGGTAGTAGTTTAACATCAGCATATAAATTACCGATATATCTATACATATCTAAATAAGAGGTTTGTTCATTTAGAATCTGAACAGGGTTATGTCTCATCATCTCTTGTGTTCCTCCGATATAGTATTCTCCATTGGGTTTATAGGGTCTATCAAAAGGACGTTGTTCGATTGATCGACCTATAATTGTAGAGCCTAAATTAGGTCCAGGTACTTGATTGTTTTTTACATAAGCCAGATTACTGTTTGTTCCTATGGTTAACCATGGGGTGAGCTCTGATTCTATTTTGGTATTAAGATTATAGCGTTTCATACTATTAGTCTTAATAACTCCTTGTTGTTCTAAAAAAGTCCCACCAATGTAATAAGTTGTTTTTTCTGATCCTCCCGAGAAAGATAGATCTGCATTTGTAAAACTTCCTCTTTGTGTCACCACATCAAGCCAATCAGTATCTGGAAGATCTCCAAAGGGATTATAAATATGAGTTTTAAAATCTGGATCGCCTACAACTAAACCATATTGTTTGTTATAATTATCCACTGCACTGTTATATTGGGCGATATACATTTTTGAATCGGTTATCTTGAGTTTGTTTCTTCCAGAAAACTCAGATATTCCTGTATTAAAATTAAATCTTACTTGGCTAGAGTTTTTCTTTCCACTTTTAGTTGTAATTAAAATAACCCCATTATTTGCTCTAGATCCGTAAATAGCTGCAGCAGCTGCATCCTTTAAAACCTCTATAGATTCAATATCATTGGTGTTTATAGTAGTTAGAGAACTCATGGATTCTCCCATGTTAAAAAGCTGAGCTGATGGATTATAAATTGGAATACCATCCACTACATACAATGGCTCATTACTAGCGCTTATAGAGGAAATCCCTCTAATAGACACGCGCTCACCTGTTCCTAAATTTCCTGAAGTTAAGTTAACATTCACACCAGCCATCTTACCTTGTAAAAGTTCAACAGCTGAGCCTACGTTACGCATATCTTTTTCAGAAACAGAAAGCTTATCAATTGCAGTGGTTAATGTTCTCTTTTCTTGAGTCCCATATCCAACAATGATAATTTCATCCAAATCACTAGAGGCTTGTTCTAAGGTTATAATTAAATTGTCTTTAGCTATTACCTTTTGAGTTTTATAGCCCATAAATGAAAAAGTTAAGCTACTGTTGTGTTTTAAAACATCAATAGTATAGTTTCCCTCAACATCAGTAAAAGTACTTTGATTACTTCCACTTACCTGTACCACTACCCCTGGAAGACCAAGGTTTGACTCATCTAATACCTTACCTGTTAGGGTCTTTTTTTGCTGACTAGAATTAGTTTTTACAGGTTTAGGTTTTTCTTTAAAAGAGATTAGATTATTGTTAATCTGGTAGAGCGTTGAACTATTTTCTGCTATTTGCATTAATAGCGATTCTATATCATTGTTTTGAGTATCTATATAGATTTTTTGGTTTTTATCTATCATCGGACTCACGACAATTTTATAAGAGGACTGGTGCTCTATTTTATCAAAGACAGTGGAAATCGGCACACTGCCCTTATTTAGCACAATACTTTGTGATTCAAATACAGATTGACTGCTTTGATTCAGTGCAAAATTACTTTGACTATACATTAGTATACAACAAGCTATATACAAACGCGTCTTGGCTTTAATACCGGGGGATGTAAACATGTTTTAATTAGTTAATAGTTATGATATTGTTTTTAATACTATAGGAAAGGTTGTGTATAAAACAGAAGCTATCAAGTATATCAATAAGCTTACTATCTCTATAATCTGCCGTTATTCTAAGTTGTTTAACAAAGGCTTTATTAGTTTGAATTTTAACTTTGAACTCCTTTTCAAGAGTTGTACTCCACAACTGGTATGAGGCTTTATTCATCAGTAACGCATCACTTGTTGAGGAAATAATCTGATTATCTGCAGAGTATTTAAACAGTCCATCAGAATACAAATACACGCTTTGATCTTTAGTTAATACAACGCGCTGATTCTGCGTAGCTACCTCTACCTTTCCAGTTGTTACCTTAACTGAATTCTGCTGGGATTGCTCATCAAGTAAAAACGAAGTTCCAAGTACTTTAGTAGTTAGTCTTTGTCCTTTTACTAAAAAGGCTAACTCTTTATTTGGAGTAACCTTAAAAAAGGCTTTCCCTTTTAAGGACAATGATCTGTTTTGTTTATTGTATTGTTTATTTACTTCAAGTGACGAATGAGGATATAATTCAACAAAGGAACCATCTGAAAGAGTAATTGTTTTACTTTCTAAGTAAGTCGTGTAATTTAAAGGCTGCTGTGAGTAATTAACAATAGCACTTATTGATAAACCGATTAGTAATACAACGAAAGCACTTTTTAGAAAAACATACTTTCTTTTTTTTCTGACTCTTGGTTGAATCTTTTTTAGTATTGATAGTCTGATCTTCTGCTTGAGCTTTTGATCAGTTATCAGATCATTAGAAGATTTATTTGTTGTTTGCATATTATAGATAAAATCCTCTATTACTTTATCTTGTAAAGGGGTGGATTTACCTGTGAGGTAATGCTTGAGTATCTCTTTAAATTTCTTCTCCATTATATTTGGCTTATATATACAAGAGAAAAATCTACCCCCTTATCACCTACGCTATTTTCATTGTTAACGATTTGGTAATAAATCACCTAAAAAAAGCATTAAGCGTTAAGTATTCTTAACACTTGAGCAAAAAAAAAAGCCCTCTTAAAAGAAGACTTTTATACAACAACCAATCAAACTCTTAGCAATTTACTAATGGAAAAGCTAAAACAACTAACACCTGTAAATCAACCGAATAAGGCAAATTTGTTCTAAGAATTTTTAATGCCTTTGCTAATTGATTTTCAACTGTACTCTCAGAAATACCTAAATCTTTGGCGATTTCTCTATAACTATAATTTTGATAATATCTCAAAGAGAATACCTGAAAACATCTATCGGGTAATATCTCTTTTGCTTTTTTATAAACTATATCCACTAATTGTTTTCTAAACAATTCAGCTTCTTTATCACTGAGCATTTCATTATCACTTAATGCCTTATAAACTGATTCTAGTTGAACCGTATCAAAAGAGCTTTCACTTAGCATGGAAAGACTTTTGTACTTTACTGCTCTAAGCAAATAAGACTTAGACTGTTGAATATGTAAGTGATCATAATTATTATAGATAGATACAAACACTTCCTGTACGGCATCACTTGCCGAGTCTCTATCTTTTAATATGGTATAAGCATATCTGTATAAGTCACTCCAATATAAATCGTAATTTACCTCTATCCATTTGTTTTTGTCCATGGTCAAAAGTTTAACTTGGGTAAAAGTAGAATTAAAAGTAAACACTTGTATTAAGATATTATTAAACATTAGTAATCAAGCCTATCACAATCAAAAAACATGGCAATAGGCTTATTAGTGTTTTTAAACTTGGACTTGACTACTTATCTAGATTATTACTCTCTAAAAACCAACACAACCCATTAAATATCAATTGCTTTAGTTTTTTGTCGTGTACTTAGCTTAAATTTATTTAGAACGCTATTGATTAAATATATTTAAATATCTTTGTGATACTATCATAAATGAAGCCACCTTATCAGATTACCGATACCATTTTTAAGTTAGTTGTTGACATTTCAGAGCGTTTGGGAGAAATTAATGCTACCCACTTATATAAGCCTCCAACAAAACTACGGAAAAAGAACCGCATAAAAACAATACAATCTTCTTTAGAGATTGAGGGTAATACACTTACAGAAGAGCAGATAACAGCACTTTTAAACGATAAACGAGTAATTGCACCACAAAAGGATATTTTAGAGGTTAAGAACGCTATAAAAGTGTATGAGCAACTACGAGAGTTTAATCCTAATAAGTTAAAGGATTTAGAAAATGCACACGCAATCCTTATGAAAGGATTGATTGATGATGCTGGAAAACTGCGAACTAAAAATGTTGGTATTGTAAAAGGATCAAAAGTTGAGCACGTTGCGCCAAGTGGAACTATGATAAAAGGTTTGATGAATGATTTATTTGATTACCTGAAAACCGACACAGATGTATTACTAATTAAAAGTTGTGTGTTTCATTACGAATTTGAATTTATACATCCTTTTTTAGATGGTAATGGACAAATGGGCAGACTATGGCAAACATTAATCTTAATGCAGAAGTACCCAGTTTTTGAATATCTGCCAGTTGAAAGCCTGATAAAAGAAAATCAAGAGGCTTACTATAAAGCACTGAGTATCTCGGACAAAAAGGCGACTTCTACGCCATTTATAGAGTTTATGTTAAACATTATACTTCAAGCATTAGAGAACCTCCTAAAAACACAAAATAGAACCCTTACAGCAGAAGATAGAATTGAACTATACAAAGATATTATTGGAGATAGTGATTTTAGCCGTAAAGATTATTTATTAAAATACAAAGATATTAGTCAAGCCACAGCAAGCCGAGATTTAAAATGGGCAGTAGAACAAGAAATTTTAATTAAAACTGGAGATAAAAGGTTGACAAAATACAAGTTTAATTCAACCTTAAATCCGCAATAAATAATTTTGCTATTACCAATGATTTTTCAGGTTTATAATGACGCCTACTTAGTGTAAAAAACACTGTTCTATATTCGTAAAAATGCGTTTAACTGGAATAAATTTGTGGAACATACATATTATTGTTAACTTTTGAAGACAATTTAACAATGATGAAAAATGAAACTTGAAAAACCACCAAAATGCGAATTAAATTTTGACTATCTTCAAGGAATTTGGAGAGGTGAATTCAAAGATTTTATCATTAAATCAGACGAGAAATATTATTATTGGGACGATATTAAGTATAAAAAAGACGTACCATTTGGATCTCAGATCGACAATTGGATTTTATTAAAAACTTACAGAACTTCTAAATATCAAGAAATAACTTTTGGTACTTATAGTTTTAGATATTTTCAATCAGAATATATTTCTAAAAACTTACATGATTTTGATTTAAAGTTAATTGGAGGATTACAACAAAATTCTATTCTTCCATCTGATAGAATTGAATTTTTTAAAAATTCACTACTAGAAGAAGCTGTTGCTTCTTCTCAAGTAGAAGGCGCTGCTACAACTACAGAGGTAGCAAGGGATATGCTTAAGACAGGAAGAATTCCGAGAAATGAATCAGAACAAATGATATTCAATAATTTAAGAGCAATTGAATATATAAGTGAATTTTCAGATAACAATATTGATTTTAAGCTTATAATTGATTTACAGAAAATCATCACTGCCAATACAGATGCAGAGAAATATTCAGGCGACTTTAGAGATGGAGAAGTTTATGTCACAGATCATGTAGATGGCGAAATTGCGCACATTCCTCCTGATTGGAAAGAAATTACAGAATTAATGGGTGAATTATGTGAATTTATTAATGATGAGAAAACCTTTATACATCCTATAATAAAAGCTTCTATAATACATTTTATGATTGGTTTTATACATCCATTTAAAGATGGAAATGGTAGAACAGCAAGAGCTTTATTTTATTGGTATTTATTAAAAAAAGGTTATTCCTTAGTAAGAAACATTTCTATATCAAGAGTCATTTTAGAGTCAAGATCTCAATATGACAAAGCATTTTTAAAAACAGAGTATGACCAGAACGATTTAAATTATTTTATAACCTATTCAATTAAAAATATACGTATTGCATTTGAAAAATTAACTCAATATCGAGACAAAAAGCTTGAAGAAAGAAAAAAAGCCAATCTTGTTTCTTATGAATTACTTTCTAAAGGTTTAAACAAAAGACAAGCTGATTTGGTAGGTTTTTTATACTTAAAAGAAAAAAATAATATAACTTTAAGTTCTTATGCAGAAAAACATGAAGTTGTAAGGCAGACAGCAAGTAAAGATTTAAGTGAACTTATTAAATTAGGTTTATTGGTTGAAGATAAATCAACAAAACCATTTAAATATACTTTACAAAGTAGAAAAGCAATATCTGATTTTATTAAATAAATTATAATTTGGTACTAAGTACACGACAAAAAACTAAAGCAATTGATATTTAATGGGTTGTATTGGTTTTTAGAGTAACAAAAAAAAGCTACCTAGAAAATCTAGATAGCTCTTATATTTTACTCTATAATAAAACTATTTGCTTACACACTCTAACTTAACGAAAGTAGTTCCTTTAGGATATTTTTCTCCTTCTACTGCTGACTCTGTCAAAGGTTCAAGATCCAAAAGGACTAATTTACTTTTACTCACTTCTGTGATTTCATACTCTTCATTATATCCTTCTTCATCAGTAATAGAAATTTTACTCCCTGTAATTACAAATTTATTACTGCTTGTTTCAGTTCTACACTCATTAATGTCACCATTTATATATTTATAAGAGTATTTTGAAGTCCAAACATCACCTTTAAACTCTAACTCATCATTACCACATCCATCATTATTAGAAGCTGGTTGCTCACCAATTACTTTCTTATCTTTATCTAAAAAGATAATTTTTGAATCTTTCCATGTTCCTTGAATTTCTGTCTTGTAATCTGGTGTCCCATTACTATTGTCATCACTAGAACATGCTAATACACTAACCCCCATTACAGCCATAACTGCAAATAAAAATTTTTTTTCATAACTTTACTTTATATTAATTTTAAGCAAAATTAAATCTTTTTTCTCAAAAAACAAACAAAGACATTATTTGTCATTTAATAGTAAAATTAAAAAACAATCATATTTTTAAAATAAATCACAATAGCACAGTAATTACTCATTTACTATTCTTGACATCATTTTTCATTCCTTTAAAATTCAAAAGTTTGTTTACTTTTTCTAAAACAAAAGCGCTGTGTAGTTTTTATACATCAGCACTTTTATTTTAATAAGCATTATATGATATAAAGTAACATATTACCTATCAATGAGTATGCAGTATAGAATAAGTGGTAGAGTAGCTAGTGGAATATCCACTAAATTACTTATATCTAAGTTTAACCCAGTACAAAGTATCCGTTTAAACCAATTTCTGCCTGATTTAAAAAAAGCTTTTTTAATCAAGAACATTTCGACAAGCCACAATCCTTACAAATAAGACATCCTTCTTGATACACCAGCGATGTTGAGCCGCAGTTATCACACTGTTGTCCTTTTACATGGGTACCGTCAGGAACAAACTTTTTTAAAGCTCTTGATACTCCATTTTTCCATGTGTTGATAGATTCACTATCTAACTGTAAAGAATTGATCAGTTCAACAACCTTTTCAATTTTCATCCCGTGTCTAAGAGTACTTGAGATTAGTTTGGCATAGTTCCAGTATTCTGGATTAAAGCGATAAGACAACCCTTCTATAGTGGTTTTATATCCGCGTTTGTTTGTGAATTGAAAGTCATAACGAGAATTTCCCTGCTCATCTTTATTCTTAATAATAAAACCTTCGTTTATTCCTCTCGGTAGTAAGATTCCATCTTCATCATCAGCTAAACCTGTAAAAATCTCATAAGGTCTGTTGTCAATTTTCCCTATAAACGCAATCCATTTTTCTTTGTTATTTTGAAAGCGTACTATGTCACATTCTAAAACTTGAGGTCGTTTAGTTGAAAAGCTTAATTGACCTGATTCTTTGGAAGAGTCTTTAGATTCGGTTGAAATTAAAACTCCTGAACGAGAACCATCTCTATAAACAGTTACACCTTTACATCCAACCTCCCACGCGCGCATATACAACTGATCAACTAATTGTTCAGTGGCATGATTTGGAATATTAATGGTTACTGAGATAGAGTGATCAACCCATTTTTGAATAGCGCCTTGCATTTCAACCTTACTCAACCAATCAATATCGTTAGAACAAGCCTTAGCGTAAGGAGACACGCTTATTAATTGGTTTATTTGCTCTTGTGTATAATTCTTCTGTGTATCATATCCGTTTATTTGCATCCATTGTTTAAATCGATGATGAAATACGATATACTCCTGCCATGAGTCTCCTATTTCATCAACAAAATCAACTGTTGCTTGTTTATCATTTGGATTCACTTTTCTTCTTCGTTTATACACAGGCATAAATACAGGTTCAATACCAGAGGTTGTTTGACTCATTAAAGAAGTACTTCCTGTTGGGGCGATAGTCAGCAAAGCTATATTCCTTCTACCATTTTCAATCATGTCTTTATATAGTTGAGCATCGGCTTGTTTAATACGTAAAATAAACGGATTATTCTTTTCTCTATCACTATCATATATAGTAAAAGCACCTCTTTGTTTGGCTAATTCAACCGATGACCTATATGCGGATAAGGCTAATGTTTTATGAACTTCAACACAAAAATCTATGCCTTGACTACTACCGTACTGAATACCTAATGCAGCTAGCATATCGCCTTCTGCTGTTATCCCTAGACCTGTTCTTCTGCCTTGCTTTGCTTTGTTATAAATCTGAATCCATAGTTCTTTTTCTATTTTTTTGACAGAATCATCTTCGGGATCTTGGTTAATTTTATCTAAAATGATCTCTATTTTTTCAAGCTCTAAATCAATAATATCATCCATTAATCTTTGAGCTAATTCCACGTGTTTTTTAAACAAATCAAAATCAAAGTAAGCATTTGATGTAAATGGATTAACAACATATGAAAACAAATTAATCGCTAATAAGCGGCAGGAATCATAGGCACACAATGGAATCTCTCCACACGGGTTAGTTGAGATAGTTTTATAACCTAAATCCGCATAACAATCCGGTATTGATTCATTTATAATTGTATCCCAAAATAGTATACCCGGTTCAGCTGACTTCCATGCATTATGTACTATTTTACCCCACAGGTCATTAGCCTGAATCTGTTTTGAGAAAAGTGGTTTAGAACTAAAAATTGGATATTTCTGAGTGTATTGTTGTTTATCTCTAACTGCTTTCATAAAAGAATCATCGATACGCAGCGACACATTTGCTCCTGTTATCTGTCCTGCTTGTAGTTTTGCATCAATAAAATCTTCTGAGTCTGGATGATTAACAGATACAGAAAGCATCAAGGCTCCCCTTCTACCGTCTTGGGCAACTTCCCTTGTTGAATTAGAATAACGCTGCATAAATGGAACTAATCCTGTGGAGGTTAATGCTGAGTTTTTTACCTCTGCTCCCTTAGGTCTTATGTGTGATAAATCATGACCAACTCCACCACGACGCTTCATCAACTGGACTTGTTCTTGATCAATTTTCATAATTCCTCCATAAGAATCACTTTCTCCATTATTTCCAATTACAAAACAATTTGATAAAGAAGCTATTTGATAAGGATTTCCAATTCCTGTCATCGGACTACCCTGAGGAATTAAATATCTAAATTTATCAATTAAGTCATAAATATCATTTTCAGACAGAGAATTACTATACTTTTTTTCTATTCTGGCTATTTCTTTTGCTATGCGTCTATGCATCTTATCAGGTGTATCTTCAAAAATATCACCTTGAGAATTCTTCAATGCATATTTATTTACAAATACGCTCGCCGCTAGAGCATCACCATTAAAATAAACAGTAGATGCCTCAATGGCTTGTTCTGATGTATAAGACACTTGTTTGGAGTTAGTTTTTTTTGATTGTTTCATGTTTTTTAATTTTCAAACTAAAGTAAAAACCAAACAACTAATAATTAATGATAATTATCAAAGCCTACAAAAACAAACCACAAACACCTTAAAATCAAATAACTACAAACAAACCTTATCAAAAAGTTTTACTTTTTTATCATTTTAAAAAATCTTAAAACTAAAAAGTATACTATTTAGATAACTCAGTTTGATTTATGCCAGTGATTTCGGAGTGCTTTTTAATCTACTTCACATAGCTATATCATTTGTTCAACAAAAAAGAATCTAATAATAGATTCTTCATACATTACATCACTAATATGCCCCTTAACAGATTCACAGTTTTGTACATCGATAAACTATACCTTATAAACTAATTAATCATAAAATTATCTAAATCATCCATGTTTTTTATAATAAGATCTTCTCTTACATTCAATAATCTACAAAGCTCAATACTACCATAAAAACTAACTGCAGCATCTTTACTTAATGCAGCTTGAAAATAACTCCCGCGCTTAGTAAAGTAGGCATCCATTTTACTTATAATACTTTTAGTTTGTTGATCAAGCTTATTAATCAATGCATCATAATCCTTTCGCATTTTTTCTGCTAAATCTTTGTCTTTTTCAGAAAAAATAAAGCGACTAACCTCCAGACCTGCCTTTGCTATACAAACACCAAGAATCGCTCCTAATACAGGTATTGGAATAACAACTTGCCCCAAAGAAGCACCAATTGCCGCTAATCCGCCTTCTACTGATAAAGCACTTAACGAATCAATATATTCCTGCTTAGAAATAGTTTTATTTTTATATTGAAAATATAAAGATGAGGCTCCTACTGTTACGCTAACTATTGCACCTGCAAATGGAGCAGAAAAACCTATAACTTTTGTAGCCCCATATATCCCTAGACCACTAATACCTCCCGTTAATCCACCTTTTGTAAAATCATAACCTATAGATTTCCAATCATCAATTGTAAATTCAGTAATATCCTTGCCTTGTTTTATGATTGAATACACTTTTAACCCTCCTGCCATAGCCCCTGACACACCTGCTCCAATGGCTGAAAATTTAAATGCCTCACCCCAAGAGGGTTGTAATATGTTTTGTGCTTGTATCGTTTTCTGATCCCTTTCTAAGAATATTTCTTTGCGCTTATCATTATGAGTAGATATAAATTCTGTTTCATACTTATTCAGAGTTTTATCAACAGCACCTAATTGTACTTCTCCGTAAGTAGAAATACCTGGTTTTACAATTTTATGAAAAGGCTTCCCTGTATATTGCTCTAGCTTTAATATAGTTTCTTTTAATTTTTCAACACTTCTACTACTTAAATTTCCGAGTTGCTCCCCTTTCAACGCCTTATCAATAAGCTCATACTGATCTTTAGGAATGTGATAAGAACCACCATTGTCAGTAAAGTTAGGATACTTTTCTAAGTGAGAATAAACGTGCTTTAAACCAGCATTAGCACCATTGATAAATTTAGACTGAACTAATTGATTATTAACAATATAATCTTCAGGTGCTAACCTACCTACATTTTCAAAAGTTGCAGTAGGTCTTACTCCTTGCATTATTGAACGAGCATTACGTATATTAACCTCAATTTGTTCTGCTACTTCTCCATGTTTAGTTTTAATAGAACCTAGAATATTCTGAGGTGAAGAAACAAAATCTCTAATTTTTTCTACCTGAACAAAACTACCAGCTAACGCAGTATCTGCATATTGCATCTTTTCCATTGCCTGGCATTGAATTTTGGTTAATGTATCTGAATATAGAGCGCCTTGCTTTTGAATCTCACTGACAATTTTACTAGCTACAAATTGATCAACAATTATATTTTTACTATTCATGGATAAGAATAAACTAAACGATACGTTTATTAATTAACTCTCCCATCGCTCTTGTATTATTAATCAAGCCAGCTAACCTTTTTTTCTGAATGTCATCAAAATCCAAGTAATTATCAGGACATAAACGTAATAAAAGTGTCAAATCTAAAGCTGATTTTAAAGAAGTCGTTTCTTCGATATAATAATTTAACTTTGTTGATACTTGGGTTAATTCAGCTATTTGCTCTTCAACTTTAATAATTTCTTCTTTAGCTTGCTCTGCAGCCTTTTTATTTTTACTAGCTGCAAATGCACCACCACCAGCAATTAAAACCCCAGCAATTCCCCATCCAAGTGGACCTGCTAATGCAAGCAAGGCACTTCCCCCTGTCATACCTGCACCTCCTGCTGTTAATGCTCCTCCACCTAACCATGCTAAAGCTGCGTTTGTCGCCGCTGCTCCTGAAAGTGATGCAATAGCAGTACCTGTAGAGGCTGTACCAAAAGTCGTTGCTATAGCCATTGCTGCCGTTGGTCCTAACGAAGTCACAGCTCCTCCAACCACTAAACCAGTTCCTGCAGCTGATGCTCCTTTTATATTATTAGACATATTTTCATCTTCAATACGCACTGCTTGATTAAATTCTTTGATATTTAACTTTACTTCCTGAATGTCTCTAAGAAATTCCTTAGGTGTATTAGCTAACGTATTTATATATTCTTCAACTCTTTGTATAGCTATGGAAGCAGATTTTCTTTGTACATAAAGATTAATGGCTTTCTCATTTACTACATCAATTATTTCTTTAAGTCTTACTTCACTTTGTCTTAAACGTTGAATACTTTCCTTTTTTGCACTATTAAAAAACATAATCACTAATATTAAATTAATAAAAAACTATAATGATAAATTATCACTGCAATACAAATGAAATACAACTTTAAAAACTATAAAAGATATTTTGGGTAACCATCCACTTTTTACTAGTAAAGCATCGAAGATTCTAAATTTTAAACCCTCTACTTCTAAAAACAAAAAAAGCTACAACACTCATGTCATAGCTTTTATATCTTTATTTTTATACGCTACCCTCTTACCTTCTGTTCCCACTTCCAAGCACTTGAAAGCATATCATCAAGAGTCTTAGTTGGTTTCCATCCCAGTACATCTCGAGCTTTCGAGTTATCAGCATAGGCCATATCCACATCCCCAGGGCGGCGATCAACAATTTTATAGTTTAGTTTGATACCGCTAACCCGCTCAAAAGAATGAACTAGTTCTAAGACAGAATATCCCTGTCCATTACCAACATTAAACGA
Organism: Myroides pelagicus; assembly: GCF_009711055.1. Lineage (GTDB taxonomy): Bacteria > Bacteroidota > Bacteroidia > Flavobacteriales > Flavobacteriaceae > Flavobacterium > Flavobacterium pelagicum. The sequence goes on from NZ_WMJY01000024.1 coordinate 18,068, forward strand.
TTCTATTTGTTCAGTGTTCTCTTTATCCAGTAGACGCTTTAAACCACGTACGTGAGCGTCGGCTAAATCCACTACATGGATATAATCGCGAACACACGTACCATCAGGAGTATTATAGTCATTACCATAGATTGATAAAAACTCACGAACCCCAACAGCTGTTTGTGTTATATAAGGAATCAAATTATAAGGCACTCCTAAAGGAGATTCTCCTATATGACCAGATTCGTGTGCGCCTATTGGATTAAAATAGCGAAGTAAGATTGCCTGAATTGGGTAAACCTTAGACAAATCAATAATAATCTCTTCCCCTACTTGTTTAGTATTCCCATACGGAGATAAAGCCGATTTTATTGATTCATTTTCAGCTACAGGCATAGTTTCCGCTTGACCATATACGGTACAAGAAGAGCTAAAGATAAGCTTATCTAAACCACTTTCTTGCATAGCTGATAGTACATTAATAAGCGAAAAGAAATTGTTTTCGTAATACATCAATGGTTTAGCCATACTCTCTCCTACGGCTTTAGAAGCTGCAAAGTGAATTACTCCATCTATCGATGTTTTATACTCGTTAAAAAAGGCATGAACCAGCGCTTTATTGCGTAAGTCCATTTTCACAAACTCAGGTTTAACTCCACTAATTGCTTCAATCCCCTCTAGAACCTCTATAGAGGCGTTAGACAAGTCATCTATAACAATAACCTCATACCCCTTTGCTTGTAACTCCACTACGGTATGTGATCCAATAAACCCTAACCCTCCTGTAACTACTATTTTCATCCGCTTATTTTTCTATTTATACTTTTTTCTATCGACTAATAGAAATGCTTTATATTTTGCTAAAATTCAAACACCAAATTTACCTTATTTATCATTTCTAACAAACCCTTTATTTACTATAAACAAGAAAACCACTACTAAATAGCAGTGGTTTCTCTTGTTAACTATAATATTATTTTTTTAATACTTACTTTTTAAAAAAAGCTCGAACCGCAATGGCAATACGCTCTCTATCTTCATCAGAGAGATTACTACCCGATGGAAGACAAAGCCCTGTTTCAAACAATTTCTCGGCTACTCTACCCCCGTAGTAAGGAGCATCTTGAAAAATAGGCTGCATATGCATTGGTTTCCACAGTGGACGCGTCTCTATATTTTCCTCTAATAATGCTAAGCGCAATTGTTCTCTGCTGTGACCACACACTGCCTCATCAAGCGTAATACAGCTCAACCAATGGTTGGAATAAAAATCACTCGTTGGCTCTGTAAATACGGTTACACCAGCAATCTCTTTAAAGAGCTCTACATAAAAAGCGTGATTAGCACGACGAGACGCAATGCGATCAGCTAATACCTCCATTTGACCACGACCAATCCCTGCCACGATATTACTCATACGGTAGTTGTATCCGATGTGAGAGTGTTGGTAGTGAGGAGCATTATCACGCGCTTGAGTAGATAAGAACACCGTTTGATCCTTTTGGTCTTTCGTCTGACACACCAGTGCGCCACCCCCAGAAGTCGTGATAATCTTATTCCCGTTAAAGCTCAATGCTGCCATAGTACCAAAGGTACCACACATCTTTCCTTTATAGGTACTTCCTAGTCCCTCTGCAGCATCTTCTAATACAGGTATTTCATATTTCTTAGCCACAGCTAAGATCTCATCCATCTTCGCAGGCATACCGTATAAGTGAACTGGAATAATCGCTTTGGGTTTTTGTCCGGTAGCCATAGCACGCGATTTTATCGCTTCCTCTAGTGCTACTGGGCACATATTCCACGTATCTGCTTCACTATCCACAAACACCGGCTTAGCCCCTAGATAAGCAATTGGGTTTGCAGAGGCTGAGAACGTCATAGTTTGACAGATTACCTCGTCTCCTGCCACAACGCCAAGATTCACCAATCCAAGGTGTAAAGCAGCTGTTCCTGCGCTTAGTGCGGCTACTTGCACCTCTTCACCTAAGAACTTCTCTAAATCTTCTTCGAATCCATTTACATTAGGCCCTAGTGGTGCCACCCAGTTACTCTCAAAAGCTTCGTTTACATACTTCTGCTCATTTCCTCCCAAGTGGGGAGAAGATAACCATATTTTTGCTTTCATTATGTTGTGTATTTTTGTTCTAATTTTTGAAGTGTTAAAGGTAAAGAGATTTATACAACTTTTATATAAATCAGGGGTTTTATATAAATTTTTTTTACACATTGTATAATGTAGAGTCTTTAAAAAAAACTAATTTTGTTTCTTCAAACAACACCTTATAACTATGAAAGTAGGAATCACCTTCCTTGCCTTCGAATTTTTACACGCTGGTTATATTCAAATGCTTGAAGAAGCCAAAACCCAATGTGATTACCTTATCGTTGGCATTAACACCACTGCTAAAAAAGAAAGAAAACTCCCTCTTGTCAAAGAGTATTCTTTAATAGAACGATACATCGCCCTTAAAGGATGTAAATATGTAGATGAAATTATACCCTATGAAACAGAACAAGACTTAGAAGATATTTTAAGCATCTATAAAATTGATTTACGTATCCTAGGAGAAGAATACAAACACAAAGACTTTACTGGTAAACAGGTTTGTATCAATAAAGACATTAAACTGTATTATAACAAACGAGATCTAAGACCTAAGAAGGTCTATTAATAGAAAAACACGCTAAAAAGCGTGTTTTTTTTATTCTATTTTCCCATAATCTCAACTGAGCGCTTTTCCCTAAAAAAAGCGATTCCATGTATAAGTAACAAAACAAGAAATATCCCAATGGCATATATCCAACGATAAGTATTATCTACTAGCAAATGTTCTAAAACGATATAAGCAGAAGCTATGGCTATCCCTAACACAAATACGAAACGCAATCGCCTACTGCTTAATAGAATAAAAGACACCACACACAAGGCAAAAATCCACCACCATTCCCATTGTTGGTTAGCTGTTAAATATAATATTAAAGCGAGACACTCTAATTTAATAAACTGCGTTACTGATCGTATAGCCAGAGTATCTGAATCATTTTCAACCAATTGTTCTAATATAGCATAAGAAACTCCATCCTGTTTATGTTCAGCTATCGGTTCCTTTGGTATTTTTACTTCTACTTCATCACCACATCCCTGACATTTAACTCTTATTTCATCCATAATATATTTTAGTTATTGTTATATTTTATAATCTTTCCTGGATTTCCGACGACTATCGCGTAATCAGGCACATCTCGAATAATAACAGCTCCTGCTCCTATAGTACACCACTTTCCTATCTTAATACCTTGTATAACAGAAGTACCTATCCCGATATGCGTTCCTTCGCCTACTTCTACATTTCCTACCAGGCAATATTAAGATATATATGTAATTTTACTAATAAACAATCTCTTATACCCACCACCTAGGCACTTTTCAAATCAGCTTCGAATCCATTCACATTTGGTCCTAGTAGCGCCTCCCAAATCATTTTAAAAGCTTCGTTTACATACTTCTGTTCATTTCCTCCCATGTGAGGAGAAGATAACCATATTTTTGCTTTCATTATGTTGTGTATTTTTGTTCTAAATTTTGAAGTGTTAAAGGTATAAATTTATAAAATATATTACTCTCAAATTGAATCAGATTATATAGGCTTGAGGAAATTACCTTATTAAAGTGTTATTATACTTACTTCAATACAGTAATAATCTTTTCTTTAAACTTATGAAAAATGACTGAATCATCTCCTATGTTCTTATCCAAAATCATCCCCGCAGCAATTTTATTGCGGTTTCCTACAGTAATACTAGGGATACTTGCAGAATTAACACCAAATAAATTTTCATCTCCAATACAAGTATTTCCCGAAAAACTAACATTTGGCGCTATAAAATTAAACTTTCCAATTCTAGTATCATGACCTATACTTGCTCTTGAATTAACCAATGTAAAATCTCCTATTCTTGTATTTGGTCCCAAATTCACAAATGGTGCAATAACTACTCCTATTCCCAACTTTGCTGATGGAGAAACATAAGCCGTATTATGAATAATATTAACAAATTTTGCTTCCGCCTCTAAAAACCTTTTTACAATAGGCAATTTATAAACAGCATTAGCTATTGCTATTACATAAAATACATCTTTGATAATTTTATGATCTCTAATACTCCCAAGATAAGGTGCCGAAAAATTATACTTCCCATAACTTTCCATATTATCATCAATCACACCTACAACCTCATACTCAAAATTCTGACGATTATTAAATGCTATATATTCGTCAATTTCTATGGCATTGCCGCCTGCTCCTATTATAATAATTTTCTTCATATTACTTTGCTGTATAACCTCCATCTACAATTACATTTGTTCCAGTTATCCATCTTGCTTCATCAGATAGTAAGAAAACACACGTATTAGCAATGTCTTCAGGTTTACCTAAACCTAAAGGATGTAACTTCTCAACTCTCGAATATGCATCTTCACTTTTAGCATAAACAGCATTACCACTCATAGGGGTCTCTACTACACCAGGAGAAATACAATTAACACGAATCTTTTTTGAAGCTAACTCCAATGCCAAGGATTTTGAACCAGAAATAAGAGCTCCTTTTGTCAAACTATATATTGTTTTACCCGACTCTCCAACAATACCCATAACAGAAGATATGAAAACAACACTCATTCCTTCTTTATTACGAAATTTCATACCTGTTACTAATTTTGTCAAATTAACAGCGCCATACACATTTGTCTGCATAAACTTATCAATATTAGCAGGATTGATATATTTTAAAGGTAGGGTTGTTGATATTCCTGCAGAATGAATTATTCCATCATAAATCAAATTCAAACTAGATAAAGCCTTATTTACTTCTTCATAATCTGTAACATCAACAGAAACTAAATGATGTTTTCCCTTAGAAGTTAATCTAATTGATTCTAATTTTTCACGAGATCTTCCTATAAGTACAAGATTAGCTCCCATCTTATCAAGTAATTCCACGCAAGCTAACCCAATACCAGAGGAAGCCCCTGTAATTAAAATTGTTTTCCCTTCAAGAGAAAAAAGAGAATTATTCATAAATATTTTATATTTCTACAATATGACTAATATAACTATCCGCTATTTTAATATATGCACATCCCCATGACATACCAACACCAAAACCTGATAAAAACAAGCTTTTATTTCCTTCTAATTTGCCTCTTAATTCAGAAACAATTGTCAAAGGAATTGAAACAGAAGATGTGTTTCCGAATTTTGCAATGCTACTAGGAACTTTATCAATACTAACCTTTAATTTTTTAGCCAAATAAGAATTCATAAAATCATTAGCTTGATGAAAAACAAAATAGTCTGTAGAATTTGTATCTATATTACCAAAAGATATTAACTTCTTAAAATCTTTCGGAACTTCTTTTAAAACAAAATTAAAAACGTCTCCTCCTTTCATAACACCATGTTCAGCACTACGGATATTACCATATTCATCTACTACCCTTTCTTCAACTGTTTCACAAGTACTCATATTTCTATATCCACCCGCTTCTATCTTAATTAAGTCTGACAGAGCTCCATCTGAATTCATTGAAAAAAAACTTTCACCATATTTCTCATCATTTTCAATCAAAACAGCTGTACCACCATCACCAAATAAAAAGGCTGTTTTTCTATCTTTTGGAGAATAAACCTTTGAACGTGTCTCTCCATTTAAAAGTAAAGCTTTCTTAAAATTTCCGGTTTGCATATAAGCATAAACAGTTGATAAGCCATAAATAAAACCAGAACACCCAAGTGAAATATCGAATGCTATAGTATCTTTATTTAAGCCTAACCTATCTTGCAAACTAATTGCTGTAGCGGGCATACGATAATCGGGAGTTTGGGAAACAAACACCAAAAGATCAATATCTTCTCTACTCACGTTTAGATCATCTAATAATTTATTAGCCGCAGCATAACACAAATCAGAAGAACACTGCTCATGTGTAACAAACCTACGTTCTTTAACTCCAATTTTATCAACTACTTCCTTCACGTCTTCTGACTTAAAGAACTCCGTATATTCATAGTTATTTATAACTGTTGCAGGTACAGCAGCACTAAAACCTCGAATACCTACATTATTAAATTTTAATAAAGGCATCTTATTTTAATTTTTGAATTTCATCATATAATTCTTGTAATGAACTACAAGAATTAACCTTATCATCAGGAACTTGAACATCATATTCCTCATCTATCATTACTATCAATGATAACTTATTTAAAGAATCCCATTCATCATATTCCTTAAAATTATCTGTCATTTGAATATCCCTATCTTCAATCTCTAATGCCTCTTTTATTTTTTCTAAAAATTCTTTCATAATATAATTTTTAATTATTTCCTCTAAACGGTTCTGTAGTAGCTTGTCCAGCTTGATTTACTCCTTCCCTAACAAAAACCTTCTTAATTGTTAAAAAGAAAATCTTTATATCTAATACAAAGCTAAGATTATCTACATAATAAACATCTAATTCAAACTTTTTCTTCCAAGAAATTGCATTGCGACCATTGACCTGTGCCCAACCTGTAATTCCTGGTTTCACTTCATGCCTGCGTTGTTGCTCCGCATTATATAATGGTAAGTATTGAGGTAGCAATGGACGAGGTCCTATTAAACTCATATCCCCTTTTAACACATTAATTAACTGGGGTATTTCATCAAGAGATGTTTTACGTACAAATGCTCCAATAGAAGTCAATCGCTCAGCATCAGATAGTAAATTACCTTCACTATCTATCTTATCATTCATTGTCTTAAATTTCACTATCCTAAAGATATTTCCTCCTTTACCTGGACGTGCCTGAAAGAAGAAAGGTTTTCCTTGATTAACAAAATACAACCCTATAACCACAACAATAAAAATAGGACTTAATAATGTTAATCCTATTAAAGCAGCTATAAAATCAAATACTCGTTTAAAAAAATGTTTATACATAACTATACTATTTCAATAGATTTAAAAACATAAAAGCAATTAATTTTTTCTTATCTCTCATCAAAGTCGTATTATATTTCCAAATCATACTATTTCTTTTCCAATAACTTCCTAAGAAAGCACTATAGATCTGATACTCTTCTGATCCCTGTGGAACTAATTGAATAAATTGTCTAGCTACTTCCTTGTGATAACCATCCAATACTTGATTAAACTTTTCTTTAATTGTCTGAAAACTTAATTGATTCAAATGTCCATGTACATTATTTCCATGTAATCTATAATGAATGTAAGAATCACCATCTATCACTACAGGCAATTTCTGTAATCGTGCATAAAAATACACCAACCAATCATGTGATAAATTACTCCAACTAAGATAATCTACATTTTTCAACATAGATTGAAGTTTTGAAGCAAAATCACGACTAAAAACATAAGTACAACCAGCGCTACCTCCTTCAAATAAAAAATCAAACTTCTCTTGTTTGTAATCCTTTTTTAAAAGTGAATAAACATTTTTACTGATATCCCACTTTGTCAGATTAGAACAATATAGAACAGAATTGGTTGCTTCTAAAAGATCTATGGCAGATTTTAATTTTTGAGGCAACCACAAATCATCTTGATCAGCAAATGACACATAATCAAACGATTCTTTAAAATCAAGCAACTCAATCATCTTAAGAAAATTACAAGCAGCAGATCCTGTCCCCGTATTGTTAACATTAATCTTTAAACCAAAATATAACTTCTTGATTTTATCTACAGTATCATCAGTACTACTATCATCTCTTATTTCTAAGTCAACTACAACACCTTCCTGATCTAATATAGATTTAACTTGTTCTACAATATATTTGCTACCATTATAACTAGCTAATAATACTTTTATCTGATTCATTTCTTTCTTAATAAAAAAACAATTTCATTTATTTGATCTCTTACTTTTATTTTACTACCAACTTGACAACTATTCAAAGCACTAATAATAACATCACGAATAGAATTCTCTGAGAAAGGGTTAAAAACTAAAGATGGTTCACAAATTGAATAAGTATAAGGTAAATCTGCACCAATAATTTTACATCCCTGATTTCCTCCTTCTAATAGACCTAAACCAAAGCTCTCTGATAAAGAAGGATAAATAATATATTCACTACTCAAATATATCTTTCTAAGATCTTCCCTTTCTACCAATCCTAAATTATGTATTGGATAGCCCTTATTTTGCATTTCTTCAATCAAAAGAACTATTTCTGAAAAATTTTCACCTACAGTTAATATAAGTTCTCCTTTACCTGATATATCATACGCTTTACAAAACGCTTTTATTAAACGAATATGATTTTTATTAGCTTGACCATTACTAACGTACAAAAAAGTATTCTGAATACGACTACAACTAATTCCTTCCTTCTCTTTAAACTCTGAAAAAAAAGGGATTATCTTAATTTTATTTTTCTGTTTAAATTTTTGAATAAACTGAAAATACACTTCATTAGTTTGTACAATCCAAAAATTCGTATTTCTTGAGACCATCTTAATGATCAATACTTTAAAATAATACTTAATATGTTCTATTAAACTAAAATCATTTGGTACATCTAAATAAATAGTATTATGAAAATAAGTATAAACTGTAGCATTCTCAATTCTTAATAAAGGGGGAATATTCCCTAAAACAAACACTTTACTAATTCTCTGTTGATTTTTTAAATAAAATAAAAATCGAGATCTTAACGACGGCTTCATATAAAGAGCTTCATTACTGCTCTTAATACTATAATGTTTTTTGATTCTATTATCAAACAAATAAAGAACACTCAAATTTGTATTCTCGATAGTGTCTACTAAATAATCTAATAACACTTTTCCTCCACCATTATTAATATAAATACAATCTATAACAATCATAATTTACCTTTATTATAGAACTCACAAAATAATTCATATAATCTTTTATCTGTAAATCTAAAATATATTTTTTTAAAAAAACCAACTCTTTTGACAGATAAGTCATACTTATTCAAATAATAAAACAAAGATTCTAGCATACAAATGAATGTTTTATCACTTAAATTATTTCTCTCCCCCATTTCATGAATATACTCAATACGTTTATCATACTCAATCTTATAATTATTAGCTAAAATACGTTTGCTAAGATCTGATTCTTCATGATATAAAAAAATATTCGAATCAAACCCACCTACTTCCTCAAACTTTTCCCTTGGCATAAAAAAACAAGCACCAGAAAGAAAAAAAAATCTACTGTTAAACAAATTAAATCTATTAGAAATCAAAACAATTAATGCACTTAAAAAAGGGACAAAAAACTCAGGTAATAAATAAAAACTAATATTTCTACCTCCAATTTGCTTCCCTCCAAGTAAAGCTAAATTTAAATCATTATTTAATTTTTCAAAAACATATTTTAATGTATAAGCTTTTAACCTTACATCAGGATTAATTATACAAATTATATCCTTTTTACTACTTTGACAACCTAAATTATTTCCCGCACCATATCCAATATTCTTACTAGGAATATACATTATAGGTATATTAAAAGATGCTATTAATAACCGAATAATCTCTTTATACTCATTAGGGCTATTGTCCACTACTATAATTTCATATTCTATATTAATAACTTCACATTCCTTTATGATTGATTCTATACAATCTCTTAATAACTCTTGTGAAATATAAGACACAATTACGAAAGATATACTTTTCATATTTTAATTGATTCTAACATTTTAATTATTTCATTCAACCAGAATGATCTTCCAAATAAAAATATGGGAACTATATAATGATGAATAGCTAACCCAATAGTTATTAAAAAAATTTTATATTTTTTTACATTTAATCGAACACATGCTACTAAAAATACTAGATACATTGGAATTATTATACGATGCCCTATAATCAATAGTTGAATTGCAATTCCCATATACATAAAACACAAAGCATACAATTTCACTAAAAATTCAGTCAAATTATCAATACTGTAGCTTTCCCAATATCTTCTCTTAAGAAACCACACCAAGTAAAAGTAAGGCATCATAAAAAACATACCACCCAAAAAAGTAGATTCTGACTCTTTTGTTAAATACACATCATAACCATGAAATCTACTAAAAAACCCACCTAGTGAAAATTTCAAAACATAAAATAAAACAAATGATGTTATACTTATAAGACCTGCATATTTAACAATATTCTTAAATGAATATTTAAAAAAAAACAAAAAAGGTAAAAACAATATTGTACTGATATGATTTGTGATAGACAATCCAAAAAAAACCAAATATGATATCCGTTCCTTTTTATAATAATAGTAAAAACCGTTTAGCATTAAAAAAAATGCTAAAAAATAACGGATTTGAACCGTAAAAAAAAGATAAAGTATTAGTATATATAAAAAACTAATTGTAAAAACATTAAAACCTTTACATACTTGATTCAAAAAATATAAGTATGACAATAATATTAAGACACTATAAATCTTATGCATTACAAAATAATCAGAACTAAATCTTTTCACAATCCCCTCAGAAATTACATTGTAAAAAAAATCTCTCTCTATTTCGAGATCAAGCATAGTTTGATATGACTCACTATCTGTTGTATAAGTAACTAATCCACATAAAACAAAACACCATACAAAAACCATTAGATTATTCACAAATCTACCTATACTACCATTATGGTAACATTTAGAAAGTAACACTGATAAAACAAATAGTAAAAAACCAAAAAAATAAAACATACTAAAATTGATTATCCATTACATCATAAATCTTAGAAAATTGCTTCTCCCAACTTAAATCAGTTTCAGAAAACTCTCTCATAGCTTTCTTATCAAATTTAGAAGTATAGAACCAGTTCACAAGTTTCGCTATATCAACTATGCTCTCATCTGGAACAACCTTAAAAACAAAATCTTTACTATCAAAATCACTATCATTTTCTGAATAAACAAAAGGTATACTTCTAGCACAATACTCCCTATTCTTCAAAGATTTAATATCTTCAATTCCCTTTCTATGACATCCAAGACAACCAATTGCAATATCAGTAGAAGCAAATACTCTATCTAAAACATCGCCACTTAAAACATTATGAAAAACAACATATTCTTCTAATTTATAGAAGGTAACCAACTTTTTATACTCTTTAGATGCTAATGTATTTTCTGGTCCTACTAAATTAAAATAAATCTTAACAGTATTATTTCCACTCTTATAATACTCACCAATTCCTTTAATCATACGATCATATCCATGCCAAAATTCCATTGAAGCAACACCTGTTAGAACAATATCATGTCCATTACTAATATGCTTATTTTCAACATAAGAAGGTATATTATCTAAGCTAATACCATTACTTATAGATATTGAAGGTATTCCAAATATACTGTTATCATTGACATATGAAACAATATAATCTACATATTTTCTCATACTACTCCTAAACATCCTCTCTTCGCAGTGCCTTACCCAAGTAAACAAATTAACACTTTTATACTCTTCATCATAGGGATAGGTTGGTATTTCTAAAATAACTTTCGCATTTCCTGTCTTTTTTAACAGAAACAAAAACTTTAAAAAGAAGTAACTAGCAATATGATTATAACGTATATAAACTACATCATACTCGCCCTTCTGATATACATCAATAATATCTTCAAAAGTGTAAAAACGTTGAAAGAAAGACACAACCTTATTCTTCTTAAATCGTTTACAAATAACGTTATTTACCGTTCTAGTATAAAAACCATTATTATATTCAAAAGAAACAAAATCTACCTTCTTTCCTATATTTTTTAAACTACTAACTTGTTGAAGAATTTTCTTTGAAATCCCCTTTCCTTCAGTAATTTTTTCAAAAACTATAAATAAAACTGCCATACTAAAGAAATTCTTTAATCTTTTTTCTATAAATAACTACTAACGGTAAGAAAGATACAATACCATTATATATAAGTTTAATATAATAATTATCCCAAGTTACTATATTTAACTTTAACAATACTGTGCTAAATAAAGCCCCTATAACACTTAAAAATAGTACTTTTAAAAATTCATATAAACTACAATTGAAAACTTTATAACAAATAAATAACAATGATTGCACAAAGTTCAAAACTAATCCCAAACTAACTAAATACACTACATTGACAAGATCGCCTAAATAAATTCCCAAACATGTAGAAAAAATAATAAAAACTGCACCAACTCCACCTGAATAAAAATACAATCGTGGATTATTTGTCGACAAAAAAATACTACCAGTAGAGGATTGAATTATTTGAAACCAAATTGTTAGGGATAGAATCCTAAATATTGGAATACTATCTAACCATTGCTCACCATACATAATGGTAATTATTTCAGTACTTGAAAAATAAATAAAAACCATTATTGATGCCCCTATAGTTCCTAAATGATAAAGTACCTTCTTATAATTACTTAAGATTAATGGTAAATTAGAACTATAACTTGATAACACAGGATGCAATACTCTACCTACTACTTGTTGTAGGTTTGCAACAGGATACAATACTAATCTATAAGATTTATCATATAATGCTAAATTGGACACTCCCAAAAACTTACCAATAAGTATAGAATCTAAATTTCTTGAAAAAAAATTTAAAACATCAAATCCTAGATTAGTAAACACATAATCTTTAATCTTATAAAAAGAAGCTTTCATGTCTTTATTGTTAGGCATATACCTATTAACACAGTGTAGTTCATTAGAAAAATAAAAATTAAATACAAAAACTAAAAATGAATTTAATAATGACTGCAAGACTATAGTATAATATCCGTATCCGTTATAAGCTAAAAACACACCAACTGCTCCCGAAATAATAGCCGATAGTAATTGTGATATACCGGTTTCTAAAAATAACTTATTACGACGGTTTAATGCCATTGGTAGCATACTAATTGCTGAAAAAAAAACTCCTATTGAAAGATAAATACTTAATTCTAAGTAAACTTCATTTGTGTAAAACCATACAATACAATACCCTAAAATACAGAATAATATACTTAAAATAATACCTAAAAAAAAAGTTAAGATGAATAGCTGTATAAAATCTTTTTGGTTCAATTCTTTAATCTGAATAATACCTGAACTAAAACTTCCTGATACTAATTGAAAAAGTGAAACAAAAACTAGTATTACAGCAACAATTCCAAATTCTTCTGGAGTTAACAACCTAGCTAAAATAATTCCAAGAACAACTTGAACTATTACTGTACTATATTGAGATAATAGAGTCACTAAAAACCCCTGTTTGAGTTCTTTCCCTACACTACCCATTAAAGTTTAATTAAATAATTACCGTACCCACTTTTACACAAAGGCTCAGCTATCTTATGCAATTGTTCTAGAGAAATATATCCCATACGATAAGCAACTTCCTCAATTGCTCCTATCTTCATTCCTTGACGCTCCTCTATTACTTGAACAAACTGTCCTGCCTGCATTAATGATGCAAAAGTTCCTGTATCTAACCATGCTGTACCTCTATCAAACACCCCTACTCTTAGTTTCCCTCTCTTTAAATACTCTTTATTTACATCTGTAATTTCGTACTCTCCACGAGCAGAAGGTACTATATTTTTCGCAATCTCCACTACAGAATTATCATAGAAGTACAAACCTGGTACAGCGTAATTTGATTTAGGCTCTACTGGCTTCTCTTCTATAGAAATTACATTATTGTCTTGATCAAATTCCACAACACCATAACGCTCAGGGTCGTGCACTGGATAAGCAAATACCACTCCTCCTTCTTCTTGAGTACAAGATTGCAACAATTTAGACATACCACTACCGTAAAAAATATTGTCTCCTAATACTAATGCAACTTTGTCATCACCGATAAACTCTTCCCCTATCACAAAAGCTTGTGCTAATCCATTTGGTTCATGTTGTACTGCATAACTAAACTTACACCCTATACGACTTCCATCACCTAACAACTTTTCAAAATGTGGTAAATCATGTGGTGTAGAAATTATCAATATCTCATTGATCCCTGCTAACATCAACGTAGATAAAGGATAATAAATCATCGGTTTATCATATACTGGCATTAACTGCTTACTTACTGCTAATGTTAATGGGTGTAATCTCGTTCCTGATCCCCCTGCTAAAACAATTCCTTTCATATACTTTTTTATTCTTTATCTTATTATAACTTGGCAAGCATTCTTTTTAAACTATCTTCCCAATGTGGGACTATTATATGATACTCTTTTTTAATCTTACTTTTATCCAATAGTGAATACGCTGGTCGCTTTGCAGACGTAGGAAAAGCACTACTTTCTATAGCATTTACATCACACCCAAAACCTTTAATCTCTTTTATTTTAGATGCAAAATCATACCAGCTAATTTCTCCCTCATTGGAATAGTGGTACAATCCACCTTTCCAGATATTACTACTGATTATCTGCATGATCACTTGTGCCAAATCTGCAGCATACGTTGGTGTTCCAATTTGATCACTGACAACACCTAAAATTTCTCTCTCTTGCATCAGGCGACTCATTGTCTTTACAAAATTATTACCATAAGTAGAATACACCCACGAAGTACGGATTATAACAGCATCTGGATGAACAGACATTAATGCCTTTTCTCCTTGTCGCTTTGTAGCACCATAAATGTTGATAGGAGCTGATTCAGCTTCTTCAGTCAAAGGAATTGAAGAAGTTCCATCAAACACATAATCTGTAGATAAATGTACTAAATGAGCGTCATATTCTTGACACCACTCTCCTAATACACGCACTCCTTGGTGATTAACTCTATCTGCTAACTCTCTTTCCGACTCTGCCTTATCTACAGCAGTATAGGCTCCTGCATTAATAATAAAATCAGGATGCTCTGCATTTAATACTGTCAAAATACGTTCTGCATCATCCAAAGACATCTTCTCTCTATCCATAAATACAAAGTTATATTGTGGATAGTGTACTACCAAATCCTTCAATTCAGAGCCTAATTGACCAGTACTTCCTGTTACAAGTATTTTCATCTTACTTCTTATAGATTTCATTAAAAGTTGGTAAGATGATATCTTTATCAGATACTATTTCACTTTCTTCTTCTACTCTCCAGTCAATTCCTAAAGCTGGATCATTATAAATTATTCCTTGCTCTGAGTCTTTGTTATAAAAATTATCGCATTTATAAAAGAACACTGCTGTTTCTGACAATACAGAAAATCCATGTAAGAACCCTCTTGGAATAAAAAGCTGTAAATTATTCTCTTCCGAGAGTTCCACCGCTACATGCTGTCCAAAAGTAGGTGAGTCAGGACGAGCATCTACAGCTACGTCAATCACTTTTCCTTGTAATACACGTACTAATTTTGCTTGAGCAAATTCTCCTTGTTGTGCATGTAATCCACGAATCACCCCTTTAGTAGAATAAGACTGATTGTCTTGTACAAACAACGTCTCCGTATTTGTCAATTCGTTGAATCGCTTCGCATTAAAACTCTCAAAAAAATAACCTCTGCTATCTCCAAACTTCTGAGGTTCTATAATAAAACATCCTTTTAGATGTGTCTCTATTACTTTCATTTTTTATGTATTTCTGTTTTTTTTTAATTTTGTGGTTTTGCCTTCCTGTAATTCCATATTTCAGTTGCAAAGTTAGCTACTTTGACAAAACACGAAAAAACAAACAACAAAAAAACAGTTTATTTATACTGTACTTCGTAATAATCCGCATACGCTCCACTAGTCACATTGTTTAACCATTCTTGATTATTCATATACCAATCAATCGTTTTTGCTAATCCTTCTGGGAATGTAACAGAGGGTGACCATTCTAATTCTTTATTAATCTTCGTCGCATCAATAGCATAACGTAAATCATGTCCTGGCCTGTCTTTTACAAACGTAATCAACTGCTCACTCTCTCCTGCTTCACGTCCTAAGACCACGTCCATTTGTTTACACAGTTCTTTAACTAAGTCGATATTTTGCCATTCATTAAATCCACCGATATTGTAAGTCTCTGCATTTCCACCTTTATGGAACACATCATCTATCGCCCTTGCATGGTCAATTACAAATAACCAATCACGAGTATATTTTCCATTTCCATAGATAGGCAATGGTTTCTTATTGATTATATTGTGAATGCACAGTGGAATTAACTTCTCAGGGAAGTGGTTTGGACCATAGTTATTAGAGCAGTTACTCACTACATAAGGCATGCCATAAGTCTCTCCATATGCACGTACAAAGTGATCAGAACTTGCCTTAGAAGCCGAATAGGGCGAATTAGGATCATAAGCAGTGGTTTCATAAAAGAAACCTGTTTCTCCTAAACTTCCATATACTTCGTCTGTACTCACGTGATAAAAACGCTTTCCTTCCCAATTGTCTTGCCATACCTCTTTAAAAGCTTGTAATAGATTCACAGTACCAATTACATTGGTTTTAACAAATGCCAATGGGTCTGTAATCGAACGATCTACATGTGACTCTGCCGCTAAGTGTATTACTGCATCAAACTGTTCTCTTTGAAACAATTCGTAGATAAACTGTTCATCTGTAATATCTCCTTTGACAAAAGTATAGTTAGAAGCTTTTTCTAAATCTCTCAAATTCTCTAAGTTACCCGCATACGTCAAGGCATCTAAATTGTAAATCTGATACGCTGGGTATTTATTTACAAACTGTCTAACTACATGGGAACCTATAAATCCTGCTCCTCCTGTGATTACTATCTTTTTCATTCTCTTTAATTTACTTATAATCTAGCATCAACAATATTTCTATCTAAACATGCTTTAGTGTCAAACACCACAGCATTATCTACAGTCAAGTGCTTTAACTCTAACGTTAAGAACTGTTTATGAGCAACTGCTATTACCACAGCTTCATATTTCTTATCTTTTGGTAATGTTTCTTCTATCTCAATACCATATTCAAGATATACCTCTGAAGCTTTAGCCCATGGATCATAAACATCTACATTTACTCCAAACTTCTTCAACTCTTTATATATATCTGCTACTTTGGTATTACGTACATCAGGACAATTCTCTTTAAAAGTAACTCCTAAAATCAAAATATTAGCTCCCTTAATATGTAGATCCTTTTCTATCATTAATTGGATCGTCTTAGACGCTACAAACGATGCCATACGATCATTTACTCTACGTCCTGATAAAATCACTTCTGGATGGTATCCTAATTGAGTAGCTTTATGAGCTAAATAATAAGGATCTACAGAAATACAGTGTCCTCCAACTAAACCTGGTTTATATTTCAAGAAATTAAACTTTGTACCTGCTGCTTCTAACACATCGTTGGTATCTATACCTACTTTATCAAAAATTAAAGCTAATTCATTCACAAAAGAGATATTCACATCACGTTGTGCATTCTCTATTGCTTTCGATGCTTCAGCCACTTTTAAAGAAGGCGCTAAATGCGTTCCTACTTTAATGATTGTCTTATATAAATTATCTATTTCGATTGCTATCTCAGGCGTGCTTCCTGAAGTTACTTTCATAATAGTCGTTAAGGTATTTACCTTATCTCCTGGATTAATACGCTCAGGTGAATAACCAACGTAGAAATCTTGATTAAACACTAATCCTGAAAATTCTTCTAATAAGGGTACACACACCTCTTCAGTACAACCAGGATATACAGTAGATTCATAAATCACAATATCTCCTTTTTTCAATACTTTACCCAACATAGCAGATGCTCCTCTTAATGGTTGTAAATCAGGTGCATTAAACTCGTCAATAGGAGTAGGAACAGTTACTATAAATACATTAGCAGTACTTAATATCGATAAATCATTTGAAGCTTGGTATCCTTTTTCGAAGTTATTTCCTTTAGCTTCTCTTAAAGAAGAATTCAACTGTTCTAAATCAGCCTCTAGAGTATGATCTTCTCCTCTGTCTAACTCATCAACTCTCTCTTTATTAATATCAAACCCTATTACTGGGAAATGCTTTGAAAACTCAATTGCTAAAGGCAATCCAACATATCCTTGTCCTATTACTGCTATTTTATAATCTGTTCTCATTGAGATTTATTATTTATTTTTCTTTTACAATCTACTATCTACAATACCTCTATCCAATACCGCCTTGGCATCATAAACCACCCCTTGCTCCACAAGGTAATCAAAAACATCAAGCTCCTTAAATTCACCATGAGCAGTTAGGAGTAAAACGGCATTATAGCACTGTGTGTTTTTTCCAAAACGATGATCGCACGTCACATCTTTTGGATGACTCAACTCCTCCTTCGTCGTCATCACCTCTATCCCATACTCCTCCATCACTTCCGCCTTATTCACCCAAGGATCGTACACATCAACAGTCAAACCGTAAGAGATCAACTCCTCATAGATCTTAGCCACCTTGGTATTACGCGTATCCGGGCAATTCTCCTTAAACGCCATACCCAGCAACAAGACGCGAGAGCGACTCACATCAATTCCTTTCTGTATCATGAGCTTGACCACCTTACTTGCGATAAAGACCGGAATCTCATCGTTTACACGGCGACCAGAAAGAATCACATCGGGGTAATACCCCACTTGAATCGCCTTATGAGCTAAGTAATACGGATCAACGGAGATACAGTGTCCCCCTACCAATCCCGGTTTGTATTTAAGGAAGTTAAACTTCGTCCCTGCCGCTTCCAATACATCTCGTGTATCGATGCCTAGGCGATCGAAGATTAAGGCTAGCTCATTGACAAAAGAGATATTGACATCGCGTTGAGCGTTTTCTATCACTTTAGCTGCCTCTGCCACCTTTAGTGAAGGGGCTTTATGGGTTCCCGCTTTGATAATCGTGCGGTATAATTCATCGATATAATCAGCTACTTCTGGGGTACTTCCCGAAGTCACTTTGACAATCGTCTCTAAGGTATTAACTTTATCCCCTGGGTTGATACGCTCTGGCGAATAGCCTGCGTAAAAATCACGGTTAAACACCAACTGTGATGCCTGTTCCAACACAGGGATACACTCCTCCTCTGTACAGCCAGGATATACTGTCGATTCATAAATCACAATATCCTCTTTTTTCAGTACAGACCCTACCAGTTTAGACGAAGCTTTTAACGGGCTCAGGTCAGGAGCATTGAATTGATTGATCGGTGTAGGCACCGTTATGATATAAACATTAGCATCTGCAATATCGCTGATATCCGTACTCGGCTTATATCCCTTTACCCCACCAGAAGTAGTATAAGTCACAACCGAAACACTGAGTTGACTTTCGTCCACCTCTTTGGTCAAGTCTATTCCTCGGGTCAATTCATCGACACGACTCGCCTTGATATCAAATCCAATAACGGGATAATGTTGTGCGAAGGCAAGCGCCAAAGGTAGTCCTACATACCCTTGCCCTATTACAGCAATTTTAATGTCTTTTTTCATCTTCTTTTTTCGTTTATTGTTCGTCTTAAAAAATACTTCTCCGTCAGTAAGTGTCAACGTTTTTTAACAATAAGTTACAAATGTACACTTTTAAAATATTGAGTTATACTAAAAACACAATTTTTTGTGTGAAAGGTTATATTTTATGAGGGAAGACAAAACTTATTGTTTTATCATATATTTCTAATAAAACAATAATTTAACAACAATACTCTTCATACCTATATTACACGTGAATATAGAAGAAATATGATATTTAATATGCATATTTATCTATATTTTTTTCAATATAACACCTAAAAACAAAAAGCCATAATCTCATCTCTGTAAAGACATTTTTTCATTTTAAAGGACTTATCCCGCCAAACGTTTCCTATAAACTGATAAAATTCATATTTATTTTTTCACATACTATTTTTAAATATTAACCATTTAAAATATAGATATGCAATCAGAAGACGACTTAAGATCACTAGCTAAAATATTAGCTTTTCTAAGAGCTGTAAGTATTATTATTTTACTTATGCATTTATACTGGTATTGTTACTTAGTTTTTGATAAAGTAGGTTTTACTCATTTTATAGTCAATAAAATCTTAATAGGGTTTAACTATAAAATAAATCTCTTTACCCATCCATTATACACAAAACTCTTCTGTGTTTTACTTCTTAGTTTAAGCCTTTGGGGAAACAGAGGTATTAAAACCCCTAGAATAACCAAAGAAAAAATCATTGTTGTTTTTTCTTTAGGAATCATGTTATATTTTTTAAACTTCTTTCTATTATACATCGAATCCACTCCTACTCACCTATTATATATAGTAACCTGCTTTACAGGTTATATTTTACTTTTAGTATCGGGTAGTTGGATAAGTCGTTTACTAAACGAAAACTTACTCGATGATGTATTTAACACCGAGAATGAAAGCTTTATGCAAGAAACCAAACTTATAGAGAATCCTTACTCAGTGAACCTACCTACAAAGTTTTATTATAAAAAAAAGTGGCATAAAGGCTGGGTTAATATAGTCAACCCCTTTAGAGCCACGATTGCCTTAGGAACTCCTGGATCAGGGAAGAGTTATGCCGTTATCAATAATTATATCAAACAACACATTGAAAAAGGTTTTGCCATGTATATCTATGATTTCAAACATGATGATCTCTCAACCATAGCATACAATCATTTACTGAAACACAAAGATAAATATGAAGTTAGCCCTAAGTTTTATGTTATAAACTTCGATAACCCAAGAAAAAGTCATCGTTGTAATCCCATTAACCCTGAGTTTATAACCGATATATCTGATGCGTATGAATCGGCCTATACCATTATGCTAAACCTAAATAGATCGTGGATCCAAAAACAAGGTGACTTTTTTGTAGAGTCACCCATTATACTATTAGCCTCAATAATATGGTATTTAAAAATCTATAAAAACGGACAATACTGCACTTTTCCTCACGCTATTGAACTATTAAATCAAAGGTATGCGGATGTGTTTACCATTCTAACCTCTTATGACTCTTTAGAGAATTACCTCTCTCCTTTTATGGATGCATGGCAAGGAGGAGCTCAAGATCAATTACAAGGACAAATAGCCTCGGCTAAGATTCCATTATCTCGTATGATATCACCATCGCTGTATTGGGTTATGAGCGGTGATGATTTTTCTTTAGACATAAACAATCCAAAAGAGCCTAAAATACTATGCGTTGGAAATAACCCTGAGCGTCAAAATATCTATTCTGCAGCTCTGGGGTTATACAACTCCCGCATTGTTAAATTAATAAACAAAAAAGGACAACTTAAAAGTTCTGTCATTATTGACGAGCTACCTACAATTTACTTTAGAGGCCTAGACAACTTAATTGCTACAGCTAGAAGCAATAAAGTAGCTGTCTGTTTAGGGTTTCAGGATTTTTCTCAATTAAATAGAGACTACGGAGATAAAGAAAGTAGGGTTATCCAAAACACAGTAGGAAATATATTCTCTGGTCAAGTAGTAGGGGATTCAGCTAAAAGCCTTTCTGAGCGCTTTGGGAAGGTTTTACAAAAGCGTCAAAGCATTTCTATTAATCGAAACGATCGATCACAATCTTTCTCCACACAACTTGATATGCTTATTCCTACTTCTAAAATATCAACTTTATCACAAGGAATGTTTGTTGGTGCGGTATCCGATAATTTTAATGAAAAAATACATCAAAAGATATTTCACTGTGAAATAGTAGTGGATCATAAAAAAGTAAGCCAGCAAGAGAGAAATTACAAACCAATCCCAATAATTACTTCTTTTACCAATTCTAATAAAGAAGATTTATTGGACAAAGCTATCGAAGATAACTATTATAAGATTAAAAAAGATATCCAAAACCTTATCAAAAGTGAAATCAAGAGAATTGAAAACGACCCTGATCTGATTCATCTTTTAAACCGAAAATAAGTCATCACAAATCCAGTTTATCAGCTAAAGTTTTAGCTGATAAATCTGTATTTTGTTTAATTAGACTATCAAGCTCAGACTCATGTTCTTTAATTAAAACACCTCTGCTAAATTCTGTCTTACTCTCCCCTATTACATCTTCAGGTTGAACAGGGTGTCCTATTTTGGATTTACTAAAATAAACCTTTAATAAAAGCAACACCAAGCCAATAAGCACGCTACCTGTAACAATTAAATAAACCATATTCACTCACAAATTAAATTTACACTTTAACACCCTTAGACTTCTTTTTCTTTTTACGTCTATAATCCTCCTCTAACTCAAGGGTGTTATCCTGCATTGTTGCCTTATTCATAAAAGCATTAAAAAAGCTAACAAATACACCCTTATTATATTCTGTGGTATAATCGTCTAAAAAAGAAAAATAGGGGTGTATTTTTAAATCATTATAACTATCCTTCATTTGATTATATATTTTAGAACTATGAGAATCGAGATACTCTTGTCTTTTTTCTTTATCATAATCAAGAGTATTAAACCCTATTTGATCAAGCTTATTAACTAATCTTTGGTCAATCTCTTTACATGAGTAAACATGTTTGTATTTATGAGAAATAAAATAATAGCTATGCTCTAAAGCACTATCCTTTTGTCTGACAATATTAATCCCGCTTCCTTTTAAAGAGGTTTTAAACCCGTTATAATCCAAGGCATCCTTCAAACACATTAGAATCTTCTTTTTTAAATCCTCTTCTACCTCGCTTTGTTTATCTATACGTTTAATTGACTCTTTAAAACACATAGTCAAAAAATCAAAATCACATTTAGAAGATAACCGGTGATGTACTATAAAATTACTTGCAGCATTATTTTGGAGATTTAATGCCAAATACCCTACTTGCTTTTTACCGGTCTTTTTACTTACGCTAACTATACATTTTATCTTAAATAAACTAAGTAAAGCATTAAAGCTCTCAATATCTTTAAAACTATAATGATAAGGAAGGGTTTTAAGTACGCTATCTATTTGACCTATTAAATCTGGCTTGCGATAATCAACAACCGCCAAAGACAAGTCCTTTTTAATCTTCTCTTTTTTAAGCCAAGGTGTTAATCCATACTTCCGGGTAATATCCTCACATGCTTCCATCGATCTAAAAAACTCAAAGTCACGTTGATTATTAGCTACTTTAAGAGTCAAAGGCGTAGTTACAATATGAAGATGAATACGCTCTATATCGAAGTGCTTAAACACGATATAGGGCTGATTTTCATATCCCATAATTTCCATATAATCCTTTGCGATACTTCTAAGTGTGAGATCGTCTAATTTATCTTTAGGATTAGGGTTCAAAGAGATATGCCTAACTGTAGTTTCTGACCTATAGTTTGACAACAGAAAAGGCTCAAAGCTTTTTTGTATAGCCCTTCTAAGACCTGCATTAGAATCAAGAGGTATAGAAACATAATCACTCAAAAGAATATACGCCTGATTTAGATTTACTTTTAATATATTATAATCTAAAGCATTTTCTAAATTATTACTCTTCCCTATCTTTGAAATCATATCTAATTTGATTTAGATAAATGCTTTTTTTCATACTCAAGAGCTAATTCTAAGATTCTTTCACATAACATTGACAAAACAAGGGTTTGTTCTTGCAAAGAAGTAAAAGCGATAATACAATCTTTATTTTTAACATAAGTATCTGCAACACGAGCATAGTTTACACCTAAAGTTCTAAACTCGTTAACTAAGGAGGATAAGCTTACATGATATTGACTAGTTACCGGATCAACAACTACCACTTTATTTATTCTTTTAGTAATAAGCTTACGAATAAACTGAGACTTATTTCTAACTTGATACTTTTCCAGTAAATCCAGAAACTGTTTGTTCTCTGCTTCGTTTAGATGAAAACCGTGGTAAGCACTCTTTTTTGTTATAGTTTTCTTTGTTTCCATAATAAATATATTTTTATTTATCTGAAAGCTACATAACAAAATTCTAAATGTATGCCAATACACAATAGTTGGCATTATTTGGCTTAAAGTATCCTTTTGGTTGGGTTAGTTTTCTTTAAAATACAATTCAAACAAGGTTCCTGCTTCTACTCCAATCGCTTTTTCTATCATTATTAATTCGAAGGCTTCTAATGCCCCATTGCGATAATACAAATCAAAAGCTCTTGATTCCTTCAATCCCGCTTTTTGAGCTATAATATCAATAGTATTTTCTTTAGTTTCAAAACTCTTCATAAGTTCACCAAAGTCATTTCTCTTTTTATAATCAACTTTATTTAGCTTAAAATTAAATTCTTTATAGACTATACCACTAGCATCTTTAACATTATCGTCAAAAGCTTTTATCAAAGAATAAAAAGTACCTGCACTTAGTTTTGAAACTAATCCCCTACTTAATTTACTAATCTGACTCTGTGAAATACTAGATTTAAATTCTAGCTCTTTCAAACTCATTCTTTTTTGAGTTAGCTTCATATTAATATACTCACTAATTCTATGTTCCATAAATTCTTTATTACATTATTTTGTATTTAGAATTCTAAAATAACGTGTTCTAAAGAGTAAAGCTTCCTATTTATAATACTTATGTATTTTATTGCTACGATCAACATTAATTTCACCTTGCTCCTCAAGATTAGTCAGAATATTACTCACATAACTACTACTTGCATTCTCATCAATTAAATCTAAACTCAAAAGTTTATCACGTACTTCAAAAGCAAACTTAGGAATATCAAAAAAACTATCCTTTAATAAAGTTCGAACAGCATCAGTTGGCTTATATGTTTTGCTATTTTTAATAAAGTCATTTTTCTCACAAATTAGATCGATAGAACATTTCACAAATTCAGCATATTTTAGATACAAATCAATATCTTTTGCAGTTCCAGACTCTACACCTTTAACACTAGAAAGAGAAATACCAACTAAAGGCACAATATCTTTCAGCAAATACCCCATTGCTTCTCTTCTAGTTTTAATTTTTGCTCCAATTATTTTTCTAGTTGTCATTTTTCAATAGATATCCGCTCAAAACTCAAATACAATAAAGTTTTATATAAAGCTTTTTGGTATTTGGTTTTTTATTTATATATTTGTCTATAATAATTACAATGACTATTAAGCTTAACCGCTTAAAACGATGTTATCTCGTTCCGTGAAGGCCTATTTTGCTTACGAGTAACCGTGAAGTCGCTCCATGCAAAAAAGTTTCTTACTTTTGTACTGCATGTGAGCGGTACTCACGTATGCTTTCAAAAGCAAATAGAATTTTTGTTCTATAGGGAATAGGCCCCCTACGGTTTGGAAGTATATAGCCGCTCCTTGCATTTTTACAAGGTTTGATTTATCATACTACAGAGACATCGTTCATATAAATTATGTGAGCGATTTTTTTATTTATAATTCTGTTAATACGGCTCTTAGAAAGAAAAAGGGTTGTTTTAAATGAAGAGTAATATTTAGATTGTTTCACACAAAACAGTATAGTGAATAAAGGAGTTAACTCCCTTATTCATACACATAGCATCCCCACCTACCTTCACATTAGTGAACGTAGATAGAAATTGGTTTTTTCTTTTAAGATTCGCACTCTAAAAGTAACTCCTTTCTATATGTTTTCCAAAAGGAAGACTTAAAATCAGTACATGATTTTTATAATGTGATGCTAATACACGATAGTTCAGTACTCTGTACTGGACTATCAGAGAAACTAAATTCATAAAATATTAGATTTTTATCTTCTATTCTATGACAAAACATACTATAACCTCTTATTCTGCTGTCTCCCAAATAAGCATAAAGAGGTTTAAAACTTAGTATTGCTCTTTTAAAAGATCAGTACCTCATCCTTAAAGGACTTATCGAATAAATCTATTCGAGAATTTTTCAATTATTTTTTTATTACAACAAACTATTATTAACCAAGCTAAACCATTTAAATTCATGAAACATTTCGCTTTACAAGGGTAGTTTATAACTTAAACCAAATGTGTAATTTATTCCTATTTGGATCTTCTTTAAAATCCTACCTACTCTTAGTAAAGCAGTTGATTTTAACATTTTAAATTGAATTAGTTGATTAGTTAGTTGCCTAAAGGCACGGTTACTAGTTTATTTTCGCATTTTTCANCCTAAAGGCACGGTTACTAGTTTATTTTCGCATTTTTCAATGGGATATTGAAGCGCGACCAGGCCACCCTATACCATTACTTGTTATTCAAGTAATACTACTTAGTAACAGTAATGGTATTTTTTAATTGACAAACCACAAAAAACATAAAAAATGAAAAAGTCCGCCAAAACTCAAATTGTACTTAAGCCTCTTATTTACTTATAAGATAGCTTATTGCAAAAGCAATCCTCTTACTTATCGAAAACAATCACAATACGCTATTACTAAGATCAGCCACTTAGATGCGTACAGGGATTCTATTGCCTTTACTTTTCAATAACATATAATGTTCTTTATTCTAATTATAAGGCAATTAGATAAGAAAAGATATTGCCCTTGGCAATTCATAAACTATTAATTATTAACCACTTAAAAACCATTTAAACTATGAAACACAGCCAATCAAACAAGGTCGTTAG
>NZ_WMJY01000025.1 GCF_009711055.1 Myroides pelagicus
TCATTTAAATTCTTATTTTAACCCTGATACTATTTTAAGACTTTTTCAGTGCCCTCCATTTCTACTCGACCTTTTTGACTTTTTTCTTCTATTACTGACAACTAAAATTCTTCTGTATCTGTTTGGTCAGAAGAAAACATAATTCCTAATACTTTTGCACTAAATGCTAAATCGTCAATTTTGTAAACTGGTGTAGAAACTCTAGTCTCTAATTCGCTATCTACAATGACCTTCTCTTCTACTTGTTCAGGCTGAAAAACCATAAAAGGCTCTTCTATTCCATCTACATACATTTCAATTTTCAGAATACCACCATCTTCCGGAAGATAAGTAGAGTGAGTAAAGTTTATCGTCTTGTCAAATAGTTCAGAAGTATAAACCAACAGCTTGTTATATCCAAATGAAAACTCACTATTTGGGTCAGTAGGCGCTTTAATTAGTGTATATTCAATCACCTCACAAGCATAATTATTTACATAAGCTATCTTATCTAATTTTCTTCTATTAAACTTCTTATAATCGATAGAGCTACCTTCCGTATAAGTCTCTCCTTTCGAAGGTGTATATACCGCATAAGCTGTTTGATTTTCAACAGGCATATCAGCTGCAGGAGCCATCGCTTTTAAATAAACAGAAGCTTTATCCTGATCTTCACTGTGAAAGTGATCCATCTGCCAAGTTAAACCTTTCGCTTTAGCTAAGACTGTACTATTCTTCACATAGTAATCTGCCTTAGTCATACTCATCATTAATGCGAAAGCAGCCATAGGTTTCTTATCAAATAAATCCCCCCAGGCTAGAAAAGGATTTTCTTCTTTTGGTAAACTTGTCATTAATGCTTGAAATTGTCCGTATACGTTGCCTTTTGAATAATCAACTTTATCCAATAATCCCCCCACATTTATTCCTTTTGAATAAATACTCATGGTCATCTTTCCTTCTACAAAAGGAGTAGTTACCACTTCACCAGGTACTTCTGGTGTTTCTATATCACCAATTACAGCACTGTTGCTGTCCGAAGAAGAACATGAGGTCATAACAAATAAGGCACATAGACCTAAAAACATTTTTTTCATATAATACTTACTTTTTACTCTCAGGTAAAAATACGATATCCAAAAATAAATCTCAAAACATCAACTAGTTTAACTATATAAGTCTCAAAATTTATCTCTTAATACGAATAAGATTTGACTAACGAAACAATTGATATAAATTACTATCAATTAATCAGCAAATAAAAAACGATATTCTGAATCAAAATATAAAAACTGCGCATCAATAGGCATAGAAAGTACAGGTACATCAGAATCAACAAGGTCCTCTGTAACAACAGTTTCTTCACTTACCCATTGGTTTTGCTCAATATCTTTTAACTTGATTGTAACTTGATTTCCATCTCTTTTGACATAAATATAATGTAAATCATCTTGACCATCTTCCTCTATATAATTATACAACACCTCACCTGATACCAAATACCCCTTCTTAAATGTAGCACTGTACTTTTTCCCTTCATTATCTGTATAACTATAACTCCCCTCTAATCGCTCAAACTGTGCTGTATAAGAAACTACCTCACTACCCGATTCGTCATAAAAAATGCGTCTAACCTTTGAATCATCAAGAAAATACTCTTTAGCAAACACCAATCCATTGTATGCTTTATATATAGTTTCAATCCTTTTGCCTTTGCGATAAACATCTTCCTGTATGTGAGTCAGTTCTTCTGTTGATTCTATGCCTTGATACGGCAGTCCATCTTTATACATAATGTATTTTTTTCCACTGCTAATCATTTCTTCCACTACACTGGGGGTATCTTCAATAGCATATTCCACTTCTTGAACCAACTCACCTTGTTCGTACCACTTCTCAAAACGCAGTACGCCACCTTTGTATATATTTCGCTGACTGATTAACGGCTCTACTTGGTAGTTTAAGAAAGTTTTCTGTTCTCCCTCTATAACACCATTTGCATAAGGGCTTTCTACTAATTTTCCTTCGTCAAATACATAGGTGATCCCTTGCCAAGGAACACCATTTTTATAAGCAACCTTTGAGATCAACTTTCCTTTAGAATCATAAAATTTACCCACCCCACGAACATAATCAACTTCACTCAGTTTATAGTAAATAACATCTTCGTACCGTTTGCCATAATCCTTCAAAAAACTGGTCTTCTTTAGCATTACACCATGGTCGTAAGTAGTAATGTGCTTAATGACTAAACCTGGATACAGAGTCACTTCTGTACCGTCTTGTGCCTTATGATCAAAAGAGCCAATATACTTACCATCATCAGCATAATAATCACTTTTTACCAATTCATGACTATATTGATTCGGTATATAGTATTCTTTTACTCTCAAGGCTCCATTGTAGTAATACATTTTTTTTTCGCTGACTACCTCATCTGTATAAAACACCTCTCTTTTGAGCAGTTGCTTATCTTTCACCTTCGTGTCATAATTGGCTTGATAGATACGTTTTCCCTTTTTATATCGCTCCATTGTGCTTATTACCCCATCATCGTATTCAAAATGCTCTCCATCAATTGGGTGTATTTTCCCATCTACGAATGTATAAGTAAACTCCCCTACTTTATTTGCCTTTTGATCAAAATAAGTTACTTTGCCTTTAGTAGTTATAGAATTAACCTTATCTGTATTTTGAAAGAAAACAACGCGTTGTTGCTCTTGTCCATCTTTGTAAGTCACTACAGCACCCAAATCATAAATATCTCCAGAGTCTGGCTTATCATCCAAAAGCGATAAAGTATACACTTGACCACTGATAGGGTGATAGGAAGTTATACTTTGACACACTCCTGCTTCGTTATAGACATAACTTCCTTGTTTGTTTCCTTCGCGATTATAAAAAGAGCGCTCACCAGTATAAATGATTTGTTCTGTTTTCTTATGAGCTCTACCTCTTGCTATTAACTGATCATTTAGTAAATAATCTTCCACAAGTACTACTTTGTCTTGTTCAGTAGGTTGTATGACTTTATAAAACCTTGCTTCTTGCTTAGCTACACTTACTACATCATCTATAGATCTCACATATAGTGTATCTCTTTGTTGTCCCATAGCTATCATCGTGATACACAATACGCAACCCGTTATTCCCTTTTTAATCATCTGCAATTATTTAAATACACATTACTAATACTATTTACAAAAAAATCAACTATATCCTTAACTACCAAAACTATTAGTAATAAAATAGTATACTACTCCTATCCTTTTTTTATCATAATAAAAGAAAAACAAGCACCATAACAGCGCTTGTTTTAATTGGTTTATGTTTGTTTGAATCCTTTAAACATATACGATGAAACTCTTTCGAGCTAATTCAACGCCATTAAGATCTTTAGCCGTAATAACATATTGCCCAGGTACTAACTCTTGTTCATTTTCAAAGTGCCAACCTAAAAATATATCTGCAGCACTATAACCATTTTGTGTCCACTGCACGGTATTGGTAATATAGTGTTGCTTTTCTTCATCCCAAACAGGATGCAGTACAGTCACTTGGTGTGTACTCACTTTTGGCGCCAAATCAGGTAGGCACGATGTAAAGCGAAGACCAATATACATGCCCAATTCTACTGTCACCTCTATCGCCTGCTCTATACAGACAGGATCAGTTGCTACTTTTAGCTCAGTCCCTTCTATCGGTTCAGTATTACCTAACATTTTGTATATTCCATAATCAACAATCTTTGTTGGAATAAAATGAGGGCTAATCAATCTGCGCTTTTCCACCAATCGATAAACATGCTCTTTAACACGTGTATTCTCGCTCGTTCCGAAAGACAAGATTAAATCTTTAAAGCGAAGGTGTTCCGATAAACTATCAAGAATCTCTATCTGTTGTTTTACTTTCAATCGACTAATAGCCTCTCTCATATCAACAGCATCTACCAACTTCTTCAACAAGAACATATCTTCCTCTTCCAGCAACCAAAACATAATAGCAGTTGGGTCTACTTTGAAATTCAATAACATCGCAAAGTATTTAACCTCATGAATATCTAAGTGAAGTTTTAATCCTTCTCTAGGAGACACTAAAGCCAACATATTAAGTAAAGCACCTTGAGATTGTATCGGCATCTTTAACAAAACATCTTCAATACTGAAGTCATAAAAACCATCGTCTTGTAAAAATTCATAATAATAAATACCAAAGCGGAAAAAACGCTCTGTCTCTGGTGTTAATACACCTGTATTTAGATACTGATAAGCCAACTCCTTACCTCTACTTACATAGTCGGAAGTAGTCAGTATATCCATATCAAACTTATATTTCTCAGCAAGCTCTCCTTCTAAAACAATAACATTACACTTGGCTTGGTTAATATCTTCTCTTTCAATGTTTTCTTTGATATATACTAAAGTATCTAACCCATAAATTGGCTTATATACTCCTGCTATCTTCTCTACGACAATATAATTCCACTCTGTAATATCGTCAAAACACTTACTAAGATATTCTTTGACCTCTGGAGAACTATAAGTACCCACCTGCCCCTGCTTAACAAAGTCACACCACTCTGGGAAGTCATTCCATTTTGTCCACTCAATATATTGATATTCAATCTTGTCATAATCCAACCAATTCTTCAAATAATCCAAAGGATATTGAATCTTCAAACGTTGACTTAATTCATCTTGTAAACGCACTTGCATAAAATCAAGGAAATAAGAACTAAAGTCTTGATCTGGATAATAACTAGCTAAATCTTTAAAGAATACCACTTGTCGCTCCGTAGAAACTAAAACAAGACCTTCTTTAAAAGCATTGACCTTTTCTTCATCTTGGGTGTTCTGTGAATCATCACCGTTGCAAAAAAACGATGAACCAAATTCCTTAGCAATAGTTTGATAAAACGGTGTCTCTTCAATAGAACACTCTGCTGTCAAACGATCAATAATTGTTCCCCAATACCCTCTATCTGATAATCCTTGTGCTTTGAAAATAGCCAGTTTTTCTACTAACTGGTCCGTAGACATTTGCTCATATCTCTCTGGCTTATATCCTTTAAGCAACATACATGAAGTACGTATAGGTGCTAAATAAAACGCTAACTCTAAAAAACGTTTTAATTGACTAGCATAGACAGACTCCGCATCAATGAGTTGCTCCTTATATGCCACCCACAATAGTTTCTGTGTATGATCACTTCGATTAGCCAGCCACTCTATTTCGGGCTGATCTTTAGATACTGGTCTATCATCAACTGTTATATACTGATCTATTAATTTATAAATATAAACCTTACTCGCTACCTCATCGAATGCTATTCCATCGACGACAATAGTTCCCTTACTAAAGTAATCTTTCAATGCATTAACCTTAGGCAAAGCCTCTTGAATCTCTGCGATATTCTGCTTGTTTAAACTATTCTCAGTCTTGTTGACGACCATATTAATAAGATAGGTCTTCGGCAACTCTGTATTATCGTAAAAATCATGAAATAACAAGTCTAGTACACAAGTCTCAACATACTGCATACAAGCCTTAGTAAGCGTATCAGAACGATTATTTTGCTTGTCCAAATACACAATATGATTCGCTAAAACAGCCATTTCTGTTGCCCCAAATTTGCGCATATTTAATAGAAAATCGTCATCATCTTCATAGTCAGTATTAGGTAATACTAGAAACTTTTCGGGTATAACCTCTACAGCAAGTGCTCTATTAACCTCTATTAACTCCGCAATAGCATCTAATTGCTCTTGGTAGACATCATCATTATACCTTCCAAATGAAGCAAGGACATTTTCTAATTCCTTATCCCATGAAATGGCATAGCGTTCTCTAAACTCAAATACAGAACACAACTTGTATTTTTTAGCGCAAAGCTTCTCCACATCATCTTCAAAAGGATTACCATCATTTAAGACAAAAAATACATCTAAAAAGCGCAACAACATCTCAGCATCAAGCTCATTTTGACCATTTGCCTCTAAGTATTTCTTATACTTCTTGAATAATTTCTTCAAAACCTGAGCCAACTCCTCCCAAAGACTTTCCATATCATATATGAAATCAAAACCTTTTAGCAACTCTTGCTTGCTATACTGCAAATGTCTATATATGTTGACTTTTTCTATTTGCGGTAATTTGTCAATGCTCTGCTTACCGACAATATAATTCCATAATACCTCTCCATTAGTTAACTGATCTTTAAAAAAAGCTTCCCAACCAAGAAATGGATTCTTCAGCTCTTTACTTTTTGGTTTTTTGAATTGATTTAGCTTCTTATCCTTGCCAATAGCTACCAGAGCTTGTTCACCTACTTTTTCGCAGACATAAGTTGTTAACTGTTCTACCTCTTGATAGGCAGGTAAACTAACAAAGGTTTGTTCCATAAAAGCATATACATCAAAGTCATCATCCCAACTATTGTATGGGTGCTCACTAGCTAATATATCCATGACAAAATCCTGAATAGGATTACTTACCTGGTCATCTGGGTGATTTGAACGCTTCAGATAAGGCATATTTTCAAAGCGCTCAACCAAAGCGTCTTTAAACGCCTGATAATTAGATTCATTTTCTCTAATATATTTTAATAACTCGAAAGAGCGTCCTTCTATTTTTTCATACGTTCCGTATTCTGTAGAATATCCAAGCATTTGCTCACGTATCTCACCGTAATCACAATAGCAAAACGCCTTGAGCAAATACGTATAATTCTCCTGCTTTTGCGTCCAACTTCTCATCAATATACGAGCCTCTGGCATGTGCTCATCATCCCAATAAGGAACATAAAAACAACCCAACAAATAACCGTATTCAGGATAAGTGCGTACAGACAAATAAATTGGTTCAAGACCAAATGGTTGCTCACAAGTAATCCACATCTCTGACGAATCATTAAGCCTTCTAGCAAAAAGCCCTATGACCTCACAAGCTTTAAGTACCTCCTGCTTTAATTCAGCAAATGTATTGGCTATAGCAAAAAACAAAGTCTCCGTCAACAGTGACTCTACTAGATTAGTCTCTTCAGCGGGACGAAAACAAGAAATAATTTCTTTGGTCAATGCCTGCTCAATCATTGGATGATCGTTAAAAATAGCTAACTCAATAGTTTCTCTATTGGGTCTAAACTGAATCACACAATAGTTTTGCACAAAACCTTTGTTATCAATCAGTAATTCACAGTATTGATTCAAAGCTTGCTTTATAGAAGCAGGATCATCAATTACGTAATCTATAATGTATTTAGGTGGAAATTCTTCGTATGCCATCTCTTTATTTTTGAAAGAAACTTATCGACTCACAATATCAAAATTGTAAACCTATAATAACTTATTTTTATTTTATTAATTTAAATATGCTCTAACTTTTCTTGATTGATCATCAGCAAAAAGCGCTAAATAAGAAGCTAATTCTTCGTGCTTTTTAATCAGAACAACAAGTTTTATGCGTTGCTTTACTCCTGAGTTCGGAAGAAATGCAGGTAATGCCCCTTGCTTGATAAACTCAACCACTTGATCTTGATACACTTCGATATCTTCATATCTCAATAAGAAACTCAACCAATGGTTCGTATCTGTCTCAAATGGCAATAAGTTCTCTAACAACATTCTAGGGGCATTTTCTTCGGCTAAGTCCATTAAGCGACTATTCATCTCATCAGAAAAAGCTAAGTAATCTTCTATACGCTCTTGCTTTGACTCAACCAAACTTCTAACGTAAGCATAGTTGAGATACTCTTCTGCTATTTCAAAACCATCAGGGCTATGATTAAGC
Organism: Myroides pelagicus; assembly: GCF_009711055.1. Classification (GTDB taxonomy): domain Bacteria; phylum Bacteroidota; class Bacteroidia; order Flavobacteriales; family Flavobacteriaceae; genus Flavobacterium; species Flavobacterium pelagicum. Next base: position 7,768 of record NZ_WMJY01000025.1, read on the forward strand.
AATAACTTCATCAAGTGCTCTTGCTTTTCTTTGTCTAACAACCAATAGTGCTGACCGATACTTGTCATTTTGTATTTAGGAGATCCTGTATCTAAGTCAAATACAGGAATATCTTTTTTCATAAGTACCAACATGTCCGCTAAAGCGAAAGTACCACTCATATAATCTGTAAATCGCTGTATCAACTCGTCAATGATCACTTGATCTCGACTACTTGAATTAATAGAGAAAAAAGTTTTCATACATCGATCAAAAGACTCCGGCTGATCAAAGGTAAAACGCGGGTGTCTCAGTGCTAGATTGACAAAAAACTTAATGCGTTCATGTTCATGAATATAATACATTCCCTTATCTAACGCAATTGCTTTTCTCTTTCTTGCCCCACCAATCATACCTCCATCTTCATCATCTATCTCATCATACAAATCTAACCAGGTTAGATACTCTGCTACATCACACGGATCAGCAATACTATGTTTTGATTGTGCTTGTGTCATTTGAAAAGCATACAGCTGGTCTACAGGTACTTTAGCTCTTTTTAAGTCCTCATAGAAGCGTTCTCCTGCTTGATAATCGTCAAAAGCTATAACCGACATATCATCTGAATATACTTTCCCTATCAGCTTAAAAATACGTTGAGGAGCTAAAGCAACCAATACTTTAAATATTCTATCTGCATGTGAGCTAATTGGAGGCATCAGACCACGCATCCAATAAGCACATAAAACAAAAGACTGAAAACTATCTCCTCTTTTAAACAAGCTATAACTCTTCTGGTGCTCAGAAATTGCATTAAATACAAACGGACCTCTATAACACTCTTCTCTATAAAGTGATTTTTCTAAAAGGGCAACTACTTGCTCTTGACTAGCCTCAGGGGTATTGGGGTTGACAAAGTAATCTTTAATAAGTTTCTTTTGTTCTTTCGTAATTCGATCAGTATCTAACGAATCCTTTAATTTTTCATACGCTTTCTCCCAAGGCCCTTCTTTCACAAACTCTAATAGAGCGCCTGTATAATCGTCGAAGTGCATACTGGCTCTATCTAATGACAAAAGATAAGCTGCTAAAGTAATAGCTCCAACCTTGTCTCTCTTCCAATCTGAGCAGTCATAAGCCTCTCTTCCTCTCTGCTTAATAACTTTGTTAATATACTTTAAAGCATCATTATCATTGGTATAACCTGTAATCCCAAAACTAGTTAACTTTAGCTTCTTTTCCTTTTTCTTATCTCCTTTAATACCTTTTTTACTATATCGCGCATAGAATTCATCTTTCGTTAATAGCACATTGTCCTCTTGATCTTCTTCTCCTGTCAAAACCACTTCTATACCCTTGCCTAGTTTTTTTACTCCTAACAATCGGAAAAAGACATCTAGTATACGTAAGAACATTTCTTCATTAGTAGTAAAACTAGTCTGTAAAGTTGCTTTTTCATTGTCTTTTTTACTAAAAATTCGAGAGATGAAGTTTCCAGTATATTGTATATCCTCTTGCTGCTGCTCATCATTTAATAAATCATAAATTACGCTATTTAAGATAGAGTCTAATGAATCATTAATCTCAGACTCTGGATCTATTTTATTGAGGTAATAAAACATCTGATAGTAGAAGTTTCTAGCGTGCTGCTTAGCGATAGGCAACAATTCTGTCTTAACGATATCCTCTAATATTTCAGGATTATCGCCTTGTTCAATAAAGTTCCAAAGCTGCTCACCACAATCCAAGGCTAAGATAAACTCTTTCAAATCTCTTACTCCATCTCCTTTATACGAGTCTTTTTTAAAGAACTCACTCATATCAATTTCTAATTGAGCACTTTCATCATATCTAACAAGTAGCCTACCTACTTTCACTTCTACATACTCCTGCAAGTCCATTGCTTCATTCTCCAAAGTATCCGTAATAAAGAAGGTCTGTAAATCTTGTTGATATTCATCTTCTTCTTCATTATAATCCTCTGAAGCCAGTAAGGTGATATACAAGTCAAGAACAGGGTTTTGTTCCTCTATACGCTCCTCACGAGAATACATCAAAACCGGCTCTTGTTTAAAGCGTTCTAAAACTTCTTCTTTGAACCATTCATATTCAGCTGGATTAGCCTTTAAGTGGCTTAATAAGCTAGGTAAGCTTGTATCCAATAATGCTGTATAATCTTCATTCCACTGATCAACAAGCGTATCCATATATATTCTGAAATGCTGGTTATCACACCATATATATGCCTTAATCATATCTCTACTCCACCCATACTTCTCAACTAAAGTATATAAAAACTTCTCATAACCTGATAGGTGCTCACTGTCCCAATATGGAATCATGTATTGCCCCACTAAGTAGGCATACTCAGGATAAGTATAAGCTACCATAAAAAGTGCCTCGACACCAAATATATTCATATCATCTACCCAAACTGCATCTGTATCATTTCGCCCTCTCATCAAAGCTACCATCGCCTTTGCCGTCTCAACTATTGAAGATTTAAGTTCTGGGTGCTCTAAAACCGAAGCGAAAAAGATAGCTTCCGAAATATATACTTCTGTCTGGTCTGTAATCTCATCTGTAAAATAAGTATCTTCTGAACCAAAACTAAGTGCCAATTTCAACAGCTCTTGATTCGCTACGTCCCATACCTGTAATCGCCTTAATCCCTCTTTAGTTTTTGCTTGAAACTCTACATCAAACATACCAAACAAACCATGGGTAAATGCAAGATTGTCATCTAACAACTGTCTATATGCATTCAATGCGATTTTCATTGATTCAACATTTGCTAATTCAAAAGGGATAATTTTACTCTTATCAAATTGATTCATCTACTTAATTTTCTTTTGAGATTTACGATTCCTTTATTAATATTATCAAAGATAAAGAAACCATTTTTTTAACACTTGGCTTACATTTGGTACTATACAATATCCCCGAATTCAGTGATAGACACTTAACAGACTATATAACAAATTATTAAACAAAAAAAGAAGAACTGCTAATAGCAATTCTCCTTCTTGTTTTAATACAACTTTAATATTTAATTTACTTATCGCTTAATGCACGCATAAAGGCTATAATATCTTGTATCTCTTGATCAGTCAAGTTCAACGGGTCTTCTGGCAGTGTCTGACTATCTACTTGTAAACCTAAGCCTAGACCTCCACCTTTGTTATAAAAGTCCATAACTTCTTCTAATGTCGCATAAACTCCATTATGCATATACGGGCCACTCTCTCCTATATTTCTTACTGTCGGAGTCTTAAAAGAATGTTTCAGTTGATCCAATTCAGGGTTTTGTACATATCTACCTAAGTCATCATCTAAGATCGTCCCCTCTTTATCCTTTGGAACACCAAGCACTTCTTGTTCTGAATTGACAAAATGAGGAGGCACAGTTCCATTAAACACTGGCATAAAGTGACATGTAGCACATTGAGCCTTACCTACAAACAAATTAAACCCTTGCTTTTCTTGAGCAGTAAGTGCTGATTTATCACCTCTCATATACCAATCAAATCGAGAATTAAAGGTTGATAGTGAACGAATATAAGTTGACAGAGCATTTTCTAATTGCCAAACCTGAATTGGCTCATCATTGTTATATACCTTTTTAAACTGTTCTCTATACTTTTCAGATTCATTCAAGTGTTCGACAATTTCATCTAAATTACCGTGCATTTCATCTTTATTGGTAATTACATCTGAAGATTGACTTTCAAGAGTTAAACTACGCATATCCCAAAACTGCCCGTGATAATAAGCCGCATAGTTTAACGAAGGCGTATTTCTTTCTAGGGGGGTTCCTCTTAAATCTAACGACGCCTTCAATCCATCTGTGAAAGCTTTGTCTTTATGATGACAATCTGCACAACTTCTAAAATTGTCTTTTGACAACTTCTTTTCAAAGAATAACTCTTTCCCTAAAGCAATCTTTTTAGTCGATGAGTAATACGTAGAATCAGGCATAAAAGCATTTAGATCAATTAAATCTTTGTCGAATAAAGACGACGCAGTCGCCTTAACAGGCTGTGTTTGTTTATTAAAAGGAATATTTAATTCGTTTTGTAGAGCAACTATTCCTTTCGTCAATGGTTCTAGATAGTCCGTAATAAACGATAAATAGTCAAAAGTAAACTTATTAGGATTCTTCTCACAGATAGCAATCGCTTTGTCAAAAAGCGGAAGTAGCTTTTGATATTCTGCTGCCTGACTCCACTGTTTATGTGTAGCAATTGCCTCTCTCACTCCATGTAGACTCACTGCCGCTTCTACAAACTGTAGTTTGCTAGCTGGAGTATCAAACCCTGTAATCCCCAAAGTAGTAATCTGAAACATCTCCATCTTTAACGCTTCTAACACCATCTGATCAGATAAAACAATCACTTCGAAATTCTTGCGCATACTATATGTAAAATTCTTAATACGCTTAGCTTGTAACAACATTGGGTCTGAGCCTTCACTATCAAATGTTGGGTATAAATACTCTTCTAGTACCTGAAACCCTTCAGCAGGAATATATTGATTTTCATTTAAGTCCAATTGATCCAAAGCAGGTCCGTTGATTGCTCTGGTAGTGTGTGGTAAAAAATACGAAACTGCCCATTCGATTTCTTTATAAGCCAGTCGGCTATCGACAAATGCCTGACGAACAGTAGTACTGTCTTTTTTACTAGAGACTACATCAACCAAGTGATTAATACGAGCATCCAATGAATCGACCTTCGTCAATAAAACGGAGTTAAAGGTAATATCTTGATAGTCTGCTTTATTGTCCTTACAACTGATCAGTAATAGAACAAATAATAGTGATAGTGCGGTTTTGATTGTGTGTTGCATAATTGATATAAAAAACCTCAAGTAGCAATAGAAACTATTGTACTTGAGGCAATTAACTTAAATTTCTATTTAATTTTGTACGTTGCGAATAAGTACTACTTGTCCACCTTCTTTGTTTGTGTTTACTCCTGCTTTGTCAGCATCTACAAACGCATCATCTTGCCAAGTATGTGAGTGGATATTTACAGAGAATGTATTTGGAATACCTACTAAATCAGACACATCTTCCATAGCTCCAAATTCCCAAGAACCGAACTTATCTAAGTTACCTGATTGATTGTATTTTGCATGCCACTCAGCATCACCTCTTTTGTGTTGCATATTCAACCACGGCTTATAAGTACCATCAGCCATTTTGTATTGCCAGATATAAGAATCGTGCTTAGACTCGTTGTAATAAGAATCTCCATCTTCTTGAATATAAACGTAGTTCTCTGTCACACATAAGTTATCAGGGTTGATTAAGTTATTTCCTGGATCACTATCACCTTCTGCCGCAACTGATAACTTACCTGTCATCATGTTATCTTTATCTAAAACTAACTTATATACACGTCCCCACATCGTAAATCCATCAACTGGAGTGGTTCTTCCTGAAGCTTGTCCTGTAGCTGTGAAATAAATCTCATTACCATTACCAGCACCTTTTCTATAATCTACATCTTCTACGCGAGAAAAACGAATAACGCCTAAATCCATGTTTGCTTGATTAATTTGAGCTCCTGTCATGTTTTTAGCTCCATCAATCTCTACGAATTCTACATCATATTCATTTCCTTTAGACATATCCATTTCTGTATATCCACCAGATTTACGTTTTAAAGCATATAACTTACCATTTTCTAAATCTCCACGCTCACCAACGTACATAACTAATTGACCAGCACTTTGGTGATTAGATCCATATCCTTGATCCTCTCCAATCATAATAATAGTCTTACCATTAGAAACATCCGTAGGTAGTGGCACAGCATTCTCCATACTTGCTTTACCTAAGGCTGGTAAAACTCTATCAGTTCTTGATTTTTCAGCAGTAGATCCCATTGGATCAATTGCATGTACCATACTTTCTTGTCCTGACTCACCCGCTGTTAAAAACATTGGTCCAAATCCATGAACTTCTGGTTTAGCTAATGTAGCAGAACACAATCTTGTAATACCACCAATACCATCAACGATATATTCTCCCTTTACAGGCTTGAATGTCTTGTCTAAATACACACGAGACACAGATTGCATCTTCTCATGGTTTGTGATCATTAAATAACCATCTGAATTAGGATCTTTCATAAATCCAGCACCGTCAGGCTGTCCACCAAATACAAACTCTGGTGACTCTTCTAATTTATCCTCACTTGAAATAAGGGTGAAAATTTCTAAATTTTCAAATCCTGGCATTGCATAAACAAATGCAGGTGTTTTAGAGTGATCTTTTAATTCCACAGCAGTCTCTTTTGGAGTTTCTCCTGTAGAGTCGTCATTGTTGCAGCTAGCCGAAACAGCTGATAATACTAAGCTTAATGCCCAAATAGATAGTTTGTTGTTAATTCTCATCGCTTTTTGAGTTATTTATTTTTAACAAACATACCACCTAGCATTAACAAGAATATTAACACCTAGTTAATTAAACGTTATCAAACTATTTCAATTCATTGACATAATCAAGAAGTAGATGATTTTAACATTAACGCATTGTTATGTAAGTATATATCTTCATAAAAACCTTAGTCAAAAAAATTCATTAACAAATACAATACATTTATAACCAACAATTTAACCCTAATAAAAAAGATCAATAAGCAACATTAACACCTTATCTTCCTTTTTCAAAAAAAAATAAAAACAATCAAGGCTATATGTACTACTAATCGCTTTATACGCTTTCTTCTTCCCTGCTTTCTTGACCTATACCTGCAGTATCGTGCACTATCCTTGCCAAGAATGTACTTCTGGGCTGGTAAACTGCAGGAATACTGCACGTATAGCAGAAGCTTGGCAACAAAAACTCTTATTTAAACATTTCGATGAGTCAAAATAGATTGTTTGGTTTTAAAAAAAGCATCCGTTCTGTTTCATTTCACATTAGTGATCATTCTTACTTTTATTATATAAGACAGATATTTATCAAAAAACACTGGTATGCGGCATCTTGCTATATAGCCTATTCTCCATCACATTGTTTTCACAAATGAAATACAATAAAAAAAGTACAACCTCCCCATTGGGAAGCTGTACTTTCTATTTAAAAAAACAACAAATCATTTAATTAGCTTGGACGAAATACACTATTGTGCATTTTTAAGTATCGGTCACATTCCGATTCATTGCCCAATTTTTCTGTATTTATTTTTTGACGTATTGCATAGTGACTTGCGCTCATGTCTTTCCGCATTGTTGTCAAAGGAAACTTCATAATTAGCTCCCTAAAACTATCATAGGCTGGCTGAGCTAGATCATTTCTAAAATAAATATTTTGTTGCCAATACAACATTTGATAATCAATACTTGCTACGGCTTCATTTTTTAACCTTTCCATTAAAGCTAATGAATACTCATACAAAGACGTATCATAAGTCGTACGCCAATACGCTCTGGCTAGATAAAAACCCTTTTCATAGCTTAAATCAGCTGCTGCTTCGAAAGCCTTAGCCGACTCTAAATTGTCACCCATAATCCAATAATACAACGCATTGGCACGATAATCTTCTATACTCTGTGGATCTTGAACAATCAATGCTTCTGTAACCTTAGGTAGTTGTATCTCAGAACTGCTTAAATACTCTGCATCCACCAAATAATACAAGATCGCTTCATTGCTTTTGGATAATTGATTAATCTGATGTAATTGAACGATTAATTTAGCACACTGTTCATATGCTTTCATTTCATAAAGAAATACCACATAATAATTACGCGTCTCCCAATGCTCTGGTCTTGAAACATGAAAACAAGAAAGTCTATATTGCAAAGCTTCAATAAACTTTTGGGTATCATTCAAATACTTATACGACGTCATTAAAAGAGAATTAACACTCAAACGGTATGGACTATCCTCCTTTAGATTCATAGCTGACTCTAATGGCTTTAAGGCTTGACCATATTGACCTAAACCAAAGTATCCTTTTCCTTGAAGATATAAAGATTCTCCTGTCGGGAGTGTGTAAGCATGATACGAATTCACTAAACTAAGAACATCGTGATAACTTCCCAACATATCATAATAATGAGCCACTTCTAAAAGGTAGTTAGGCAAACTAGCTCCTTTATAAGCTGCATCCATCAAGGTATCTAATGCTGTCTCATCTTCAGGGTTAAGCATCATCGTCAAAATACTCCCTTCTGTCAATAATATACTAGGATGTTCTTCTACAACTATCTTTGCTACATTGACATATTTTAAAGCTAACTCTAACTCATATTGATGCTTGTAATAAAGTGCTTTATAATTGTAATAACTCACAACCAACTCTCTGTCTTCACGATTATAAGATTGAAAAAACTCTTCAACATAATCCTCTGTCAGTTCTCGCATATCAACAGGTATCTCCTCTTTAAAAGCTATAGTTTCTATAACTTCCATCATCTGAGCTAACATGCCACAACTATAAAAACAATCAACTAGGTATATACCTGATTGAACACTCAATAATGTCTTACTCCACTTTTGCTCCCATAAAGAGATACACTCCTGTAAATCGAAAGAGTCTTTGGATACATACTGGGCTATCGACAATTCATTTCTTTGTTGATCAGATAAATTGCAACGATCATGATTTAGTAAATCTTCTATGACAGTATGTACCTGTGTACGTACAGCATAATCTACTAGAACATCAATTTCTCCTTCTTCAAGAATATCTTTATTTAATAGTTGTTTGCTATAATTCACCTGTAAATCCCACAAGCGAAGACGAAGATTATTTGCCTCTGGGTAGACAGATAAAGCGTGATGCAAGCATCCAATAGCTACATCATACTTTCGTATCTCTTCCATCTTATTAGCATACCCTAAAAGAAGAGCCATGCTATTAGGGTGATAATCTAAAGCACGCTCATAAAAAGCAATGTCACAATATTGTTCTAAACCTCCGATAAGCTCAAACTCTCTTACTTGATCTGCCCCATAATACTCTAAAACGGAAAGGGCAGTAATTACTTTATCATAGTCGAAATTGTCCGAACCAATAAATCGGGTAAAAAACACAATATAAAGACGGTAAAAAGAGACTTCCTCTACGCTATCTACCAATGGTTTATCTTCCTGATTAAGATATTCATATCCTTCAACCAAAGCTTGTTCACAGGATTGATAATCTCTATCACTAATACTCTGAGCAATAAAAGTAACTAACTCATTAAAATTCATTTCTCTTTTACCTTTAACTATGATTACTATTCAACTGATCGTTTTGTAACTCGCGTACTATATTCCAATAACTTCCTTTTCGAGAAAAACTAGTAGGGCAAGCTTGTAAAGAAGCCTCATAAAATTGAATCCCCAACATTATATTTTCTTGTAATTCTCTTCCATTTACAAATGCACGTGAGATATATTCAAATAACTCACAATGCCTCGTGTGCACTTCCTTCTCGGTAATATATCCCAACACCCCACCTATTCTACAAACCAAGCTATAAAGTGCATAATTAAACCCTAAAATACCATAACCTACTATAGCATAGCGCTGTGGGTATAACAAACGATATCTATTTCTGAGATAAGCCCCTTTTTGTTGCTCTACATGCTCTGTAAAAGCAACCTCATCTAAGTGATATATCTCATCGACAATATCTTTCACGTGAACATGAAAATAATCACCTTTTTTTAAATTATGTAAAAAAACACGAAACGACTTACTATTCTTAATTTTATGCATTTGCATAAACCTTTGTGCATCAAAAACATGTTCTTCATTATTGGGGTCTAAACCAAAAGGCGTGTCTAATAAAACATCTTGAAAATAATACAACAATAGTCCATTAGATATAGATTTTGGATTATCAAGAAAACTACTTAATGCTATACATTCACTCATAATTACGCTTTTAATTGATTCACTAATACATTTAATGCTTGAGAATAATCGGCTGTATAAACACCAGACTGAACCATTGCTTCTATTCCTATAGCATAAGCTCCACTATACATCGTACCGTGCAACAATTGAGCAAATACCATACGAGCCATCGCACCTACCGAAGGATAAATACCTGATGGTGCTGTCTGTGGATCTAATACAATCATATATAGTTTTTGATAAAACTCTATAGCTTGATCAACATTAGCAGCCAAAAACTCCTTCACACCAACCATATTAGTCAATATCGGAGAAAAGACAATTGGATTATCAATAGCACTACGAGTGTAATCATTAAAATGACTACTAATCATTAATAAATTTTCTTTGTCAATCGAAAAACTCATCATTAGCCCCGCTATTTCCACATCTGACAACACGGTAGATTCTCCTTGTTCTTCCTCGTCAGAAAAATACTGTTCACCTTCATCTACTACTTCATTACCGATCTCATCAATTTGCTCTTGCTGATCATCATAAAACCATTCCTCTTCCTTTTCTGCTTCTTCAAAATGATACTTCTTCAACTCTCTAACAGCCACCTGTAGACGGTCTAAATAATTAGACCAATAACTATTTTTTTGAATAAAACTATCGATGTAAATAACAAAGTCAGGATCAAATCTCTCTGGTGGTAACTCTTCTAGCATATCGCCAAGATTATCTACAACCAATCTAAATACTTTTTCTGTTTGATAACTTATATCAACCATCCAATGCTCCTTACCTAGACATCGCAATAATAAGTCTGCTAAAACACTAACTTGCTCTGAGGTCAGCTCATTGCTTTTCATTACTCTGAAGGCATCTTTTCTATAGTCTTTTAATAGTTTGCCCACCCAACGTTCATGCTCTGCTTCACTTAGCAAATAATCTTCCAATGCCATATATCCAGTATGTAAGGTAAACCAATTTATTGTTGATTTATCAATGCGCAACGCAATCTCCACTTGATCACACTCGTCATTTAAATCATCGCAACTATCATTCACTAAGGTTACGATATCAATACAATCCTCTAAATTATCCTCATAGTAAAAATCTTCTACAATCTTTAATATCTTCTTGGCGTATAATGACCTAAATTTGACTTCTTCGATAGTATCTAATGTAGATACCATTTGTTTTAAATAACCAAATAAAATACTTCTATTTTCTTTATGTTGCTCTTCAGTAGGTATTTCCAAATCTTCAGTTGTAATTCTTGGCGCTTGAATAAACGCCTCTAAATCACTTCCAAAATCAAGTAATACCAACAACATAAATTGATGAATAGGTTCACTTAAACTTCCCGTTGATGTGCGATTATCTAACCAATCTAACCATTGATCTGTATTGCGAAAAACAGTTTGTAATACTTCTCGTCCTTCTACTTCTTTGTTTGCTCCTTTAGCCGTCAATAACTTAGGTAGCTTGCGTTCGTAAGGCCCTATTTCAATACCTTTAAACATCAACTCAACTAGCTGAATTACAAAAGGCTTATATACTATGTGATCACTATAAGTAAACCATAGAGTCAACAGACATAAAGGCAATTGTCCACTTGGCTTTTGTTGAAACTGAACAATGATATTTTTTTGAAACAATTCAGACAACAACTTTTCCTCTATATCTACAGATAACCACGACACAAGTGCTGCATGCATTTTATACTCCAATGCTAAAGGTAGATTAGCTGGACGGCGACTATAATAATACGCTTGTTGATAGTTCCATTGATCATAAAAAAGAACTTCCAATAAAGGATATTTTTTATAACTATCATGAAGACCTAACAACTCCTGTCCTTGGTCTAACGCAATAAGACTCTCTAGTAGCACATCAGAAATATAGCGCGTTAACATCATATCTCCCGTTAACACATCTGCAAAATGATTACCTGATTCACGAATCCAAAGTAGGAAGATATTATAAGGTGAGCAATCATATCGATTAGCAATACCCAAACTAGTATTTAACGCTGTTATAAATACATGCCAATCTCCTTTAAAAAAATCATTGATAAAAACATTTGTTGCCGCGAAAGATCTTCTCTCAAAAGAATCATTACCTAAACGAACACAATAATGACTATTTAAAACACTATTTTTAAGCTCCTCGTTAGGCAACCATGTATTTGACGTGTCTTCATTAACCAACAACAGCTCCATAAGCTTATGAGTTACTTTAAAAGAATGCTTTGGACTCTCTTGGACTAATACGCTCAATACATTAATAACCATCAAACGTATGGCATTCTCTTCCTCACTGCTTGTATAATTTTTATAATTATCACCTATAAAAATAAGCATGTGATCTACCGCATCTACACTAGGGAAATAACCCAACTCACAGACTTTACTCCAACCTGCAATAAGGTTAAATCCGTCTAAAGTACTGTCAAACTCATTACCTATATGATATAACTCTTTGGCAAGTTCGTCTGAAAACACTAAATGGGTTGGTGCCTCTTCTAATAACTTAATTAGAGAATGACGCAGATTACGACTAATCAATAAACTTACAAAACCTGAGTAATCCAACTCCACTTCATGATTATCATAAAGACTAACAAAATCAACCCATGAACGAATTTCATTGTCAGAAAAAGTATCTGTATAACGCTCAAATACGATGTGCGAATTAAATTTTTTAAGCAATAAGCCGATGGCTTCATTTAAGACTATTTGTCCTGTATATACATCTGTATTTCCTTGGTCTTGCAAATATTTGTTATACGCTACAAATTGAAGTAAACCTTTAAATTGATAGTAATTTAAATTACTCTCTCTCAAACTTCGAAGCATCAAGTGCTCCTCACCATAATAAAGCAAATAGTGATAGCCTGTAGTAGCTGCACCTTTATTCTTAGCTGTCAATGAAGCTAAACTATCTTGATCATCAACGATTAGTGCACTACTCATAGCTAAATCGTAATCTGTATGAATCGCATAAGCTGGTATCACATCAAAAAGACGAGTCGGCTCCTCTTCTTCTATTCGATTTAGGAAAGAGTATAAATGAAGACGAGCTACATCTAAATAAGGCTTAAGTCTATTTATATCCTTAATTCGATCAGTTAACTTATCAAAAACTTCAACTAAGTCTTTCTCCGGAGTACATTGAATAAGGTGTTCAAAGGCCTGGTCCACATTAAAGTTTCCAAGGAAACTATTAGGGTGAGCAAACCATAAAAAGCCCTCTATACGAACAAATTCATATTCAAACACAGTAGTCAAATCTGTCCATTTCAAATGAATATTTCTATTGACCTGCTCATCGAGGGGATATTGTTTTAACTGAACTAGATTTACTAACTGCCTAACAATACGATGGATACCGTAAGTTTCCTCCTTTAACAAAGAATCCAGTGAAGCTGGCTCAGCTAGTAAATCTTCATATTCTTCCAGTACCTGCTTTGAATAAGGAATAAAATGTAGAAGATCAGTTTCCATAGCCATTACAGCCTCATTTATAGGTAATAACAAATAAGGTTCTAACAACTGCAACTGTTCCTTTGCATACTGTATAACACGATAGTTTTTATAAAACTCATCATTATACTTTGTAATTTCTGCCTCAGAAAGCTGTTGTATTTTTTCAGGTATTTGCTCCTGGTTATATCCTAAACTCTTTAAAATTCTTGCTACTCCAAAGTGTTTTTCTTCTACTACCTTACTTCCACATCCTCTACAAAAATTCCCCTGAGCAGGAGTAAGAGAAGCACACCATCCACAGCGTACATCTACACGAACACTACCTGCACAAGCCACACATATATCCCCTGGCTGATAATCGCCTGGTTGTGGTGTAGAGCACGATTCACAATAAGTGATAACTGCCATACTATACGAACTATTTTCCTATCTACCTTTTCTAATTTTCGCCCAAATATTTTCTTTTTGAACTGCTGTCATTTCTTTAACTAACTTACCAATAGCCGACTTAGACTCTCCTTCCAGCTTTAACTGTAAAGCTACCTCATAATCGGAAGAAGCGACAAACTCAGCTCCACAAGAACGACAAAACTGACCTGGTCCTGTACTTAAGCACCAATAACAATTGTGAACTGGTTCTGCTTGAAGTCCACAAGATAAACACAAATCACCAACTTTATAATCCTTCGGCTGCTTAGCTTGACAATGTGCACATTTTACAACATCTGCACTCTCTACGACCACTGCTTCTTGCTTAACCACTGTTTCAGTAACAGCCAAGCTTGCTGCTTGTGTACCTAAAGCCCACTGCATAATTACATGTGCTATTTCGATATCCATATCTGTAACCTCTATCAAAGTTCTCGTATCACCAATCATAACGAAATCTTCTTTAGATTGAATTCCAGCATCTGCTAATGCCTCAATATCTTCTGTCGTTGCTCCTTTTTTACGTAATATACTTTCAAGTAGCTTTGGAAAATTATCTATACTCATACTTCTAAACTATATTTATAGAACTAATTAAATACAACTATATTTAATTAGTTATTAGGTTTTACTGACTAAGATCGCAATGATTAAGAAATAAAAAGGGAGACTCATCTAATTATGAACTCCCTTTATTATCTAGTTGATATTAACTAAAGCAAAATTAAAAGTCAGACTAAAAATTTTATATAAGGACTCTGTTTATATTCCTATAACTTGCTCTCTAAATACTCTCTAATCACTAAGTCAGTAAAGAAACCACTGTGGTGTCCTCCCCAACAAGCTGTCATTGTAAAAGTTTTGCCTGTAAGGTCTAACTTCTTATTTTCCTCAGCTCCTTCATTTGGAATACAGTTTACTTCAATCTTATCAATTGACTCTTGTACTGCTTCTTTCCCAAAATTATCTTTACACACTTCTTTCATTGCATCCATTAAACGTTGAAGACATACACTTGGTACAAACTTAATATGCTCTAATTCGAAAGTATCCCAGTTGATTTGGATAGGTAATTCTTTACCTACAATCGCATTCAATTCTTTTTGATACTCAGTTACATATTGCTCCTCTATTGCTGTATAAGCTCTTTTTTCTTGTAATCCCATGATTTATATTCTTAATATTATTATTACATTTCAAAGATCTTACATCTAATAATGATTTAATAGACCTAAATTTGGTAATTATACATATCACGGAATTCCGTGATATGAAAATTCTCGAAAGTACCATACCTTGTATTCAAACTTTTCAAAAAATGCTAAAAACACTTTTAATAATTGGTCTTTGCTTTCTATCACTAGCCTTAGCTGCGAATAACTTATCTATCATTATGGGAGGGATGAGTAAGCAAAAAGCAAAGCACTTAATACAAGAATATCTTGAACGTGAATTCAACGGTCAATTAAAAACAGTTGAAATTAGACGATTTTTTAATGCCTCGAATATGAATCCTAATATGTTTTCGGTAATTGTCTATGATCACCAATTAGAAGAAGTAAGGTGGATTCTATTCTTTGACGCTAAAATATTAAAAAATGAAAATAGGATTGAACAAGGTGTTTCTTATGCTAAACCATTAAAAGCACAGTACCAAGACGCATTAGCTGATTATTATGCTAAACAAGAGATAAACCTAAAAATGAATGAGTTAGATTGTCGTGTTGACTTTAATTATAATTCATTAACCATGACATATCTTTTTAACCCAAATCCTAATGAATTTAAAACGAGAATTAAAAACCTTTTATTCTTACTCAATCAACAAAAGGATATACTAAAACTCAAC
This sequence comes from Myroides pelagicus, assembly GCF_009711055.1. Taxonomy (GTDB): domain Bacteria; phylum Bacteroidota; class Bacteroidia; order Flavobacteriales; family Flavobacteriaceae; genus Flavobacterium; species Flavobacterium pelagicum. The sequence goes on from NZ_WMJY01000025.1 coordinate 23,367, forward strand.
AGTATTTTCACGATTACAAACCACCTTCCAACTTATAGTGAAGACATCTTCTTGATTGCTATACACAGCATAGAGAACTCATGGCAGGTAAATGAATGCTTAATAAAACAAGAAACTAATTACTTTGATACTTTAGAAAAAAAAATACTCCAAGAGCGAATGGATTATTTAAAAGGATTAAATCATCCCTATAGCTCCCATGACTTTTCTTTATTATATGTGGATACCGATTCCTTCACTAAAGGTGTGTGGGTACATCTGTTAGTAGATACAAAAGAAATAGAACAAGAAAAAAACAGCTATCACAATACGCCTGTAACAGCTGTTTTATTAGAAACAGTAAGTCTTACCAACAAGGTAGTCACTCATCGAGAAATCATACCTATTAGTGAACCAAATTCGTTTATGTCTATCTTAGAACAGATTAAGCCTCAATTAGCAATAAAATACACCTTTTAACCTCCGACTAATCAAATAATCCCGATTCTATAGCAAACTTTACTGCTCCTGTAGTTGTCTTAGACCCTGTTTTCAACAAGATATTCTTGCGATGCGTCTCTACAGTATTGACAGATATAAAGAGTTTCTCTGAGATCTCCTTAGAGGTCATTTCTTCTGCTAAAAGTTCTAAGACTTCTTTCTCTCGCTGAGTCAATTCGATATCCTCATACTTCTTCTTGTCAAATACACTTTCCATATAGCGCTGTTTGATAACTTCTGAGAAATATTGTTTATCATTAAGCAATTCTCTTACAGCTAATTGCAATTCTTCTTTATTAGTAAATTTAGGAACAAAGCCATCTGCTCCTTTTTGGATCACTTTGTGGACTACACGTGGGTTATCCAGCATACTTAACACTAATATCTTTACACCGTTCTGATCTTTTTTTACTTTAGTAAGCAACTCTACACCATCCATCTTCGGCATATTCAAATCAGTAATGACCAGTTGTATTTCAAATTGCTCTAATAACCGCAATACTTGTGTTCCCTCTGTTGCTAAATGCACTTGTTTTACTTCTTCCATATCAAGTAATATGGTATTCAACCCTTCTAAGAACATCAGGTGATCGTCTGCTATAATTATATTTACTCCACTCATTACTTATTTATTTAAAGGTATATTAATTGTTATAGAAGTTCCATATTTAGCATTACTATCTATTTCTATACTTCCTTTTAGTTTTTCTAAACGCTCTCTAATATTGCGCAACCCTATTCCTTGCTTCTTAACGCTGGTAAAACCAACGCCATTATCATTAATAACGATATTCAGATGGTCATCGTGTTTGGTCAACTGAACCTCAGCATTTGAAGCCTTAGCATGCTTAACGATATTATTGGTTAACTCTTGAACAATGCGATATACCCCTGCTAACAAATCATCTGATAATTTATTAATCTCTGTCTCTGGAAAAAAATATGCTTTGATTGTTAAGTTATTCTTCTGACTCACTGTATCGACATATTCCTTCAAAAAACTACTAAATCCAATAGAGGAAAATGCTAATGGGTGCAATTGATGTGATAGCGAACGTAGATCCTTACACGCATTGTTTATTGCCTCTTGCAAACGCTTTGTTTGCACACCTGTTTCTTGTCGAGAAAAATAATGTTCAAAGGCAATTTTAATTCCCGCTAAGTCACTTCCTATTCCGTCGTGCAATTCTCGCGCTAATCGACCTCTTTCTTCCTCTTGTCCTTTTTGATACCTCTCTATCATAGAAATTTTATGATCTTTGACCATCTCGCTAATCTTGTGATCAGCATTTTTCTCTACCTCAACCTGCAGCGCCTTTTGTACTTTCAGACGTTGTAGATAAAAATATCTCACAATAATAAGGAGAATTGACACTAAAATAAATCCAATGATAAAAGTATTTCTAAGTTGTTTCTGACGAATTACTGCTTGCTCTACTTCTCGAAGTTCTGCTTCTTTTAACCCTTGCTCCTTTTCTAACAGTTCTATCTTAGTCTGTTTTAATTCCGTTTCATATTGTTGTTGCAGGTCTGCTAAATGCTTTTCTTTCTCAATAGTGTTAAACTCTGTATTAGCGATAATACTTCGATACAAATAATTGTATGCTTTTTCATATTGCTTTTGATCTGCATAAAGGGATCCAAGATTTAAAAAAAAGTTAGCATTATAAGCTAATATAGAACGCTCTTCTGTAATACTCAATGCTTTCTCAAAGTAATTAATCGCTTTAGTTGTATTTCCCACTCTACTCTCACACACCCCTAGATCATTTAGCACAATCGCCATATCTGTGACATAATTCAATTCTTCTAGAAGCTTATAAGTACTCTCCAAATGAGGTATAGCTTCTTTAAATTTATGTTCCTCTACTAATATTTGAGCAAGATTAATCTTGACATAAACCTCAACTGTTTTGTTTCCTTCTTGTTGACGAAACTTTAAAACGGTCATATAATGCTCCCTTGCCTGATCAAACTTACGCTGTTCTTTCAATATATTCGCATAGTTAAACAATGTAGTTAATACCCCATCGGTATCCTCAATAGATTTATACAAATCATTAGCTCTTTTCAAGCTCTCTATAGCCTTATCATGTGTACCCTTTTGTATGTACAGTGTAGCGACATTCTGATACGCATTTGCCTCCTGAAGTACATCGCCTACAGCTCTAGCTTTTTCAATACATATCATAAAACTCTCCATCGCTTTAGAGTATAGCGATAGGTTCTTGTAACTCAGTGCTAATAGATTGTAAGCAGCAGGTAAACCTTGCTCCATTTTTAGCTTCTCTAAAGATTCAATAGTCTTCAATGCATATTCTACAGACTCTTTATAGTCACCATTAATAGAGTTCAAATTTCCTAAAGAATAATACGCGCGGGCTTTTTCCTTTTCTAGATTGTGCTCCTCACTTAAAGCTAACCAAGCAAACGCAGCCTTTCTAGCTTCAAGAGGTTTAGAATATACATTCTTGGAATACACTTTCGACAGTGAATCAATTACTTGTGAAACCTGTTGCTGAGCTTTAACTTGTATAAGCATAAAAAACAACATGAAACTTAATAATACACGTGTTTTGGTATAAAAGTTGATAAATCTCAAATTAGCTAATTTTTCTTTTTTATTTATTTTGACCATTGATATTTAAACGAAAAAACGGAAAAAACACACTTGTAAAAAACAAAAAATTATACGTCTGTGGTCTTTCTGAAGGGCAAAACTACGATTTTTAACTTTGAAGAACATTAATCATATTTATAATTTAAACCCTAAAATAAAAATAATTTTTCAAGACACAAACACTCAAATAAACAACAAATCATGATATAAAATTATAAAAACAACTAAATTTTACGTATATTCGCAACAAAATAAGTGTTTTCACTCAGAAAACCACATTTTAAATAATTAAAACAAAAATCATGTCTAAATTTCCTAGAATACGTACAACCTTGAGTAAAGGTGTTATTCTACCAAGTTTAATCTTTATTGTTGGGGTCAGTTTGCTTGCTGCAATCTTCCCTCAAACGACCAATGAACTATTAAATGTAATCAAAAACTTTATCTTCGTCAACCTCAATTGGATATATGTATGGTCTGTGACTATATTTATTATCTTCTTGATTTATTTAATGGCTAGCAAATACGGTAACATTCGCTTAGGAAGAAATAACAGTAAACCTGACTACTCTTTCTTTTCATGGATATCAATGTTATTTGCAGCTGGTATGGGGATTGGGTTAATGTACTTCAGTGTTGCTGAACCTATCCAACACTATTCAAATGAAGTTTTCAGTGACAATACCGCATTACAGCGCGCACAAGATGCACAAATGTATACCTTCTTTCACTGGGGGATCCACGCTTGGGCAATTTATGCTATTGTCGGTCTAGCACTATCTTATTTTGCTTATAGATACCGTTTACCTCTATCTTTAAGAAGTTGTTTTTATCCGCTTTTAAAAGATAAGATTAAAGGAAAATGGGGGAATATGATTGACGTATTCGCCCTATGTAGTACTTTCTTTGGTATTACAACAACATTAGGTTTTGGTGTTGTACAGATTAACTCTGGACTACAGACCTTAAACATTTTACCTGAAAACAGTTTCATTTATCAAGTACTTATTGTAGCTGTATTAGTTTCTCTATCTATTATTTCTGCCGTTAGTGGATTAGACAAAGGTGTAAAACTACTTAGTAGTATTAATATCATTGCTGTAGTCGTATTACTTGTTTTCGTACTTGCTTTAGGCCCTACGGTTTATTTAATTGGAAGTTTCACAGAAGGTATTGGTAATTATATATCAAACTTCTTTACTTTAACTTTTAGTACACACTCCTTTGATGATAAAACACAACCATGGTTCTATGACTGGACTATCCTGTACTGGGCATGGTGGATATCATGGTCTCCATACGTAGGATTGTTTATCGCTAAGATCTCTAAAGGACGTACTATCCGTGAGTATATTGCTGCTGTATTATTACTACCGACACTTTTCAACTTTATTTGGATGTCCGTATTTGGTAATAGCGCTATATGGTTTGATATGAACGTAGCTGACGGTGCATTGAGTGCTATTGCTAGCAACCCAGACGCTTTGATGTTTGAGTTTTTAGAGTACTTACCGCTTAGCTCTATTACTAGTTTCTTAACTATATCAATTATCATCATATTCTTTGTTACTTCAGCTGACTCAGGAATGTTTGTTATGAACAGTATCTCAACTAAGAACGCTAAAGTATCTCCTAAATGGCAAACTATCGGATGGGGGGTTTTACTAGCTGTCTTAGCTTTATTATTACTAAATGCAGGTGGATTAGGTGCTTTACAGAGTATGACCTTAATTACTGCTCTTCCATTCTCTATTATCATGTTATTGTTTATAGTCAGTCTTATCAAAGCATTGGTTATTGATAAAAATTATTATGAAACTGACTTTTCAACTACAACAGTTACTTGGACAGGAGATACATGGAAAGAACGATTGAAACAAATTGTATCCTTTGACGATAAAAAGTCTGTACACGAATTCATTGATACGACAGTCAAAGATGCCTTTGAAGAACTAGAGACCGAATTTGCTAAAAACAATATTGATGCGGTTATCAATACCTATGAAGGTCCTTATCGTTTAGAGATTGAGATCAAACACGACTTGGTAAATAACTTTATTTACGGTGTCAGAACAGAATCTAAAGTAGTTTCTGATTACTTATTATCAGAAGAAAACCTACCTGATATTGACGATAACAAAACCTTTTACCCGAAAGCTTATTTTGGCGATTATAGACAAGGTTATGATGTCCATATCTTCACTAAAAACGAATTAATTTCTGACGTATTGAAACACTACGAAAGATTCCTTGAAATTATCTCTGAAGAGAAAAATGAAATGTTTATCAGTAGTGATTCAAATCACCGTTTAAGATAATATACCACTAGTCAGCTTGTCTGTCTAGTACCCAAAAAAAGAGCCTTATTAGTTTTGAACTAATAAGGCTCTCTTTATTATAACAAATCAATAACCTCTGTAGTAGGATGAAAGCGCTTCCACGAAAACCAATACTCATCTGACAAACGAATGAGTTCTAAATCCTGCTTATCTTCTCCCGATTGATACTTTCCATTCAAGTCCCAACGTTGAGCTCCTCCTTCTGCTGTAATATATCTAGCTGATAAATCTAACGCTAATTCTTTTCTATGATCCCATCGAAAACCAATCACATTGTTTTGGTGAGCTACTAAAAAGAAATTAGCAGTTTGGTTCACAACCAATCCTTGAGCCAAAATAGCTTGTTTTAAATAAACAACACTTTTGTTATTTACTTTATCTACAATACCTATCACTTGTGTTCTAGCAGGAAAGGTCTTATCCTTATTTTTACTAGATAATCCTGGCGTCAGCTCAGAAGCTACAATCCTCTTCCACAATCCTTTAATTGGAAGTTCAAAAGGGGTTAAATCTTCTTTTTTCAATACTGGCATAACAGGTTTTTTAATCATTTTCTTTACTTCTTCCCAAGTCGCTATCTGAAAAGGGATAGCCATTAATTCACTAGGGTGTAGTTTCCCTATAAGTGACTGGAAGTTAGCCTGCTGATAAAAAGTTCCTGTCTTACGATCAGAAACTATCATATTGGCATGTTTAAACGAGCTAACATATAAAGGCCCTATATCGGTAACATCAAAGGGAATAATACTTCTACACATTGCACAATAGGTCAACGACACGGTCTTAGAGCCAAACTGATCATTGATAATGTGGTGATGGATGACATAATCTAAAGGATAGCACTTTGTCACTCCATTGTACTCTATCACGGCTAGCTCACTGTCATCAAGCAGTAAACCATCTGTTGTAACTGCTTCCACTTCTGGGAAGTCTACTGCAGCAAACATGCGCTCCTGTGTTAATCGATAAGCCAAGAACACACCCAAAACTGTTAATACAAAAGCAATACAACTCAACCAATACCTGTGGTAAGACCAATAAAATGTCAATCCCCCTGCAATTAATAAAATTATAATTGCCCATGGTAAGCGTACCCTGTTCATATAATATACCCAGCGAATCGGTACAAACTCTAACATCGTCATATAAACACCTGACAAACCTATCAATATAGATAAAACACTCAAGCAAACTAAAACTACTATTTCCATCTTTTTCCTTTTTTACAAAGGACAATTTACTTCATTTTAACAATATATTTACAGCATCTATACCAAAAAAAATAAAGCCCCCTACTCATAAATGAATAGAGGGCTTTTGATATATTTTGATTAATAAGTTACTCCTTAACGGGTACAATTGGTTGATAGGTATTTACGACCAATACAGTATCTACTTGTAAACGAGCCTTTAGCCATGTACTAATACGCAGCTTTTCAGCATTAATAGGTACTACACTATCTTTATACATCAACAACCAATCTACACGTGACTGATCCACTGCTGTATTTCGTTCTACTTTTCCTAAGGTTACTTCTTCCAGTGAAGGAAACAATACGCCAATTTCTTTCACTAGACCTGGCTCTGTAACTTTATACTTTGCCAATTCATGTTTGAGTTCATTGATGATTACATCTTTCTCTGATAGACTACTATTTTGTTTATTAATTTCCTTCATGATTTCAGACTTGATGTCTTGTTCATCTTGCTTGAAAGTCAAAGAAACATTATCTACTCCTTTATCCTGAAGTAAACGATTATACATCTCTATATTCTCCTTTGTCAACTTCTTATCTAAGAAAGCTAATTCCACCTTACGTGGTGTAGAATTATAATTAATCTTTTTGTAGATAACAGTAACCCCTCTAGCAGTAAACTCAGTATTGATAAACTCCTCAACAGTCTTCGTAAATTTTTTCTCATTAAATAAGTTATATGCCAAGTAGAAACTTGGTATAATCAATACAAGAATCAACAAACTAATACCATATCGTATGCGCTTTTCCTTTTCTGTATCTAATGTAGTTGCTGTAGGGTACTTCAAATATTTAATCACTAAGAATGTAGCTATACAAATAAAGAAACAGTTAATCATATATAGATAAAATGCTCCTAAAAAGTAGCTGAAATTGAAAGTAGCTAAACCATATCCTGCTGTACACAGAGGAGGCATCAAGGCTGTAGCAATCGCTACTCCTGGAATAGGGTTTCCTTTCTCTACACGAGTAATTGAAATCACTCCCACTAATCCACCAAAAAAGGCAATCAACACGTCATAAATCGTCGGAGCAGTACGAGCAAGTAATTCTGATTGTACATCTTTAAATGGGCTTAAATAAAAATAAACTGAAGAGACAACTAAACTTACAATTGTCGCTACTACCAAATTTTTAATAGAAATCTTCAATAATAGAAAGTTATAGGTGCCAAGTGCAAAACCTGCTCCTACAATAGGCCCCATCAATGGAGAAATCAACATGGCTCCAATTACCACCGCTGTGGAATTGACATTTAACCCTATCGATGCAATAATAATTGCACATGCCAAAATCCAAAGATTTGCCCCTTTAAAAGCTATATTAGCTCTTATACTTTCAAGGACTTTCTCCCCCTTCTCCTCTCCTTTGTGAAGATTGATGTAATCAAAAAACTTATTAGTCATTTAAATTATTATTTCGTCGACTTACTCAAAACCATATAGCCTAGTACACCACCAATGATGGATGCTACAAAAATACCTATCTTTGCTTGAGTCATGTACTCTTCATTAGTGAATGCTAGTGAAGTTACAAACAAAGACATTGTGAATCCTATAGAAGCTAGTAAACCTAGTCCTAATAGATTTTTCACATTCATTCCTTCAGGGAAAGGAGCTACTTTTAATTTTACTAAAAGCACTGTAAATCCTACTACCCCTACTACTTTTCCTACTAATAAACCAAGGGCTACACCGATAGCTACATTAGTGCTAAACAAGTGATCCATATCAATATCCAAAGATACCCCCGCATTAGCTAAAGCAAATATAGGAATAATTAAATAGGTAACCATCGGGTGCATCATATGCTCCAAACGTTGCAATGGTGGCGTAGCAGCACTACTTGTATGCTCTATTTCTTCTAAGATATGCAACTGTTCGTTTGTCAATGTAGGAATTTTGTCATTCGGATCAATCCCTCTAAACTTATCTAGCAAACTCTGCATTTTATCACCATATACTTTCTCGCTAATTCTCACATTTGCAGGAATTGTAAAGGCTGCTAATACTGCTGCAATTGTCGCGTGTACTCCTGAAAGCAAAAATGCTGTCCAAACTCCACCAATACCTAAAATTGCATAAAACAAGATATTTCTAACTCCCATTTTATTCCCTAAGTACATCACTAATAAAATAGCTGCACCTATGATTAAATGTAACGTAGAAATCTCTGATGTATAGAAGAAAGCTATCACTAGTACCGCTCCTAAATCATCTACAATTGCCAATGCTGTTAAGAAAACTTTTAATGTCAATGGAATACGACTTCCTAATAAATACAAAACTCCCAATGCAAAGGCAATATCTGTTGCCATAGGAATTCCCCATCCGCTAGAAGCCTCTCCCGAAGTGTTTAATATCACATATATTAATGCAGGAACTATCATTCCTCCCAATGCCGCTCCAATTGGAAGCATTGCTTTGCGTGGGTTTGATAATTCTCCAGCTACAATCTCTCTTTTTAATTCTAGTCCTACGACAAAGAAAAAGATAGCCATTAACCCGTCATTAATCCAGTGGTGAATGCTATATTCAAAGAAGCTATTGCCTGCCCATTGAAATCCAAATTTATACTCTAGTATGTGATGGTACTGTTCTTTAAATGATGTGTTTGCTAATATTAACGCTATAATCACACTAATACCAAGAACGATACCTCCAGATTTTTCTTGTTGCATAAATCGCTGTATCGGTGATACCATCCTCTCAATAGGTGTTTTGTCCAATTGCCTCATAGATAATTAATTTCTTTTTAAAATGTTATAATTTACTTCGTTTGCCAAAAATAAAAATTTAATTTAATTACCAAAGAAAAGTCTAGCCTTCACTTGGTTTATTAAGAAGTTTTAACAATCGCAAAATTGTGATATTCATAGTTTTGCAACGATATTAATCTTTTTTACTATTTTTCTTCATCGTGTTTTACCCACAATAATCGAGAAGTATCATATCCAACTTGTTTTGCTAAAGCTAAATATTGTTCCTTTATAGCTTCTGGAATGGTTGTCTCTCTTGACAATATCCACAAGTAGTCTAAATTTTTTCCTGCTACTAGAGCATACCTATAGTCTTCGTCTAAAGCTATCACATTGTATCCCGAATAAAAGGGACCAAAGAAACTCACCTTTAGGGCTGCAGTCTTTTGATCGTCTCTAAACTTAGCTGTTCCTTCCGCTTGTTTCCACTGTTTTGTTACATAATTATACCCTCGATTAATGACTTGAATATTCCCACTTTTGTCCAAGCTATAGGTAGCCGTCGTATTGTCTAAATCCTTTTCAAACTTAAAATCAAAACGTGCTACCTCATACCACTTTCCTAGATAACGGTCAACATCAAAGTTGGTCACCGGAACTGCTTTCTCTGGTATAACTTCTTTATTACATCCTGCAAACACAAGTGTTAAAATCATTGCTAAACCTAATTGTAAAATTGAATTGAATCTCATACTTTTTCTTGTTTGGGATCAAATATAAACAACTTTACTGCTACAATACATCTTATATAGAATTATTTTAAATAACATTTTATTTTCTACTAATAAATTCTCAATTGACTACGCTTTGGTTAATTACTCAAAAATTTACGTCTCGAATTTTATTCTCCTTTAGGTTATTTGTTGCCAACGTTGCAGAAATAGTGCAGTATACCTCCAGAATACCTCCCAAAAACGCTTCTCTTGGCAAGAAAAGGTCAAGAATACTGCACGTATACCTCAACCATCCCCCCATAAAAGAAGGAAAAAGAAACTATGTGAATATATCAAACGAAAAAAGAAAAAGAGTTACCCTCCACTTTACATATTTAATACTCCCTATTTAAAAGCGTTTGCTATTGAGATTATTCACTTATTCTTAATATTCATTCTTCGTCCTACTAAAAATACTTTAGTATCTTGCCTTGCGAAACAATAAAACAATCGCTGAGGCCTTAGTTAATCTTATTTGAAGGCTAAGCAATTCAACAGATTTATGAAAGAAACCATTTCGTTAAGAGAATTAGCCGCTGTATTTTTCAAACTGGGAGTTATTGGCTTTGGAGGACCTGCTGCTCACATAGCCATGATGCAAAGAGAAGTTGTAGAAAAACGCAATTGGATGGATCAACAAGAGTTTCTCGACTTAATCGGAATCACAAACCTTATACCTGGTCCAAATAGTACTGAACTTGCTATACATATCGGATATACGGCTAGAGGGTGGAAAGGACTATTAATAGCAGGACTCTGTTTTATATTACCTGCAGTTGGGATTACAGGAACGCTTGCTTACTTCTACACCTTATATGGAAAACTACCACAAGTCGAACTTTTCATCTATGGTTTAAAACCAGCTATTATTGTAATTATCGGACTTTTAGTATACAAACTAAGTGTCAAATTATTCACCAACATATGGCTGACTATCCTAGGAATAAGTATATTTTTTCTTTCACTATTTGGATTATCAGAGCTCACATTACTAATCACAGCTGCAGCTATAGCAGCCACTTATCACTTCATTAAAAAGAGAAAAAGCACTAATTTATACAGCCTAGTTCCTTTTGCCCTATTGACTAGCGATAGTATCAACATCAAGTTATTTTTTACTTTTCTCAAGATTGGGAGTATTTTATATGGTAGTGGGTATGTCTTATTTTCTTTTATAGAAACAGAACTAGTATCTAAAGGATTTTTGACAACTAATCAGCTCATTGATGCCATTACAGTTGGTCAAATCACACCAGGCCCTGTATTTTCCTCTGTGACTTTTGTTGGCTATCAAATAAATGGCTGGCCAGGAGCAATCTATTCTACCATTGCTATTTTCTTGCCGTCATTTCTCTTTGTCATACTTATCAAACCACTGGTTCATCGATTAAAAAATTCTGATTTGTTTCAACTTATTCTAAAAAGTGTGAATGTAGCTGCTGTTGCTTTAATTGCTACAACTTGTATTTCATTAATCAAAGAATCAATAACTGATGGTCCTAATCTATTAATAGCTTTAATCATTTTGGGTATAATGCTACTACACAAAAATATCAATACAGGATTAGTATTAGTGATCAGTATGCTTTTGGGATTTGGTATTAAACTATTTAGTGCGTTTGGATAAAAAAGTCAATGCTTCGAATAAATCCAAAGCATTGACTATCAAAATAAATAAACGATAAAATTGGTTTCCCATTTAGATTCACCTACTAAACTAGTAAATAAATGAGGAGGTTAGCGTACAAAGCAATTAAAAAGAGTTACTCTATTTTATAACACCACCCAAAACACTTGTACCATCAGCTTGAGGCAAGGCTAACTTTAAAACCTTAGCTATGCTTGGTGCTATATCTTCTAAGTGAATAATCTCTAATTGTTTGCTCTGCTTCATCACAGGAGAAAAAGCAATAAAACCTGTAAATATCTCAGGATTATTTGGGTAGTGACCGTGTTTTCCTCCCTTTGTAGCAGAAAGTATTTCCCCTTCTTTCTTGTTTGAAAAAGAATAACCTGCTCGTGCAGAAATAGCTAGAGACACCCCTTGTTTGCTTCCTCTAGCCCTTAACTGATCTTCTTCTATTAACTCAAACATATCTTGATAGCGCATAGGCAAGTCAAGCAACATTTGCTTAACCTTTCTAACAGTGTGTTTATCAGCCTTGTCTTTTAGTTCTAAAAACGCACTTCCACCTGTACTGAAGAAATACGCTTGCTCAGCTAACCCTGCATCTTCAAGCCATACATTAGGAGAAATACTCATACTAGTATTCACAAAACCGTGATCTCCTGTGATAACAATCAAGGATTGCTCATATATTTCACTGCGTTTCAAGGCATCAATTATAGAACCAATGACAAAATCAGCTCCTGCGATAGCTCGTTTAACCTCTATACCTTCCCTACCTACCGCATGTTGAGCTCCATCTGTATTTGGCAAATGAACCGTCAATAGATTAGGTTTGTATTCTTCTAAGATAAAAACTGCTGCCCGACCAAGGTTTTGATCCATAGCCAAACTACTTAAATTATACTTATCCTGATCAACCTCTCCGATAGCCTTTGTCAGAATCTCTTCAAATAAACCTTGAGGATGAGCGTATTTTAATGTAGCAGACAGACGATCCATTGGTTGCTTAAAATTCCAAATTTCAGGAATATTATAGTCAATAAAATCATTGTGTAGCGATATCGGCCACGATACAGCAGCTGTAGTTAAACCCTGCTGTTTTGCGGCTTGCCAAAGCGTTGGTGCTTTGACAGACTTGCTATCATAAATCCATTGTCCAGGATTGCCATCTTCCCCAATAGTCGTGTTGTAATATACCTTATGCTGATAAGGCAAAGTTCCTGTAATCAAAGTCGTATGTGAAGGATAAGTCACCGAAGGGAAAATAGTTTTTACACCTTTAGCATTAACTCCTTGTTCGGCTAACCATTGAATATTAGGAGTAGGCATTGTATTATCCTTATAAAACTCAGGTCTAAAACCATCAATACTGACTAAGACAACATGTTCTATTTGCTGTGCTGTAGCCGAAGCTACAGACAAGCAAATAGTGGTTATAAAATAAATAATTCTCTTCATTATTTTAAAATTGGCATTACATACGGACTTGTCTTATTAGTCACTAACACGCGATTCATATCATACGCCATAGTTACCTCTTGGGTAACAGGATCAACACTAAAATCATCCAAACCGTAATCCAAAGGAATAAAAGCAGGAATTAAAGCCTTTGTATATTCAGCTGTTACATGTGTATTATTACCTGCTTCAATTTGAGAAATGGGGTATTTAATTCCTAAATCTGCTAAACGTCTTCCTTCACTGATAAACACTTCTTGTCTCATCAAATATACTAAGTACAATACCTCATCTATTGAACTAGCCTTTGCTATTTGGTCAGTTGTTATGCTCGTGCCTGAAACAGTATATACCTTAACTTTTCCTTGTTGTCTGTCCAATACCAAACCTTCGCGAACAGGCGCCTCCGCGTCAAACTTTACACCAACAGCTGTCAATGGATAATCATCTCGCTTACCACCATTTCTCTTTTCACGACTATCATCAACCATCATTGTTGGGCGAGTTTGAATAATTTGAAGTACTTTATAGAGTTCTTCTTTAGCCAAATCCACTATTCCATCAGCAATAGCTAACTCAGCTAAAATCAAATGAGCTTCTTCAACTTTAGCTAAAGCCACAGCTTTTTGATCACTAGCTGGTACTCCTACAGAGAAAAACTTAGGATCCAAAAAATCCAAACGCGGCAAAGGAGCTAATCGATTAGGTAAGGCATCAAAGGTTGCATTTTGCATTTCATTTGCTACCCCATTTTCACCGTCAAAAGTCACTTTATAAAGCAATTGATTATTAGCACTTGCCAGTTGAGCATATTGTTTTGCTTGTTCGCGATTACCTAATCGATAATTAGCACGAGCTAATAGTAGAGCATACGCTTGTTTGTTTTCGACTTCTTCACTAAGTGCATAAGCAGTCTCAAGACTTGATACACTCAACTTCAACAATTCTTGTGAAGAAGCAACTGGACCTAGACTAGTTGTTGGTAAACCAACAAATAACTCTCCTGCTAATAAAAAAGAATACCCTTTGCAAAAATGCATAAAAGCAATTTCTGATTGCGTCAGCTTTTCATCTTTAGGCAAAACCGTTTCTAATCCATAAACAGCCATTTCACGCAAAGCTTGAATACTCGCCTGTAGGCGATCAACATCAGGATCGAAATAGTCAATTTGAGGAATATCGAAGACCTTAGTATATTGAGAGTAATTGTTGTAATAATTATCAGAAGTAATTTCTGTATTAATTACAACCGAGTTGGTCGTCAGTGCTAATTGCTTTTTTAGACCGACAATCCAGCTCTTGCCAGCGTAAGGTCTATCTAAATAATTATCTTCAGTCACATAAGGATTATCTACACAGCCCGTTAGAGAAAAACTAAAAGCTAAGACTGCTAGGCATATTATTTTTTTCATCGATGTAATCATAGTTTAAAAGTTAACTTTAATAGATCCTAAAAATTGACGAGGAGCAGAATAAGTTGCATAAGCAATCCCCCCTGTAGAAGCACCACCTTGTCCTTGTGCAGCACCACTAATGGTTGCCTCTGGATCAAAAGAAGACGAGGTAAAGTTGAATGGATTACTCACTGTTAATCCAAATGTTACACTTTTATAAAATTGCTTGTCGGCAGGGCGATATGCATAAGTAAGACCAATAGTACGTATTTTCAAATAATCTGTCTTTTCAACAAAGCGATTGGTCATATTTAACCAGTTTTTTCGACCATTAGCTTCGATTTCCCCAGCAGGAATAAAGTCTTCGGAAGCGCCATAATAGTATCTAAACTGTGCATCCCAATTTGCTGCATAAGCACCTGTTTGATAATTGGCATTGGCAAATAAATTAAAATCTTTATACCTTAAATTCAAACCTAAATTACCAAACATCTTAGGAATAGTTGTACCTAAATACGACTGAGGCGTTGTACTTTCCAATACGCCGTTCTCATCGAACACTCCGTAATTTCCACGAATAAATCCAACTGGCTGACCTTCTTCTACGACCGTTTGCAACGTACGTGAACTAAAGCCATTGATATTAAATGCTGGAGCACCACCAGTACTCAACACTTGATTACTCAAAGTATTCAACGATCCATTAACCATCAAAGTCCAATCAGCTTTATCAATAGCAACAACGGATAAGTTTAACTCAAAACCTTTGTTTTCAATCTCACCAATATTATACAATTGACTCTTTGTGTATCCCGAAGACGGTGCTGGTGGTACATAAAATAAAGCATCTTTTGTTTTAGAATAATAGTATCCTACCCCTAGCGTTACGCGATTATTCCAAACAGAGAAATCTACACCACCTTCCCATGTATGGGTTTTTTCTGGTCTAAGATCATCATTACCTGGTTGTGCAAACTGAGCTGCTTGATCCCCTTCAAAGCCATCAAAAGAGATTGTTTTTTCATTGGCATAAGCAGGAGGTAAATTTCCTGCTACTCCATAACTACCTCTAAGACGTACTGAATTAAATAACGCTGTTGGAAACCACTGCTCTTGAGATAATAAATAAGACACTCCTGCTTTAGGATAATACTGTGTACCTATGTTCTTACCAAATGACGGATTACGATCTCCTCTAACCCCTAAATCTAAAAAAAGCTTATCCTTATAACCAATATTCTCTTGTATATAAAAACCGTAGTTCAATACCTCAGCAATATACTCTTCGCTAGTACGAATGGCAGCCTCAGAGATAGAATGTGCTCCATCGCGTATATTCGTACCCTTGATCAAAGTCTGTTTATCAGAATTTCTAAACAATTGTCCACCTACAGTTGTAATGAAAGAAAAATCGTTTAACTTTAATGTATGCTGCCCATTGAATTCAAGAGTCAGACCGATGTATTTACGCTGTGTTTTAGTAATATTTCCTTGATCCGTAATCTCTTGTCCTTTTGTTAGTGACAGATATTCATTGGTTTGGATATCGTTTTGATCTTGAATGCGATAGTCTAGTCCTCCTACAAGTTTAAAGCTCAAATTCTCAAGTGGATTATATTTGAATTGCTGAGAAGTGGTAAATCGATTGACATTAATACTATTGTCCTGTAAACGCTCTGCATTACTCACAAAGTCTTTCATTAGATCGAATTCAGCAGTGTCCATTTCGTCAAGTCTATTATTAAATCCAGGACCTGTAAACTTAGAAGCACCATCTTCTGCAAACCATAACCCTGTATAACCACCTTGATTACCGTTTCTATTTCTCTTGTACTTATTATAAACGTAAAGGAAAGAACTTTCATAAGCAACCGTTTCTGAAAGCTTTGCTCTAAATCCAGAACTTAAATCAAAGCGTTGGTTCTCATTTTGGTTATGGATTTGAACCCCTGAAGAGTTTTTAAAACTCGTAGCAAAGTTATAACCAAATCCACTATCTGACTCTCCGTTTAAGTTCAAGCGGTATTTTTGATAAAAGCCATTTTGAAACAACAAATCCTTTGTACGCTCAAAATACAAGAAGTCTGTTGTTGGTGTTTCTACCCCCATCTCTGTATGTATATTCACATACGTACCTGGCATTCCTCTCTTTTTAGTAAAGATTTGGATTACACCGTTGGCAGCATCGGATCCATACATCGTCGTAGCAGCACCACCATTGATAAATTCAATCTTCTCAATATTATCCACTGGAATATCAGCTATTGAACTCATTGAAGAGCCTTGAACACTTCCTCCTAAAGCAGTTCTAGTATTATTATTATCTAAACGAACTCCATCGATATAAATAATTGGTGTACTACTTAAAAAAGCAGAGTTTACACCTCTTGAGCGTATCAAAGAAGTAGAACCACTCTGTCCACCTGTCAAATTAATCTGTGCATTAGGCAATTGAGTTGCCAATAACTGATCTACTCGTTGAGAAGGTAATTTATCAATATCGGTAGCCTTAATCACTGTCACATTATTAGCCAATCGCTTACGCTGCATATCTGCTCCTTGACCAGTTACTACAATTTCATTTAGCATCTCCGTAAACTCGTGGAGTTGCAAATGAATTTTACTTGTACTCCTAGAGAATGTCTGAGTTATCGTTTTATACCCTGTATAAGAAAAGATAACGGTCACCGGAGCCTCTTTAGTCTTTAATTCAAAGTTTCCATTAATATCCGTAGTGGCAACATATCTATTAGCCGTATCTCTAATATCAACTCCAATAAGTGGCTGTTGCTGTTCATCAAAAATACGTCCACGTAGAACTAAATCTTTCTGCTGCTGTTGAGATTCACGCACTAAAATCTTCTTCCCCTCATGTTTGAATTCTAGATTAGAAGACTGTGCCATTAAATCTAACAAGTGATTTACTTCAAACTCCCCAGATAAATCGAATGGTTGGTTTAATCCGATTGAATCTGAAAGGTATACAAAGCGATTATCGGTTGTTTTCTCCACTACTTTAATAATGTCTCGCAAAGTAGTTGGTGCATTAATCTTTACTTTGTCTATCGCTAAGAGTGTCTCAAGATGACCGTCGTTATCTGTAGTATGAGACCACCTATCAGCTGCTTGTGTAGTAAGTGCAGCAAAGCACACACAAGCGAGTAAATACTTTTTTTTCATCGTGTTGAGTTGTTTGTTTCTATAGTTTATTTTTAGTTAAATACCTTTCAATAATGCGCATAGCATTATACATATGACTTTCCACTGTCTTGACTGAGATTCCTAAAATCTCGGCTACTTGCTTATATTTCATTCCATCAATTCGACACATTTCAAAGACACGCAACGACTGAGGAGGAATATGTGATAGAACATTGAGCATATACTTTTTAGTATGTGCCTCTTGTTCTCTACCAATGATCTTATCTTCTATATTCCCTTCTGGAAGAGCATACTCATGCTCATCAGTATTGATCTGCAATAACCCTAAACGTGTACGAGCAGTATCCTTGAGCAACATATTTTTAACCATGGTAAAAACATAGACCTTAGGAGATTTGACTTCTGTTAACTTCTCTCTGTTAATCCACAGATAATAAAAAGCATCTGAGATTTTCTCTTCAATGGTGTAAAAGTCTTTTTCATAGCTTCTAGCGAATCGACACAAATAATCATAATACTTTGTATAAAACAACTCAAGAGCTTTCTCATCACCTAAAGTAATTCGATCAAACAGCAAACAATCTTCTTGTTCAGCTGTCTGTTTGGACTTATTATTTAAAATCATGAGGGGTTAATTTATAGACATTATTGGGGTTAGTTTGGATACTTGTATGGGTAATAAAGCTCAAAGAAGTCAATAATTCTTCTAAAGAAAGATGAGTAAAACTTCCTGTTACTTTTAATTTCTTTAAAGCTTGATCCTCGACAATAATTGTGCATTGATAATATCGCTCTATCTTGTCTAGTGCGTCAATTAAAGGATCTTGATTAAAAGTTAAATCAACATCACTAAGCCAGTTCAATTGTGTACTCACTTCCAGCTTTGTCTTTTTTAATTCACCTACCTTTGGTTTCCACAAAAGCTTTTCATTAGGTGCCAGCTCTATAGTTGTTCCGTTATTTAGTTTAGCAACTACCTTTCCTGAAATAAGTGCAATTTCTTTTGTACGTGTATTTGTATTAACCGAGAAGACAGTTCCCAATACCTCAACGTCAAAATCAAGATGACGAACAATAAACTTACGTTGAGCTTCATGAGCTACTTCAAAATAAGCCTCGCCTTCCAAACACAATAGACGCTTATCATCGTTAAAATAGGTCGTGATTTCCGTGTCAGGACGCAATACTACAAGACTTCCATCTTCTAATCGAATGCGCTTATTCACAGGCGTATAATTTGTAAAGGTTTGTTTAAGTACAGTCTCACTCGTAGTAGCCGAACTGCTATAAGAAAACAAAAACAGTAAACCAACAACCATAAAAACAGCTATACTCGCTACATATAAATATGGTTTTGAAAAAGATAATGCGAACCTCTTTTTTTGATAAGAGCTAGCTAATACCTCGCTATTAGTAGGATAATTTCCCCAAATCTTGTGATAGCGTGTATACAACTTATTCAACTCTTGATCAAAGAGCATATCTATTTCAAAACTTATCCCTTGCTCTTCACTCAATTCTTGATTTAAATATTGAATACACCTTTTGATCTTTTCCTCTTCTGTCTGCATAAAGTAATTTTAATGTGCTTTCTAATAAGTGTCAAAAAAGTACAAAAACACTGATACTATAAGGTTATGTGATTGTAAAGTAATGGTTAAGTACTACTCAAATTAAAGACACATAAAAAGGACTAAAAATCGAGTAGGAGGCTGAAGATTATTTCTTCAGCCGA
>NZ_WMJY01000026.1 GCF_009711055.1 Myroides pelagicus
TATTTATATAACACAAAGGTCTGTCCTTTTTAATTCAAACACAACTTTTGAGACTGATCCGAAGTTTTCTCTAATACCATACTTGATAAAACCATTTCTCTCATAAAATCTGATCTGATCTAGTCCACAAGTAGCTGTGCCGACAATAAGCTCTTTATATCCTTGCCCTTGAGCTATCGTTAGTATCTCTTCAATAAGGATACTGCCTATTCCCTTTCCTTGTAAAGTAGTATGGACTGCAATATTCTTCAACTCTAATACGTCAGCACTTATTTTAAACAAGCAAAAGACCGCTTTATTAATGTCTTTTCCCTTCAAAACATAAACATCGCTTAACATTAAATATTTATCTATAGCCTCCTGAGTTTCATCAGCTAATAACAGTAACTCATAAGGGTAATTACCTACACATAACTCTAAAGTGTAAGCCTCCCCCGCTATACAAAATTCTTTTCTTTTCATCTTCTAATGCTATTCTATGCACTAATTAGCTTTTTAGCTTTGCTCTGATAAGCAGCTGAGCGACTAACATAATTCTTTTCAACAATTCCTTTAGCTAAAGTAAACTCTTGTGCAAACTCCCCTTTTAACCTGATGATAATATCCATAGCAAAGGCTTCTGTAGCTACTTTCGAGTCCGATACTAACCAATCCAATGCTTGACCAACTAACATTTGTTTTTGTTTCTTAGAAAGCTTTAATTGCTTTGAATAAACAATATTTCGACATATTTTACTTATTAACCGCTTAGTCGATTCATTAGCATATGTATCTAATCGCATTAAAAAGTCGTCGAGTATTGAAGTCATTTTCAATAGATCAAAACGAATTAACTCTTCAAACAATACACTTGCCATAACATGATGCTTGTCTTCTACATTGGTCATAAATTCATAAAGATATATATAAGCTTCTTTCACACGAGCCAAACGAACTAACGTTTTATGCCTACTATCTACATAGATACTTGTTTGGCAAACCAACTGATACACCTCTTCTTTCGTCATATCTAAAATAAAAAAACACTGACAAATAGTAAAAAGCCAGTGTTTAGTTTTTATTATTCAACAATTAAGACAGTACAGGTATTATATGCTCCCAATTCAGTAATTGAGCATATTCTAGAGCTGTTTTACCATCTTCTGATTTCATTGTCTTATCTGCTCCTTTTTCTAACAATACTTCAATGGTACTCAAATTTCCAGCAATAGCCTCTCGATGTAAGAACGTAAAGCCATCTTCGTCTATCAAAGTGATTTCGTCAGGATGCTGATCCAAAAAGCCGACTAAGCTCTCCTTCATACTACGACTCATCGGGTGCTCAACTAAATTTTCTGGTTGCTCATTTTGCTTATAAACTACGTGAATATCATTAAAGTCACCAAAGTCAATACCCCAAGCATCATCATGTGCCTTTAATTCTTGTTCAGACATATCAGAACGCATTGCTTGTACTGTAAACCCTCCATAAGCTTTACCCTCTATAAGAAACAACCAATCACTTATCTGATCGATAGTAACACCAACTGACTCTCCTTCTTGAACATTAGTCAATACATTTGGTTCATTTAAAAGAGCCCCGTAAATATACAACCCATCAAAGAACACATCTCCAATCCACATATGCTCAACTTCTGTATAAGCGTTCCCCTCTTGATCTTCAAACTCTTGTGTAAAAGCAACTTTTACACTTGCCATATCTAACCCTTTTACTATTCTTCTGTTGTCCCAATATAATTCTCTCCAAAAATACTTGAATGTATCTTGTGCTTTTTTAAATGCATCAATCATTTTTTGTTCTTCTCCAGAAGCAAAAAAAACTTTAGTTTCTTCCATTATTATATATGTTTTTTGTCTTTACAATTCCTTTACTAGTTGACAATTAAAGCTAGTCCATTAAATACTTACAATCGATAAAATCCGTTAACCACACACCATTATCTGACTCAAAAAACACTAGCCCATCAGCATACATTTCTCCCGCTTTAACAGTAAATACAAACACCTCTCCTCTTCGAGCTCCCACCTGTACTGCTACTTGCATATTTGGACTCAAATGTACCTGTTGCCGTTGCATCTTTAGAATTCCTTTCTTTCGGATGGACTCCACAAATCGAACTGTAGTACCATGATATAAAAATTCAGGAGGTCTTTTCTCCATCAGTTGTAAATCGACAGCAATACTATGTCCTTGATTTGCTCTAATTCTCGTCTGATCACTATTGTAGGCATAGCGCTTTTTATCGTTGTTTTCTACAATATAATCCAACTCTTCTCTAGTAAAAGACATACCTTTCCTTGCAGATTTTGAGATCAACTCATTGATATCTGCCCAACCTTCCTTATCCAAGAATAATCCTATAGTCTCAGGTTGATGCCTTAACACTAAACTTACAAACTTCCCTAATTGGTTTTGCTTAGCTTTTTCCATTTATTTCTATCCATTGTTGATATCGATGGTCGATTACTTCTTCTATTTCAAAATAATTCTCCCAACAATCGTCTAAATAATAAGCTCGATCTGGTCGATTGAGATTAAATGTCTTGATATAATCATCGAGATAAGAGAATTTTCCTTCTAGACTTCCTAATCCGTCGTAATACTCATGTACAAACGCATTACCTTGTTCAGATAATTGCTCAGATAACAAACAACCTTCGAAGAAGTCCAATAAAAAATGACCACCCAATAAACGCTTCTTTTTAATAGCTGTTATATCTTCACGATATTTCTCTAAAACAGCTTCACTTATCAAATCATTGACAGCACACCATGTAAAGAAAAAACCTATGTGGGTAATTCCCTTCTCGTGTTCTAAATCAATGGGGAAATCTCCTGAATGATGCCATTCATAATCATCGTATTTCACCATACACTTATTACTCCATTTAATCAGAAAAAGTAAAGGTATTTATTTTTGTGGAAATTCTATAACTTTGAGTCAAACTTAGTTAGTACATTAAGTATTCTCAATAAAAGCACGAGAGAAAGCCTCAAATTTATCTGATGTATAGTAACTGGGCATGATTTCTTTTAGTAATTTAACATAGGAATCCTTCACGCCACTTGATTCTAAAATCACACTCTTATTTCGAACGACGAAACCTTCAAAATAACAATTGGTACCAGCACAAATCATATGAATAAACACACATTTCAAATATGGTTTTCTATGGGCAAAAACAAATATATCTTGTTCAGCTCTATATAGTTCAGCTTCAGAATACATCTTGTGCTTTAAATAATACTCTACATTAATATATAAAACTAAAAGTAGTTGATTTTCAATTCTTAGATACTTCATTTTGGCCAAAGGGAAAATAGTACTAAGTTCTTCATTAAAAATCTCTTCTCTTCCTTCTACTACAGGAATAATAATATAGCTTACCTCCATTTATATAAAATTTTACATAATTCTAAAATACGAAGTATCAATAAATATTATACAAAGTCAATTTTACTAAATTATAAACAAATCATTAAGGAGGACTCGATTACGACTTATAAATGAAGTAATACCTAGTTTACCATAATACAAACTCAACATTGCAAAAAAAATCACTTAATACAACAATATTAAAATGACTTTAATTTGCCTTAAAGGCTTAAACGAAATAATTATATCTCCAATTTATGTAATAAAGAGAGTTCGTTGACATTTATCCAACAAAATAACACATGATAACTTTTTTAAAGACTCTATTATTATTCTTTTTAATTCTCAAAAAGCTACTTGCTTTTTCCCTAATAAAACAATGGTAGGTTATGAAACAGAGTTGCTAACTTTTAGAAAACAAGTAGCCTGTTTTAATTCAAAGAGATGCTGAAAAAATAGTATTTGTTACCAAGCTTATACTATACGTAAAATATTCAGGAATTTACCAACCAAAAAACACCTTCTCAGCAAGGAAAATACAAGTATTTTACTACCATTGGTCAAAAAAGGACGAAAGAATAATACACGTAAGACAAATACCAGTCGCAGCAACCTAGATTGCTTTTTCTAATAAGGATAAAAAAATTCATCCCCCTTAAAACATTTCCCAGCATGATATATAGAACTGTCTATTTGTGATTGGTAATATCAATAAATTTCTGAACCAATGACTCTTTTATGTAATAAAAGTAGGTCACATAAAATCTTCTCCACTAAATAACAACTAACTTCTTTTATAAATACTGAATATAAACCACTCAAATTTTTCGAAAAGCCATTGTTTTTCCTACTAAATCATTAGCACGACACTAAACGGAGTTACCTAGACATTATTAATACTGATTTAATTACTCTTTCAAAAAACGGACGTCTTTACTATACTTTTTATCTACTATAACAAAGAAAAAAGGATGAAGTGAGTAACTAAGCTTTTCCCCTTCTACTTTGTACGAATAAATTAATTCTAAGAACTCCCCTCTATCTTTAAGACTTATAACCTCAAACAAAGTAGATTGATTCACTTCTGTTCCAATAACTGCAAGAACAAACGACTTATCAAAATCAATAGGTGTAGGTAAACCTCCCTCTCCCATCACTGCTGCGGGACTAAATATCTCCTCAAAATCTTCCTTCGTTTCAAGTTTTATACTTTCAACTTGTTTATTCGAATAGGTGTTATTTACATAATATTGCTTACCTTCCATGTAAGTAATATTCTTATATTGAAATACCTCTTCTGTTTTCTCACTTGATTTCTCCTCTTTTTTCATACCACACGAAGCAATGAAGCCTATGCATACAAAAAAAACAATATACCATTTCCTCATTTGTCTATACTATTAATCGAATAATACTATATTAACTTTTTCTATAAATTAATATTGTCTTAATACACACATTTTATTCTTCATATATTCGAATACCTATAGAGTTTCCACATCTATATTTAACCTAAAAAAGTCAATCTTTCCGAGGGAGAGATTGACTTCTTCATAATCGTTTATATACAGAATAACAACTTAGTTTACTGAACGTTGCAAAACAAACACCTTATTATACATTTCTTTTCTTGGCTTTCTAGGATAAAAAACAACTCCAAAAGTATCCTTTTGTCCTCCGACTACACTAATTCCTGATACAACTAAATCATTGTTATCGATACTTAATATTTCCTCATTCAATAGATTCTTATACCCTCTTTTATTTTTATTGTAAAAAATCTCTACCAGCTCATCATTTCTAATAACTAGCCATCCGTTTCCAAATTCCGTAGTAAATTGAGTAGCCGTCGTGTTTTCATTAATCACTTGTGGGTGCCATGTTCCAAAAAACTCGTCTCCTATAGTTAATAGCTCTCCATAAGAACACTCTCCATTCACTTCTATCTCTACTATTCCTATTACTCCATTTTCTTCACATAATAAATAAGACTTTGAATCAAAAGACAGACTCAATGCTTCATGTACAAATGGAAATTCAAAATCTAGAATACGACTTCTCAACTCAACGCCTTCTTCATCAATCTCACGATGCAACCATCCGTCCTCTACTTCTGTGATTAAATTAATATGTCCCGCCGATATACTAATTTTATTTCCTTTAGGAAAAGGAATGGCTATCTTTTGCTCCTCTATTAAGCTATCCTCTTCGAAGCGAAGAACAAACATTACATCAGCCTTATTATCGTCCCAAATATCCACATCATAAAAAATAGAAGACTCCTCTGTAGTCCCTACAAATCGACCATTAAATGACTTACTTCCTTTAAAAAGCCTTTGCTCTTTATCTAAAATAGGAAATGATAGCGTTTGTTCTTCATCGTCTAATGTTACCAATGAAACAAAATTCACCTGATTAGGACTTAAAAATAACGTAGGTAAAACCCCTTTGTCTTCCTCTATGTCTTTAAGTTCTCCATTGTTCCCAACAATTGTATAATTCAAAAGATAATTTGCTTTATCTTCGTCATACACATAATTAGCTAATAACAAGCCTTCTTTCGTCCAACAACTACCTTTAGCAGATAAAGCCGTAGGAACCTCAATCGTTGTAATCAATCCAAAAGATGTTTGTTCGTTCATAAAGTATTCAATTAAATTTTATGCAAAGGTATAAATCTAATCGGTATCTAGCCAAAAGACTCTCAGTGATTTTATTTCTAATGTAATACACCTGCTTTCCCTTATATTTCCACGGTTGTAGTTACTACTATCTCACCGACTAACACTTTGTGTACAGGACATTTATTTGCTATCACCTCCAATCTACTCAGCTGATTATCATCTAGTGACTTATTAGAAAACATAACTTTACGTACAAATGTCGTTACTCCTTCATCGGTTTTTTGCTTTAAATCTATTTCAACAGTTACTTCTCCTAAATACCATTCTTTTCGATCTGCATACATGCGCAGTGTAGCTGCTGTACAGCTCGCTAGTGAAGTAGCTAGTAACTCAAAAGGATTAAACCCCTCATCACCTCCTCCTAATTCTTTAGGCTCATCTGAGATCAACAAATTATTTCTTGCAATAACTTCTGTATGATACAATTTATCTTTTAGAACTGCTTTTACTTTTACATCCATATATCTTCTTATTTTTTATTCTTTAACGATTTCATTCCCTCAGGAAAAGGAACATAAGTCTGATTATCTCCAGGTATTAAAGGAAATGCTTCGTGGTTCTGTTTAATCCAATCACTTTTAGCCTTTTCCAAACGGTCAATATCATCTGAAACAAAGTTCCATAAGAGGTAACGTTCTTCATCGAAAGCTTTCCCTCCAAAAATATACACTATCGTGTCTTTATCAATTTCAAAG
Source organism: Myroides pelagicus (assembly GCF_009711055.1). Lineage (GTDB taxonomy): Bacteria > Bacteroidota > Bacteroidia > Flavobacteriales > Flavobacteriaceae > Flavobacterium > Flavobacterium pelagicum. The sequence goes on from NZ_WMJY01000026.1 coordinate 6,757, forward strand.
TCACATAGACGACTATCATTTGCAATTAAAATATGTTTCTCATCATAAACAAACCCATCTGCGTATACTTTCCCTTTCAAAATATATAATGCTGACTCACCTATTAGCCCTTGTCCCAAGGCAATTCGCTTCTTTTCTTGTGCTTTAATTTCAATAAAATATAATGGAGAATACACGGGTACTGGTGATTTTTTACCAAGAGCTTCTCCTGCTATTAGCTTATAACTCACACCATCGCCTTCCCAAACAGGTAACTCTTCAGCTCCAATATGAGTAAATGAAGGCGTCATCTCCTGCAATTCCTTGGGCAAAGCTATCCATATTTGCAGACCATGCAATATAGCCTCTGGTTGTTCTATTCGAATATCTTCGGGCATACGCTCTGAATGGACAACACCTCTACCTGCTGTCATCCAGTTAACTTCACCTTCTCTAATTTTTATATTACTACCTATACTATCGCGATGCATCATTTCACCTTCAAACAAATACGTAAGGGTAGATAAACCAATATGAGGATGAGGATCAACATCTAAATTCGCATGGTCAGCAACACGGATTGGTCCCATATGATCAATAAAAACAAAAGGCCCTACCGTACGTTTTTTACGAAAAGGAATCAAACGACCTACCATAAAATTACCTATACTAGCTTCTCTTTCTTCTATGACTAAATCAACTACTGACATAATTTATTCGGTTTAAAATTCATCACTACCTAAATTTACGTATACTTAATCAAGTAAACACTTTATTTAAAGTAAGATTTCTCTTTTTTAACACTTTATTTCCAACTTTATAAAATAGAATAATTCAATAGCCCCACCAGTAAAAACGCTCGAATAATAAATATCTACAATTTATAAAATACAAAACCTCTTTGTCTATAGACAAAGAGGTTTTTGTTGTGAGTTTTGAATGTTGTTATATAGAAAGCTAAAACCACAGTGACTAAAGTGACAACGCTAAAGCACGATAGTATAGTTTCAATGATTAACCAAAAGGCAACAGCTTAAAGCCCTTTGATTAACTTATTCAAAAGTAAATAGACCAAACCAGAAATTAACCACACTATTAGGTTAGTTATTGTTATACTTTCACTATTAGTGCATTAAAATCCTCTCGTTACCTTATTAACATTACCCCCCCTATACCTGTCCTATATTTTAACACTCACCTCCTTTATACTATACCTGTAAGCTCCTTTGTTTAGCATACATTTGCAATACTGACCTATCAAGGTTACTAGTCTTCTAGTAACTTATAACAATCGACACAAGCAACCATAAAATGAACACTACTTTAAAAGAAATTATAGGAGATGAATATGCTGTACTAGCAATTAAATATTTTATTTCTGGTTTTTACTACGGCATGGCTTTACTTTCTTTGCTTTTACAATTCCTACTTTGGAAGATATTACACACTAAAAAATTACTATTCAACTTACTCCTATTTATTAGTATTCTCATCTGTTTTATCAGTAAAGATCTCTACACCTTAAACAATGGATATACGTTAGACCTTACCTCACGTTTTCTCATTTCCTGGAATATGACCACAACTTTAATCCTATTAATATTATTGCCGTTTCCATTTTTAAATTACACTAGACGATTAAAATTCTATAAAATCAGTATTCTTATTCTTGGAGCTTTACTTATTACAGAACTACTCACAAATATATTATTAGTACCTAATAGCACCACTGTTATTTACCATTCACTAATTACCATTGTAGCAATCTTTTCTATTTTTCTATTTTACTTATTATATCACAAATACAATCATAATTGGCATGCCTTATTTATTCTAGGTTGTGTATTAACAACTAGCTTCTTAATGAGTTATTTTTTAAGCAACCAAACAATCGACTTTATGATAAAATGGCCTATTGTACGATTGTTTAGTCTGCCTTTAATTATTATCAATGCAATTATGCTTTTCCAACAAATACAAAAGTTATACAACCGAAAAAACTCCTTTAAAAAGGCGTCGTATCAATACCTCTATTTTGTTAGAGATTATCACAAAAGACTAATTCAATTTCAAAAAGAACACCATCAATTCAGTGAAGTAAATCAATCAGAAAAAATAAACATTGAGTATTTTCTAAAAAACACTTTTAATCTTACAGAAAGAGAGATTGAAGTTCTCAATCTTATTTGGGAAGGAAATACAAATCAGCAAATAGCCGATAGCTTATACATATCGCTAAATACTGCTAAATATCATATTCGCAATATTTACGAAAAGCTTAATATAAACTCGCGTAACCAAGCCTATATAATAGAAAAAGAAATCATCAATAATGCGAACACTTAATAAGTCTGATCGAACTATTGTCAAGTGTATTAAGCAAAAAAGCTTTCTATTGAATAAATCTAGAAAGCTTTTTTATACCTTATTGTACTTTATAATGATAAGTATTTAATCCATTAGACTCATTTATCAACTGAAATCCAATCTTCTCAAAAATCTTTTGACCTGAATCGTGTACCGCTGAAACAGAATACTCTAAACAAGGGATACCAAAATCACTTAGCATAGGAACCAAGCTTTTTAAAGCGTTAGACATAATTCCTTTTTTCTGCATGCTTCCATTTAACCATACTTTAGCTTTCCAGTTTTCTTGTTCTGTTTTAGGTGCCTCAAGATAAATGTAACCAATGGGTGCTAAAAAGTCTTTAAAACGAATACAGTATAATATACTTTCTCGTTTACCTGCTTTATCAATAAAATCTAACAAAAGTTCTTTAGCAGCTAATTAATCAACAGCATAAAACTCTGGCAAACCTTCTTTTATCCCAGAAGTTCTACAGTTTAACTCATACAAAAGTGCTTCTTGATCGATAAATTCCTCAATAATCGGACGCAAAAGAAACTTTTCATTAATATCTATATTCGTACTTGAATCAAATATATCCAATTTAGTGTCTTGCATTTTTCAATATGTTTTTATTGTTGTAAATCTTATTTTGTACTAATTTACAAAAAAACCTTTGCAGTCATGCAAAACCTTACCATACATTAGATGAAATGGTGTTTCTTTCTAGTTGGATACAAACTTTAATCCGATTATAGAACCAATAAGAGTTACTATAAAGAACATACGCCAAAAAGTAGCTGGATCCTTAAAGAATATAATTCCTAATAATACAGTTCCTACAGCCCCTATTCCTGTCCAGACAGCATAAGCTGTCCCAAGTGGCAAAGTCTGTGTTGCCTTAATCAAAAAAGTCATACTTAGAGTCATTGCGATAAAAAAACCAATATACCACCACATAGCCTCTGTCCCTGTTGACTCTTTTGCTTTACCTAAACAAAAAGTAAACCCTACTTCAAATAAACCTCCAATAATTAATAAAATCCAATTCATGTCATTTGCTTTAATATTTCGGCAAATATCAAGCATATTAATCAACTATTATTTAACCTATGTAAAATAATAGTTCTTTTTTGCTTTACTCGAATAATTAAATTTGTTCGTAACTTCCCCACCGATTAACAGCCTAATCTTTTTAAATATGAAATCTTCAACTGAAATCCCTTTACTCAATTTTATTAAGATTAATAAATATTCTACTACTCCTATTTATTTACAGATTGCTAATCAACTAAGCAATGCTATACAACGTAACTATATCCCTAAAGGAACAAAATTACTTGGAACCAGAAAGCTATCTGAACTCCTTCATATCAACAGGAATACAGTTGTTGCTGCCTATCAAGAACTCGAAGCTCAAGGGTGGATTATAACTGAAGCAAATCGAGGTAGTTATACTTGCGATAAAATAAAAAACAAACCCGAGAAGCTAAAAGCTACTGATAATACTTTAATCGAAGCCTACCCTAATCAATCAGGCTTCTCTTTTAACCGATCTAATATACTTGACACTCCTTATGAAAAAGTAAATACCACCTATTTTTTTACAGATGGTACACCCGATAACAGAATTATTCAATTAAGTCAGTTATCCTCTTTTTATAGTGCCAGTATGAAGCGAAAAAACAACAAAAAAAGACTTAATTCAAATTCATACGAAAGCAATACCTTTTTTTTAGAAAATATGGTTAACTACCTAAACATATCTAGAGGTTTACAAATTTCTACTTCCAATATTCTAATTACCAATAGTAGTGAAATGAGTATCTATATCGCTAGTGAAGTATTACTCAATGCTGGAGATAAAGTAATTGTTGCTGATTTAAGTTATTTTTCAAGCAATATGACATTTCAAAATAAGCAAGCGAATGTTTTAACTGTTCCTGTTGATCAACAGGGAATTGATGTTGACGCAATCGAAAAACTATGCGAAAAGCATACAGTACGCTTATTGTATATCACTCCTCATCATCATTACCCTACGACAAGTACTTTAAGTGCACAACGAAGAGTCAAATTATTGAACTTATCTAACCAATACGGTTTTATCATTCTTGAAGATGACTATGATTATGAATTTCACTACGAATCAACACCCTTACTCCCCCTAGCGAGTTCTGACAAGAAAGGAATGGTAGTTTATACTGGCACCTTAGGACTTTCACTAATTCCTGGGTTTAAACTCGGCTTTATCATTGCTCCTAAAAATGTCATTCAAGAAATGCGTAAACACCTAAATGTTATTAACCCAAAAGGAGATATACTCTTACAGCAAGTCTTAGGCGAGCTAATTGATGAAGGAGAAATCAATCGGTATTTAAAAAAATCTTTGAAGGTATATACAGAAAGACGTAATCAATTCTGTGATTTACTGGAACGCTACTTCGGTGAAGCTGTATCTTTTCAAGTACCCAGTGGTGGCTTAGCCGTTTGGACCCTATGGAAAAAAGGCATAAACCTTCTCAACTTAAAAAAGAAAGCTTTGGACAAAAACCTGTTTATTCCCAAAACAATACTATATCAAAACAAAGATATCACTGCCATGCGCTTAGGCTTTGGCCATTTAGATAAAGAGGAAATGGAAGTAACTATTAGTCTATTACACCAAAGTATGCTTGAGTTGGAAGTAGAGAAAAATACAACCATATAACTATCACTGCTATTTCAAATAAACTAACTTACAAAGCTACGATCTTCATTATTTTGTACTGATTTCAATGCTTCCTGAAGTCGTATATAGTGCCTAATAAAACTGTAACATACCACCACTCCAATGAAGTTTAGTACATGTACAAATAAATTTAGATTAGACATAAAGTCAAAACTCACATAACTAAACACAACTTTCTGTAAGAAATTAACCAATAGAAATGTTATATAAGCAAACCACCAGAGAAGAAACACCCCAAATGGAAATTTACCTCCATAGTTAACTCCCCGTTTTTCTAAATAAACGTACGTTCTACGAGACATCTTAGCCAACATTGTAAAAGGCAAAAAGAGATTAAATACTGGAACAAACCATGCCAAAAACACCCAATACTTAGACTCATATAACTTACTGTCTAAACGCTGAATATTTTGAAATGCGTAATAAAACCAAAATAGAAAAGTAACAAAAAAGAAGACTCCAATTAACAGATGAATGTCATTCAAATAATTACTAACACGCTCGAATTGTCTTAAATCTGCTTGTTTATAATACCCTCCTCCTAAAACATTCTGAACTACAATTCTATCCATGATTGTAAAATTCACAATAGCATAGACATCTATTAAAAACAAGAATGAAGCAATTTTAACTAACCCATTAATTATCTGCATACCAACACTTTACTTTTTCCATAATTCTACATCCTGTATTTTAAACTCCTTTATTACATTACCCTTTTTATCACCGACTGGCTTTTCAAACACAACCCAATACATCAGACTTCTTCCACTAGTGGGATTTGTATAAATACAACTCAACAAAGGAGCATCTTCTTGATTTCCTTTACCATTTTTATAACTCATTGCTCGTGAGCAATAATTCTTTACCTCTTCGTAAGAAGCATTATATTCATAATCAGGAAGATCATAAATCACATTACCAGATGCATCATAAATATACGAACTATGTATTAAAAATCGAATACTGTAATACGGTTTATTATCCATCTTTAATTTCTCAATCGACATTCTATCTTCTTCTGCTGTCTTATAAGTTGTATAATAAAGCATATCCCCTTCTAATCGATCATAAAGACTATAATTCATCACACTTTCATTAAACTCTTTATCTTTAGGAAGCATTGTTTTAGCTAATTCCTTAACCGCCAATGTGTCTACATCCTGAGCGGTTACTAACTCCATTAGCTTGCCAATTTTTTCACTAAAAACTTGTGCTTGACTAGTTGTTGTTGCAACTAATACCAAAATTAGAACGATTATTTTATTCATCTAATTGTCTTTTTAATATTATATAACATATAACTAGCACAAATCATACCTAGTGTGTAAATCTATTCAAAAACTTTTGACGCATATTATCATCTATACCTAAGCCATCTTGAATATAGCTCTCCATGCTACCATATTCACCTTCAATTGCATCAAACATTGCCTCTATATAAATTGGTTTAACCCATGAAAAATTCTCTACTACTTGGTAGTTTAATCTAGGGAAAAACATCTTACCAAACTTCGCCAATTTCATCCTACTACTCACTTCTTCTTTTCGATAATTATTTGACAACATATACTCTTGTATAATAACTGCTCTGTTGACATCTAAAATACTCAATAAAATAGCACCTATCATCCCTGTCCTATCTTTTCCGGCAGAACAGTGAAAAAGTATCGCTTCATCATTATCTAATATTTCAAACACAATCTCACGTACTTTTGATAGATCATCTAATGGGTAAAGTTTGTAGAATTCCACAACTAAAGCATCTGCTTTTTCTGGTGTTATGTTTCCTTTGATTACATCTTTTCTAGTTTTGGTAAACATATCTTCTGAGTCTTCATATGCTTGATAATTTACATACTCAATTCCCTTAGGTAAATGGTCTGCTTTCTTTTTAATTTCTCTATCCGTACGCAAATCAATCACTTGACGTATCCCTAAATTCAGCAATTTATCCTCTTCTCTTTTCTTTAATTTATGTAAGTGACCACTTCGATAGATCATACCCCATTTAGTACTTCTTCCTTGTTGAGTGACTATCCCTCCTAAATCGCGAAAATTATGTACATCATTAAGCTGTATTAATCGATTAGAATAGGTAGCTGTATCTTGTTCTCTTACAACTTCTACTATTGGTCTTCTATCCTTTGAAAACTTAATGATTGAGTCTGTATATATTGTAACATGACTAGGCGAAATTACATGATCTCCTTTTACAAACTTTCCTTCATAAAACTTATCCTTCTCTGTGATTGAAGGATACATTTCATCAAAGGCAGAAAACTCGATAGTTTGATAAGTTGTCTTATAAGCACAATTTTGCATCATCATACCTATTAATAAAATAAAAAATACTTCAGTCCACTTTTTCATAATTCAATCTATTTACTCAAAAATAAGAATATTCTTATTAGGTTTTGTTTTCTTATCCACAAAACCTCCCTATTATTACTCAATGACTAATTAATAACTATACTGCTTTATTTTATAATCAATAAAAAATATTACAATTAAAAACAACAATAGAATATACTTATAACGCAATCATTTCATAATATCATTTAACTTCCATAAACATCAATTTTCAAGGTAAGTTTGTATCAGAAACAAAGAGATAAATTAATATAAACAAATAGATTATGGAAAATAAAAAACTAACAACTGCATCGGGAAGACCTTACGTTGATCATGAAGATTCACTAACGGCTGGAGCTAGAGGTCCAGTATTACTTGAAGATTATATTTTACATGAAAAGCTAGCACATTTCAATCGTGAACGTATTCCTGAACGTATTGTACATGCTAAAGGTACTGGTGCATTTGGTACTTTCACAGTAACTAATGATATCACTAAATATACAAAAGCAAAAATATTCAATGAAATAGGTAAACAAACAAAAGTATTTGTACGTTTTTCAACCGTAGGTGGAGAGAAAGGTAGTGCTGACTCTGAGAGAGACCCTCGTGGTTTTGCAGTTAAGTTTTATACTGAAGATGGAAACTGGGATTTAGTAGGAAATAATACTCCGGTATTCTTCATTAAAGATGCTAAGAAATTCCCAGACTTTATTCATACTCAAAAAAGACACCCTAGAACAAACTTGAAATCGGCAACAATGATGTGGGACTTTTGGTCATTAAACCCTGAAAGCTTACACCAAGTACTTATTTTAATGTCTGATCGTGGAACACCATTTGGTTATAGACATATGAATGGTTATGGTAGTCACACTTACTCGATGATTAATAAGGACAATGAGCGTGTATTTGTAAAATTCCATTTCAAAACAGCTCAAGGTATTAAAAACCTAAATGGTCCACAAGCAAACGAAATGCGTAAGACTGATATGGACTTTGCACAACGAGACTTATACGAAAACATTGAAAAAGGAAACTTCCCTAAATGGAACTTGAAAATTCAAGTTATGACTGAAGCTGAAGCTGAGACTGCTAAAGTTAACCCATTTGACGTTACTAAAGTTTGGCCACATGCTGAGTTTCCTCTAATTGACGCTGGTGTAATGGAGCTAAATACTATGCCTATGAACTACTTCCAAGATGTTGAACAAGCTGCTTTTGCTCCTGCTCATATTGTTGATGGTATAGGTTTTTCTCCTGATAAAATGTTACAAGGTCGTATCCTTTCTTATCCGGATGCACAACGTTACCGTTTAGGAACAAACTATGAGCAAATTCCAGTAAATCGTTGTCCTTATATGACTAACAATTACCAGCGTGATGGATATATGAGAGTGGATGGAAATGGTCAAGATCAACCAAATTACTTCCCTAATAGTTTTGATGATATTACTGCTGATCAAAACTATCGTGAACCTGCTCAAAAACTTTTTAGTGATGTAGCTGATCGTTTTGATAGAAATGGCGAAGGAGAAAGTGATCATTTCAGTCAACCTGGAAACCTTTACAAAATCATGACTGCAGAAGAAAAAACAAGTACTATCAACAATATCGTTGATTCTATGAGTGCTATCGATGGTCCTAAAAAAGATGAAATAATTAGCAGACAATTATGCCATTGGTTTAGAGCTGATATGGAATTAGGTATGCGTATTGCAAAAGGCCTAAATTTCGATGTGAGTAAACACATGAATGCATAACTTTGTTATCTAGAAGAGGAAGTTGTCAAATTGATAACTTCCTCTTTAATATTCTATTTAGCCTATAATAAATATCTTGTACTTCCAAGCCTATTACCTAATGCAAAAATATTCACCAGTATTACTACCTTAAATACAATCTATTGCATATCTTTATACACTAACAAATCTATGTTATTCAACTGTGTATCACCGTCTAAAAACGCATCTGTTCTATTTATATTTCATAGCTACTCTTTTTACTATGAGTGCATGTAATCGAAGAATTGAAAATATTAACTCAAAGACTGTACAAACAGTAAATACTCCTTCAATGACTTTAGATACAAAAAAAGCCTTAGATACTTTACAATTGAAAAATAAATCATTTACACCACAAGAAACCTATTTTTTAGAATACCTAAGGACTAAATATGACCAATGTAATTAACTATATATTGGCGGCTATATTCCCATAAACTTGAAAGCCTTAGCTTCTTTCAATTCATCATTTGCTAATCCAAAATACTGCTCTCCATTAAGAACTTGTAACTTCTTAACTCCTGCTCCTTGGCTAAAATCTAATGATTTTAGATCTAACCACAGAGGTGATAAAGCAATAGGATCTTCATAGTAATAAACTAAATTCTTTTGATCTGATACAGTACGCCATCTAGTTGAAGATAAGTTTGGTTCTCCGTCGATGTGTACCCCAAATGGAACAGAACAATTGCGTATCACACTAAAAATAGCCCCTACAGACACTTTTTCATCATCACTTTGTTCTACAGCAGTTGCATAATACTTAGCACGTGCAAAGCGATCTTCTGATCTACCTGTTCCTGGTAAGTTCTTATTCCCGGGTAAAAAACTCAAGTAATTATTAATAGCCAATTGCTTTTCAAAAGTCGGAGAGTTGGTAACCACAGTATAAGAAGGATCGTGATACACATTTAACTTTCCATCAATATACTCAAATACAGCATTGTCACCACTTGCATCGGAAATTGTCAAATGCACGGTCGCCAATGTAGTACGTCCAGGAGTATTCGCAGTTACTACAACTACTGGATTCTTTTGTAAATCTGTCACTGCTTCAGCTACCGTTGCATAGTTGTCTAACGCATACTGAGCCCACATTGCCAGACTTATTCCCTTATCTTTCCCATTTGGGTCATACGTTGGATATTGAGACTCTACTAACCATAGAATATTTGCAACTAATCCTTTTTCATTCATTCCATCTGTTGTAGCAATATCAAAAGCCGAAGTTATTACACTTCCATATTTCGCCTTCCATTTTACTGAAGCTTTTCCTACTTCTCCCATACGTTCTATTCCTCTAGGAAATACCCATATATTAGGCATTATCTCCTCTTTCCAATCCATAGAACGCGCAGTAAGTATAGTATTGTTTGGTCCTTTGTACATTACACGTGTACATGCTAAAGCATCATTAGTTATAAAAGCAACAGCTCCTACCAATAATGTCTTTGCTAATAGGCGATGAGTCTTTTTCATAGATATAATCTTTAAATTAGTTGATTAAAATTAATCAATTATTACACCAAATTCGCAATATTTGACAATAAACTTATTTTAATGCTTGTTTATATTGCGCTATCGCACGTAATCTAGCTTCCTTATGATCAACAATAGGAGTTGGATAATCTAACGTATCTAACTCTGGTATCCATTTTTTAATGTAATCACCTTTAGAGTCAAACTTCTTTTGTTGCTCTGAAGGATTAAACACACGAAAATACGGAGCTGCATCACAGCCACACCCCGCTGCCCATTGCCAATTACCATTATTAGCAGACAAATCATAATCAAGTAAATGCTGTGCAAAATAGGCCTCTCCCCATCGCCAATCAATCAACAAATGCTTTGTCAAAAAACTCGCTACTACCATACGCACTCTATTGTGCATAAATCCTGTTTGATTGAGCTCACGCATTCCTGCATCGACCATTGGATACCCCGTCTTTCCTTGACACCAAAGTGCAAATTCTTCCTCGTTATTTCTCCATTGAATGCTTTCATATTGTGGTTTAAAACACCCTTTTACTACTTGAGGATACAAATACATAATCTGAATAAAAAAATCCCTCCAGATTAACTCACTTAACCATACATCATTCAATCGTAAAGCAAAGCGAACACACTTGCGAATTGATATTGTACCAAAACGCAAAGCTATTCCGATATGTGTCGTACCCCCTTCTGCTGGAAAGTCTCTTTTAACATTATAAGTGCTTACTATTGTTTCGTCTAGTTTTGGAGGTAATAAACAACCTAACTCCATTCGCTTATATCCTAAACTTTCTAGTGTGGGCATAGCAAATGAACAAGACATAAAAAGCTCATCTGTCAGTGGCTGAGTAAAATCACATAAATCATTATTTGTCAACTTACTTCTCCACTTTTTACTATAGGGAGTATAAATTTGATAAGCTGTTCCATCACCTTTCATTACTTCCCCTGCTTTAAAAATCACGTGGTCTTTAAAAGTATAAAAAGGTATCTTGTATTCTCCAAGAAAAAGACTCACTTGTTCATCGCGTTGAATAGCTACTGGCTCATAATCTTCATTTGTGTATACAGCCTTGACATTATATTGATTAACAACATCATCGAATACCTTCATTGGTGTAGAATGTACACACAATAGTGAGCTATTCAATTCTTGCAACGAACGCTGAATACCTTCCAATGCCTCATAAATATACGTTATACGACGATCCTCTTCCTTAGTAAATTGTTCTAAAATTTCTTTATCAAAAACAAACAAAGGCAATACTCGGTACCCAGAACTCAAGGCGTAATGTAATCCAACATTATCCTCTAAACGCAAATCTCTTCTAAACCAAAAAATTACAACTGACTCCTTTTCCATACTTCAATTATACAAAAAAACTCACTATTCATTGAGGAATAATGAGTTTTTAAATTTAAGAAAAACAAATATTTAAAATTACCGTTTTCTATCATTAAAGCGAGCAAACACTACTAAGACTCTCCCCAACCTAGAACCGTTAATCTACATATATGTATTACGATATTAATGCAATAAGCATTGTGATATTAGAATCTACATTGAAACTGTACAAAAGCAAGGTTTGAATTATATACCTTCGTATTCTCTACATTTTTCTTATAGTTATCTATTTGCATTCCTACTTGAATACGAGCAGCATAGTTCTTTAAAAACTCTATACTAACCATAGGTACCCATGTTTGTCTTACATTTGAATCTAACTTAGCATTCTCATCAAGATATTCATAACGACAAGCAAATTCTACAGCTTCAAAATGCTTCTTACCTACTTCATAACGAATGTTTGGCAAGAAATAAAAACTTTTCACAACATAATCTCTAATATCTCCCAAGCGATTTTCTACTGGCGTTTTAAAGTATAAGTCATGGTTATCTGCTTGTTTTAGCTCTGTCTGAAAGTCAAAACACCAACGATCATTAATTGGGAATTTAGCTGTTGCTTCTACTCCATATCCATAGACTGTTTCTCTTTGTACCTCAGCTACTCCTCCACTAATACCAACATTCAAGTTGTGTTTTTCATTTAAGTTAAACAACAGACGAGAAGAATAGTGCTTACCGTTATCAGTATCTACTTTATTCTTACCATTACCATTTGTAATCGACACACCATAACTCATTGGTACCTTTCCTAAATCCACACTACCCATAATCGATGCACCTACTTGGAAACTAGTCCAACCATTAGCACCAAACACATAGTATGAATTAGAATAGTCTATCGACTTTAATACATCTGCTGGATAAGTTTCTTCTAATCCAAAAAGTGGTCGAAACTGTCCGATTTGTACTTGTAAGTATCTACTAAACGTATATTTAGCATAAGCATTCTCCAGTACTCTTGTCTTTGGATCATTCTTAAAATCTGCTAAATTCACAAGTGCTACTACTTCAAGATTTTCCATAACGTTAGCTTTCATAGCTACCCTCATTCTCTTTACCTCGAATGAATTACTAGTCACTGCTCCCTCTGAATGATGTAATCCATTAATATCTACACCATTTTTAAAGTTATCTAGATATCTAGCTTGAAAAACACCATTAACCTTAAACTTCGGATACTTTTGATCGACGGGATTAATGATTACTTTATCTTGGAAAACTTGAATGGTATCTGTTTCTATTCTTTCTTGAGCAAAAGCTGAAACACAACTAAACAAGGATAATAAAGATACTCCTATATACTTAAACGCTGATTTTCTTTCTATTGTCATACGCTACTTCTTTTTAAATTTTAAAAAACTCGCACGGTTATACTCATAGTTCATACGAGCTATATTTAAAACCGATATTCCTTGTGGACATTCTACCTCACATGCCTCTGTATTTGAACAGTGTCCAAATCCTTCTTCATCCATTTGCACAATCATACGCAAAGCTCTTTGTTTGCGCTCTTCTTTTGACTGTGGTAAGATTGCCAATTGAGTAATCTTAGCCGCTGTAAATAGAGCCGCACTACCATTTTTACATGTAGCTACACATGCTCCACAACCCAAACATGCCGCTGAATCAAATGCAGCTTCTGCTACCTCATGAGATACAGGTATTGTATTGGCCTCAGGGGCTTGTCCTGTATTTACCGAAACATATCCTCCCGAAGAAATAATACGATCAAATGCTGAACGATCCACTTTCAAGTCCTTTTTTATCGGAAAGCCAGCTGCTCTAAATGGCTCAATAAGAATAGTCTCCCCGTCCTTAAATTCGCGCATGTGCAATTGACAGGTCGTTGTATTCTTTAAAGGTCCATGAGCATTACCATTGATTACAACCCCACATTGTCCACAAATACCTTCTCGACAATCGTGATCAAATTCTACAGGTTGTTCATCTTTTAAAATCAACTCTTCATTCAAAGTATCCAACATCTCTAAAAAAGACATGTGTGTATTGACATTCTCAAGCGTATAATCGACAAGTTTCCCCTCAGATTTACGATCTTTCTGTCTCCATATTTTTAAATGCAATTTCATAAACTAGGCTGATTATTTATAACTACGAATAGTTGGTTTAACAAATTCAAATTTTAATTCCTCTTTATTCAAAATAGGTTCAGCATCTAAACTACCTGGCCATTCCCAAGCAGATATGAACTGATAATCCTCATCGTTACGCTTTGCTTCTCCGTCTTCTGTTTGATACTCTTCACGGAAGTGAGCTCCACACGATTCCTCTCTTGTCAATGCATCATAACACATCAACACTCCTATCTCTAAGTAATCTGCTACACGTCCTGCTTTTTCTAATTCTGCATTCATTGTTTTAGAATCACCTGGAATCTTCACATCTTTGTAAAACTCATCTCTAAGTTTTTTAATCTCAACTATTGCGTATTCTAGTCCTTCTTTAGTTCTTGCTAAACCACAGTAGTCATATAAAAGCTTACCTAAAGATTTGTGGAAATAATCAACTGTCTTAGTTCCTTTGATAGCTAATAAAGCGTCTAATTTATCTTTAACCTCTTTTTCAGCTTTGTCAAATGCTGGGTCATCACTAGCAATAGCTCCTACTCTAATTTGATCCGCTAAGTAATTAGCAATTGTATAAGGTGCAATAAAATACCCATCAACTGAAGCCTGAAGCAATGAATTCGCTCCTAATCTATTCGCTCCGTGGTCAGCGAAGTTTGCTTCACCTAGAGCAAATAATCCAGGAATAGTAGTCATTAACTCATAATCTACCCATAACCCTCCCATAGAAAAGTGAGCCGCAGGAGAGATCATCATTGGTTCTTTATAGGCATTAATCCCGGTAATCTTCTCATACATCGTAAACAAGTTACCGTACTTCTCTGCAATTTTAGCTTGCCCTTGCTCTCTAATAGCTTTAGAAAAATCAAGATATACAGCATTTTTTAATGCACCTACACCGTGTCCTGCATCGATACGCTCCTTAGCTGCACGAGACGAAATATCACGTGGTGCTAAATTACCAAATGCTGGATAACGACGCTCTAAGTAATAATCTCTTTCTTCTTCAGGGATATCATTAGCCACGCGATTATCATCTGCTTTTTTCGGTACCCATATACGACCATCATTACGCAATGATTCAGACATCAAAGTCAGTTTGGACTGATAACCTCCTGATTGAGGCAATGACGTTGGGTGTATCTGCGTCCAACTAGGTGAAGCAAAAAACGCTCCTTTTTTGTGTGCTCTCCAAATCGCCGATCCATTGCATCCCATTGCTAAAGTTGATAGATAATAAATCTTACCAAATCCTCCAGTAGCCAATACAACAGCATGAGCTGCATGTCTCTCTATCTCCCCTGTTTCAAGGTTTCTAACAATGACACCTCTAGCTTTTCCATCAATAGTCACCAAATCAAGCATTTCATGGCTAGAATATAACTTTACCGTTTTCTTATCCACTTGACGCATTAACGCCTGATAAGTTCCTAATAATAGCTGTTGTCCTGTTTGTCCACGAGCGTAGAATGTTCTACTTACTTGAACACCACCAAATGAACGGTTATTAAGATACCCGCCATATTCACGACCAAATGGCACCCCTTGAGCTACTGCTTGATCAATAAGATTAACCGAACACTCAGCCAAACGATATACGTTCGCTTCACGTGCACGGAAATCCCCTCCTTTTAATGTATCAACGAACATACGGTAAATACTATCACCGTCATTTTTATAATTTTTTGCCGCATTTACTCCTCCTTGTGCAGCTACAGAGTGTGCTCTACGAGGAGTATCTTGAAAACAAAATGACTTCACATTATACCCCATCTCTCCAAGCGAGGCAGCTATTGAACTTCCTGCTAAACCAGTACCAATTACAATAACATCTAATTTTTTTCTATTCGCTGGGTTTACCAAACGAGCAGTTTTCTTATAGTTTGACCATTTATCTTCTAGTGATCCTTGTGGTATTTTTGCATCTAATTTCATAGCTAGTTATTTAGAATTAGTGAAGTAAATAAAAAGTGGCATTGCAGCAAATCCTACGCATATTACTACAGAGTAAACCACTCCGACAATATTAACCCAACGCACATACTTCGGATGAAACAACCCTAGTGTTCGAACTCCACTAGTAATCCCGTGGATTAAATGATAACAAAGTGCTATCATTGCAATTACATAGACAACTACTAACCATAGCTCTTGAAATGCTGCTACTACAACTGCATATAAATCTTTATTGCCATTTGTATCTAATCCAATCTCTCCAAACTTATACACATACCAGAAATTTTGAAAGTGAAGAACAATGAATATCAATACTATTGTCCCTAATACTCCCATATTTCTACTATACCATTTACTTGCTCTACCTCTGTTATCTTTCTTATAACTTCCTCCTGCAGCCTTATTTTTAGCTGTGATTAATAAAGCGTAAATAGCATGCCCAATAATTGAAGCATATAAAACATACGAAACCATTTTCACTAATGGATTTCCTGTTAGAAAATGCGAGTAGGCATTAAAGCTAAGTCTTGCGTGTTCTGGCTCTAAAAATAACTGTGTATTTCCTAAAAAGTGAATCAATAGGAAAAAACAAAGAAATAATCCTGTCGCGGCCATGATGATCTTGCGTGAGAGTGTATTCATCTTTGTTAATGTTTAAATATTAATCTTTTTTAATTGATTTTAATTTGCTTACAGATGTAAAATTAATACTCGAAAATCACCACAAGTATGATAATTATCACTATATCAATTATTAGAAAAAAGTTTACTACACCTCGTTGATATAAACAAAACTTTTTCTTAAATCCACCTCATAAAGTTAACATTTTTTTATTAACATTTATAAATATAATAAACTAAAACTTCTATTTAAAACAACTATTAACAAGTAAAAAAACAAATATACACCACATATAAAACACAAATTAGGTTAATACCTAATAACTTGATTTAACCCTAAAAAAATATACGTTAAACAACTAAAAACAAACAATGAACACTAAAAGAGTAAATTTTCCTACTTATAGCTGGACGAACTACATTATATCCCTAGAGATATTTCCCGA
The DNA here is from genome assembly GCF_009711055.1 of Myroides pelagicus. Taxonomy (GTDB): domain Bacteria; phylum Bacteroidota; class Bacteroidia; order Flavobacteriales; family Flavobacteriaceae; genus Flavobacterium; species Flavobacterium pelagicum. The sequence continues at coordinate 23,965 of NZ_WMJY01000026.1, forward strand.
ATTTGCTAGCACCGTCTAAATATAGAACTTCCCAAAACACATAAAATAGTGTACTCCTCCTGCTCTTTCTTACCGAAAGATGCAGAATACCTGCAGTTTACTTCCCAAAACAGGTCTTCTTGGCAAGAAAACCGCAAGGAAACCGCACGCATACTGCAAGTATCTCCAAGTAAAAAGAGAGCAAAAATAAGCTAAGCTTGAAAGTTTATAACTTACTGTACATCCACGTATCAAAATTTAAAACAAAAAAAAATCATCGAATTGATCTTAAAGGCAAAGTCAACCCGATGATTGTATTTCTGCTGATTACAATCAGCATATAGATGAATATTAATTTATTAAGCGCTTTTGGTCTGTTTATACATCCGCTTTCCTGACATATTGGCTCCTGCTTCCTGCTCCAGTCGCGTAAAAACATAACTAGATAGTATCGTTAAAACACCCATAACTAAGAATGTATAGCGAAACACATCTACTCCTTCACTTCCTTGCCCTACCCCACTCTTTTGAAAAATAAGTAAAAACATCGCTGATACTGAAATTCCTAAACTAATGGCTAATTGTTGTGTAACGGAAAGTAAACTATTCCCTTCACTAGAGGTATCATTGTCTAAATCCGCAAGTGAAATTGTATTCATTGACGTAAACTGGACTGCACTAAACGCTCCATTACAAATCATTAATAATACAACTACCCAGTAAGGGGTGTGTTTATCAATAAAAAAGAACATCGAAATTAATACACCTGTCAGAATAGTATTAGATATTAAGGTATTGCGATAACCATACTTATTTACGATAGGTACAACAAAGTTTCTAGAAACTAAATTAGACAAGGCCTGAGGAATCATCATCAACCCTGCATAAAATGCAGAATATCCATATCCTACTTGTAACAATAGAGGGATCATTAGCGGCATACCTCCTATACCTAAACGAGTGACAATATTTCCAATCAACCCAACACGAAGCGTGTCAATCTTAAACAAACTCAATTTAATCAAAGGAAAAGAAGTACGCTTAGCGTAATACACATATCCTAGAATACACAATAACGCGAAAACACCTAAGCCAATCAAATTAAAAACTGTAAGCTCTGGAGAATCCCAACGCTCTATCACAATAGTAATCATAGTAAGACCTCCACTCAATAATAACCAACCCCACAAGTCAAACTTATTTACTTTATTAGTGAAATTAGGCACTACACGAGAAGCAAACAATACAGCTATTAGCCCAACTGGTAAATTAATTAGAAATATCCAGTGCCAAGAAAACTTTTCTACCAAGAATCCTCCTACGGTAGGTCCAAGCATTGGCCCTACTAACGCAGGTATAGTGATAAAGTTAATGACCTTTAGCAACTGATCTTTGGGGTAAGCATAAATCAATGTCAATCGAGCAACTGGAACCATCATCGAACCTCCTATTGCTTGAAAAACTCTTGATAATATAAGCTCATCTAAATCTCTAGACAAAGAACAAAACAGTGAACCTAAGGTAAATAAAGTAACTGCTAAGATAAAAATACGCTTTGTACCAAAGCGATCAGCTAACCAGCCACTCAACGGTATTAATAGTGCTACTGTCAATGTATAGGACACAATCACACTTTGCATTTGCAAAGGAGACTCACCTAGACTCTTAGCAATTGACGGTAGCCCTGTATTTAATATAGTTGCATCAAGCGCTTGCATAAAAATTGCTATAGCACCTAACCACGGTAAGTATTTTTTAATTTTTGGATCTTCTATTACGCCTGCTTTCATAAATTCACAACATTTTATGCATGACATTTCCCATACTAAAGATTAGTATATGTCATTACTATTTGAAACTTCCTTTACTTATTTATGTATTGCTGAGCTCGACAAAATACATCTTTGTACACCCAAGTTAAAATCGATACTTTCTCCTCATATTAGGTGTAGCACTTATTCTTGTAGATTTGTTGCAAAGATATGACTTTTAGAATTTTTACTTCTTGATGTGATTTTTCAAATTGGCATTTTAGCTATTTGTTTATTTCAACTCCATTAGTTAAATACACAATTCAATTCACATCGTGAATATTTTATATCACTTTTCTGCGATACTCGTAATTCTTATTGTTCGATCCAATTATCAATCATTTTTATACCAACGCCAGTCATATAAGACTCTGGATGAAACTGAATCCCACTGATGTTGTATATCCTATGACGTATTCCCATAATCACTCCATCTTCGCTAAATGCCGTTATAACTAAATCTTCAGGAAAGGATTCTTTCTCTAAAGCCCAAGAATGATAGAGTCCTACCAACGAATTTTGCTTCACACCGTCGAACAAACGTTCACTCTCATCGCAAATATGTAAAGCACGTTGCTGACCATGATAAACCTGCTCTAAGTTTATAAGTCTAGCACCGAAATAATCACCAATAGCTTGGTGACCCAGACACACCCCTAAGATAGGCTTAATCCCTTTATACATATCTAAAACACGATACATAATAGGGCTCTTGTTAGGTATATCTGGCCCTGGAGAAAAAACAATTTGATCATATTGATCAATATCCTCTACAGATACCTCATCATTTCTAACCACAGTAATCTGACAATTCGGATTCTCATCAAATAATTGATAAAGATTATAAGTAAAAGAATCGTGATTATCAATTATAACAATTTGTTTCTGTACACTCATAAAGTATTTGTAATTTTGGACGCGAATCAATTCATAAAAATGAGGCTCAAAGATACAACTATCACAAAGATGAATGAACTGGGAAAACAAAGAATTCCCTTCTTATTTATCATTGATTTCGGTGAACAAAACACTTATATTAAGCCACTTGATCAAATTGATCATCAAGAGGTGAGGTATAATTTTAATGGAGTAACAAATACAGTTGTAAATAATGCGACAAAAATTCCAATACTCAAGCCAACCCCTATTTCATTTGAATTATACAACAAACAGTTTGAAATCGTAAAGAAAAACATACAATTAGGAAATTCATACCTTCTAAACTTGACGATACAAACACCTATACAAATAGACTGTGACCTTAATGATATATATGCAATAGCACAGGCTAAATACAAACTATATTATAAAAATCAGTTTGTATGCTTTTCTCCAGAGATATTTGTACAGATAAAAAACAAGCACATCTATTCCTATCCGATGAAAGGAACAATTGATGGTACACTTGAGAATGCAGAACAACAATTACTTAACAACCCTAAAGAGAATGCAGAGCACTTTACAATTGTAGATTTAATTCGGAATGACCTAAATATAGTGGCTAAAAAAGTAAAAGTTGATCGCTTCAAATACATAGACAAACTAATAACGACAAAAGGCTCGATTCTGCAAATGAGTTCACAAATCAGTGGAGAACTAAGCGACGATTGGCATGCTAATCTTGGCAATATCTTTAATCATCTCCTACCGGCAGGTTCGATAACAGGCTCACCTAAAGAAAAGACACTCGAAATCATTCAAGAAGCTGAAACATACAATAGAAGATTTTATACGGGAGTATGTGGTATATATGATGGTGATGCTGTCGATAGTGCAGTAATGATTCGCTTTATCGAAAAAGAAGGCAGTCAATATAGCTATAAAAGTGGCGGTGGAATTACATATAGCAGTGATCCTTATAAAGAATATGAAGAACTATTACAAAAGATCTATATCCCAATGTAATCGATAAACAGGCGTACACAATATGCTCCCTTTAATAAAAATAGAACGCAACAAACAATAACCAATTTCCTAACAATAATAAATCCTATCACCGGTAATAATCGGTTAAAAATACCGATTATGACAAATAGTGAATTATTAATAAAGAACGTATTTTACTAGAAAGTCACAAAAAATACCCCCTTTAAATTTTCAATTTTTCAAAAACACCTCTTATTGAAGTCCAATGATTATCAATTATTCAAGATAAAACCATTCTTTTTAAGTTTTTTTTCAGTATGAATATTCTAAATAAATATTCTTTTATGTATATTTCTAGAACCAAAAAACTATAAAATGAAAGAATTGTATAAAAAAATCGGTGATTTACTCATCGATCAGGACTATCGTGCCTTACACGATCTAAAGATTGAGAAACCAGAATACTTTAACTGGGTACAGGAAGTATTCGAAGACATTCATGTAAAAGAGACCCCAGATAAGACGGCTTTACTCTGGACAGATGGAGAAGTAACACATCATTATACATTTCTAACATTACACAATCGATACAATCAATTAATCAACTTTTTATCGTCTAAAGGCATAAAAAAAGGTGACGTAATCTTAACACAGATGATGTTACAGCGAATTAATTGGGTTACTCACTTAGCAGCTATCAAAGCAGGATATATGCTTTCCCCAGCAGCAAGTATTTTAGGGGTAAAAGATTTGGCTTATCGCTTTGAAAAAATTCAACCAAAAGTTGTCTTAGCTGATAAAGATAATGTAGAAAAGGTAGATGCTGCCGAGCGTCAAGCAGGAATTATTATTCCAGTAAAGATATTAATTGATGATACAAGAGAAGGCTGGTATCCTTTGAGTGTCTTAGACGAACAAGCAAAAGAAGCTGAAGGTGCTCAAACGCATCCTGACGATACTCTATTCATGTTTTTCACTTCTGGGACTACAGGAATGCCTAAAATTGTATGTCATACTCAATTAAGCCAACCATTAGGACACTTAACCACTACTGCGTGGATTGGAGTTACTAAAGATGATGTACACTACAATATATCCCAGCCAGGTTGGGGGAAATTTGCTTGGAGTAGTTTATTCGCACCATGGAACGTTGGAGCAACTATCTTTGCCTACCATACAACAGACAGATTTAATGCGGCAACTACCTTGAAGCTAATCGAAAAACACAAAATAACAACCTTATGTGCACCCCCAACAGTACTTCGTTTCTTTATCCAAGAAAACCTAAAAAATTATAAGTTCAGCCTAAGACAATGTGTAGCTGCTGGAGAGCCACTGAATCCAGAAATAATTGAAGAATGGAAAGAAGGTACAGGCATACTAGTAAGAGATGGTTTTGGACAGACAGAAAGTACTTGTATGGTAGCTAACTATCCAACAGCAAAGGTAAAATATGGTTCTATGGGGAAACCTACCTTCTTATACGACATTATCATCGCTGATGATGAAGGAAAAGAAGTACCCGCTAATGAAGAAGGAAACATCTGTGTAAAAACAGGGACAGAACAACTAAATGGGATCTTTAAAGAATACTTATTTGACAAGGAAAAACAAGCAAAAGTATTTAGAAATGGCGTTTACTTTACTGGAGATAAAGCCTATAAAGATGAAGATGGATATATATGGTTTATCGGACGCGATGATGATGTCATTAAAGCATCAGATTACCGTATAGGTCCATTCGAGGTAGAAAGTGTCTTATTAGAACATGACTCCATCATTGAATCGGCTGTAGTTGGAAGTCCACACCCTGTAAAAGGTTATGAGGTCAAAGCATTTGTCATCATCAACGACCACGAAAAACCTTCAGTGGAATTAGCGAATGACATCTTCAAGTACTGTAGAGAGCATCTAGCTCCATATAAAATGCCCAGAAAATTAGAATTTGTGACGGAGTTACCTAAGACAATCAGTGGTAAAATCAAGCGCGTAGAATTAAGAGCTATGCAAGCAGAACGCATTGCAAAAAAACAAGAAGTTCCTTTAGAATTCAATTATGTTAAAAACTAATCTAAACTTACCTACTTTACAACGATAAAAACAAAGGCGCTTACCGACCAGTAAACGCCTTTGTTTTTTATAATAGATTATTAGTCAAGTGTAAAACTAATAGACACTCCTGAAACAATTTCAATTTCACCTACTGCTAAAGTTTGATCCAAACCTTCTGTACTAGCTCCTTTCATCATGTACATTGGACGAATAATTGGAGGAGTATATGAACTACCATCAGTTACAAGAATAGCTTTACCTACTTTCTGTCCTAAGGCTGTAGCATAATCCGATGCTTTTTGTCTAGCCTCTTTCACAGCTAATACTCTAGCCTCTGTTTCATACTTTGTCAATTGAGAAGACTCAAACTCCACACCCTCAATTTTATTTATTCCCGCATCCATTACACCTAAAATCAATTCTTCATACTTATCAATATTTGTCAGGGTAATAACAATTGTTTGACTAGCTTTATAATAGTCCTTTTTATCATTATAATCACGTGTTTGATATAGGCTCACACGTTGAGTTTGAATGTTTTTATCTTCAATTTGTATGCTCTTCAAATACTTCAAAACTTTAGCGATTACCTGATCATTTGCTTTCTTAGCCGTAGCAGCATCAAGAGACTTATTTTCTACACCTAGGCGTATAATAGCTCTATCTGGCGTTACGGAAACTTTACCAGTTCCATTAACTTGAATTTGAGGTGTTATCGGAGATGTATAAGTTGTCTGTGCAAAAGTTGAAGTGGCTGAAAGCAATAGCACTCCAAGTAATATTGATACTTTTTTCATAATTTCTCTTTTTCTGATTCAAACAAATATATCCAAAAGTGATAAACTTAGCTCAAAAGCTAAGAAACAATTAACATAGTTATCAATTGACATGAAGTGTTGTGATTCAACTGTTGTACATGAAACAATCTCCAAATAATTTAGTGTTATATCATTATTTCACTCTACTTAATATCCTTTATATTATACACACATCATTTATCAAATAAAGCAAGTAAATTACACAACAATATTTCTTCATAGGTAATACCAAATCATTTACTTCTCCTAATGGAAGAATTATCGTACCCTTATAACTTACCTTTCTTGAACAAAACAAAAAGAAGAAGAATAGGAATCAGCATTACACCTAATAATAACGGGTGCATCTCTATTAATACAGGATACTTAACTAAAATTAAGGTCAATCCCGCCACTGCACCACCTATATGAGCTGAGTGGCCTATATTGTCATTTTGTTGCTTCATTCCATAAACTGAATACAGTAAATACAAGACGGCAAATAGATAACTCGGTATAGGAATAATAAAAAATATCCCCAACATCATGTTTGGATTAATCATAATACTAGCATATAGCACGCCCATAATAGCCCCTGAAGCCCCTACTGCACGATATCCAGTCTTGTTATGATACATTTGGTAAGTAATAAGGTTACCAATAAGCATACTAACAAAATAGATCAGTAAGAAATAAACAATCCCTACACTGTTCATTAAATAATCACCAAAAAAATAAAGGGTCATCATATTAAATATAAAATGCATCCAATCTACATGTAAAAAACCAGCAGTAAAAATTCTGTGTTTTTCACCAGCACGTACAGCATCTATATCAAAACAGTACTTGTAAAAAAAAGAATAATCGTTTAACCCTTTGTAGGTAACAAAACCAGTAACAGCCATAATCAATAATACAATCGGCGATATATCTAACATAGTCTATGAAATAATATTTTAAGGGATAAAAATAAGCATAGTTTATTAAGGTCAATCATTTTTTGTCGAAAATAGACGAAACAAGTATATTTGCATAAATAGCCTAACATGAAATTCCTTATATACCTTATAGCTTATCCAATACTTTGGATAGTATCAAAACTGCCGTTCTCTGTTTTTTACATTGTATCCGATTTTTTTTATATACTCTTATATCGCATTATCGGTTATAGAAAAAAGACTGTACGAGAAAATATTAAGTTAGCAATGCCTGAGCTATCAGACACAGAAGTAAAGCGTATTGAAAGAGAGTCTTTTAGACATTTATGTGACATCTTTTTAGAAATGATAAAGACTTTTACGATATCTGAAAAAGAACTAAAAAAACGCTTTGTTTTCACCAACTTAGATACCGTACTTAATATTGAAAAAGACAACAAAAGTATTATGCTCTTTTGTGCACATTATGCTAATTGGGAATGGACTATAATACTTGATCGCTTAATTCAATCACAAGGATACGCTGTCTACAAAAAAATAAACAACCCATACTTTGATCAACTGTTTATAAAAATTCGATCAAGATTTAATACAATTCTAGTCGAGATAAAAGATACGATTCGCCTTATTAGAAAAAATGAAACAGAAAACAAACATGGTGTTTATGCTTTTATCAGTGATCAATCACCTATGATTAGTCAAACAAATTGCTGGCAGGAATTTATGGGAGTAGAAGTACCTATTTATACAGGAGGAGAAGCCCTATGTAAAAAATTCAATATGGTTCCCATGTACTTAGATGTAAAATTTATTAAACGTGGACATTACGAAGCAACCTTCGTACCCTTACTAAAAGAAGGTGAAAATGTAAAAGAAGTTCCAAACTACGAGTTAATGACACGTTTCTTAAAAGAGACTGAACAAACGATCCGAAAAGCACCCGCCTATTATTTTTGGACACATAAACGCTGGAAACATCGTGGAAACAAACCAGCTAATATTAAATAAGTGCTTTAAAAGCTGATACTAACAGATAAAAACAAAGCCAGTCGTATGATTTACGACTGGCTTTGTTTTTATATACATTTAAGAAAAAAAGAATTGCAGTAAATTAAATAAATACAATGTCTTCATATTCTAATAGATTATTTAAATACCTGCTATCACGCGTAACTCTTCCATCATACGACCTGCTAAACCATCAGCATCTTCTTGGGTAGGTGCTTCTGTATAAATACGAATGATAGGTTCTGTATTTGACTTTCTTAAGTGAACCCACGAAGTTGGAAAGTCTATCTTAACTCCATCAACAGTAGATACCTCTTGATTACTATAATTCTCCGCTATCTGCTCAAGAATCATATCTACATTCAATTTAGGTGTTAATTCTATTTTATTTTTACTCATATAATATTGAGGATATGAGGCTCTTAACTCAGCAACCGACTTATCCATACTAGCTAAATGTGTTAGAAACAAAGCAACACCAACAATAGAGTCACGACCATAGTGTGTCTCTGGATAAATAATACCTCCATTACCTTCTCCTCCAATAATAGCATTCGTAGCTTTCATCATTTCTACAACATTAACCTCTCCCACAGCAGATGCATTATACGAACCTCCGTGTTTTTCAGTAATATCTCTAAGTGCACGAGATGATGATAAGTTAGAAACAGTATTTCCAGGTGTTTTACTCAAGACATAATCAGCAACAGCCACTAAAGTATATTCCTCTCCAAACATCTCACCATCATTCGAAATAAAAGCTAAACGATCAACATCTGGATCTACAACAACACCGAAGTCTGCTTTCTCTCTTTTCACTAATTCACAGATGTCTGTCAAATGTTCTTTTAGTGGTTCTGGATTGTGAGGAAAATGTCCGTTTGGCTCACAATATAATTTTACAACTTCAACACCTAGACGCTCTAATAGAGCTGGTATAATAATTCCTCCAGAAGAATTAACTGCATCTACAACTACTTTAAACTTGCGTTTTTTTATTGACTCAACATCAACTAATTCTAGTTTCAATATTTCATCAATATGAGTATCCATATACCCCTCTTTCGGCGTTATAGTCCCTAAGTGATCTACATCAACAAACTCATAAGTATCTTTCTCTGCTAATTCAATGATTAAAGCTCCTTCGTCAGCATTTAAAAACTCTCCTTTAGCATTTAACAACTTTAAAGCATTCCATTGTTTTGGATTATGAGAAGCCGTTAAGATAATACCCCCATCAGCTTTTTCTAATGGGACAGCAACCTCTACAGTCGGGGTAGTTGACAAACCTAAATCGATAACATCAATTCCTAAACCTATCAGTGTATTAGCTACAAGGTTATGAATCATTGGACCTGAAATTCTAGCATCTCTACCAATTACAACAGTTAGCTTTTCTTTATTCGAATTATTCTTTAAAAAAGTTCCGTATGCAGAAGCAAATTTCACAGCATCAATAGGAGTTAAATTATCTCCAACTTTTCCACCTATAGTTCCTCTGATACCAGAAATAGATTTTATTAAAGTCATAAGTTTACTATTTTTGTTTCTCACAAAGATAAAAGAAATAACAAAAATGAATCACTTTATACGGGTATAAAGTGGCGTTCAATACCAATAAAAATCATTGCTTATGAATTTCCTTGCTCATATTTACTTATCACTTGAAGATGACAATCTGAAAATAGGTAATTTCATAGCAGATAGCGTTAGGGGAAAAACTTATCTCAACTACCCTCCAAAAATACAACAAGGCATTCTACTACATCGAGCAATCGATGAATATACTGATTTTCACACAACTTGGCGTTCAAGTAAAAAAGTGATTGTTCCGACCTACAATCACTACGCTTCAGTTCTAATAGATATGTATTACGATCACTTCTTAGCTATAAATTGGGAAAAATATCATCAGACTCCCTTAGCAACATATGCTAGTGAATTTTATACTTTACTAGAAGATAATTTTGATATTCTACCTGAAAAAGTTCAGAAATTCCTTCCAATTATGCTTAGTGAAAACTGGTTAGTAAAGTATAAAACACTAGATGGATTAAATTATATTCTGACTCAAATGGATAAGAGAACAAAAAACATATCTAAAATGAGATATGCGACTGTAGATCTTGAAGCAAACTATACCATACTACAAGACCAATTCAAACTGTTTTTTGATGAATTACAAAACTACGTGGAGCGATATGCTCAGCAAAACAAATTACTAGTTAAATAACAACAATCACAATGCTTAGCACTCACTTAAAAGTACAAGTCAAACTCCTGTAGAATTTCTTTTTAATCTTTTTAAAATCAGTAGTTAATACATTAGTATACGCTTTCAAATAAAGAATAACTAACAGCATCCTTAAAAAACTAAAAAAACTTAATGATTTTTCGTATATTAGAGGATTAGCTCTCTATTTTTTGAATTACTTTTGTAATATGAAACTAATTAACGGACATCGCATTAAATACTATCTTAATCAACTATTTAAATATTCTGAAGGAACTTTATTTTTCTTAAAGTCTATATTAACTGAAAGGCAATTTATGTATTTATCGTGTGTAATCGTTGGTGCGTCTTCAGCATTAGCAGTTATGGTTCTTAAGTACTTTGCTCACTCGGTATTTCAGTTTGCGACCTATTTAGACAGTTTAATGCATCTTCCTTATATGAATAGTATTTTACCTATCATAGGTATACTACTGACTGTATTTATTGTCAATAAGTTTTTGAATGGTTCTATTGAAAAAGGAACTTACCAAATTATGATAGCGGTAGCCAAGAAATCCGGAATTATGCCTAGAAAACAGATGTACTCACAAATAATAACGAGTTCATTAACTGTAGGTATGGGAGGATCTTTAGGGCTTGAGTCTCCAATTGCAATTACAGGAGCTGCTTTTGGGTCAAACTATGCACAGAATTATCGCTTAAATTATAAACAACGCACTTTACTCCTTGCTTGTGGAGTAGCAGCAGGTATATCAGCAGCATTTAACGCACCCATAGCTGGCGTATTATTTGCCATAGAGATTATTGTCGTTGATTTATCTGTAACTGCTTTTATCCCAATTATGATTGCATCTGCAACAGGGACAATTGTGACTAACCTTATCTTAAAAGAAGAAATTTTACTATCCTTTAAAAACCAATTAGTCTTTGATACAGGTAATACAATTTACTATATACTCTTAGGTGTATTATCAGGATTCTTCTGTGTTTATCACGCACGTATGTTTAGACGTACAGAGAAGTATATTGGAGGTTGGAGTAAAAACATTTATAAAAAGGCATTATATGGAGCTGGATTATTAGCTTGTCTAATCTTTTTATTTCCAACATTATTTGGTGAAGGATACAATAGCATTAAAATACTAACAAGTGATACACCTCAAACAATCTTAAAAAATACAATACTTAATTCATTCGAAAGCAATGAATGGGTTCTTCTACTTTTCGTTGCAGGAGCTGCGTTAGTAAAAACAGTTGCCGCTGGATTGACTATGGGAAGTGGAGGTAATGGAGGTAACTTTGCTCCTTCTCTATTTGTTGGTTCCTACTTAGGATTTGTCTTATCTAAAGTATTACTTCTCCTTGGAGTCAAAGACATTCCTGTCCAAAATTTCACTGTAGTCGGTATGGCAGCAGTAATTAGTGGGTTATTTCACGCACCTCTTACTGCAATCTTCTTAATTGCTGAAATAACAGGAGGATATGGCCTAATGGTTCCTCTACTCATTGTATCCTCAATAAGTTTTGCTATATCCAAACACATGGAAAAATATTCTATGGATATCAAATCTATTGCTACCACAGGATTAGTCTTTACCTCTGATCGCGATTTTAATATTCTTTCAACAATTAATCCAAAAAACTTAATTAGAGATGATATTAAAACCTTAAATACTTCTCACCAAACAAGCGATATAATAGATATTTTTGCCACTTCTAATCAAACTTTCATTCCTATCCTAGATGGAGATCAAAAAGTAATAGGAGTAGTAAATTTCGATAGGGTTAGACCACTACTACTAAATCTAAAACAACAGCCACAAATCCCACTAAATGATATTATCGATTCCCCTATAGTCATGTCATACTTTGATAGTACAAAAATATTCATTGATGCATTTGATTCTAACAAACTTCAATTTTTAATTGTACAAAAGGATAAAAAATATATTGGCTATGTTGCAAAGACAGATCTTATGGATAACTACCGTAGAAACCTTAAATCTTACCGGATAGATTAATACTAATGGAATAATCATTACAGCTAATAATTAATTATTCAATTGACTTTACCTATTAAAAATTAAAACCTCTCTTATATAGAAATGATACTTAATCTCAAGTATCATAAAAAAATCTCTATCTTATAAATCAATATTTTTAAATATCTATTATTAAACTTTAATTATAAATTTTAACAGGAAAGTACCTTAAACATTCATTTATCAAAGACGGGATATAACGAAAAAAAGTCATTAACCTCTCGATTAATGACTTTATTTTTTAGCAAAAATATGTGATTCGTTTTTTAATCCATGAAATAGAACAACAAAACAACAAAACCAAATCCCTTATAAGTAGCCAGCTCAAAAGAAATTGAAAATAAAAAATCTATTCCTGAAAAACCCACAATTTTTGTTTGTCAGTTTAATGATACTTCGCCTTTGCATCATTTAACCACTACAAATGTAAACTTTTAATACAATATTCAAACATCAAGAATAAGGATTTTAACATATGTTATCCAAAAAAGATACTACGCCTTAATCATTTCAGTGACAATAAATTACATTTTATTTTTATTAAGTAAATCATCTTAGAACTCAAACCTTTTTAATCCATTGTAAAACAAACCTATAGAAGTAAATAATCACTAATACATACACTCCAAAAAGATTTTAGAGTATTCTAAGTAATACTTTTAATGTACTTCCCAATAACTTGCACCCAGCTCACTACCATGTTTATGGTATATTAGTGTTATGGTATGTTAAAAACACATACAAGACCTAATATATTTTTAATTTTACACCTCAAACTAATGTAGTTTCATTCAATTTCTATGAAACTTTATTAATTAAGCTATCATTAACGACAAATTTGATAAGACGTAAATGCTAACAGATTTTATAAAAGAATTACTTCATCAGAACGAAAGTTCTCAATCATTCTTAGATAAAAAGCGAATAGAGCTTTTTACAGATACACTATTTCACTTTTTATTTCAACTAGAAGATAAGAAGTATACTTCTGCAAATGCTATTAATATTCGATTAACTACTCTAAAGAACGAACTAATTTCTATCGTTTTTAATATTAATAACGACATAGATAAATCAAACCAAATTGCTAGTGACTTCTTTGAAGCGTTACCTTCTATATATTCAGCGCTAAGCACTGATGCAAATGCTATTTTAGACAATGACCCTGCAGCTACCTGCTTGCAAGAAGTTTATATAGCTTACCCAGGGTTCTACGCTATCGCCATTTATCGTTTTGCACACCAATTACAAAAGCAACAAGTTAAATTATTACCTAGAATTTGGACAGAATATGCTCATAGCAAAACAGGAATTGACATTCACCCTGCTGCCAAAATTGGTAGTAGTTTCTGTATTGACCACGGTACAGGCATTGTTATAGGGGAAACGTGTATTATTGGAAACAATGTAAAAATATACCAAGGTGTAACACTAGGAGCTATTTCAGTATCAAAAGATAAAGCCAATACTAGAAGACACCCTATCATTGAAGATAATGTAATCATTTATTCAGGAGCGACTATCCTTGGAGGAGAGACTTCTATTGGTCATGACACAATCATTGGAGGTAATGTTTGGCTAACAAAAAGTGTAAAACCAAACTCGATTATTTACAGTAAAAGTAAAAGCTATTCAAAAGACCAGGATATCTACCCAGAACCAATAAACTTTGTAATCTAACCTAAAAAATTATACGAAATGAAAATCAACAACGTATTAGAAGCAATTGGCAACACGCCACATATCAAAATCAACAAACTTTTTCCTAACGATATTAATGTTTGGATTAAGCTAGAAAAACAAAACCCTGGAGGAAGCCTGAAAGATAGAATAGCATTGGCTATGATTGAAGATGCAGAGAAAAAAGGCTTAATTAATAAAGATACAACGATTATCGAACCTACATCTGGTAACACTGGTGTTGGTTTAGCTATGGTATGTGCTGTTAAAGGATACAAACTAATCCTCGTTATGCCTGAATCAATGAGTATTGAAAGAAGAAAACTTATGGCTGCTTATGGCGCTAAGTTTGTTCTTACTCCTAAAGAATTAGGTACTGCTGGTTCTGTTTCAAAAGCTACAGAATTGGCTGAAGAAATTGAGAATGCATGGGTACCTCAACAATTCAATAATTTTGCTAATCCAGAAATACACAAACGTACTACTGCTCAAGAAATCTTAAACGATTTCCCAACGGGAATTGACTATTTAATAACAGGGGTTGGAACAGGTGGACATATCACAGGTGTAGCAGAAATTCTTAAGCAGAAGTTTCCTAACTTAAAAGTCTTCGCGGTTGAGCCGGCTAATTCACCTGTCTTAAGTGGAGGTCAACCTGGCCCTCACCCACTGCAAGGTATTGGAGCTGGTTTTATTCCCAAAGTAGTAAACACAGACTTATTTGACGGTATAATTACTGTTGAAAAAGACGAAGCATATACTTTTACTAATGATATTGCGCGTAAAGAAGGTATATTAGCAGGAGTTTCTACAGGTACCTCACTTGCTGCTATAGCTAAGCATTTGCCAAATATTGAAAAAGGAGCAACAGTACTTACGTTTAACTATGACACAGGAGAAAGATACTGGTCTGTTGATGATTTATTTGATGAAAAATCAGCTGAAGTAAAATAAGTATTACGATATACTATTAAGGAGACTTTTCAGTCTCCTTTTTTATTTATACTTCTATAGTACTTAGAATACTATTTTATCTCTTAGATTCAACAAATAAATGCAACAGCATTTAA
>NZ_WMJY01000027.1 GCF_009711055.1 Myroides pelagicus
ATGACTAATGTTGCATTTATAACTTGAATTCACGATTTAATACCTCAACCATCCAATTATATAACTAGTAGTACATGGATTAAAAGGTATAATTAATAGCACGAATTACATTCATTATTTCCTGGATTAAGGACTCTATATCAACTTAGTTCACTTGACTCAATATGTTAGACAACTACAAACTGGCTAGTTATCAATAAACAAAAAAGAAAACGCCTTATCGAAATGATAAGGCGTTTTATACTAATAATAAATCTTAAGCTTATGCGTACATGCTAGCTCTTAACTCTTTTACTTTTGGATCATCTAAATAATCATCGAAAGTCATATAGCGATCAATAACTCCATTAGGTGTCAACTCTAAAATTCTAGTCCCAACAGTCTGAGCAAATTCATGGTCATGTGTTGTTAACAAAATTGTTCCTTTAAAATTTTTCAATGTATTATTGAATGCTGTAATTGACTCTAAGTCCAAGTGGTTTGTTGGTTCATCTAACATTAACACATTAGCACGCACCATCATCATACGTGATAACATACAACGTACTTTTTCTCCTCCAGACAATACACGTCCTGTTTTTAACGCCTCTTCACCTGAGAAAATCATTTTTCCTAAGAAACCACGTACATACACCTCATCACGTTCTTCTTCAGTCTTTGCCCACTGACGTAACCAATCAACTAAAGTTAAATCATTTTCAAAAAACTCATGGTTTTCTACAGGTAAATATGATTGAGAAGTTGTAATTCCCCATTCAAACTTACCTCCATCTGCAATTCTATTTCCATTTAATATTTCGTAAAAAGCCGTTGTAGCACGAGAGTCTTTAGAGATAACAACTAACTTATCTCCTTTTGCCATATTTAAGTTTACATCTTTGAATAGAATATCCCCATCAATTGAAGCAGACAATCCTTCAATATTTAATATTTGATCACCAGCTTCTCTATCTTGATCAAAAATAATAGCTGGATAACGTCTAGAAGATGGTTTAATATCATCTAGTTTTAATTTATCAATCATTTTTTTACGTGATGTTGCTTGTTTAGACTTTGCAACGTTCGCGCTAAAACGACGAATAAACTCTTCTAATTCAGCTTTTTTCTCCTCTGCTTTCTTATTCTGCTGAGCTCTTTGTTTTGCAGCTAATTGACTTGATTCATACCAGAAAGTATAGTTACCTGAATAGTGATTAATCTTTCCGAAGTCAATATCTGATACATGCGTACATACTGCATCTAAGAAGTGTCTGTCGTGAGATACAACCAATACAGTGTTTTCATAATTAGCCAAGAAGTTCTCTAACCAAGCGATAGTTTCAAAGTCAAGGTCATTAGTAGGCTCATCCATGATTAATACATCTGGATTACCAAACAAAGCCTGTGCTAATAAAACACGTACTTTTAATTTAGCATCCATTTCCAACATAGGTGTATAGTGGAAGTCCTCACTAATTCCCAAGTTAGATAATAGAGTAGCTGCATCTGATTCAGCATTCCAACCTCCCATTTCATCAAACCTAATCTGAAGTTCACCTATACGATCCGCATTCTCGTCTGTATAGTTAAGATATAATTCATCCATCTCTTTCTTAACCTCATACAAAACCTTATTCCCCATCATTACTGTTTCTAACACAGTATATTCGTCGAACATGTTATGGTTCTGATTAAGAACAGACATACGTTTACCAGGCTCCAATGATACATGTCCTGAAGTAGGATCTATCTCCCCTGATAATATTTTTAAAAATGTGGACTTACCTGCCCCATTCGCACCGATAATTCCATAGCAGTTACCTTGTGTAAAGGTTACGTTTACCTCATCAAATAAAACTCTTTTACCAAACTGAACGGACAGATTCGAAACTGTTAACATGATTATCTCTTGTTTTAAATTGTCCACAAAATTAATAATTTTATTGAATAAACATGAACTCTTCGCTACGAATACTTTTTAACAGCTTATTAACGATAATTACCATGTTATAAACTTACTTTTGTTACTGCACTAACTTTAGAAAAACCCAAAAAACAGGCTTTTTTTAATCACAATGAATATTCAATCTATAGATAAACAACTACTTCTACCTATACTAATTCTTTTCACTTTAGCTTCTTGCTCCAAGAAGTTTGAAGAGAGTGACTATAGTGCTTACTTTCAAGGTGAGATATTTAATCCTAATAGTGATTACGTACTCTTCTGTAAGGATAATAATGTACTAGACACCTTGTATCTAGATAAAAACAATAAATTCTTTCATCATTTTGACTCCATTACTCCAGGAATGTATATTTACAGACATAAACCTGAATATCAATATATTTATATTGATAAAAATGACAGTCTTAATGTACGATTAAACACCAAGGATTTTGACCATTCAGTAACCTTTTCAGGTAGAGGTGCTGAAAAAAACAACTTCTTGATGGCATTAAACATGAAGAATCTAGTAGATGAAAATGCTAAATATGAGAACTACGATTTAGGGCCAAAAGACTTTTTGCGCAAACTAGATTCTACTCATGCAGCAAGAACTACCTATTACTTAAGAAGCAAAACAATGATTAACTGGTCAAATGATTTTGATTCATATGCCAAAGCTAAACTAGACTTGTATTTCTTTTCTCAAAAAGAAATATATCCTATAGCCCATTATATTAGAACAAAACAGGACATCCGTCAAGAGTTACCAAAGGATTACTATTCTTTCAGAAAGAAAGTGGACTATAATGATGAACGCATGATTAGCTTCTCTTCTTATACGCGATACTTGTCAATAATGCTTAACGCAACAACCAACGAAACAGAGATAGAATTTGATGCTGAAAACAAATTCGATAAAAATATCGAAAAATTAAACATTGTTGATACTCTCATTGCAAATAAGAAAGTTAAAAATGCTATTCTTGATAATATTGCTTTCGTTTATTTATTAGAAGATCAGAACTTAAACAATAATGACAAGTTTCTAGACAGATACTTTGAATTATCTACAGATAGTACACAGCATAGTGAGCTAATCAAAATTCAAGAGGCTGTTCAAAACCTAAAGTATGAAAAAAGGTTACCTAACGTACCTTTAGTTAATATTAAAGGTAAATCAATTCATATAAACAGAATTATTTCTAAACCTACACTAATGTTTGTTTGGACAAAGAATAGTTTAGGTCATGCTGATGGAGCTCATCGAAGAGCAATTCAGCTACTAGAAAATACTCCTGACGTACAAGTAATCTCTGTTTGTATTGATGGAGAGCACGAAGAGTGGGTCGATTTTGTTAATAAATACAATCACCCAAATCTAATTGAGTTAAGATGTACTGATTTCAATCAAATGAAAGATCAATGGATCATAACAAAAATCCAACGTAGTTTTGTATTAAATAGTGATGGTACCATTCGAAATGCATTTGTAAATATATTTGATAAAAATATTGATCATTTACTACTAACAAAAGAGGAAGAATAACGGACTTGTTATTCTTCCTCTTTTGTTATAGTTAACTGTAAACTTATATTATACTTACATCAAAGGCTTTCCTTTGAACTCCCTAAAGTATGTAATCTTACTCAAAAACATTGCTGCCATACGCTCAGCTCTCCACTTCGCTTCATCTGCTTTCACTCCTTGATATAGCTCATCTACTGTTGCGTTAAACAATGCTTTCCAAGTTTCGAAATGCTCACTGTCTACTGCTAATTGAGCATGTGGAGGAAACGGTCTTCCTTGATAAGTATATTCATCTAATAGTATTGTTTCCCAAAACTTATACATCTTTTCTAAGTGTTCAGGCCATCTACCAGCTAACTTCTCGTTAAAGATTGGACCGATTAACTCATCGTCTTGTACTCTTCCATAAAACGTATCAACTAACAACTTGATATCTTCTAAACTTTCTATATCTGTTTTCATCTTAAAATGCTTAATTTTACAAAAATTGTCCCTATTGAAAAAACTTGCTAAGAACAAATTATGATTACAATTTCTATTTTAGGAGCAGGTAAGGTAGCTCATCATCTTATTCTAAATATTTTAGAACAAGACAACCTAAAACTACAACAAGTTTACTCCAGACACAAAAACAAAGTTACGGACTTAGTCACTGACAATCAAATTATAACTGATCTAAACCTTTTAGAACCTGCAGATATTTTCATTATTGCAGTAAGTGACGATGCTATTGCAGAAGTATCTAAATCAGTTGTATTGAACAACGCTTTTATTGTTCACACCTCTGGAACACAACCTATTGATGAAATACAGAACACTAACCGTAAAGGTGTACTTTATATGCTTCAAACTTTTTCATATGACAAAGAAGTCAACTTTAATAAAGTTCCCTTTTGCCTAGAAGCCTCTAATACAGAAGACTTCAAACTACTAGATACTATTGCTATTTGCTTTACTGAAAAAGTGTTCAAAATATCTTCAGAACAACGAAAAGTGATTCACCTTTCCGCTGTATTTGTAAATAACTTCACTAATCACCTATGCTCATTAGCAGAAGAAATTTGCAAGGAAAATTCTGTCCCTTTTGACATACTAAAACCACTAATTGTTGAAACTGCTGATAAACTTCAGGTATTATCCCCAAAAGATGCCCAAACAGGTCCTGCGATAAGAGGTGATGTAAAGACTATTGAGCGTCACTTAGAAATGTTGAAAGATTCCAACAAAAAAGAAATATATCAAATCATTACGAATTCAATAATTAATAAATAATGTCAAAACACTTTAAAATAATCATGAACGACATCACTACATTTATATTTGATGTAGATGGTGTATTAACTGATGGAACTGTACACGTAAGCCAAGAAGGTGAATTATTAAGAGCTATGAATATAAGAGATGGCTATGCGATTAAAGCTGCTGTAGAAAATGGATATAACGTTTTTATCATCTCTGGTGGTAGTAACGATGGTGTTCGCAAACGCTTTGAAAATTTAGGAGTTAAAGAAATCCATTTAGGGGTTAGTAATAAAGTAGCTGTTTATAACCAATTAATAAGCAAATATAACCTCGATGCTGAGCAAGTACTCTATATGGGGGACGATATCCCTGACTATCACGTGATGCAGTTAGTCGCTCTTCCTACTTGCCCACAAGATGCTGTACCTGAAATCAAGAAAATAGCTAAATATACTTCTCATGTAAATGGAGGTAGAGGTGCTGTACGCGATGTAATTGAACAAATCATGAAAACACAGCAAAAGTGGTTTCAACACTTTGACGCTAAATACGATTAATAATTAATACGCTTTACATGTTAGCGAATATATTTAAAGATTATCAACTAATCCTAGGTTCTAAATCTCCTAGACGCAAACAATACTTAGAAGACCTTAAACTTCCTTTTACAGTTAGAGCTTCTGATATTGATGAATCGTATCCTGAACATTTAACACGAGAGGAAATTACAGATTTTATTGCTTTAGCAAAAGCCGAGGCTATTCCTTTACAAAGCAGTAATGAAATTATCATTACGAGTGATACCACAGTATGGAATAACAATACTTCCTTAGGAAAGCCTATTAATCGAGAAGAGGCTTTTGAAATGATTAAAGGGCTATGTGGTAAAAAACACGAAGTGATTACTTCAGTTTGTTTGCGAAGTGAAGAAAAAACAAAACTATTTAACTGTATCACTACTGTTGAGTTTATTTCACTTACAGATGAAATGATTATCCATTATATCGATAATTATAAACCTTATGACAAAGCTGGGGCTTATGGTATTCAAGAATGGATTGGCTTAGTAGGAATTTCAAGTATTGAAGGTTCATACACCAATATTGTGGGGCTACCAACCACTGAATTAGTACAAGAATTATTAGCTTTTATACAACACTAATGTTACAGATCTATTATCCTAAAATAGTTATTACTATTGCTATTATCATTTTATACATCCCATGTAGAAAACTGACTTCTTATATCATTCGTTCTTTTTCTAACAAAGAAAAACGAAAAGACAATAGAGTTATTCTAGTTATTAGATTATTCAATATGTTGTTGATTATGTTATTTGCTATACTTATTCTTACGGTATGGGGAGTAGAACCAGAAAACTTTATGCTAACACTTACCTCTGTTTTTACTGTAATAGGTGTAGCAATGTTTGCACAGTGGTCTTTATTAAGTAATATCACTGCTGGTATTATGCTTTTCTTTTCTTTTCCATTTCGAATAGGTGATGTCATCAAAATACAAGACAAAGACTTCCCTACTGAAGGTACTATTATAGATATAAAAGCCTTTTGTACCATAATCTTATCTAATGAAAATGAAACTATCTCCTACCCGAATAGTTTACTTCTGCAAAAAGGAATTGTCATTGTCAAAAAAGCAGAGGACGAAATTATAAGCTAATATAAATATTGGCACAGTAATTGAATACTACTTATTGGTTTTATTAGTCAAATGGTAGTGATTAAAGGCTAGCTATTCGATACAATCTATAACTAGCCTTTTTATAATTAAGCTTTTTCATAATTATTTTATATTTATACTTTTAAAATAGTTTACTATTTTAATAAAAACGCGAGACTTCAGTTCAAGTCTCGCGTTTTCTTTTATTACTTTTTTCAGTACAATAAACTTTCATTCCTAGAATACTAGACAATATTAAAGTCGTGCTGTCAAATAATTATAATCTTTAAGTACAACTTGTATAAACCCTTGATCAGTAAAATTATAGGTCTCTACTCCCATCACCCCTTTTACCTTATCTACAAGTTGTTGTAGCAACTTAGCATCTCTTTTTTCTAAATATCTACGATAAGTCTCTTTGATTATACGCACGTCATTATCACTTAGATTCAATACCTGTTTATAAATAGGTTCATAGCTGTCTTCAACCTCTTGAAATATAGTCGCAGATAAATTGATACGGTCTTTAAATGAAATAACAGCTGTTCCTGCTAGCATATCTCCTATACGCTGCTGTTTCTTAGTCGAGGAAATAGAAATTAGTCCGATAAGCGCACTTAGCATATAAACATCTACAAGATTCATTATCCAACGAATTGTATAATCCAATATTGTTGCTTGATACCCATCAATCTTAATTACTCTTATCTTCATTATTTTTTTTCCAGGTGTAAATCCTTGTAAAATACTCTCAAAAAAAACAGAGTAAAAAATAACGGGGAGAAAAAATAAAATACCAATTGCTCCTCGAGACCAACTATCCTCAAACCCTGATAATATGTTTGAAGAGTCTAAAAAATTCCCTACAATTAGTATGTAACAAAACTTGAATGTACTATCCAAAAGAAATGCAAGCATTCGCTGACCTACTGCTGCATTTTTAAACTCTAATTGTATGTGTTGTGTTGTATTTATTGTTAAATTAGCCATAAATTTTCAAAACTTTCACTTCATGCGCGAAGTTGCTTTTATAAAACAAAATAAGACCCAATGGTTAGCATTTGAACAGGTTATCTATTCAAATCAATATCAAAAGCCTGATTATTTAGCCGATATGTACATTCAGATCATGAATGATTTAGCATATGCTCAGACCTTTTATCCAAAAAGTAAAGTTACACAATATCTTAACAATTTAGCAGTACAAACCTATCAAAAAATTTATAAAACGAAACGAATTGAAGAAAATAGAATCGTACACTTCTTTAAAACAGAGGTTCCATTGACTATTTATGAGTATAGAAATTATTTAAAATTTGCCGTTTTAGCCTTTACTATCTTAACAGCTATTGGTGTAATTTCTACACATTACGATATGAACTTTACTCGTACGGTATTGGGAGATTCTTATGTAAATATGACCTTGGACAACATCAAGAATGACGATGTCATGGGGGTATATAAGTCGGGTAGTAATTGGGGAAGTTTCATAGGTATCACATTCAACAATCTCTATGTAGGCTTACGCTTCTTTGTCTTTGGTATTTTTGCAGGAATAGGTACTCTTGTTTTCCTTTTTTATAATGCAATTATGATTGGAACTTTTCAATACATGTTCATCCAACAAAATGCATTCATGGATAGCTTTAGAGGAATATGGTTACATGGAGCTATGGAAATTACAGCTATGATCCTAGAAGCCTTTGCTGGTTTCGTCTTTGGAGCTGGATTATTATTTCCTAAAACATTCTCACGTATAAACTCTTTCAAAATAAGTTTTAAAGCTGGACTAAAAATATTTATAGCGACAATCCCTTTTACCATCGCCGCAGGGTTCATTGAAGGCTTCATTACCAGATACGCCAAAGAAATGCCTGATGTACTTAACTATCTTATCATATTTGGTACATTAGGTCTTATCATCTACTATTTCTTCATCTATCCCTTTGTGATACATAAAAAAATGGTAGCAATTAAATAAACTCTGATTTTATTATCAATAAGTAAATATATTCTATTACCTATTAGAACCCTAATTATCAATGCGTATTTACAAAACATATAACAACCTCATCTTACTTGTTTTCCTATTATCTGCACCTTTTGCATTCAGTCAACAAGAAGTAATCATAAAAAAGAAAGATACTACCTACGTATCTCCTATACAGGTAGATCATAATTCCTCCTTGGAGGTGTCTAAGTTCAAATCAAATTTCAAAAGGAAGTACTTAAATGATGCTGATTTTGATTATAGTAAAGATGACTCTACTAAGGAAGATAACTTTATTCAAAGGCTATTAAAATCTATTGACGAATTTTTTGCTCGATTATTTAGACCGATGGATATTAGCTACGAAACAATCAATACCACAGGAAAAATCTTAAGAGTATTAGGGATCTTTTTCTTCCTATTGATCATCTATTATGTCGTTAGAGCATTTATACAAAAAGATATTTATTGGGGATTCAAACGTAAATCCAAAAACATCAACATAATGCTAGAACAAGCAGAAAATGATATTGTAAATACCGATTTTTCTGCTTTAGTTCAAAAAATGACTCAACAAAATGAATACCGTATTTGTATTCGCTTTTACTACCTATGGCTATTACAACAATTACAAGAGAAGAAAATAATTGAATGGCATATAGAAAAAACAAATACAGATTATTATAATGAAATAAAAGATACCAGTACAAAAGAGCAGTTTCAATACCTATCTTATTTATACAACCATATCTGGTATGGAGAACATAAAATTACCAAAGAAGAATTTATGAAAGCAAAAAATGCTTTTGATCAAACTTTAAAAACCAACTAATCATGGATAATTCATTAAAAAAAATCCTATTAGCTTTTGGTTTGTTAATAGTTGTTATTTTTATCTTCCAAAAAAATAAAAGAGAGCCTATCAATTGGAACGAATCATATAGTATCTCTGATAAAAACCCTTATGGTCTATATATTTTAGATCAAGAAATAGACTATCTGTTCAAAAACAAAAACATTGAACATACTGGTCCTAATTTATATGATTTCATAAGTGATTATTTAGATTATTCTGATGAAGTTAAAGCTTCTCAAACGGAACATGCTCAAGAGAAGGATGTATCTAATGAATATGAATCGGAATATATTCAGTCATGGGATTACCGTAATTTCAAAGAGGACTTCCTGAATAAAACGTCCATAATTAGTATCCAAAACCAATCATATATGGATACTTACTTATTGGCTAATATTATGGAATACGTTGCTAACGGAAATACTATAGTCATGTTTGAAACTTTACAAGATTATTACGATGAAGAAAATTTTCAATTACCGATTAAAGCAAACTACTATCCAAATTCATCAACTAAATCTATTTCACTGACCAATAATACAATAACAAAACAACGCTTTGCAATTGAAAATCTAAACAATCAATATTTCACAGTTAGTGACTCAATCGTTAATAAGGTAAGAGTACTAGGGTATAAATACTTTGACGATGGAGTAAAACTCCCTAATCTTATTGAATATAAATATGGAAAAGGAAAGCTGATTCTAGGAACTGATCCTATTATCTTTACAAACTACAACCTATTAAAAAGCAACAACCATCTTTATATAGAAGGCGTACTCTCCTACTTACCTAGTGAAAATTACACCTATTTCATGACCGACAAAGATTATGATAATTTATACGGAGAGAAAGATCAACCCTTACTTAGTTTTATCTTAAAAAATGAAGAGCTTCGATGGGCTTGGTATTTTTGCTTCATTACTTTAGGTCTTTTCGTTTTGTTTACAGTCAAACGTAAACAGCGAATAATACCTATTATTTCACCACTAACTAATACAACTATCGAATTTACCAAGACTGTATCTAGTCTATATATTCAAAACAAGGACTATTCAGATGCAATGCACAAAAGTATCATCTACACCTTAGAAAAGCTCCGTAGACTATATTGGATTGATACCTCTCAACTCGATGACAAATTTGTAGAAAGCATGCATATCAAAACCAATAAAAACAAAGAAGATATCATTGCATATGTTAACTTCGTCAATGCCTTTAAAAATGCTAAGCACCCTGCGGGAGAAGGTGACTTAATTAGACTAAATAACTTAACAGATAAAATAATTGACTAAATAAAAATACTATGGAAAATACAAATCAAAATACTGATAACATTCAATTCGAATCAAGAATAGACCTTCACTTACTATCACAACGTATAAGCGAAATAAAACGTGAAGTCGCTAAAGTCATCGTTGGTCAAGATAAAACAATCAATCAAATTCTTGCTGCCTTATTAGCGAATGGACATATATTACTAGAAGGAGTCCCTGGTGTAGCGAAAACCCTTTCGGCTAAATTAATCTCACAAACAATCGATATGGGGTTCAGCCGTATACAATTTACACCAGACTTAATGCCTTCTGATATTTTGGGAACGTCTGTATTCAACTTACAAAACAATACATTCGAATTCAAAAAAGGACCTATCTTTTCAAATATGATATTAATTGACGAGATTAACCGTGCTCCTGCCAAAACACAAGCTGCCTTATTCGAAGTAATGGAAGAAAGACAAATCACAATTGATGGGCATACTTACACCATGCAAGCTCCTTTCTTAGTAATTGCTACACAAAACCCTATCGAACAGGAAGGTACCTACCGATTACCTGAAGCTCAACTTGACCGTTTCTTATTCAAGATTAATATTGACTACCCAAATTTAGAAGAAGAAATCGAAATTATTCAGAAAGAGCATCAATTACTTCACCAAACTAAACTTGAAAAAATCAATAAAGTAATTACTCCTGAAGAGTTAATCAACTTGCAGAAAGTTGTAAAAGAAATTATTATTGAGAAAAATTTAATAGAATACATTGCTAAAATTGTAGCTAATACACGTACAAATCCGTTGCTTTATTTAGGAGCTTCACCACGTGCATCAATTGCTATTCTTAATGCTTCAAAAGCTTTCGCTGCTATTAACGGAAGAGACTTTGTCACACCAGAAGATATCAAGGAGGCTGTTTTCCCTGTATTGCAACACAGAGTTATTGTATCTCCAGAAAGAGAAATGGAGGGAATGACAACAAAAGACATCATCCTTCAAATCATTGAATCTATTGATATTCCAAGATAACTAAACACCTATTTATGTTTAATATATTCAACCAGCTATACCTATTAAATAGAGTTTACATAGGCTTAGGAGGTATCATCATTCTATTCATACTATCTTTTTTCGTACCCAATCTTTTTAGCTTGGTATGGATTGTTTTATGGATATTTTTAATTGTTATCCTAGCGGATATTTTTGCTTTATTTGCCGGTAAGAATCAAATTATTGCGACGAGAAATCTCCCAGAAAAACTTTCTAATGGAGACGATAACACTGTTCTTATCTCTATTGAAAACAATTATTCATTCACTATCAACTGTCAAATTATTGACGAGATACCTTTTCAATTTCAAAAAAGAGATTTTTCATTTATAGAAAGCCTAAAATCTAAATCTTCTAAGAATTTTGAATATCAACTACGACCAACCAAAAGAGGGGTATATCAATTCGGTAAACTAAACCTATATATTAATTCTCCTTTAAAATTAGTAGCAAAGCGATATTCCTTTTCTGACAAAGATAATTTAGCTTGTTATCCTTCTTTTATCCAAATGAAGAAATACGACTTAATTGCCTTTTCAAAAAACAAGTTTGCCTTTGGTCTAAAGAAGTTACGAAAAATTGGACAAACTACAGAGTTTGAACAAATCAAAGAGTATGTCATTGGTGATGATTTACGGACAATTAACTGGAAAGCTACTGCCAAACAAAACAATCTAATGGTCAATCAATACTTAGACGAAAACACAGAAAACGTCTATTGTATTATTGACAAAGGCAGAAACATGCAAATGCCTTTCAATGGAATGACATTACTTGACTACGCTATCAATTCTACTTTAGCTATATCGAATGTGGTCATCAAGAAAAATGACCGCGTAGGAATGATGACTTTCTCAAACAAAGTAGACAACCATATTGCTGCTAATAATAAAAAGACTCACCTACATCAAATCATTGAATCACTCTATAGTGTAACCACTAACTTTTCAGAAAGTGACTTTGGTATTGCTTATAACCAGATTAAACGCCATATCACCCACAGAAGTTTAATCATCTTATATACCAACTTTGAGTCTATGTCTAATCTCAATAGACAACTCAAATACTTAAGAGCTATTGCTAAAAATCACTTGTTATTAGTCGTCTTTTTCGAAAATACAGAGTTAAGCAAACTAGCTGATAAAAAAGCTCAGAATACAGATGAAATTTTTGATAAAATTATTGCAGAAAAATTTAACTTTGAAAAACGATTAATCGTTAATGAATTAACTAAATATGGTATCTTGTCAGTACTAACAAAACCAGAAGATTTATCGATTAACACCATTAATAAATATTTAGAAATCAAGGCAAAAGGAACCTTATAAGACAATGATTAAAAGAATAGAAAGTCCTCAGAACAGCTTTATTAAAAGTATAATACAATTACAAGAAAAATCAAGAAACAGACGTCAATCTGGTACTTTTGTAATTGAAGGACTTCGTGAAATAGAATTAGCAATCAAAGGAGGATACCAATTAACGACCCTGCTATATCAGACAGATATAATCTCAAAGGACCAGCTAGCCCCTCACCTATCGCATAAGACAGAACTTATCGAAATATCTAAAGAGGTCTATCAAAAATTAGCCTATAGAGATACAACTGAAGGAGTACTTGCTATCGCAGAAACAAAATCATTAAACTTAGAGGATTTAAAACTGTCTGACACCCCTATTATCCTAGTAGCAGAAGCTACAGAAAAGCCAGGAAATATAGGAGCTATCTTACGTACAGCAGATGCTGCTAATATAGACGCTGTTATCATTGCTAATCCAAAAAGTGATTTGTACAATCCTAATGTAATCCGATCTAGTGTAGGTTGCGTCTTTACCAATCAAATCGCTATGGCTAGTACGGAAGAAACAATTGAATATCTCAAAGCAAAAAATATTAATATCTATTGTGCGACTTTACAAGATTCTACGAGCTACCACACGAGAGACTATACCCAGCCAACAGCTTTTGTTGTCGGTACGGAAGCAACAGGCCTAACACAACCTTGGAGAAATGCTAGCACAAAGAACATCATCATTCCTATGAGTGGAGTTATTGACTCAATGAATGTTTCTGTTGCCGCTTCCATTCTTCTTTTTGAAGCCAAAAGACAAAGAGATTTTAAATAGAAAGTCCATGTTTCTTATTATAAGCCTCAAGTAAATGGATTACTTGAGGTATTTTTTTTCCTTCTTTTAACATTCTTATCGCTTTGATACTAAGATGCGTGCAGTTTGCTTGAGGTATGCTTGAGGTATGCTTGAGGTATTCTTCGCAAAAAAAACTTCTGGGGCAAGTAAACCTAACGTTTACTGCAACAAATCCGCTATAATCAGCAAGCCAACGCTATCCAAATGAGGAATACCCCAAAAATGCAACTCTAAAGGACAGAATAAGATTGAAAAAAAATCAATCAAATAAGCAGATTCTCCACAAGTAATTTAAAAAAATACTCACTTCAACGAACAGACAATCAACATTTACTAATAATTAAATACCAAACTTAAATATTTTACACGATTATTATTCGTAAACAAATGATTTTTTTTCATATATTTAGTATAGATAATAGATTGATATAAGAGATTATTTTTTTTATGACAGAGGCAGAAATCGAATTAGAAAACAAAGCAATTGCAAAAGAGTATAAAGAGTTACTAAAAATAAGTTACCAAACGCTGAATGATGACGATAAAAAACTGATTCGCAAAGCATTTGATGTAGCTGTAGAAGCTCATAAAGACCAAAGACGAAAATCGGGAGAAGCGTACATCTTCCACCCTATTGCTGTGGCTAAAATTGTAGCTTCCGAAATCGGACTTGGAGCAACTTCTATTGCTTCGGCTTTAATGCATGATGTAGTTGAAGATACTGATATTACAGTAAAGCAGATAGAAGAATGGTTCAATCCTAAAATAGCTAAAATTGTCGAAGGTTTGACTAAAATGGCAACTTTAGAACCAGATCCACATATCTCAATGCAAGCGGAAAACTATCGTAAAATGTTATTAACATTAAACGATGATGTACGTGTAATCTTAATCAAAATAGCTGACCGTCTACACAATATGCAGACGATGGAAAGTATGGTAGATTACAAGCAAGCTAAGATTGCTTCAGAAACTTTGTACATCTATGCCCCATTAGCTCATCGATTGGGTCTATTTAACATCAAAACAAAACTTGAAGATCTAGGGTTAAAATATACAGAACCGAGAATTTACAAGGATATTGTAAATAGAATGCAGGAGTCCGAAGATGAACAAAAAGCTTATATCAAAACTGTATCAGACATTCTAAAAGAGTCTCTAGATGAAGAGCAAATCAGTTACTCGATGAAAGGACGACCTAAATCGATCTATTCAATTCGCCGTAAAATGAAGGCTCAGAATGTAACCTTTGACGAAGTATATGACAAATTTGCACTGCGAATAATCTATAATTCCACACCACACGAAGAAAAGTTCTTAGCCTGGAAAATATACTCTATAGTGACAGACCACTTCCGCCCTAGTCCAAACAGACTAAGAGATTGGATTTCGTCACCTAAATCGACTGGGTATGAGGCACTACACATCACTGTGATGGGACCAAAAGGTAGATGGGTCGAAATACAAATCCGAAGTGAGCGAATGGACGAGATCGCCGAAAAAGGTTATGCTGCTCATTACAAATACAAACAAGGAGTAACAGAAGAAAACAGCTTAGATAGATGGCTTAATCAATTAAAAGAAGCACTTGAAAACTCTGAGACAGACGCTGTTGATTTTGTTGAAGATTTCAAACTAAGTCTATATGCCAAGGAAATTTATATATTTACCCCTAAAGGTGAGATTAAATCCTTGCCAAAAGGAGCAACTGCCTTAGACTTTGCTTTCTCTATTCACTCAGAGCTAGGTCTGCGCACTAGAGGAACAAGAGTAAACGGTAAACTTGTACCACTGAACCATGTATTATCAAGTGGTGATCAGGTCGAAGTAATAACCTCTGAAACCAAGAAACCAAGTGTCAGTTGGCTAGACTATGTCACTACCTCAAGAGCAAAAAACAAAATCAAAAGTGCTTTAAATGAGGACACCAAAAAAATAGCAGATGACGGTAAAGAGCAACTGCAACGCAAGTTAAAACACTTAAAAGTCAATTTAGATGAAAAAGTGATTAATGAAATGGTTGTACACTTTAAACTAAAAACAAGTCAAGATCTATTCTATCGTATAGGTGCTGGTGTAATTGACAATGCACAATTAAAAGAATTTGCTTCAAATAGAAACAATACACTGTTTAACTTCTTCAAGAAGACAATTAAACGTGCACCATCTATTCCTACAATGAACACTGAGGCGAGTGATGCGAAGATTCCAGATCTGTTAGTCTTTGGAAAAGACAAAGAAAAACTGGATTACAAACTAGCTTCATGTTGTAACCCTATTGCAGGAGATGATGTTTTTGGTTTTATCACAATTAATGAAGGAATCAAGGTACATCGTACAGATTGTCCAAATGCAATAAGCATGCGATCAAACTATGCATACCGTATATTAATAGCCCAGTGGGTAGATTCTTCAAAAGCAGCTAATTTTGAAGCTACAATTAACATTACAGGACTAGATTCGGCAGGACTTACATCAGAGATTACTAAAATCATTATGGAGAGTAAAGTAAGTAATATTCGAAGCATTTCATTAAGTGAAGATGCTGGTATATTCAAAGGTGCTATAACTGTAATTGTACCAAACAATGACATTTTGAAAAAAATGATTCAAAACATTAAGAAAATAGAAGGAATCGAAAAGGTAAGTAGAATTAACCCTAATTAGTCAATACTAACGCTAATTAGGAGTTCATTATAGAAAATAATCTAATTCAACACCACTCTATTTACCTTGTTATAAATAATAATTATTGCTTAATAAGTGTTCAGTATGTAGTTTTATATGATTAAAATAAAAATAGCTATATATTTGCATCTAAGTTATTTTTGATATGGGAAGTGAAAAAAATCAAGAAATAGTTAAAAACGTATTTACAAAGTTCTTAGAAGATAAAGGACATCGCAAAACTCCTGAGAGATTTGCCATACTACAAGAAATTTACGATAGTGAAGAACATTTTGATATCGAATCATTGTACATCAAAATGAAAAATAAAAACTACCGTGTAAGTAGAGCTACGCTGTATAATACAATTGAGATTCTGTTGGAATGTGGATTAGTAAGACGTCATCAGTTTGGACAAAACCAAGCACATTATGAGAAGTCTTATTTTGACAAACAACACGATCACATCATTATTACAGACACAGGAGAAGTAGTAGAATTTTGTGATCCACGAATTCAAACTATTAAAAAGACAATAGAAGATATTTTTAATATCGATATTCATAACCATTCTCTATATTTCTATGGTACAAGAAGAAAGCCAGAAGAAGGTTCTGAAAACGAAAGCAACTAATTATTAGAACATTTAACAACACAAACAATGACTGTAGATTTACTACTAGGCCTACAATGGGGTGATGAAGGAAAAGGTAAAATCGTAGACGTTTTAACCTCTAAGTATGATATCATCGCGCGTTTTCAAGGTGGACCAAATGCTGGACACACTTTGGAATTTGACGGAATTAAACACGTTTTAAGAACGATTCCTTCAGGAATTTTCCACAAAAACGCAATAAACATAATTGGAAACGGAGTAGTTATAGACCCTGTTGTTTTTATCAAAGAAATTGAAGGTTTAGAGAAATTCAATATTGATATTTATAACCGCTTACTTATATCTAGAAAAGCACACTTAATTTTACCAACACACAGATTATTAGATGCAGCATCTGAAGCAGCTAAAGGTAAAGCGAAAATTGGTTCTACCCTTAAAGGTATCGGTCCAACTTATATGGACAAGACAGGTAGAAATGGATTGCGCGTTGGTGATATTGAACTAGCAGATTTCGCTGAACGCTACCGTACGTTAGCAGATAAGCACGAAGCAATGATTAAATTCCACGATGTGGATCTTCAATACAACCTAAAAGAATTAGAAGAAGAATTCTTCGCTTCTGTAGAACAGTTGAAAAAACTAACTTTTATCGATAGTGAGCACTATATCACTACGGCACTAAAAGAAGGAAAATCAATTCTAGCAGAGGGAGCTCAGGGGTCTTTATTAGATATTGACTTTGGAACATATCCATTCGTTACTTCTTCTAATACTACTGCAGCTGGAGCTTGTACAGGTTTAGGAGTACCTCCAAATAAAGTAAAAAACGTATTTGGTATCTTCAAAGCATATACAACACGTGTAGGTAGTGGACCATTCCCTACAGAATTGCACGATGAAGTTGGTGCTACTATGGCAAATGTAGGACGTGAATTTGGTTCAGTTACAGGAAGAGCTAGACGTTGTGGTTGGTTAGACCTTGTAGCGCTTAAATATGCGGTAGAAGTAAATGGTGTGACAGAATTATACATGATGAAAGGTGATGTATTATCAGGATTTGACACTTTAAAAGTTTGTACAAAATACAAATACAACGGTGAAGAAATTAATCACTTACCATTCAACATTGAACCAGAAAACGTAGAGCCAGTATATGTTGAGAAAAAAGGTTGGAATGCAGACTTAACAGGAATGACTTCTTATGAGGAACTACCTGTAGAATTAAAAGAGTACATCGAGTTTATTGAGAAAGAACTAGAAGTACCTGTAAAAATAGTTTCTGTAGGTCCAGATAGAACACAGACTATCGCAAAATAATCAAAATATCTAAAAACACTTCTTCGGAAGTGTTTTTTGCTTTATATAGGTAACTTATAATTTATTCACAACTAAAATCTTTGTTCATATTTTTTACTTAAATTTGAAAAAAAATTAAGACTTGAGAGCACTACCTATATCATTTATACTTTTACTCTTCACTATACTAAGTTTTAGCCAAACGCCTAATAAGGATAAGATTATTATTCACCATGCAGATCGCTCTGATATTAATGAAGAATTATTGCCAAATGCCGTAATTCTAACAGGGAATATATTGGCTGAGCACGATGGTATGACCATGCAGTGTAATAAAGCATATTACTTTAGAAATGAAGAATACCTTAAATTATTCGGTAATGTACATATAGTACAACAAGACACGTTATCATTAGATAGTAAATATGCCGAGTACAATGCTCTTAATGGTTTTGCTTATGCTCAGGGAGATGTAGAACTTCGTTCACCAGACTCTACCCTATCAACTGATACTCTTAAATTTGATAGAAACCAAAACCTAGTGTATTATGATAACTACGCTAAAATCACCAATAAAGGAAACATCTTAGAAAGTGACAAAGGAAAATATTATAGTCAAGAAAAGAAATTTCAATTTACGAACGCTGTCAAAATAACAACAGAAAATGAGACAATCGTAAAATCTAACCACTTAGACTATTATGAAGTTCCTGAACATGCTTATGTTTACGGACCTTCTACCATTACAAATAAAGAAGATTTCATCTATACAGAAAATGGGTTCTATGATGTAAACCAAGATATAGGCAAACTATTAAAGAACTCATACATTTGGTATGATCAACGAAAACTAGAAGCAGATTCCATTTATTATTCTAAGCTTAAAGACTTTGCCTCTGCTTCCTACAATGTGACTATCACAGATACGATAAACAAAGCGATTATCACTAGTCACTATGCAGAAATGCACAAGAGTAAAGACTCGATTTATATCACTAAAAAACCTCTAGTCAAAAAAGAGAATGAATTAAACGATACCGTGTATTTACATGCTAAAATAATAACTTTAACAGGTAAAGAAAAGCAACGTGTCATCAAAGCTTACAAAGGAGCTAGAATATTACGAGATAGTCTAAGTGGTAAAGCTGATTCAATACACACAAGTGAACAAACAGGATTGACTCAAATGATTGGCAGACCAATTCTATGGAATGGAGAAAGCCAGTTATCCGGAAAATTAATGCACTTAATAAGTGATATCGAAACAGAGAAGATGGACTCTTTAAAGGTGCTAGAAGACGCTTTTGTCATTGAGAGAGATACTGTTGGCACAGGATATAACCAAATAAAAGGAGTAAATCTATACGGAAAGTTTAAAGACAATAAAATCAGTGAAATTGATGTCATCAAAAATGCTGAAATTGTCTATTATATGTACAATGAAAAGAATGAATTTATCGGAATAGATAAAGGAATTTGTAGTCACATCAATGTAACTTTTGAAGATAATAAAATAGCAACAGCATCAAGATTAGTTGCTCCGACGAGCACCCTATACCCAGATGACTATTTGCCTGAGAATGCCCGTAAATTACGTGGTTTTGAATATCGTGGAGAAGAGCGAATTAATGGATTAAAAGATATCTTCCCTCAAGAAGAACTAGATGAAGAAAAACTAATCCTAGAAGAAATCAAGAAAAAACAACACCAATTCAACGCACCAATAGAAGTTCAAAAAGAAACTATAGAAGCAGAATCTACGGGTGATAATTTACTAAAAGATAATAATTCTCATAAGACTGAACAACAAAAAAATATCAGACAACCTAACACTTCAATCTCACGCAATCAACAAAGACAAGAGCGCGTAAAGAAAAGTCAAGAAACCATTGAAGTCGTTAAGTAAGTAGGTTATTAATACAATACGAAATGAAAACTGATTTTTTAAAATATCAAGCACAGACTTCCCCTAATCCAATAGGAATGCAAGTATCACATGCAAAGGGAACTTATATATACGACATAAATAACAAGCCGTACCTTGATTTTGTAGCAGGAGTATCTGCATGTACATTAGGACATCAGCACCCTAAAGTAAATCAAGCCATCAAAGATCAATTGGACAAGTATTCACATGTAATGGTCTATGGCGAATATATACAAGATCCTGCAGTCGAGTTTTGTAAACTACTAGCAGAAAATATACCCGCTCCATTAAACAAAACTTACTTAGTAAACTCAGGAACAGAAGCAACAGAAGGAGCTTTAAAATTAGCAAAACGAGTTACAGGTAGAAGTCAGTTAATCTCGTGCTTTAATGCTTATCATGGCAATACGATGGGGTCAATGAGCGTGATGGGATTTGAAGAACGAAAAAGAGCCTTCAGACCTTTATTACCAGACGTTGATTTCATTCACTTTAACAATGTTGAAGACTTGCAAAAAATAACAACCAAAACAGCTGGAATTATATTAGAAACAATACAAGGGGGTGCAGGTTTTGTAGAGCCTTTCGATGGTTTTTTGAAAAAAGTAAAACAGCGATGTGAAGAAGTAGGCGCTCTAATGATAGTTGATGAAATACAACCTGGCTTTGGGAGAACCGGTAAGCTATTTGGTTTTCAAAACTACGATGTTGTACCAGACATTATAGTTATGGGAAAAGGAATGGGTGGAGGGATGCCTGTAGGAGCATTTACTGCTAGTGATGAACACATGAACCAATTATATAACAACCCAAAATTTGGTCATATCACAACATTTGGAGGACATCCAGTGATCGCTGCAGCAAGTTTAGCTACCCTTAAGGAATTAGTTGAAACAGACCTAATGGAACAAACACTTGTAAAAGAAAAGTTATTCCGTAAACTCTTAGTTCACCCATTAATTACTGAAATTAGAGGAAGAGGGTTAATGCTTGCCCCAATGACCCCAAATGCAGACATCACTAATCGAGTGATAATAAAATGTCAAGAAAAAGGAGTTATTTTGTTCTGGCTATTATTTGAAGGAAAAGCTATTAGAATTACCCCTCCCCTAACAATAAGTGAAGCAGAGATAGAAGAAGGTTGCGCTATGATAATAGAAGCGCTAAATGAAGTACAACAAGAATTAGGGCTTTAAAACCTAATTCACATACAAATTATACAAATAATATAAACATGCATTTAGATAACGAAGAGGAAGAATATAAATTAACACTATCTCGTTTTGAATCAATGTTGAAAACGAATAAGGTATTATTCTTTGACTCAGAAGAATTTGAAAATATCATTCTTCATTATTTAGATTCAGGTAAGCTAACTTTAGCTAAAAAAGCCTTGAAGTTAGCCTTAGAACAGCATCCAAATTCTACTAATTTAAAACTAGTAGAAGTAGAATTATTAGTATTCCAGAATAAACTAGAAGCAGCAGATAGATTACTTGATCAAATAGAAGAAGTAGATCCTTCCAATGATGAAGTACATATTCAAAGAGCAACTGTCTACTCTAAAAAAGGGAATCATCAAGATGCAGTTACCTCTTTACTGAAGGCATTGACCTTAACAGAAGATCTAGCAGATGTGCACTCACTACTAGGTATGGAGTACCTATTACTTGACGAAATAGAACTAGCAAAAGATAGCTTTATCAATTGCCTAGAGAATGACGAAGAAGATCAATCAGCACTATATAATGTAATCTATTGTTTTGACTTTTTATCAGAACACAACGAGGCAATTGACTTTTTAACAAGTTATATTGATAAAAAGCCTTATAGTGAGATTGCATGGCATCAATTAGGAAGACAGTATTATACCCTAAAAAACTATACAAAAGCAGTTTGGGCGTTTGATTATGCTACATTAATTGACGATCAATTCTTAGGTGCGTATTTAGAAAAAGGTAAGTCACTAGAAAAGCTTAAAAAATATAAAGAAGCTATCGAAAACTATGTAATCACACTCGAGCTTGACGACCCTACTTCTTATGTTCTATTGCGTATAGGTATTTGTTATGAGGTGATAAACAATTTCCCTCAAGCGATGGAGTACTACAAAAGAGCTGTACACGAAGACCCTTTACTTGATAAAGGTTGGCTAGCATTAACCGATATTTCAATCAAAGAACAACAATACGAAAAAGCTTTAATATACCTTCATAAAGCAATAAGTATAGATGAATTTAATGATCGATACTGGCTAAGATATGCTGTCTTAAACAAAACCTTGTTAAACTTTAAGGAGGCAGAAAAAGGATATCAAAAAGCAGCAGAATTAGGCAATAATATAATAGAACATTGGATTGGTTGGGCAGATACGTTATACGTATTGGGACAATATGATGATGCTATTCTAAAACTTTTACAAGCAATCAGTTTTGATAGTGAGAATGCCGATGTACTATATCGATTAGCTGTATTATACATTACAATAAATGAATTTGAACAAGGAACGAAATATTTAGAACAAGCCTTACACAAAGATTTTGACAAGAAAGAAATCATCAAATCATTCTTTCCAATACATTGGGAAAATCCATTTATTCAAAATACGATTAAAAACTTTAATTAATTCATATTTCAGAAAAGCTACTCACAACTATTGAGTAGCTTTTTTTTGTTTAAAAAATTTAAAATAAATGATTAACTATGCATTTACAAATGCATAAATAAAAGAACTTATAAATCAAATGATAAAGAGATACGGATTAATTGGAAAAAATATAGACTACTCATTTTCAAGAAACTATTTTGCTAAAAAATTTAAAAAGAATACCCTTACAAATTGTAGCTATGAAAATTTTGATATTAGCGATATAAACGAATTCAAAACAGTCATAGATAAACAAAAATCTTTATCAGGATTTAATGTGACAATCCCTTATAAAGAAGAAATCATCCCTTTATTAGACAACCTTTCAAAAACGGCAAAAAAAATAGGGGCAGTAAACACTATTCGCTTTACTAAAAAAGGAAAACTAAAAGGGTATAACACCGATTGGTACGGTTTCTATCACTCACTACAACCTATTGCAAAATTTCATCACAAACGTGCACTTATACTAGGGACAGGTGGAGCTAGTAAAGCAGTAAAATTTGCACTTGAAAAAATGAAAATAAAATATAAAGTAGTTAGCAGAGAGAAAACATCGCAAACAATAACCTATGATGAAATCACTGCTGATCTGATGCAGAAGTACACTATCATTATTAATACAACACCTTTAGGAACCTATCCGAATATAGAAAATAAACCCGATTTAGATTACAGCCTATTCAGCCCGAAACACATTGCTTTTGATCTTATTTACAATCCAGAGGAAACAACGTTTATTAAATTAGCAAAAGAACAGGGTGCCGTAACTAAGAATGGATATGAAATGCTCGTATTACAAGCTGAGAAAGCTTGGAAAATATGGAATAGATAACAGAAAGGCACTTCTCGATTTCACATACTTTAAAAACAACTCACTATACACATTAAGAGGAATTGCCTAATTTTCAATGTTTTTTGATTTTTTTTTACTAAATTTGAGAGTAAGCATTATAATTAATTCATTGTTAAACTTTAAACAACTTAATTATGTTAAATCAAGAGACTGATAACCTGCATAAGCCAGCAGATGGACAATCACAGGAATCACAAATTAATATGGTTGTCCCAACGGATAAAGAAAAGGCTATAGATTCCATTAATGCTTCTAACGCAGAAGAAAGTGAAAATCATGAAGGACATGATCACAATCATATTCCATTAGAAGACTATGACTCTTTTGACCTAGAACACCTAACTAAAGAGCTTCACAAGTTAACTAGACTTCACAAAATAAGTGAAATAAAAGATCACGTAGAAGAGATTAAAAAAGTCTTTACACGTAAGTACAAAGACTTAATAGATGAAAAGAAAGAAATATTCTTTGAGGAGAATCCAGATGCAAATGATACAGAATTTGAATTCAATCTACCAATAAAAACAGAATTCGAAGAATACTATAATGTTTACAGAGATAAGAAAAACTCTTTCTTTAAAGACCAACAGAATAAATTAAATACCAATTATAAAAAGCGCTTAGACATTATCGAAAGTATTAAAGCTATAATTGATGACAATGATGGTATAAACGATGCTTTAAAACAATTAAATGACCTGCGCGACGAATGGAAAAATGCAGGAGCTATTCCAAGAGACAAATACAATCACGTTTGGAATAACTATCATTTCCAAATAGAGCGTTTCTATGATCAACTACATCTTGACAGAGAATCCAGAGACTTAGACTTTAAACACAATCTTGAACAAAAACAGAAGATTATTACTAGAGCAGAAGAATTGTTACAAGAAGAAGATACAATAAAAGCCTTTCGTGAGTTACAAACCTTACACCGTATTTGGAGAGAAGAAATAGGGCCTGTTGAGCGAGAATATAGAGAACAAATCTGGGAGCAATTTAGTGAAATCACTCGCCTACTTCATGAAAAAAGAGAGAATTTATTAGATAAACTGAGATTAGTAGAACGTCAAAACCTAGCTCAAAAGGTAGCAATTATAAGTGAGATAGATAAAATATCAAAACTAACAATCAATAACCATAACCAATGGCAAAAAGAGATTGCTAGAATCGAAGAACTTAGAAACAAATTTTTTGCTATAGGAAAAGTACCCAGTGAAAATAACGACGAAGTTTGGGATCTATTCAAGCTAGCAACTAGAAATTTTAATTCAAATAAAAACAAGTTCTATAAAACATTAAAAAAAGAACAACAAGATAATTACGCTAAGAAAGTCGCTCTTATTGAGAAAGCAAAACAATACAGAGACAGTGAAGATTTTGCTACGGCGACGCCTATTATGAAAAAAATCCAAAATGATTGGAAAGAAATAGGTCATGTTCCTCGTAAGTATTCGGATATTCTTTGGAAGGAATTTAGAGATACTTGTAATCATTATTTTGATCGTTTACACAGTATTCGAAACCAAGAAAACCAAGAAGAACTAGAAGCCTACGAACGCAAAAAAGAATATCTTGATTTAATGAAAACTTTCCAGTTATCTGGAGATCATAAAACAGATTTAGACGAAATCCGCAATCACATCAAGAATTGGAAGACGCTTGGGCGTATTCCACAAAACAAACGTTTTATAGAGGGTAAGTTTAATAAAGTGCTCGATCACCTATTTGATCAACTCAATATGAGTCGCAGAGAAACAGAGGCTGTAAAATTCAACAATAAACTTGAAGCAATCTTAGAGTCTAAAGACAAAAAGATGTTACAACAAGAAGCGAATTTTATTCAAAAGAAAGTCGATGAAGTGAACAATGATATTATACAGTTAGAAAACAATCTTGCTTATATTCAAAATCCTTCTGATAATAATAGCTTTGTAAAAGAAGTCAAAAAGAACATTGATAAACTTAAAGATGACTTAAGAATCTGGCAAGACAAACTTGATCAACTAAAAAACATCAATCAATAGTCTAAAACGTAATTACGTAACAAATTAAAAAGGGGCTATCTGCATACAGATAACCCCTTTTTAATATATAGAAACTAATATACTAATTAGTCTTAGCTTCTAGCGCTTTTAACTTATCGTTCATTTCTAATGCGCGATAAATATCTTTCAACATGATAACAGCATCTTGATTATTAGGATTAATAGTAATCACTTTTTCAAGATCATTCATAGCTGCTTTATAAATACTGTGCTTCTCAGCTAATAATACCTTGTATTTTTTATCACCTGCAGCAGTTAGAGGTAAGTTATTCATTTGATTAGTAATTTCCTCATCCGAACGAAGCTTTAAAACAGCTAAGTTTAAATACGCATTTTCAGATTTAGGATTAACACGCAATGCTTGGTTATAATATTTTTCAGCATCTTCAAATTTACCAGCTTGGTAACTAGTAACACCTAAATTGTATAATAGTACATCATCATTTGGATTTTTAGCCAAAGCCTCTTTTGCTAATTCCTCATATTTCCCCATATTATTTGATTTAAGGTATAAATCCATATGTGTCAATAATAAGTTGATATCATCAGGGTTAGCTTTTCTAGCTGCAATAATCGCCTTTTCTGCTTCATCGTATTTACCTTCTTGATAATAAATTAAAGCTAAGTTTTTAACGATTTCAGGTTGTTTAGAATCTTCTTTTACAAATTTAGGATCACTATGTGTTCCTTGCTTAACCATTAAATCACGCATTTTTTTATCACTCCCGAAGCTTTGTACCTCACCAGAAGCTTTTTCAACTGCTGTATAATAAGATTCATTTCCATTATATCCTAGGTCAATTAACTCCTCATAATACTTTACTGTATTCTCATAGTCCTTAGCATTTAAAGCCATAGAGGCAGCATAGTATAAATAAATAGTATCCTTAGGGTTTAATAAGAAAGCTTGGTTAAAACGTCTAGAAGCACCTTTAAAGTTCTTAGAACTATTATCTTCCATTGCTTGATTAACCACTTTATTTCCAACAGTTTTAAGTTCCTC
Organism: Myroides pelagicus; assembly: GCF_009711055.1. Lineage (GTDB taxonomy): Bacteria > Bacteroidota > Bacteroidia > Flavobacteriales > Flavobacteriaceae > Flavobacterium > Flavobacterium pelagicum. The sequence continues at coordinate 26,758 of NZ_WMJY01000027.1, forward strand.
AGCTGCTTTCTTTACTACTTTACTATTTTTATTAGGTTCAAACTCGTTTACTTTTTTATACGAAGCCAATATAGTCTCAACGTTTTTATCGATATTCTTATCTGCTTCAATTTCTAAAAATGCTATATTACCTTGCAAACCGTAGTAAGCTGCTTTCTGTTCGTCAGAAGCTGCTTCCAAAACAGCTTCAACATTTTTCAATGCAGCTTGTGCTTCAGCAATATCACCTTTTTTAATAGCTTTCTCTACTTCTTTTAATTCTTTCTTTTGCGCTAAAGAAACTCCCGAAATCATTAACGCTGATAATAGATATGCATACTTTCTATTCATCATCTTATAGTTTAAAGTGTTTATTTATTCTTCGGTATTTGATGTATCAATTGTTGTTGATTCATCTGATACATCAATAATATCTTCATCTTCTTCTTGCATTACCTTACATACTGCAGCGATAGAATCATTATCCTTAATATTTATTAAGCGCACACCTTGTGTTGCACGTCCCATAACTCTTAAGTCTGATACACGCATACGGATAGTTAATCCAGACTTATTGATAATCATCAAGTCATCAGTATCAGTCACAGAATTAATAGATACTAACTGTCCAGTTTTATCTGTGATATTCATTGTTTTCACTCCCTTACCACCACGATTTGTTTCACGGTATTCATCTAGAGCTGAACGCTTACCATATCCTTTTGCAGATACCACAAGAATTTCACTATTCAAATCACTTACTGAAATCATTCCGATTAACTCATCATTATCATCAGCTAATGTAATACCTCTAACTCCCGAAGCTGTTCTTCCCATTGGACGAGTTTTCTCTTCGTCAAATCGTACTAACTTACCAGAGCGAACAGCCATCAAAACTTTACTCTTACCATCAGTTAATTTTGCTTCTAGTAGCTCATCGTCTTCCTTGATTGTAATAGCATTAATACCATTTTGACGTGGTCTAGAATATTGCTCTAATGGTGTTTTCTTAACCTGACCTTTTTTAGTTGCCATAATTACGAAGTGACTATTGATATATTCTTCGTCCTTAAGGTCTTGTGTACAAATAAATGCTTTCACCTTATCGTCTGACTCGATATTGATCAAGTTTTGAATAGCTCTACCCTTACTTGTTTTTGATCCTTCTGGAATTTCATAAACTCTCATCCAGAAACACTTTCCTTTTTGAGTAAAAAACAACATATACTGGTGGTTTGTTGCCACATACATTTGCTCTAAGAAATCCTGATCACGTGTACCAGCAGATTTCTGTCCTACTCCTCCTCTATTCTGAGTTTTGTATTCAGATAGTGGTGTACGTTTGATATAACCCGCATGAGAAATAGTAATAACTACTTGTTCATCTGCGATTAAATCAGTGATACTCACATCACCACCAGCGTATTCAATTTGTGAACGACGCTCATCACCATACTTTTCTCTAACTTCTACTAACTCTTCTTTAATCAAATTCATTCTCAATTCTTTACTAGCTAATAAAGCTTTCAAATGATCGATTAATTTCATAATTTCTTCATACTCAGCACGTAGTTTATCTTGCTCTAGTCCGGTTAATTGACGTAAACGCATTTCTACTATTGCTCTTGCTTGAATTTCGCTTAGACTGAAGCGTTCTATTAATTTAGCTCTTGCCTCGTCTGTGTTTTTAGAACCTCTAATTAAAGCAATAACTTCATCGATATTGTCCGAAGCAATAATCAATCCTTCTAAAATATGAGCACGCTCTTCAGCTTTTCTCAATTCGTACTCAGCACGACGAGTAACTACATCGTGTCTATGCTCAACGAAGTGATAGATTAAGTCTTTCAGATTAAGCATCTGAGGTCTTCCTTCTACAAGTGCAATATTATTTACACTAAATGATGATTGTAATTGTGTATACTTATAAAGTGTATTCAATACAATATTAGGCACTGCATCACGCTTTAATACGTAAACGATACGCATACCTTTTCTATCCGACTCATCGCGAATTGTAGCAATACCATCTATTTTTTTCTCATTGATTGCTTCGGCAGTTTTTTTAATCATTTCTGCCTTATTTACCTGATAAGGTATTTCAGTGACAATAATACACTCTCTACCATCAACTTCTTCAATATTAGCCTTAGCACGCATTACTACACGCCCACGACCAGTCTTGAATGCTTCTCTAACACCTTCATAACCATAGATGATACCACCTGTAGGAAAATCTGGAGCCTTGATATAGTTGATTAGTTCATCAATCTCAATATCGTTATTATCTATATAAGCTAATGTACCGTCGATTACCTCACTCAAGTTATGAGGTGCCATATTCGTGGCCATACCTACAGCAATCCCTGATGCCCCATTCACTAATAAATTAGGAATACGCGTTGGCATTACCTTTGGTTCTTCTAACGTATCATCGAAGTTCAACTGAAAGTCTACGGTCTCTTTATCTATATCAGCAAGAATTTCTTCCGAAATCTTTTTCATTCTCGCCTCAGTATAACGCATAGCCGCTGGACTATCCCCGTCTACTGATCCAAAGTTACCTTGCCCATCAACAAGTAAATATCGCATGCTCCAATCTTGAGCCATACGCACCATCGTGTCATACACTGAGCTATCTCCATGTGGGTGGTACTTACCTAGCACTTCCCCTACAATTCTTGCAGACTTTTTGTGTGCTCTATTTGATAATACACCCAATTCATACATTCCAAACAATACTCTTCGATGAACAGGTTTTAAGCCATCTCTAACATCAGGAAGAGCACGAGAAACGATCACCGACATCGAATAATCAATGTATGCTGACTTCATTTGCTCCTCTATGTTTATAGGAATCAACTTTTCTCCTTCAGACATAAGTATAATAAAATTAAAATTCTCTAAATATTAAACGTGCTAATATACAGAATTAATACCTTCTTGCCATGTTTTTTCTTAAGTATTTCAGCAAAAAACAACACATTTTACAAACTTTAAAAATTCATTAATTTCATCTTTTTTAATAGCTTTTTTTTCACCATATTAGCTATAGTGTCAGTCTTTCATAGAAGGTACACTTTTTGCAATTCTATTGTTAATATATTTTCACCTATTAAAAATTATAAAACATGGACGATAATTTTTCACAAGAAGTTAAAGATGTAATCTCTTACAGTAAAGACGAAGCCATTCAATTAGGTAACGACTTTATTGGCACTGAACATCTTATACTAGGTATACTAAAAGTTGAGCAAGGTGAAGCATCAAGCATTTTACACAATTTAGATATAGATATTGAGTTTTTACGCCGCAAAATAGTCGCACTAAGTTCTAACTCAACTCCAGCAACTCCAGTGAATGAGAAAGCTTCGCTTCACTTAACTAAACAAGCTGAGAGAGCCTTAAGATTAACTTATTTAGAGGTTAAAGTATTTAAAAACAATGAGATAAACACTGCTCATTTGCTTCTTTGTATCCTTAAAAATAGTGATGATCCTATTACTCAAATCCTTGCAAAACTAAACGTTACATATGACGTTATTAAGCAGGAATATTTAAACCAACAAGACGCTAATAACGTCTTTGGAGACGAACCAACCGATTTACCAAAAGCAGAAGCTTTTGATGAAGAAGGACAAGATGACAGCTTTAAAGCTGACACAACTGACACTCCTTCTTCTAAATCAAATAAAAGAACGAAAACTCCAGTTTTAGATAATTTCGGTAGAGATCTTACTGAAATGGCTGAGAACGGAAAACTAGACCCTGTCGTTGGACGGGAAAAAGAAATTGAACGTGTATCTCAGATCCTAAGTAGAAGAAAAAAGAACAACCCGTTATTAATTGGTGAACCTGGAGTTGGTAAATCAGCAATCGCGGAAGGATTAGCTTTACGAATTATTCAGAAAAAAGTATCTCGAGTACTATACAACAAACGTGTTGTAACACTTGATCTTGCCAGTCTAGTGGCTGGCACCAAATATAGAGGTCAATTCGAAGAACGTATGAAAGCTGTAATGAATGAACTTGAAAAAAATGATGATATCATACTTTTTATTGATGAAATACATACTATAGTTGGTGCTGGAGGAGCTACTGGTTCACTTGACGCATCTAATATGTTCAAACCTGCTTTAGCTAGAGGAGAAATTCAATGTATTGGTGCGACTACACTTGATGAGTTTAGACAACATATCGAAAAAGATGGTGCCTTAGAAAGACGATTTCAAAAGGTAATTGTTGAACCTACTTCTGTAGAGGAAACTATCATCATCTTAAACAATATCAAAGATAAATACGAAAGTCATCACAATGTAACTTATACCCCTGAAGCAATCGAAGCATGTGTTAACTTAACTAATCGCTATATGAGCGATCGTTTTCTTCCGGACAAAGCTATTGATGCTCTAGACGAAGTTGGTTCTAGAGTACATATCACTAATATCAATGTTCCACAAAACATACTTGATTTAGAGAAAAAACTAGAAGAAGTTCGCGAGAGTAAAAGCGAGATGGTTAATAAGCAAAAATATGAAGAGGCCGCGGCACTTAGAGATAGCGAGAAACAAATAGAAAAAGATCTTCTAATTGCTCAAAAAACATGGGAAGATGATGTAAAGACAAATAAAGTAACTGTTACAGAAGACGACGTAGCGGATGTTGTTTCGATGATGACTGGTATTCCTGTCAATCGTATTGCTGAAAAAGAAATTACAAAACTTGCTAAACTACCTGAACTAATAAAAGGAAAAGTTATCGGTCAAGATGAAGCTGTTGAAAAAATAGCCAAAGCAATTCAACGTAACAGAGCAGGCTTAAAAGATCCTAATAGGCCTATTGGTTCATTTATCTTTTTAGGTCAAACAGGTGTTGGTAAAACACAGTTGGCCAAAGTCATTGCTAAAGAATTATTTGACTCAGAATCATCACTATTACGCATAGACATGAGTGAATACATGGAGAAATTTGCTGTATCTAGATTAGTTGGTGCGCCTCCAGGATATGTTGGTTACGAAGAAGGTGGTCAATTGACAGAAAAGGTAAGAAGAAAACCATACTCAGTTATCTTATTTGATGAAATCGAAAAAGCACACCCCGATGTATTCAATACTCTTTTACAAGTCTTAGATGACGGACACCTAACAGATAGCTTGGGCAGAAAAGTGGACTTCAGAAACACGATTATCATCATGACATCTAATATCGGTGCGCGCCAATTAAAAGACTTCGGTCAAGGTGTAGGTTATGGTACACAAGCTAAGAAAGACCAATCGCAAGAACATTCCAAATCAGTTATTGAGAATGCTCTCAAAAAAGCTTTCGCTCCTGAATTCTTAAACAGAATTGATGATATTGTTGTATTTAATGCATTAGAAAAACAACATATTGACCTTATCATTGATATTGAATTAGAAAAATTATATATGCGAATCAATAATCTAGGTTATTCACTTAAGCTTACCACAGAAGCTAAAGACTTTATCGCAGAGAAAGGCTTTGACAAACAATACGGTGCTAGACCACTAAAAAGGGCTATCCAAAAATACATTGAAGACCCGTTAGCAGAAGAAATTGTAAACTCTAAAATAAAACTAGGAGATACAATTACTATGTCCCTTGAAGATAATAAAGAAGAACTTAAAATCACAGTCGAATCGTAATATTAGAAAAAGGAGAGTTTAAAATACTCTCCTTTTTTTATCTGACTCCATCATTACTCCTATTTCCTTTCACTGATATTTACTCCTACTTATAATTTAAACACTACTTAACTAATCTAAAAAATTCGCTTTTGTTGTCACCGAGTTATCTCTAAATTTGTTTGTAGAATAAAATAATAGACATTTACTTAACAAAAACAACAAGCTCTGAAACGATACTAGGTTTATGAGTTAAAAAAACATAACGTTCATAGATCCTTGATTTGTACAAAACTTCGTTGTATCATATTTACACTTCAACATTAATCACATGAACTAAAACCTCCTTACACTCTTTTCTCATTTACCTATCCCTAATAAAAACTTAGATTTACTAACTATCCTTATAATGTAGGCTACATTATAAGATTAGCTTCTAAGTCATTTATAAAGATTTAAGTAATTTCAAAATAAATGTGTAACTTGTAATAATGCAAGTATTATCTAGTAATTAATTTATTATTTTTTTTTCAATGAAGTGAATGGTATAATACATAATGTACTACATTCGCAATACAATATTATAATATGTTAGATAAAGTTATCGTTGGTAGTGAAGAGTGGTGCTCTTTTCCTACTTTTAATATCCCAGCAATAAAAGCTCGCGTAGATTCAGGAGCCAAAACTTCTGCTTTACATGCAGTTAATATTATTCCATTTGATAAAGATGGTGAAAAGTGGGTGAAGTTTGATGTCAACCCACTACAAAATAATGGAAAAACAATTATTAGCTGTGAAGCGAAAGTAGTAGATAAAAGAATCGTAAAAAGCTCAAGTGGATCAAGAGAATCACGTTATGTAATTCGTACGAATATCGTATTAAACGAAGCCTCATGGGAAATTGAAGTTACACTAACAAATCGTGACTCCATGGGGTACCGTATGCTGTTAGGGAGAGAAGCAATGAGTGGACGCATCTTAGTAGATCCAGAAAAGAATTTTTTGCTTGGACAACCCACAACTGAGAAACTAGAAGAGTATTACAATAAATCTAAATCAGATAAAAAAGGACTTCGAATTGGTTTATTAGCAAGTAATCCAGAATTATACAGTAATAAAAGAATAATTGAAGCAGGCGAATTAAGAGGTCATGAAATGCACTTCTTAAACTTAAAGTATTGCTACATGAAACTAGATGCTAATCAGCCTGAAATCCACTATAGAGGAGGACGCGTGCTAAACGACTTTGATGCAGTGATACCTAGAATTAGACCTAGTATGACCTATTATGGTTGTGCATTGACTAGACATTTTGAATCATTAAAAGTATTTAGCTTAAACAGCTCTACAGCAATTGCGCAATCGAGAGACAAACTATACTCACTTCAGTTATTATTAAATAACGGAGTAGATATACCAACCACAGGATTTGCTAATTCTCCTTTGGACACCAATGATTTAATCAAGATGGTTGGCGGTAGTCCATTGATTGTAAAACTATTAGAAGGTACTCAAGGAAAAGGAGTTGTTTTAGCAGAAACAAAAAAAGCTGCGGAAAGCGTTATCAATGCTTTCAAAAGCCTTAATGCTAATATCTTAGTTCAAGAGTTTATTAAAGAGGCTGATGGAAAAGATCTACGTCTCTTTGTAGTTGATGGAAAAGTAGTAGCTACTATCCAAAGAGAAGCTATACCAGGAGAATTTAGAGCTAATATTCACTTAGGAGGAACTGCCACTGTCATCAAACCTACCATAGAAGAGAAAAGAATAGCCATCAAAGCTGCCAAAGCAATGAACTTAAAGGTAGCTGGTGTTGATATTATTCGTTCTGCTAAAGGTCCTTTACTTTTAGAAGTCAACTCTTCACCTGGACTGGAGGGTATCGAAGGTGCTACAAATAAAGATGTGGCAGGCGAAATGATTAAAGCTATTGAAAAACATTTTAATTATAAATAATAAAAAGAGTCTTCATTGACTCTTTTTTTATAAAAGAAACCTTATGCCTATTAACCCTTCTATCAACGGTTGGATTGTTAAATATTTTTCAAACAAACAGGCTTATCAAATCTTTGATTTAGATAAAAGTATTCCTATTGAATTACAAATACGAAAAATAGGTCTTAGTTATGGTATTATTAATATCGCTAACCTCCCTAATATCTTTCAGACTTTTAAACTTACTCAAGAAGAACTTGCTAAGTTCTGCTTCCTACAACTTTTAGAAAATGTACACAATAAGCTTTGTGTAAACTCTGAACAAAATGAGTTTGTGGAGTCAATAATTGCTTACTATGAATTAATTATACCGAAAAAAAATACATTATTTAGCACTTTTTTCGATGAGAAAAACCCATATTCTCGCTTAGAAAAAATACTCTCTTTGAGATGGAAAGAGCACTTCTTCTCTCAATCTAAAAATAATAACACGATACTCAACATGCTTTTGCTATACATAGACGTTCTTGCCTATGAAGCTTATTTAACCAACAATATAGAACCTAAAGTATACACTACTTACCTAATTGAAAAAGCCATTGAGATATTAATCAAGTTTAAAGAAGAAAAAAGACCAAACAGTGAACAAGATATTCATTTAATTCTTTTTCTAAAGAAACTAACTTCAGATGAAGACCTTAATGATCCAATACTATATCACGATAGTAATTTAAGGTTAAACTTTATTATTGATTTCATTATCTGTAATTCATGGGATAATGAAATCAAAACACTTGTCATACCTAAAGCAATCAACGAAGCTTTTAGTATACTAAAAGAAGAGAAAGAAAATGTAAACGAAAGCATTAATACCTTTAAGAAACTGCTTGAGGCACAAAACCTGGATTACTCTTTTTATAAGTCCACCAATCTATTAAATAATATTGTAACCAACTCTACAAGCTATATAGAGTTTTTATTGACTAGAAACAAAACAAGACTCATCAAAGAACTTCAGAAAAATACGCAGTTAATGAAGTTGCTAGCTGAATCTACATACCGAGACTTAAACGATGAAGAAAAAAAGATGGTTAAGAATCAAACAATTGACGCACTCAAAACCATCCCTTCTCTTGCTATATTCTTAATGCCTGGAGGCACTGTTTTATTACCTGTGATTCTAAAGTTTATTCCTTCCTTATTACCTTCCTCTTTTAATGAGAATAAAGCAGATGATAAGCATTAGATTTTTTTGAAACGCAATTGATAAACTGCATCTAAATCTTGATTACTCGTGACGTTAACTTCTAAATCCGTAACATAACCAGAATTTAAACCATATACCCAACCATGAATACTCAATTCTTGATTACGAGCCCAAGCTTCTTGTACAATTGAAGTTTTTGCTAAGTCATAAACTTGTTCGTGAACATTTAACTCAACAAAGCGATTAAAACGTACAGTTTCATCTTCAATATTGTCTAGCTCTAAATTGTGCAAGCGATATACTGTTTTAATATGGCGTATCCAATTATCTATTAGTCCATAAGATTCATTCTTCATAGCGGCTAAAACACCACCACAGCCATAATGCCCACAAACGATTATGTTCTTTACTTTTAATATATTAACTGCATAGTCTAATACACTAAGCATATTCATATCTGAATGAATAACCATATTAGCTATATTTCGATGAACAAATACATCACCTGGCTCTGCACCAATAATTTCATTTGCTGGTACACGACTATCAGAACAACCAATCCATAATACTGGAGGCGTCTGACGCTCTGATAAACGCTTGAAATAGTTTGGATTAATAGAAAGCTTTTCTTCAACCCAAGCTTTATTGTTTTCAAGGATCTTTTTGTAAAAATCGTTATGTTTCAAAATAACTATTTTTGTATAAACATCTCTTTTATAAAGTCAACTTCTCCAGTCTCTACTTTGTAAAAAGCTCCTACAACACCTATTTCTCCAGCCTCATACATCTCTTTAAGTACTGAGCTTTTATTCAAAATATGATCCATAGTATATTCTACATTGTGAAAAGCTACTTTATCTACTGCCTCTTTCGATACAATGTCAATTCCTTGATTAGTAGCTTTTATATGATCCACAGAAGGTTTTACTTTAGCCAATAGATCAGTTAAATGTCCTAATTCAGTTCCTTTACAAGCACCTGTGATAGCGCCGCAATGAGAATGCCCTAATACAACAACAAGCTTAGACCCTGCTAATTTACAAGCAAACTCCATCGATCCTATAATATCGTCATTCAATACATTGCCTGCAATTCGTGTACTAAAAATATCGCCTAATCCTTGATCGAAAATCAATTCGGCTGAAGTTCTACTATCAATACAGCTCAAAATAATTGCAAATGGAAATTGATTAGTTTGCGTATGATTCACTTGTTCTAACAAGTCACTATGCGCTTTTAAATTAGCTACAAAGCGCTTATTACCCTCTTTTAAAAACGACAAAGCTAACTCAGGAGTTAGAGATCGTTGATCTTCGATGTTGTGTAATCTCATTATTTTTTAATTGTTATGAATTTCGTGACAAATGTAAATAAAAAACACACTTAAGGTTTATTAATTAAAATTTACTTTCAAAATTTTATCATATTCTCATTTATTAAGTTATTTCGCCTAAATCAAACAACTCCTAAAATAACTTTCAGCTTAATAATTCTACCTTTTAAACTAAATCATAATAAAAAGAAACAATAGTTAACATTAATATAAAATTTAAAAAAGATTATATTGATTCTAAAATAGTTAATACATTTGCCACGTAAATCATAGGAGGAAAAATTTGTACTGATTGCAACCTCGGTAAAAAATGCTAAAGCAGAAATACTTGTATATATTCCCTTTAGCCATTTCCTCTATTTTTAATTCTAAAAAAATAATTATTATGGCTTATTACTTTACATCTGAGTCTGTAAGTGAAGGACATCCAGATAAAATTGCAGATCAAATCTCTGATGCATTAATTGACAACTTTTTAGCTTTTGACAAAGACTCAAAAGTAGCTTGTGAAACCTTAGTTACTACAGGTCAAGTAGTTCTTGCTGGTGAAGTAAAATCTCAAACATACTTAGACGTACAACAAATTGCTCGTGATGTAATCAAACGCATTGGTTATACTAAAAGTGAATATATGTTTGAAGCAAACTCATGTGGTATTCTATCTGCTATTCATGAACAGTCTTCTGAGATTAACCAAGGAGTGGATAGAAAAAGCCCTGAAGAACAAGGTGCTGGCGATCAAGGAATGATGTTTGGTTATGCAACTAAAGAGACTGAAGATTACATGCCATTAGCTTTAGACTTATCTCATAAGTTGTTACAAGAACTATCAGTATTAAGAAGAGAAAACAATGAAGTAACTTATCTTAGACCAGATGCTAAAAGCCAAGTTACACTTGAATATGATGACAACAATACGCCTATTCGTATTGTAACCATTGTTCTTTCAACGCAACACGACGACTTTATCAAACCAACTGATAATACAGTTGAGGCTAAAGACATCGCTGAAAAGGCTATGCAAACGCAAATCACCAAAGATATCAAAGAGATTCTGATCACTCGCGTATTAAATAAATACCCACAGTACAAGTATCTATTCGAAAACAATGAAGAAATTGAATATTTAATCAATCCTACAGGTGTATTCGTAATTGGAGGACCTCACGGTGATACAGGACTTACAGGTAGAAAGATCATTGTAGATACTTATGGAGGTAAAGGCGCTCACGGTGGAGGGGCATTCTCTGGAAAAGACCCAAGTAAAGTTGACCGTAGTGCAGCTTATGCTACTAGACACATTGCCAAAAACTTAGTTGCAGCTGGTGTTGCGGATGAGGCTTTGGTACAAGTATCTTACGCAATTGGTGTAGCCAAACCTACAGGTATCTATGTAAATACCTATGGTACCAATAATGTTAACTTAACAGATGGGGAAATTGCTGAGAAAGTAAACAATCTATTTGATCTAAGACCTTACTATATTGAAACTAATCTTAAATTGAGAAACCCTATTTACAGTGAAACAGCTGCTTACGGACATATGGGACGTAAACCTCAAGTAGTAACAAAAACATTTACTAGACCAGGTGGTGAAACTAAAGAATTAGAAGTTGAATTATTTACTTGGGAAAAACTTGACAGAGTAAATGATATTAAAAAAGCGTTTAATATATAATTAAACTCAGCTATCAATAGCTTTACAAATAAAAAAAATAAGCAGTAGTATATATTAATATTCCTACTGCTTATTTTTTTATGTATATTCATTAAATGTAATAATGGTAGATATATTGATATTTCTCTAACTAATCTACATATAATAACTTTTTTGAATAAAAGACATTCTACCTTATATACTTTTCGAAAGGTTTAATTTTTTTCTACTTAGATTCAACTGAAAAGTAAGAATACATCGATTCTAAGTG